>WGMA01000020.1 GCA_016125285.1 Phycisphaera sp.
ACTCCACCCGATCCACGAACCACGGCTCGCCCAGCCCCAGAATCTGCTGATACAAACGCTTGTCGTCCATCTGAACCTCCTGAATGGTCACCCCATCAGCAGGACAAATTAACATCACCCATCATGAAGCCGGAAGAGCCTTGCTTGTTAGGTTTTTGTTGATATATTCAGGCTTCGTACCTATAATGGGAGACGGAGAAAATGCGCGCGAGGCCTGCGGGGAGAACGACGCGGATATGGCACGGCGATTTCGATTTACGGATGACCGGCGGGGCGCGGTCCTGCGCGGCGCTGTTCCATGGCGCCCCCGGCTTGCCGAGCTAGGTCACCAGTGCGCGCCCCTCACGATCCTTGCCCGGAACCGACCACGTCCGTGTGGCGCCCCCCCCCCCCCGAAACCGCACGGGGCGCGCCGCCGGGATTCAGCGCATCCCGACCCGGCGCGCGTAGAGAGATTCAGCAGCGCTGCAAATGCAGGAAAGGGTGAGATTTGCACAAAATCACCAAAAGCTCACCCGTTTGGGGCGATTTTGGATCGAAATGGCGCCAAAGCCGACGAAAACCGTCCGGTCGCGGATATACGGAATATGCCCCGTTTACGTCAATATCCTTGCGACGGTTGTCCGATAGACTCATAATGTCGGGTTGGATTCGGGTGAACAACATCCCGAATGGCAACGCATTACACACGGACACGCGATGATGCGACTCACCACAGTCCGACGCACCGCCAAGGGCAAGGCCGCCCGGTGGATCAAGAACGCCGCGTGTCGGTGACGCGCACGGAGGCCCTGACGAAGGGAATTTCGATGTCTTACCCGCTCCTCGAAACGATCAAGAGCCCGGCCGACGTGAAACGGCTGAGCATCCCCGAACTCGAAAAACTCGCCAGCGATATCCGTCACGCGATCTGCGATCAGGTCTCGAAGACAGGCGGTCACCTCGCGCCGAACCTCGGCGTCGTCGAGCTCACCCTGGCGATGCACTACGTGTTCGACTTCGGCCACGATCGTCTGCTGTTCGACGTCGGCCACCAGTGCTACCCGCACAAGCTGGTCACCGGGCGCGCGCCCATGCTGGGCAAGCTGCGTCAGAAGGACGGCCTGGCGGGCTTCCCCGAGCCGCGCGAGTCCGCGTATGACCTGTTCAGCGTCGGCCACGCCGGCACGGGCATCTCGACCGCCGTCGGCATGGCGCGCGGCGACACGCTGATGGGGCAGGGCGACCGCAAGGTCGTGTGCATCGTCGGCGACTCATCGATCGTTAACGGTCTGTCGATGGAAGGCATCAACAACGCCGGTACGCTCAATCGTCAGCTGCTGATCGTGCTCAACGACAACGGCATGTCGATCGGCCAGCCGCAGGGCGCGCTCGCCGGCTACTTCGACAAGTTCCGCCTCAACCCGTCGTACAAGCAGTTCAAGGATCGCGCCCACGAGATGCTCAAGCACATCCCCGGCGGGCCGACGATCGAAGAGATCTACCACCGCCTCGGCGAGGCGACCAAGGCCGTGATCTCACACGACCACTTCTACGAGCACTTCGGTCTGCTGTGCGTCGGCCCGATCGACGGGCACGACCTGCCCACGCTGATCGAGATGTTCCAGGAGGCCAAGGAGATCAACCGCCCCGTGCTGCTGCACGCCAAGACGATCAAGGGCAAGGGCTTCGAGTTCAGCGAGGGCGACGCCACGACGTTCCACTCGCCCAAGCCGTTCCGCGTCGAGGGCTGCCGCGTCGAGCTGCAGTCGTCCGGCCGGTCGTTTACGTCGGCGTTCGCGGACCTGATGACCGAGGTGATGACGAAGGACGAGAAGGTCACCGTGGTGACCGCGGGCATGCCCGACGGCACGGGCGTGGTGAAGCTGATCAAGGACTTCCCGGACCGCGCGTTCGACGTGGGCATCGCCGAGTCGCACGCCATGGACATGATGGCGGGCATGGCGAAGGCCGGCCTCAAGCCGTTCGTCGCGGTGTACTCCACGTTCATGCAGCGTGCGTTCGACCAGGTGTTCCAGGAGGTCACGCTGCAGGGCCTGCCGGTGCGGATCTGCATGGACCGCGCGGGGCTCGTCGGCGGCGACGGCGCCGTGCACCACGGCTTCTCCGACATCTCGTTCCTGCGCATCTTCCCGAAGATGGCCGTGCTCGCCCCGATGGACGAGCCGACGTTCAAGCTCGGCCTCGAGTTCATGCGGACCTACGACGACGGCGCCAGCGCCATCCGTTACCCGCGTGACAGCGTGCCGACCCCCGCGTTCAACGACAACCCGCCCGCCTTCGAGCTCGGCAAGGCCCACAAGCTCGTCGACGGCGACGACCTGGCGATCCTCGCGTACGGCTTCCCGGCGAACCACGCCCTCAAGGCCCGCGAAGAGCTCGCCCAGCAGGGCTACAACGTCGCGGTCTACGACGCCCGCTTCGCCAAGCCCGTCGACATCGAGCTGATCAAGTCGCTTGTCGACGCCGGCACGCCGATCCTCACCGTCGAGGACCACGGCCTGCAGGGCGGCTTCGGCTCCGCCGTGCTCGAGGCGTGCAACGACGCCCGCGTCAACAGCAGCAACATCCACCGCATCGGCCTGCCTGACGGCTGGATCTACCAGGGCTCGCGCAGCGGTCAGCTCGCCGAGTGCGGCATCGACGCCACCGGCATCGCCCGCAAGGTCCGCGAGATCCTCGACGACACCGCCGCCGCGGGCGCGTCGAGCGACGCGACGAACTCCACGATCCGCGCGACGCACTGACGATTGAACCCCTCGCCCCGCTGGGGAGAGGCTGGGAGAGGGGCGAGATTCGGGGCGAGCATCGTCCCGGGGGAAATCATTGGGACTGAACTGGATCGTGCAATCCGATTCGGGCTCGAAGTCCGTGCGCGTCTCGAAAGAGGCGTCGGGCTTAATGACCGGCGTGTCGGAGAAATCCGCGCAGATCAAACTTGATCTCGAACTCCTGTTCGGCGCGGACGACTTCGGCGAACTCATGTCGCACTCTCGTGGCGAACTCTTGGCAGCGATGGATCGCTTGCTGCAGGCGTTGCCGACGGCCGAAGGCGTCGACACGTCGTTCGGCACGGCGTACACCCGAGAGTTTCGCGGAAAGGCGTATGACTGTCGCAACTTTGGCGGCGGGATGGGCGGGTTGCGGATTGCTGGGAGCGAAGACTATTACGGTATCAGAACAGGGGCGAATTACTGCTGGCTGGATCGAATCGAAGTCGGTGCTGACGGCAGGGGCAACCACGTTGAAAGAATCGACATTCGCGATCGCGATTATGTCGATACGACGAATCTTGGACGCATCGAGATCATGAAGAAGTCGTCGATCGCGCCGCTCGTGAAGCTGATCGAGCGGATGCGAAAGACAGTGGAGAAGATCGACGGCGACGAACTCGCTGTCGGTGTGGCGTAACCAGACTCGGCGTCAATGGACGTCGAGCCTGACATTCAGGGGAGAAAGTCCGGGTGGTCTTTGCGCGATCACAATCAATCCAGCGGCTGGATCCAGATGTTGCGGTAGCGGACCGGGTTGCCGTGGCCCTGGAGGTAGATGCCTTCGGTGGCGACCTCGGGCTTCTTGCCGCCGGCGCCGGTGCCGCCGTGGACCATCTCGACGTCGTCGTGGATCTTCACGCCGTTGTGCAGCGTGGTGAAGCGCGCGTTGGCGATCTTCTTGCCGGCGGCGTCGAACTTCGGCGCGGTGAAGGTGATGTCATACGTCTGCCAGACGAGCGGCGGGTAGCAGACGTTGATGTCGGGCGTCTTCCAGTGGTAGAGGCTGCCGGTGAACTGCGTGCGGTCAGACTGCGGGGCGAAGCCGAGCTCCTTGGTGAAGCGGGCCTTCCAGTCGGCCTCGGCGTCGTGGTTGTAGTGCAGGCCGAACGCATCGAGCACCTGCGTCTCGTAGCGGTTGAAGGTGTAGATACCGGAGTTGCCGCGATCCTGGCTGGACGGCTTGGCGGACGGCTTGAAGGGCAGGCGGAACTCGAGGTGCAGCTTGAACGAGCCGAACTTCTGCGCGGTGTTCGTGCCTTCGCACAGCGTGTCGCCGTCGAGCTTGCCGTTGACCCAGTTCTTCAGCGATGCCTCGGTGCCGTCGAAGAGAACGGTCGCACCGGCCGGCGGCTTGGCGCCGTCGGTGGGGCTGACGCGCGTGACCTTTTTGAACGTGCCGGTCTGCGAGCCGTTCTTGTCGTAGGTGGTGATCACGCCGTCCTTGATCACGGCCTTGGAGTCGTCGGTGGGGAACACGACCGAGCCGTCGGCGGCGCGTTCGCCGAGCGCGGTGTGCGTGTCCGTGCCGTTCCAGCCGTCGCCGGGCAGGCCGCCCACGAGCGCGACGCCGAAGAACTTGCCCTCGCCGAGCGCCACAACCTGCGCGCCCCATTTCTGTGCGCTGCCGTCCTGCGTGACCTCGCCGACGTATTCACCCTGCACGGCGAAGTCCGGGTCTTCCTTCAAGGCTACGGCGGGATCGGTATACGCCGTGCCTCCGGCGAGCAGCACGGCGGACGTGCCGCAGAGCGTGGCGAGGATGACGTACACAGCGATGGCGAGGCGTTGCTTGCGCGGCATGAGGTTCTCCAACATAGCCCCGGGCTTGCCCGGGGGAATCTTGCGTGTGATCCGATGTTTCGTGCGTATCTTGCAGGTCGCGAGCTTACCCCCGGCAAGCCGGGGGCTACGTCAGTCCTTCGGCAGCACCCACACGTTGCGGAAGCGAACGGGGTTGCCGTGGTTCTGCAGGTAGATCGGGCCGGGCTCGGGGCCTTCCTTCAGCGGCGAGGCGGTGGTCGAGTGATCGGCCTCGACGTTGTCCTGTACGACCACGCCGTTGAGGAACACGGTCAGCCGGGCGTTGGCGACCTTCTTGCCGTCCTCGAACTTCGCGGCGGTGAACTCGACGTCGTAGGTCTGCCAGGTCAGCGGCGGCAGGCACATGTTCAGGTCGGGGTCCTTGACGGAGTAGATGCCGCCGGTCTCGTTCATCTTGCCCTCGAGGCCGAACGAGTCGAGCACCTGCGTCTCGTAGCGTCCCTGCACGTACAGGCCGCTGTTGCCGCGTCCCTGTCCGCGTGCGAACGGCTTGAACGGCGTGCGGAACTCGACGTGGATCGTGCAGTTCTGGAACAGGTCGATCGACGTGGCGCCCTGCTCGAGCAGGCCCTCGTCGGTGATCTTCGCGCCCGGCTTCCAGTGCTTCTCGAGCGATTCCTTCGTGCCGTCGAACAGGTGGATCGCACCGGCCGGGGGCTTGGCGCCGAGCGACGGGGGCACGCGCTTGATGTGCTTCATGCCCTTGTCTTCGGTCAGCTCCTTGACCTTCGCGGCGTCGCCCTCGACGGTGGCGGTCTTGCCGGTCATGCCCTTGCCGGGCAGGCCGCCTTCGTAGGTGACGACGCGGAACTTGCCGTCGCCCAGCGCGATGACCTGAGCGCCGACCTTCTCGCCGAGGTACTCGCCCTGGACGCGGAAGTCTTCGTTTTCCTTGGCGGCGACGTCGGGGTCGATCCAGGTCTTGTCGTTGTCCTCGGCCGCGAGCGCGGGCACGGCGGCGGCGAAGGCGAGCAGGGCGATGGCGATCGTGAGGTTGCGCGGCATGTGTGGCTCCGTAGGGGGTTGCGTGCCGGGTCGATTATAGCGAGCCGATCGGCGTGTGTCGGACACGCGGCGGGCTGTTCGTTGATACGTTGCTATTGCACGTTCGGGTCGATAAGCTACGCGACCCTAGCCCAAAAAGGCCGTAATCCAGCAGAGGTGCACCATGTTTGAACACGTTCAGACCGCTCCGCCCGACCCGATTCTCGGTCTGACCGAGACCTTCAACGCCGACACGCGCAGCGAGAAGATCAACCTGTCGGTCGGCGTGTACAAGGACGCGGCTGGCAAGACGCCGATCCTCGCGACCGTCAAGGAGGCCGAGCGTCGCCTGCTGGAGAACGAGACGAGCAAGGGCTACAAGCCGATCTCCGGCGACCCGGTCTACGACGCGCTGGTGCAGAAGCTGCTGTTCGGCGCCGGCAGCGACGTGATCGCGTCGAAGCGTGCGTTCACCGCGCACACGCCCGGCGGTACGGGTGGCCTGCGCGTCGCCGGCGACTACCTGCATCACCTGCACAGCGACTCGGGCATCTGGGTCAGCGACCCGACGTGGGCCAACCACCGCGGCATCTTCGGTGCGGCGGGCCTGGGCATCATGAGCTACCCGTACTACAACCCCGCCGAGCACGCGATCGACTTCGACGCCATGCTCAACGCGCTGAAGGAAGTGCCCGCGGGCGACATCGTGCTGCTGCACGGCTGCTGTCACAACCCGACCGGGCAGGACCCGACCGTCGAGCAGTGGGGGCAGATCGGCCAGGTGCTCGCCGAGCAGGGCGCGCTGCCGCTGGTCGACTTCGCCTACCAGGGCTTCGCCGAGGACATCGACGGCGACGCCGCGGGCCTGCGGGAGCTGATGAAGCACGTCGACGAGCTGATCATCTGCTCGAGCTTCTCGAAGAACTTCGGGCTGTACTGCGAGCGCACCGGCGCGATCACGTTCGTGGCCAGGGACGCGGCGCAGTGCACGGCGGTCGGCAGCCAGGTGAAGGTCGCCATCCGCCGCAACTACTCCAACCCGCCGTCGCACGGCGGCGCGATCGTCGCGACGATCCTCGGCGACGACCAGCTCCGCAAGCAGTGGGAGGGCGAGGTCGCCGTGATGCGCGACCGCATCAACGGCATGCGCCAGCTGTTCGTCGACACGCTCAAGGCCAAGGGCGTCGACCAGGACTTCTCGTTCATCACCGAGCAGCGCGGCATGTTCAGCTTCTCGGGGCTGAGCAAGGAGCAGGTCGACGAGCTGCGTGACAAGCACGCGATCTACATCGTCGGCTCCGGCCGCATCAACGTCGCGGGCATGACCGAGTCCAACATGGACCGCCTGTGCACGGCGATCGCCGCGGTGCTTTGATCAGGAGACAGGGAACAGGAATCAGTGGTCAGCGCGTCGCACCCATGCGTTAGGATCACCTGTCACCTGTCACCTGTCACCTGTCACCTGTCACCTGTTACGCATCAAAGTCCGTCAGCGACTTCGGCGGGATCGCTACGCGCAGGGCGTTGAGGACGGCGATGACGTCGATCGCTTCCTGCGCGACGGCGCCGGCGACGGGCGGCAGGTAGCCCATCGCCGCGAGGATCATGCCGACGACGCTCAGCGCCATGCCGCCCACCGCGGACTGCAGCGCGATGCGGCGCATCCGCTGGCTGATGTGCAGGAACTCGTCGACCTTTTCCAGCGAGCTGTCCATGATGACCGCGCCCGCGGCCTCGGTGGTGACGTCGCTGTTGGCGCCGAACGCGACGCCGACCGTCGCGGCGGTCAGGGCCGGTGCGTCGTTGATGCCGTCGCCGAGGAACACCGTGTTCGCCTCGGCGGTGGTCTTGCGCACGATCTCGACTTTCTGCTCGGGCGTCTGACCGGCGTGGACCTCCGTGATGCCGACACGGGCGGCGAGGTACTCGACCTCCGACGCGCGGTCGCCCGACACGAGCATCACGCGGTCGAAGTGGTGCTTGGGCGAGAGGTGGCCGATGAACGACCGGCTCTCGCCGCGCGGCTCGTCGCGGAAGCGGTACGTCGCGGCGTAGGCGTCGTTCATCACGATCACGCACTCGAGGCCCGCGCCGGTCGGCGGCAGCTGCGTCGCGGCGTCGGTCTGCTCGGCGGCGAGCTGCTTGCGGCTCATCACGCGGATGGTCACGCCGTCGATCTCGGCGCGCATGCCTTCGCCGGGGCGTTCGCTGATCTCGCGCACGGGCAGCACATCGATGTCGGCGTCGTCCGCGGCGGCGACGATCGCTCGGGCGAGCGGGTGCTTGGAGTAACGTTCGGCGCTGGACACGAGCGACAGCAGGCGGGGCGCGTCGACGCCGTCGGCGGTGAGCTGCTCGGTGAGGCGCGGCTGGCCGTAGGTCAGCGTGCCGGTCTTGTCGAAGATCGCCACGCGGCAGGTGTCGACCTTTTCGAGCACGACGGGGTCGCGCACGATGATGCCGCGCCGGGCGGCGAGCGAGATCGACCCGATGATCGCCACGGGGATCGCGATCAGCAGCGGGCAGGGCGTGGCGACGACGAGCACGGCGAGGAACCGCACGGCGTCGCCGCTGACGCCCCACGCGATCAGCGCCAGCGTCACGGCGATCGGCGTGTACCACGCGCCGAGCTGGTCGCCGAGCCGACGCAGCCGGGGCTTGCGCTGCTCCGACTCGCGCATCACCTGCATGATCTTCGCGTAGCGCGAGTCGCGGGCGAGTTGCGTGGCGCGGATCGTCAGGGCGGTCTCGCCGTTGATCGCGCCGGAGAGCACCGACGAGCCGGGCGTCTTTGACATCTCGTACGGCTCGCCGGTGAGGTACGATTCGTCCATGACGCCGTGGCCCTCGATGACCTCGCCGTCGATCGGGCAGATCTCGTGGGGGTAGACGACGACGACGTCGCCGACGCGGACGTCGTCGAGGGACACGTCGGTGACGCGCGCCTTGCCCGCGTCGTCGTTGCCGTCGCCGCCGCGCCGGTGCGCGAGGTTGGGCATGCGTTTGGCCAGGGCCTCGAGCACGGACGACGCGGACTGCACGGCGTAGGCCTCCAGCGCCTCGCCGCCGGAGAGCATCAGCACGACCAGCGTCCCGGCGAGGTACTCGTCGAGCAGCACGGCGGTGACGATGGAGATGCCGGCCAGCAGGTCGGAGCCGAACTGCTGGCGCATCAGCTTGACAAGCAGGCCGACGACGAGCGGCGTGCCGCCGAGGCCGAGCGCGACGAAGAGCGGGATATTCGCCGCGAGCGCCGACGCCTCGGCGCCGAAGCGGAGGATCAGGTGCGTGGCGATGGCGGCGAGCGCGAGCAGCGCGATGAGGGTCTGGGTCTTGCGGAGGATGCCCCGGGAGGGCTGGGGCGAGGTCGGCGTGTCGGGGGCGTCCGTCATGTTTGGCGTGATCCGACGCGTAGGCGCCGCGTCGCGCCCCGCGCCGGAGTATACCACGCGCGGGCAGGTGACAATCCCCGCGGTGGCGGATACCATGCCACGTCCTACAACGACCGAGAGGTGCAGCCATGCAGCGCGAGAACGTGCAGTACGACATCGAAACCCTTGCGGCGCGGATCGTAAACATCCGCGACTCTCTTTAACATCGACAAGCGAATAGAGCGGCTCAAGGAACTCGAGCAGCAGATGGGCGCTCCAAACTTCTGGAACGACCAGGACGCCGCGCAGAAAGTCGTCGCCGAGCTGAAGTCGAACAAGGCGTTGATCGACCCGGTCGAGGCCGCGGTCAAGGCGTCGCGCGACCTGAACGAGCTGTACGAGCTGGCGTCGATGGAGGGTGACGCGGAGGTGCTCGCGGAGGTCGAGGCGGAGCTGACGAAGCAGGAGCAGCAGGCCGAGAAGCTCGAGCTGCGGACGCTGCTGGGTCGCAAGCACGATCACCGCAGTTGCTACCTGTCGATCTACTCCGGCGACGGCGGCACGGAGGCGAACGACTGGTCGGAGATGCTGATGCGGATGTACCTGCGGTACTGCGAGATGCAGGGCTGGAAGGTCGAGGAGGTCGACCGGCACGACGGCGAAGAGGTCGGCATCAAGGACGTGACGCTGCACATCAAGGGCGAGTACGCGTTCGGGTACATGTCGTGCGAGCGGGGCACGCACCGGCTGGCCCGCGTCAGCCCGTTCAACGCGCAGGGCAAGCGGCAGACGAGCTTCGCGACGGTCGACGTCGTGCCGGAGCTCGAGGAGAACGACATCGAGATCGACGAGAACGATCTGGACATCGAGTTCTTCGCGCGGTCGTCGGGCCCGGGCGGGCAGAACGTCAACAAGGTGGCCTCGGCGTGCCGCATCATCCACAAACCGACGGGCATCACGGTCGTCTGCTCGGTCGAGCGGAAGCAGCAGCAGAACAAGAAGCAGGCGATGGGGATCCTGCAGGCGAAGCTCGAGGTGCTCGAGGAAGAGAAGCGCGAGGCGGAGCGGCAGAAGGACGCCGGCGACCTGAAGATGGGCTGGGGCACGCAGATCCGCAGCTACGTGATCTACGACAACCGCGTGAAGGACGTGCGGACGGGCTACGAGGTGGGCAACCCGCAGCGTGTGCTCGATGGCGATCTGGACGGATTTATCGACGCCGAGCTCCGCCGCCGCCAGCAGGTCAAGCAGGCGGGCGATAACTGATATCGGACGTGGCCCGCCGGGGGCGCAACGTCACCGGCCGCCGGTTGCCGACAGACGTGGGAGAAAGATGACTTATTGTGAATAAGGTAGTTACGTAAGTTAACCCCGAGCGCGGCCGTCAGAGTTCACGCCGATTTTGCGACTGATTCTCTGGCATTGGCACCGTGTTGCGGTTTAGAATGACACGCTGAAAATGAAGATCGACCCTCGCTTTACAACCGAGTCAGGGCGGGAGGTTTTTACAGGCAACGAATTACTGGTGAAGGGGGCGCTTGAGACCCGCGGCGGCGTGCATCTGCTGACCGGGTACCCAGGCTCGCCGATCGCCGGCTTCTTCGACGCCTGTGAAGCCATCGGGCCGCTGCTTAACGAGCACGGCATCATTGCCCGCATCGCCTCCAACGAGGCGTTGTCTGTGGCCATGGTGAACGGTTCGCAGATGGCGGGCTGTCGGTCGATGACGGCGATGAAGAACGTCGGGCTGCACGTCGCGTCGGACGCGCTGGCGCTGGGTGTGCTGGCGGGTACGAAGGGCGACGGCGGCGGGCTGATCATCTGTGGCGACGACCCGTGGTCGGACTCGACGCAGGTGCCGGCCGACAGCCGCTACCTCGCCGAGCACGTCCGCATGCCGATGCTCGAGCCGTCGACCCCGCAGGAAGTCAAGGACTGGGTCGACGTCGGCTTCCGCCTGTCCAAGGCGGGCAACATCTACATCGGGTACATGATGACGGTGGCGGTCGCGGACGGAGGCGGGTCCGTCGAGTGCCGCGCCAACCACTTCCCCGAGGTCAACACGCATCAGCGCGCCACGCTCAGCTACGAGCGCGACATCGAGCAGTCGCTCGATCAGTTCGTGCTGCTGCCGCCGCGCACGTGGCAACGCGAGCTGACGATCCCCGCGCGGCACGCCGCGGTCGTCGCCGAGGCGCGCAAGCTCGGCGTCAACCGCATCGAGCACAAGCCGCAGAAGGGCGAGGTCGTGCCGCTCGGGTTCGTCGCGTCCGGCGTCGCCTACGCGTATCTCACGCAGGCGCTCGAAGAGATGGGCCTGTCCGGCAAGCTGCCGATCCTCAAGCTCGGCCTGTCGTACCCCGTCGACGACCAGCTCGTGCGCGAGTTCGCGTGGCAGTGCCGCCAGATGATCGTCATCGAGGAACGCCGCGACTTCGTCGAGCGACAGATCAACTCGATCATCTCCCCGCTGCGCCAGCGCGGCGAGCTGAACACCGACGTGTGGGGCAAGCAGTTCCCCAACGACCTGCCGGGCATCCCGGCGTTGCGCGGCCTGCATCCGTCGATGCTCATCGAGCGGCTCGTCCCGCTCATCAAGGACCACCCGACGCTGCCGATCGAGCTGACCAACGGCCGGCTCAGCGCCGAGGTCGCCCGCATCCAGCGCGCCGGCGAGGTGAGCGTGGCGGTGTCGAAGCGGACGCCGACGTTCTGCCCGGGCTGCCCGCACCGCGACTCGTCGAGCGTGCTGCTGGAGCTCCGCCGCGATCTGCTCGACGCCCAGTACATGCAGCGCACGCACAAGTCGCCGCCGGTCGATCTCGTGGCGCACGGCGACACGGGTTGCTACACGATGCTGATGTTCGAGCCGAACAAGCCGCTGATGCACAACTACAGCGGCATGGGCCTCGGCGGCGCGACCGGCGCGGGCATCGACCCGTTCATCACCAACAAGCAGATCGTGTTCATGGGCGACGGCACGTTCTTCCACAGCGGCCAGGCGGCGATCGCGCAGTCGATGGCCACGCACCAGGACATCACGTACATCATCCTCGAGAACCGCACGACGGCGATGACCGGCCACCAGCCCCACGCCGGTTGTGAGACCGACCTGGCGGGCAACCCGCAGCTGGCGCTGGAGATCGAGACGATCGTGCGCGGCATGATCCCCAAGCGGCACAAGTCCGACGTGCGCGTGATCCGCATGAACCCCGAGGACCGCGAAGACTACCGCAGCGCGATGGAGCGGGCGGTGCTCGCGCCGGGCGTGAAGGTCGTGATCGCCGACAAGGAGTGCGGCATCACCCGCCAGCGGCGCGTCAAGGCCGAGGAACGCGGCGAGATCTACGAGCAGGGTTACCTGGCGAAGAAGACGTACATGAACGTCGCGACGGAGGTCTGCGAGTTCTGCCTGGAGTGCACGAACACCACCGGCTGTCCCGGCCTCAAGCTCGTCGACACGGACTACGGCCCGAAGGTGCAGACGGATTTCTCGGCGTGCGTCAACGACGGCGCGTGCGCGCGGATCCACGCGTGCCCGAGCTTCGAGGAGGTCACGGTCTACCGGCAGGCGGCGCCGCGCAGCGGTGACGAGCACGTCGAGCTGCGCGACATCCCGCCCGCGCCGCGCCCGATCCACGCCGAGCAGGACACGTGGCGAGCCTACCTCGCCGGCGTCGGCGGCATGGGCATCGGCCTGGCGACGGCGATCCTCGTGACCGCCGGTCACAAGATGGGCTACAACGTCCAGTTCCTCGACAAGAAGGGCCTGGCGATCCGCGGCGGCGGCGTGTTCAGTCAGATCGTGTACACCCGCGAGCAGCAGCGTCCGCGGCAGACCACGCCGGTCGTGCCGTACGGCAAGGCCGACCTGCTGCTGGCCGTCGACCTGCTCGAGGGCGTGCGTGCGATCGACGCCGAGGCCGGGTACCGCGTCGCGGCGCGCGACACGACCGCCGCGGTGGTCAACACGGCGCTGGCGCCGACGGTGCTGAACCTGATGGGCCGCGACGGCATCGACATCGACGCCCTCCGCGGCGCCATCGCGAGCCACACGCACCCCGAGCGTCAGTTGGCGTTCAACGTCGGCGACCTGTGCGAGCGTGTGCTCGACTCCAAGCTCTACGCCAACATCATGATGCTCGGCATGGCGTTCCAGGGCGGGTACCTGCCGCTGACGTACGAGGCGATCGAGTCGGCGATCCGCAGCGTCGTCCGCCGCGACCTCGAACGCAACCTCCGCGCGTTCCACATCGGACGCAAGATCGTCGAGCGGCCCGACCTGTTCACCGTCGACCCGACCCACGAGGTCGAGTCGCCCGCGAAGGCGATCCGCCGCAAGGCCAACGCGCTGCGGGCGCAGTTCCTCGGCTGGTTCGGCCAGGGGCGCGGCAAGGCGGTGTCACGCAAGTACCGGCACGCCGTGCTGCCGCTGCTGCGGAAGATGACGAAGATGGGCGTTGACGATCGCCTGATGCGCGACGTGGTCATCCGCGCCTACGACTGCGTGATGTGGGGCGGCGGGCCGGACTACGCACGCCAGTACCTCTCGCGCATCGAGCGCATCCTGCTGAAGGATTCCGCCGAGCACGGCTGGGCGATGACCCGCGCCGCCGTGTGGAACCTCGCGAAGGTGATGCTCATCAAGGACGAGGTGTACGTCTCGTCGATGCTCACCAGCCCGCACAAGTACCAGCGCGACCGCCGCCGCTTCAACGTCAACCCCGCACGCGGCGACCGCATCGTCTACCGCCATCACAATCGGCCGGAGTTCGTCCTGTTCGGCCACAAGCTCCGCTTCCACTTCAAGGCGCGCGACTGGCACCTGCGTGTGATGTCCGGCTGCAGGTGGCTGCGCGGGTTGCTGCCGGGCTGGCACAAGCCCGAGCGCGAGTTCCGCGACTGGTTCATGGAACTGGTCGATCAGGCCGACTGGGCCGACGAGCAGCAGTACCAGACCTGGCTCAACGTGTTGCGCACGCCGGATTCCGTGACCGGCTACCGCGAGGTGCGCTACCCGAAGATGGAAGCCGCCCGCGCCCGCGCCCAGGCGTTCCTCGACGGCCGCGACGCCCGCCCGCCGCAGGCCGGTCGCACCGTCAGCCTCTCCGACCGCATCCTCACGCAGCGCGTCTCCTGAAAAGCCACCCCTAATCGATGTACAACCGGTGTGCGCTTGCGGTACGCCAGGTGTGCGCCGGTTACGACGACGCGATGCCCATAATCGTCGTAAGTCATTGAATATTAACGTTTGCGTGCTGTGGCACGGGGATTGATTTATGTCACAGCATGAGACTCGACACGCACACAGAATGGGCGGGTATCACCGGGAGCCCGCAGGACCTTGAACACTCCAGCCGCTGGTACGCGGCGGTCAACGGGCTGGCGGGTGTCAGCCTGCTGCTGTTCGCGATCGGCCTGCTGCTGCCGGCGATGGAGGGCGTGCCGGGGTACGTGATGCTCCGCTTCGGCGTCTACCACTACGGCTCGAACGCGCTGCTGCTGGCCGCGCCGCTGCTCGTCCGGCTGCTTCGGCACGCGTCGCCTTGGGCCGTGGGTATGTTCCAACTCGTGATGACCGTTTCGACGATGTGGGTCGCGTTCGGCGCGATGATGTTTGTCGCGCCGGTCGACCTCGCGTCGGGCTACGTCGTGTGGGTCGCGGCACACGTGCTGATGACGATGTACGTGTTCTTGATCACCGGCGTATCCGCGCACGCCGCGGACCCCGCGTAGGCGCACCGTTCGCTTTAAAGCAATCTCGCTTCGGAGGCCTGCCATGATTCTCCAGGACCAGACACACGAAATGATGACCGTCGCCATCGCCGACGAGGCGCAGCGCGAGACGATCTATCAGATGCGTCACGACGTGTACGCGGAGGAACTGTCGCAGCACGCGGTGAACGAGCGCGGCCGCCTCAGCGACAGCCTCGACACGTTCAACACCTACCTCACGGTCACGTCGGGCGGCGAGATGCTCGGGTTCGTCAGCGTCACGCCGCCGGGCGCCACGCCGTTCTCGATCGACAAGTACGTCGACCGCGAACGTCTGCCGTTCGAGCTCGACCGCGGCGTGTTCGAGGTGCGGCTGCTGACGGTGATGCCGCGGCATCGCCACACGCAGGCCGCGGCCGTGCTGATGTGGGCGGCGCTGCGATGGGTCGAGTCACGCGGCGGGCGGCGGATCGTGGCGATCGGACGCGACGCGGTGATGGAGATGTACGAGCGGGTCGGCTTCGAGCGGGTCGGCATCACGGTGAAGAGCGGGGCGGTGGGGTTTGAGGTGATGAGCGCGTCGGTGCAGCGGCTGCGGCGGGGCGGAGGGAGATTCGTGACGCGCTGGGAACGCGAGGGCTGTATCGACTGGCGGCTCGACACGCCGTTCGATCGGCCCGCGGCGTGTTACCACGGCGGGGCGTTCTTCGACGCGATCGGCGCCGACTTCGACACGCTCGAGCGGCGCGACCGCGTCGTCAACGCCGACGTGCTCGACGCGTGGTTCGACCCGTCGCCCGGCGTCGTCGAGGCGCTGCGCGATCACCTGCCGTGGCTGCTGCGCACGTCGCCGCCGACCGGCTGCGAGGGCATGGTGCGCGCGATCGCGACGGCGCGCGGCGTCGACCCCGCGTGCGTGCTGCCCGGCGCGGGGTCCAGCGACCTGATCTTCCTGGCGCTGCGCCGTTGGCTGACGCCCGACAGCCGCGTCCTGATCCTCGATCCGATGTACGGCGAGTACGCCCACGTGCTCGAGCACGTCATCGGCTGCGAGGTCGACCGCCTCACGCTCCGACGCGGCGATCAATACGACGTCGACACCGCGGCGCTCGCCACGCGGCTCGCCGGCGGACGCTACGACCTGGCGATCCTCGTCAACCCCAACAGCCCGACGGGGCGGCACGTCGACGGGCACGTGCTGCGCGACGTGCTCGACCAGGCGTCGCCGCGCACGCGTGTGTGGATCGACGAGACGTACATCGACTACGTCGGCGCGGCGCAGTCGCTCGAGCGATACGCAGCGGACAGCGCGAACGTGGTGATCTGCAAGTCGATGTCGAAGGTGTACGCGCTGAGCGGCGTGCGTGCGGCGTACATGGTCGGCCCGATGCACCTGATCGAATCGCTGCGCCCGCCGACGCCGCCGTGGGCGGTGAGCCTGCCGGGGCAGCTCGCGGCCGTGCGCGCGCTGCAGGACCCCGATTACTACGCCGCGCGCTACGCCGAGACCCACCGCATGCGCGACGCGATGGCGCGCGAGCTGGCCACCCGATTCGACATCGACGTCGTGCCCGGCGTGGCGAACTTCCTGCTGTGTCACCTGCCGCAGCCCGGCCCCAACGCCGCCGAGCTCGTCCGCGCCTGCCGCACCAGCGGCGTGTTTCTCCGCGACGCGTCCAACATGGGCGACCACCTCGGCGACCGCGCCATCCGCATCGCTCTCAAAGACGAAGCGACCAACGCGACCATCATCGGCGCGATCGCCGACGTGTTGAGATAAGAGGAGTTTCGGTCGTTCACGCGATCGTTCGAGTGGTCGTCTTGGATATCCAAACATGCGCGTTGTGACTCTACTTGCAGTTTCATTGTTCGTGATAGCTGGGTGTGGTAGACCGGGTACGACAATCAAGCTTTCAGCCGATCGCGAGACGGTGTGGAATGCCGCGAGATCCGCCGTCCACGACGAGTTGGCGGTGGATGAGAACTTACAGATTGGTTTCTCGGGTTGGGGAGGTCTATTCAGCGATCCGGTCAGAAGTGAGTTCTGTCGCGATACCGGACACATTCGCGTGCCTGGATTCCCAGCGGCATTCGGAATCGAGAGTGAATCCAACCTCTTCTTCGGCATCGTCTATGTGCTCGATCTTTACGTTATCGAGCACGGCCAGGAAACGTTGCTCAACGTGCACATCTGGCGATCGGGTTGTTTCAATCAGAAGTGCGGTTGGAATTCGGGCGAAGAAAATCGCTTCATTGCTGAGGTGCGTAGACGCCTGCCGAGTCGTGAACCTGACTAGGCCTTCTTCGCCACCGACACCTTCAGCGTCGCCCGCATCTCGGGGGCGCCGGCGGTGTCGGTCGGCGTGGCGTGGGGCAGCGAGCCGTTGGCGTGGCCCTCGATGAGGCGACGCAGCGACTCGGGCGCCTCGGCGGGGTTGTCGAACGCGGGGGTGAAACCGGCGTCTAGGATCATCCGCAGCGTGTCGCCCGCCGCCTGGCCCTCGGTCAGCAGGTAGCCTTCCATGAACAGGCTGTTGGCGGGGTAGAGGCCGAGCGGCTGAAGCGAGCGGAGGTGCGCCTCGCGGCCCGCGGCGATGCGGATCTCGGCGGTCGGATTCACCAGACGCATCATGCACAGCACACGCAGGACGAATTGCGGGTCGAGCGGACGCCCGCCGCTGGTGGGGTTGTTGACGCGGTTGCCCTCGATCGGCAGCAGGAAGTTGACCGGGATCGACTCGGCCCGCACCGCCCGCAGCGCGTACGCCACGTCGAGCAGGTCCTCGTAGGTCTCGTTCATGCCGACGATCAGCCCGGAGCACACGCCGAGCCCCGCGTCCTTCGCCGCACGCAGCGTGTCGACGCGGTCGTCGTAGGTGTGCGTCGTGCAGATCTCGGGGTAGTGGCGGCGTGACGTGTTGAGGTTGTGATTGAGGCGGTCGAGTCCGGCGTCGCGCAACTGACGGGCCTTGTCGTCGTCGAGCAGCCCCGCGCTGAGGCAGGTGCGCAGGCCCATCGCTTTGATGCGGCTGATGGCGTCGCACATGTGCTCGATCTCACGCTCGCCCGGGCCGCGGCCGGAGATCGCCATGCAGAAGCGGTACGCGCCGGACTCCTGCGCCCGGCGGGCGTCGTCAACGATCGCGTCGACGGACTTGAGCTTGTACGGCTGGATGGGCGCGTCGGAGTCACGCGACTGTCCGCAGTAGCCGCAGTCCTCGGGGCAGGCGCCGTTGCGGACGTTGTCGAGGACGTGGATGGTGACGGTGTTGCCAAAAAAACCGCGGCGGACTTCCCCAGCGGCGTGCACCAGCGACAGGGTGTCGATGGCGTTGCCGTTGAGGATGTCCGCCGCGTCGGTTCGATCGATCGAACGGTCGTCGAGCCCGGCTTGGGTCCATTGCCGGTAGGGCCGGGCGTTGGTCGACGACATCGTGTGCGTCCCGTCCATGGGTAAGGCTCGCCCGGCGCGGATCAGCGTCCGAGGCGGTTGTTGGCAGCGGGGGCGGCGCCGGCTCCGGCACGCATGATGGTGTCCATCTCGCCGGACACGCTGAGCTTGTCGAGCAGCTGGACGCGCTTGTCGCGGGCGTTGCGGTCCTGGGCGTAGGCCAGCAGCAGGCCGCTGCGGGAGTCGAGCACGTAGAGCAGTTCCTCGGCGGAGCTGACGGGCGCGGTCATGAGCGTGAAGCTGCCCTTGTCGAGCACCATGAGGGCCTGGGCCTGGTTATCGACGAAGCGTTGCGCCTGGATCATGACGATGGCGGTGAGGATGAAGGCCGTTGCGACGAGGATCCAGCAGGCGGTGTTGGTCTGTTTGCGGTTCATAATGATCGCTCCTTGAGCGTGATGATCGTGGTGTGGTTTAGCGGCCGATGCCCTGCTGGGCGGCGAAGTCCTGGGTCATGACCCGCCAGCCGACGGACTCGAGGCGCTTCTTGCCGATGTTGTACTGCACGGCGATCATCCCGCCTCGTGCGGCGTCGATGATGTAGACGGTGCCGACGGTGGTGCCTTGGCTCTGTCCAGCGATCATCATGTAGTTGGACGCGCCACCGAGCTGCGCTTCGGCAGGCTGGGGGGCGAACGAGAAGATGCCGAGCATCACCAGCAGCACGACGTTCAGCACGATCAGTGCTCGCAGGCTTCGCTTGTTCATGGCTGACTCCTTAGAGAGATCCCGATGAATAGAGAGGGTGTTCGTAAGTGATACGCCGGTCGATCAGTCCTGGTGCGACCGCTTGGCGCCCTTCATCGCGCCGACGCCGACGATAAACGTCAGCACGAAGGCGATGAAATAGGGGATCAGCGACCGGTTGTCCGGCGGTGGCCCCGGCTTCGGAGGGATCTGCGCCAGCAGCGGCATGACCCCGAGCCCCACGGTCAGCACGACGGCGATGATGCAGTGGAACTTGCGCATGTGCCTAATCATAGGTTTCCGGCCAGCGGCTGTAAACCTGTCGGGGGCGTGACTTGGGGGGTGAATCGGGCGCCGCGCCGGCGGGCGCGACGCCCGCGATTTCACCCGGGACGGTGTCGGGGTCGGTGGTCACCGCTCGATCCGCGGGCCGCTCGAACCGCCGCCCGCGGGTTTGATCATCTTCAACGCCCGGTCGAACGACGCGTTGACGTCCAGCACGTCCACCCGCTCGATCAACGCGCCGGTCGGCTCCTTCATGTAAGCGATCAACGCCCCGGTCCGCGAGTCAAGCAGGTACAAATACTCGATGTCGTTGCTGTAGCGGGCGGTCATGACCGTGAAGCTGCCCTTGTCGATCACCATCTCGGCATGGGCGTCGCGGTCGAACAGGCCGATGCGGTTGACCAGCAGCCCGCCCAGCAGGATCGCCATCGCCAGCAGCGCCCAGCCCGTCGTCTGCGTTCGCCTGGGGGTTTCGCGTGTGTCGGTATTCATGTCGGCACTCCTCGTGTGCTCGGTGTCGGATCGGTCGGAGGGGGTCACTTCTGTTCGGCGGCTCGACGCATCGCGGTGATCACGTCGAAGTCGCCGGTCACGTCACGCACGCCGGTCGGCACCAGTTCCCTGCGGCCCTTGGTGCGCGGCTCGAGACGCACGCTCATCATCGCGTTGCGGTTGGTGTCGATGATGTAGAGTGTCGAGCTCGTCGATCCCGGCGACTGCCCGGCCAGCATCAGGTACTGCGGCTGGTTGAAGTTCGCCTGGGCGCTGGCGCGCGGCGACGTCCAGCCCGCCACGGCCAGCGCCGCCAGCAGCGCCACGTTCAGCGCCGCCAGCGCTCGCACGGTTCGCCTGTTCATCGTTCGTCTCCTTTCGGTTCGATTCGGTTCGTCGTTCACGGGCGACGTCCGATGCGACCGCGCAGCGACATCGCCGACACACGTGGGCTTCGCACGCGTGTCACGCCGCGCTGTCGCGCTGTGCGTGGGGTCACGGATCAGACGTTGCTCTGCTAATCAGACGGATCAACCCCGCTTGCGGTTCACGGGATCCGCCGAAATGTTGAGGCGTTGAAGGGGGATCACAGCATCTGCATCAGCGGGCGGCTGATCGTGTTGAACTTCTCGGCCGGGACGTGCACGGTCTTCCACTTGGGGCTGCGCTGCGTCATGTATTCGCGGTACTCGTCGACGCCGCACGCCAGCACGGCGTACCAGCGGTCGCGGTGGGTGAAGGTCTCGAGAAACAACGCGTCGGGCGGCTGGGCGGCGCACCAGTACAGGAACACGATCGCCGCGCTGAACCCGTCGCCGAACACCTCCTGCCAGCGGGCGAGGTCGGCGATGTCATCCTCCGTGACCCAGTTGTCGAGTTGCTTGCGGCTCTTGCCCGCGTGCTTGCGTCCCTTGACGTCGACCAGCAGGTTCGTGCCCGACTCGCCGTACACCACGAAGTCGAAGCTCTTGAGCTTCTTCGGCCCGTGCAACGCCCGCTTGGCTTCGTCGACGGCGACGTAGGGCAGCTGCTTGGCGCGCAGGTAGTGCTCGAACGCCGAGTCGTAATGGAAGCGACGGTGGGCCACGTCGCCAGTTTGCGACGCGTTGAGATATTAATCAAGACGGCTGTAGTGAAATGTAGTCCGGGTGGTCATTCAATCTTTGGCCACCACGAGTCGTCGACGTCGTCGTGCGTGTTCGCCGCCGCCGAGACTGCCGATGTCGAGCAGCACCGCGATCACGACGACGATCAGGTAGGCCCCCGTCACCGATCCGTGCGCGTTGATCGCCCACGCGTACGCGAGCGTCGTGAACGGCATAAAGAAGAAGCCGAGCAGCGGCCAGAGGAATGTCTGATACGCGTTTTGCAAGTACGTGGTGAACAACGCCAGCAGCGCGATCACCAGGCGTGGCAGGAACAGGGCGAGAATGGCGAGCAGGCAGGGCATGCATCACGATATGCCGTGCGTTCACCGCCGCCAATCAGCCGATTTCCGATGAACCGACGCGGGGATGGGAATCGACCGGATCAGATCGCGTCGCGGAGATGCTCGACGAGTGCGTCGCGCGCCACTTCGACCTGCTCGCCGCTGGCGAGGTCCTTGACGCCGACGGTCCCGGACGCGGCCTTGTCGTCGAGGATCACCGCAAACCGCGCGCGGCAGTTCGTGGCGTCCTTGAGCAGCTTGCCGACGTTGGTCGTGGTCTTGTAGCTGAACCGCGTGTGCAGGCCCGCGGCGCGCAGCTCGGCGGTGATCGGGCCGACGAGGGGCTGCGCGTCCGCTGTCGCCGCGAGCACAAACACGTCGGCGGGGGGCGCGACGTCCGTCGGCTTGAGCCCGCGGTCCTCCAGCACCAGCGACAGCACGACGTCGCCCATGCCGAAGCCGACCGCCGGGGTCGCCGGGCCGCCGAACGACTCGATCAGGTTGTCGTATCGCCCACCGCCCGCGATCGCACGCTCGGCGCCGCTGGTCTCGTGGATCTCGAACACGGTGCCGGTGTAGTACGCCAGGCCGCGCACGATGCCCAGGTCGTACTCGCACCACTCGGCGATGCCGAACGCGTGGAACTGGTCGTGCAGCAGGCGCAGCTGCGTGACGTCCGACTCGGGGATGCCGAAGTCGTCGACGATGCGGCTCCAGTCGTCGCTCGATCGCAGCCGCGTGCGCGCGACCTGGTTGAACCGCTCGACCGTCGCGGCGTCCAGCCCCAGCGCCGCGGCCTGCCTGGCGAAGTCGTCCGGCGTGATCTTGTCGCGGCGGTCCAGCAGCGTGAACGCGTCGATCATCTTGTCTTCCGCCACGCCCATCCGCAGCAGGATCCGACGCACCACGTCGCGGTGGCTGACCTTCACCTTCACCTGCTGCGACGTCAGGCCCATCTCGCGCAACAGGTCTACGGCGGTGAAGATCACCTCGGCGTCGGCGACCGGCGAGTCGCTGCCGATCACGTCCACGTTCCACTGCCAGTGCTCACGCAGGCGCCCGCGCTGCGGCGCCTCGGCGCGGCAGAGGTTGGGCATCGCGAACCACTTGACCGGTTTAGGCATCGTGTTCGCCCGCTCGGCGACCATGCGCGCCAGCGTCGGCGTGAACTCGGCGCGCACCGCGTAGTCCACCTCGCCGCCGGTCCGGCGGAAGCTGAACAGCTCGCTGACGATGCCCTCGCCGCTCTTGCGCTTGTAGAGGTCGAGCGTCTCGTAGATGGGCCCGTCGACCTCCTCGAAGCCGTTACGCACCGCCACCGCGCGCCACCTCGCTTCGAGGTGACGACGCCACGCCATGTCTTCCGGGTAGAAGTCGCGTGTCCCGCGCGGTTTCTGGATCTTCTCAGCCATCGTTCGCTCCGCTTCGCTGCGCGCGTTTCAGGTTTCATGTCTCACGTTTCAAGCGTTGCGCTCCGGGGTCTTGAGACCTGAAACCTGAAACCTGAAACTACTTCTTGACCGCGACCATGTACGAGACCCACGCCGGGTCGGACTCCGCGTGCTTGCGCACGCGGTAGTTGCCGTTGCCCTCGCCGTCCTCGCCGGTGTCTTCCCAGTAGACGTCGACGCGGCCGAACCCGGCCTCGAGCAGCATCTCACGCACCTCGGGGATCGTCCACAGCCGCCACTCGTACGTGAACGCACGCTTCATGCGGCTGCCGTCTCTGAACTTGAAGTGGATGTGGAAGCGGCAGTCGTGCGTGATCGGGTCGAACCGCTCCTGCTCCCAGACGTACTCGAACTTCTTGCCGTCTTCCGTTTCCTTGTCGCTCGACTCCTTGCGGTCTTCCTCCAGCGTCTCGGAACCGCCCATCATGTCGAGCAGGAAGATGCCCTCGTCCTTGAGGTTCGCGTAGGCGGTGCGGAAGTAGTCGGTAACGGTCTGGCGATCCTTGAAGCACCAGAACGAGAAGTTCTGCGCGCCGACCATGTCGGCCTTGTCGCCCTGCACCTTGCGGACGTCGTCCTGCAGCAGGGTCACGCGTTCGAGCTGCTTTGCCTTGATTAGCGGCGCGAGGTGCTCGCGGCCCCAGTTCAGCGGCTCGGGATCGATGTCCACGCCGATCGCGCGGTGCTCTTTCGACTTCTTGACCCAGTCGTAGCACACCGCGGCGGTGCCGCAGAAGTCCTCGCGCAGCACCAGCGGCGTGCGCTTGAACTCCTTCTTAAACACGCGGTGGAAGAACCACACCTCGTGCTCGGGGTCCTGCACGGACGCCAGGTACAACGCGTACTTATCCGCCTTCTTGGCCATCGACTTCTTTCGTTTCCTGCGAGCCATAGACGGCGGAATGTACCGCGTGACCCCTGCGATGTCCAAGGAAATGAGCCCCTTCCTGTCAGACGCGCGACGCGCGGGCGTGTATGCTGTTCGCCGAATGCTCGCGGAACACCACGACGAGAGCCACGACGAACGATGAAATACGACCGACATCAGCTTTACGAGTTATCCGTTCAGCAGCCGGTGGTGCTGCTGGACTTTCTCGAAGACGTGTGCGACGACGTGATGGACCGCGAGCCGGTCGTATTGCGTGAGGACTTCTGCGGCACGGCGTACCTGTCGTCGATGTGGGTGCGCAGCGATGAGGGGCGGAAGGCGGTCGGCGTGGACTTCGATGCGAAGGTCCTGCGGTGGGCCGAGCGTCACAACCGCAAGCCGCTGGCGGGCGACGCGGGGCGGCTCAAGCTCGTCGAGGCCGACGTGCTGCGTTGCGGCGCCAAGGCCGACATCGTCGCGGCGCTGAACTTCTCGCACTTCATCTTCAAGACGCGCGACGAGCTTTTGCGGTACTTCCGCCACGCGCGGCGGTGCGTCAAGCCCGGCGGCGTGATGCTGCTCGACGCCTACGGCGGGCCCGGCGCGATGGCCGCGTGCGAGGACGTGCGCCGCTTCGGCGACTTCGACTACGTGTGGGAGCAGAAGCCGATCGACCCGCTGACGAATCGGGTCGTCAACTACATCCACTTCCGATTCCCGGACGGAACGCGCATGGACCGCGCGTTCCGCTACGACTGGCGGCTCTGGTCCGTCGTCGAGCTCCGCGAACTGCTCGTCGAAGCGGGCTTCGCCGACGTGCTCGTGTGGTTCGAGACCGAAGAAGGCTTCGACGCGGAGCTCGACACGTCGGACATGGAGGCGTGGGTGACCTATCTGGTGGCGGTGACGTAAGCACGGCCTGCCGGGGAAGCTCGGTGGGTTGAGGCGGAACCTGGCCAGACAACGCGGGATTACCCCCGGCAAGCCGGGGGCTATATTGGTGTCATGCGAGTTATTGCGGGAACACATCGCGGGCGGCAGTTGATCGGACCGGCGGACGCGACGACCACGCGGCCCATCACGGTCCGGGTCAAGACATCGCTGTTTGATCGACTCGACGCGGCGGGGCGGGTCGAGGACGCGGTCGTGCTCGACCTGTTCACCGGCACGGGCTCGATCGGCATCGAGTGCCTCAGCCGCGGCGCGAAGCACGTGACGTTTGTCGAGCGTGACCGCGACGCGCTAAAGCGACTGAACGAGAACCTCACGGCCCTGCGTGAGACGGACAACGCGAAGGTGCTGCCGTCGGACGCGCTGTCGGCGGCGCTGTTCCCGGCGTTGGGTGGGCGGTCGTTCAGCCTCGTCTTTATGGACCCGCCTTACGTGATGATGCTCGACGAAAGGCAGCGGCAGCGTGTGGAGAATCAGATGTCGCGACTGGCCGGTTGCTGCGACGACGACGCGCTGCTGGTGCTGCGTACGCCGGAGCACGCGGAGATCCGGCCGGTCGAGGCCTGGCGCGAGCCGGAGGTGTTCGATTACGGGTCGATGGCGGTGAGCTTCTATCGGAAGTAGTCGGCGGCCAGTCGTCAGCGGTCAGGCGTGCACGAGGCGCATCGGGCTGAACGCTGACCACTGACTCCTGACCACTGGTTACACTGTTCGTCAATGGGGAAACCAAAGCGACAGGTCGATGCGCGGGGCGCGGCGGAGGAGGTCGTGCGTGTGCTGCAGCAGCACGGGCACGAGGCGTTCTTCGCGGGGGGGTGCGTGCGCGATGTGGTGCTGGGCGCCGAGCCGAGCGACTACGACGTGGCGACGGACGCGCCGCCGGACCGCGTGAAGGAGCTGTTCAAGATCGCGCGGTACGTCGGTGAGGCGTTCGGCGTGGTGATGGTGAAGGTGCGCGGGGCGTGGATCGAGGTCGCGACGTTCCGCATGGAGTGGGGCTACAGCGACGGGCGTCGGCCGGACAACGTGGAGTTCTCCGACGCCGAGGCGGACGCGCGGCGGCGCGACTTCACGATCAACGGCATGTTCTACGACCCGGTGACCGACCGCGTGATCGACTTCGTCAACGGCGGTGCAGACCTGGAGGCGAAGGTGATCCGCGCGATCGGCGACCCGCACCTGCGCTTCGGCGAGGACTACCTGCGGATGCTGCGGGCGGTGCGTTTCGCGGCGCGGCTGGGGTTTTCGATCGAGGCGGACACCGCGGCGGCGATCCGCGCGCACGCCGGGAGCCTGGCGCAGATCAGTCGCGAGCGAATCGGCATGGAGGTGCGCACGATGCTCGAGCACCGCACGCGGACGGACGCGGTGCGGCTGATGCAGGACCTGGGCCTTGACGCGGCGGTGCTGAACGAGTCGAACCTCGCGCGGACGCCGGTGGCGATGTCGAGCCTGGCGACGCTGGCGGACTACCCGACGGCGTTGGCGGCGTGGCTGCTCGATCGGCATCTCGACCCGGAGCTGCCCGACGACGACGCGGCGCTGGCCGAGGCGCTCAAGCGGCTCAAGGCGTTGCAGATCGTGCGGCGGTGGCGCAAGGCGCTGGTGCTGTCGAACGAGGACCGCGACGTGCTGCTCAGCGCGCTGACGCACGTGCCGACGATGCTCGGCTGGTTTGAGCTGCCGGTGGCGAGGCGGAAGCGGCTGCTGGCGCGGGACGACTGGATGCAGGTGCGATGGACGCTGGCGGCGGCGCTGTCGCTGTCGGAGCAGTCGGCGTTCGACACGGCGTTGCTGGACGCGCAGGTCGCGGAGCTGGAGCACGAGGGGGTGGCGCCGGAGCCGCTGATCACGGGCGACGACCTGATCGCGATGGGCATGGAGCCCGGGCCCGCGTTCAAGCGGCTGCTGGACGACGTGTACGACGCGCAGCTCGAGGGCCGCGTGGTCGACAAGGCGGAGGCTGCGGAACTGGTGCGTGAGTTGACGGCGTGAAGAACGAACGCGGCGAGATCGATCGGTCGGACTACCGCGACGCGGCGATCGCGGAGAGCGCCCGCCTGCTCGCCGCGGCGGGGCAGCCCGCGCCGCTGCTGGCGGGGATGTCGCTGTGCCTCTGGGCCGACAACGAAGACGAGGCGAAGGAGACGCTGGCCAACCTGGAGATGAAGCGGCTGAGCGGCCTCGCCGCGATGGGGGTGCTCTTCGCGGTCGGCGCGGTGGTGTTCGGCTACGGCATCTATCGGCTCGTCGACATCGACCACCTCTCCGACGTGCCCTACACGACGATGGGCGTGCTGCTGATCGTCGGCGTGTGGGGCGTACGGCGCCTGGCGCGCGGCTGGTTGAAGCAGGCGCAGGAACGGGCGATGGTCGACACGGTGCGCGACCGGCCGGGCGGCTTTTTCGACTACCGCCCCGAGCAGGCGTCGATGATGATCTTCCGGGTGGCGGACCCGATCGACGCGGACCTGCACTGGCCCCGGGCGGCGGACCTGGTCGTGGCGTACCTCGATGCGACCAACCGTCGGCTGGTCATCGAGGGGTTGCGCTGCCGTTACATCGTCCGCGGCGTCGACCTGCTCGGCCTCGACCCGCGTGAAGGGCGCAACGCGGACCGGGCGATCGACGTGCAGTACCGGGTCGGCGAGGCGGCCCTGACGCTGGTGTTGTTCCACGTCGGCGAGCTGGACAACCTGACCGCGCAGCAGTTGCACATCCACGCTGAGGATATGCTTGATCACCTGAGCTACACGCTGCTGGGCGGGGTGGCGTAGATTCCCCCGACACTTGTTTCGATCTTTGACTCTGGTACCGATACAATCAGGCGTGATGCGTTTGTCCATGCGTATGTCGATGCCGTTCGTCGCGGTCGTGGCCGTGGCGGCGGTGATTCTCACGACGGGCGGCGCCGCGAAGGGACAGACAACCCAGGTCTACGTGCAGGACTCTCCGGCGGCGGTGGAGCTGCTGGCTGCGTCGCGTGACCGGCTCGGCAAGGAAGAGCCGGAGGAAGCGGCGCGCCTGATTCAACAGGTATTCGATCAGCACGGCTCGAAGTTGATGGAGCTGCGACCCGGCGGCTACTCCGAGGCGCGCCGGGTCGCGGCCGCCGTGCTGCTCAAGAACAAGACGCTGCTGGAGGTGTACCGTCAGCTGGAGGAGCCGGTCGCGTCGCGGCTGGTCGAGCAGGCGGGCGGCGATCGCGAGAAGCTGCGTGAGGTGGTAGAGCGGTTCGCGTTGACGGACTCCGGGCTCGTCGCGGGATTGCGTCTGGCCGGGCTGTCGATGGAGGCGGGCGAGGCCGCGGCGGCGACGGTCGTGCTCAACTCGCTGGCGGATCACCCGGCGATGGATCGCTACCGCATGCTGTGGCTTCGGCTGTCGGCGACGGCGGGGCTGCTGAGCGGTCACATGGACCTGTTCAAACGTCACCGCGCCACGCTGGTCGACGAGAAGGCGACCGAGGTCGTCGCGGCCCTCGACAAGCTGGCCGAGCAGATCCACCACCAGGCGCCGCCGGTGCCGCTGAACCCGCTCAGTACGCTGCCCGCGGCCGCGCCGCCGCCGAACACCGTCAAGGACCCGCTGTGGCGGATGCGCGTGGGCGGATCAGAGCAGTACCTCTCGGAGGCGTATCGCGCCGAGCAGTCGCAGGTCGATGAGCTGGCCGAGGAGGGGCGCTTCCTCAACATGGTGCCGGTGGTGTCGGGCTCGACGCTGTTCATCAACGACGGCCGGACGATGATCGCGATCGAGCCGAGCAGCGGTCGCGAGATGTGGCGGACGCCGGTGATCACGGGCGTGTCGAACGGGATGCGGTTCGCGCCGACACGCTGGCTGCCGTACGGCATGGACATCAGCGCGACGGCGGTCGGCCCCGGGCGCGTCGTCGGGCTGTTCGGCTTCGGGGCGATGGTCACGATCTACCCGTACTGGCAGTCGGACAGCGACAGCCTGCTGACTTGCATGGACGATCACACGGGCAAGGTGCAGTGGACCGTCCGCCCGGACGACATCGACAAGAACCTCGTCGGCGCGTTCTGGTACGGCCGACCGACCATCAGCGGCGGGTGCGTTTACGCCACGGCCCGCCGCCGGCAACGCACGCAGTTCCAGGACACGTACCTGATCGCGCTGGAGTTGCGCAGCGGTGCGGTGTTGTGGCATCGCCACCTCGCGTCGACCGCGCTGACCGACCGCCATGCCACGCCTTCGATGGCGCACCCGATCGTCGTGGACGGCTGGGTGTACCTCGACAGCGGGCTGGGCACGATCGCGAAGGTCTCGGCGGCGGACGGCGCGGTGGACTGGCTGACGGTGGTGCCGCTGGACGAGGATCACCGCCTGACGAAGGCGCGTCGGCCGTGGCAGGCGTCGTCGCCGGTGCTGGTGCCGGCGGGGCTCGTCGTGCTGGACGACTGGAGCGGCGTGATCCGCGTGTTGAACCCCGATACGGGCGTCGTGCAGCATACGGTGCCGGCCGACACGTGGGGCGGGCCGCTGTACCTGATGGCGGTGGGTGATGATCTGCTGACCGTCGGCGATCGTTCCGGGCGGTTCGACGGCAGGACGCTGGCCAACCGCTGGTACTACGACGCGGGCGGTGTGGTGCGCGGGCGCGCGGCGGTGTGCGGCGATCGGCTGTACCTGCCGGCGGGCGACGCGGTCGAGATCGTGTCCCTGGACTCCGGCAAGCGGTCCGCGAGCCTGCCCGACGACCTGCCGGCCAACCTGCTGGTGGTCGACGGGCAGATCATCGCGGCGCAGCGGTCGAGCATCTCCAGCTACAGCACGTGGGAAGTGGCCGCGGCGCAGCTGCAGCGTCACATCGATCAGCACCCCAACGACCCGGCGCCTTACATGTCGCGCGCCTGGCTGGCGTTCGCCACCGGTCGCACGAAGATGCTCGTCGACTCGCTCGACCGCGCCGTCGAGCTGACCAACGACGGTCCCGACGGGCCGAACCGTCGGCGGTACGGCGTCGAGCTGTTCGAGCTGCTGTTGAACATGGCGGTCGACGAGGACGACCCGGCGGACGACAAGCTGCGGCAACTGCTGTTCGATCGCATGGCGCTGGTGGCGGACGGGCCGGAGCAGGAAGTCACGTACCGCCTGGCGATGGCGAAGTTCTACGAGCGGACGCAGCGTGTCGACGACGCGGTCGAGCAGTACCAGACGCTGCTGGCCGAGCCGAACTACCGCAATCAGCTTTACACGCACGGCGCGACGGCGCGTCAGATGCGGTTGGAGGTGGGGCGGCGGCTGGAGCTGCTGCTGGAGAAGCACGGGCGCGAGGCGTACGGGCCGTTCGAGGCGTACGCGTCGGTGCGATTCGACGAGCTGAAGAACGTCAACGAACCGCAGCCGCTGATCGAGCTGGCCGAGTCGCACCCGATGGCGACGGTGACGCCGCGCGTGCTTCAACGCGCCGCGGAGCTGACCGCCAAGCAGGGGCACACGCGCGAGGCGGTCGAGCTGCTGAATCGCGCCACGCGGCTGACGCAGGACGAGCGGCTGCTCGGCCAGCTGTACGGCAGCCAGGTGCTGCTGCTGGAGCAGTCCGGCCAATTCGTGCTCGCCCAGCGGGTGTTGCACCAACTCGCCGCGGCGCACCCGACGGTGGTGCCCGAGCGTGACGATCTGCCGTACCCGGTGGCGCTGTGGCTGGAGGACCTGGCGAAGAAGGTCAAGACCGACGCCGAGCCGCGGATCGCCACGCCGCTGAGCGGGCAGCCGACGGTTTTGCCGGGGCGGATGCTCAAGCCGATGAGCCCCGCGCCGGACCTGGCGACGCCGCCCGTGATGGTGCTGCGCCTGCCTGAGGAGATCGAGCTGCGGCGTGCGTCGGACCTGGAGGTGATGTGGCGGCACCCGGTGGGCGTCGACGAGGTGCGGCTGCTGTCGATCGACGAGCGACGCGTCTGGCTGTGGTACCCCGGCGGGTCGCGCGTGCAGCTGCTGTCGACGAAGGACGGCACGGTGCTGTGGGAGCAGGAAAACGTCGACCAGATGCTCGGCGCGATCAAGCAGCCGGAGGTCGACGACCACGGCCGCCCGGCGCGCGAGCGCGTGATCATCTTCGGCGGAGCCAACGTGTTCGGCCGGTTCAACGAGGACGGCGTGGAGGACACGTCGCTCATGGTCGCGGTGAGCGACACGGCGGCGGCGGTGGCGGATCGGCAGGGCCGACTGGTCGTGCTCGACGCCGACACCGGCAAGATCCGCTGGCGCGACGCCACGCTGGTCCGGCAGGCCGAGATGGTCATGATGGACAGTCAGCACCTGATGATCGCCGGGACCGACGAGGACGACGCGCCGCTGTTGTGCGTCTACGACGTGTACAGCGGCGTGCTGCTGCACCGGCTGATCAAGCCGCGGCGGCAGAACATCCTCTGGATGGCGCGGACCGACGAGGGCGTGCTGGTCTACGTCACGAGCAACGGGGCGGACGGGTTCGACCTCTACCGCGGCCAGACCCGCTGGCTGGCGAAGCTCGACACGCAGATCGCCCCCGACGTCGTGCCCGTGATGGACGGCGACCGCCTGATGATCCGCACCACCGACGGCGACCTGGTCTGGCTGAGCCTGGAGGACGGCAAGACCGTCACGCAGCTGCCGCTGCGCGGGTCTCTGCCCGGCACGCTCGACGGTGATCACATCGAGGGCCGACACGGCGACTGGTTCCTCAGCGGTGACGCGCAGGCGGTCGCGATCGGCGCCGACGGCGAGGTCCGCTGGCGCGACGGGATCGCCGACGGCAAGCGGATCATCCAGCAGATGGTCACCCAGCGTTACGTCGTGCTGCTGGCCGCGCCGCCGGAAGGTCAGTTCGACGAAGCGCTGACACGACGGATCTACCTGCTCGAACGCGCCTCCGGCCGACTCGTGCAGGAGTACCGCCTGCTGAGCGGCCAGGCGATCGAACGCATCGACGTCGTGGGCGGCAAACTCGCCGTGGTCGGCGTCGGCAGCACGTCGATCCTCAGCGGCGCGCCGTGACGGTCGTCGCGACGGTAACCCCTGTCAATTTCTAGGTCAGCACGCCGACACCCCGTTGTCTGAGCGCGCGCTTTGGCATACACTCACCGCAACAGAGGCCCCACACGGATGTGGAAGATACCGATGAAACGTACCCTGAAGCTCAGCCTGTTTGCCTTCTCCGTATTCGCCGGTCTGATGGTCGGCGGCTGCGAGAAGTCGCTGTTTCCGCAGGAACTGCCACGGACGCAGTTCGAGCGGTACGACACGCTGCGTGGACGGTACGTGCCAGCGGAGCAGGAGAATCGGTTTGGCGGCTCGGAGCCGGCTCTGAGAGAGCGCCTTTCCCGACATCGGCAGTAATCACGGCCGATATCTGATTCGAATCTCCGCCCTCATCGAAAAATCGCACGCCTCTGGACGAAAAACGCAAGTTTTTCGTCTGACGCTGCCGATGCAAACGGTACGTGGATCTGAATCTAGATCGCGTCACCTACGATCGCATCGGTTGAGTCGGCAACGGCCCGCTCACTGGTCGTACATGGAGGTAAGGCCGAAATGGCGTCTAACGCTCCGTCCAATCCGCCGCTTTTCGAGCGCCGCACGCTGGTCGTGCTGACCTGCCTCATCTTCTCGCTCACGGCCGTCAGCGGTCTGCTGTTGTCCCTCGAGCCGCAGCCGCTCGCCCCGGCGTCCGGCACCGTGCTGACCGCGTTCGAGACCAACTCCGTCAGCATCGAATCGATGCTCGCCAGCGAGCCCGCCGCGTACCCCGGTCGCTGGAAGGCGATCATCGTGCATCACTCCGGTCAGCCCTACGGCGACGCCCAGACCCTCAGCCAACTCCACCAGGACATGGGCTACGGCGGATTGGCGTATCACTTCGTGATCGGCAACGGCGACGGCGCCGACGACGGCCAGATCCAGGTCGGCTACCGCTGGACACGTCAGCTCGACGCGGCCGGGATCTACGGCGTCGAGTCCGCGGCGTGGTTCAACCATCACGCGATCCACATCTGCCTCATCGGCAACGGCGACCGCGCCGCACCGACGCAGGCCCAGATGGATCAGCTCGTCAAGCTCGTTCGTGTGCTTCAGAACCGCTTCGGCATCCCCGCGGAGCACGTCCTGCTGGCCGGTAACGTCGCTCCGACCACCAGCCCGGGCCTGCTGTTCCCCGGCGCCACGTTCCGCGGCCAACTGATCAACTGACATACACACGCGTCCCCACCGGGGTGCGATCCCGGCCCGAATCCGCGGCCGCGGTTGTCGGCGGGGCGTCTGCTATTTAAACTTTCACACTCGACGGCCCGCCGGGTCGTCGTCCCACCCGACGCCATTGGGGGCTTCAGGTAACGTGACGAGGCACGCATGAGCCATCCCGACAAGATCGTCGGATTTGAGGTGTTGACCGTGCTGGGCTACGGCGCCCACAGCACGATCTATGCCGCGCGCGACGACAAGTCCGGCCAGGTCTTCGCCATGAAGCGTGTTACCCTCGACACGCCCGACGACAAACGCTTCCTCCAGCAGGCGATGATCGAGTTCGACGTCGGTCGTAAGCTCGACCACCCGACGCTGCGGAAGTGCTTCAAGATCAAGAAGCAGCGGCTGCTGTGGAAGGTCACCGAGGTCGTAGTCACCATGGAGTACGTCGAGGGCCACACGCTCGTGCACAAGCGGCCGCCGTCGCTGCGTAAGATGATCGACGTGTTCATCGAGGTCGCCACCGGCCTGCAGGCCATGCACCGCGACCGGATCGTCCACGGCGACATGAAGCCCAACAACATCATCGTCACCGACGCCGGCGAGGTGAAGATCATCGACTACGGCCACGCCTGCCCGTTCGGCACGATCAAGGAACGCGTCCAGGGCACGCCGGACTACATCGCCCCCGAGCAGGTGCAGCGTAAGGCCCTCGACGCACGCACCGACGTATTCAACTTCGGCGCGTCGATGTACTGGTGCGTGACCGACAAGCACGTGCCCACGATGCTCCCGGCGCAGCCCAACGCGATCATGCTCAAGAAGGAAGTGGCCCTCCAGCCCCCCAACGAGATCAACCCCGACGTCCCGATCGCGTTGAACAACCTGATCATGGAGTGCGTGGCCAACGACCCGGCCAAGCGCCCCGTGTCGATGAACGCCGTGCGGGAACGCCTGCAGATGTCGCAGCGACAGACCGACGCGGCGCACCAGACCGTCCGAGCACGCGGCTGATCCGCCGTTCGCCGATCGCGACCGCGTGTCGCACCCGCTCAGATCTTGTGGATGGATTCCTGGATGCGCTGGTGCTGCAGCTGCACCTTCGTGAAGAGCATGTCCGTCGCGTCGAGCCGCTTCTGCAGGCCGGCCTCACGCATCTGATGCATCAGATCGACCATGCCGACCATCCCGCACGACGCGCTCGACACGCCCCAGGCGTACGCGAGCTGGAAAACCTCCGCCGCCTCGCGCCGCGACAGGGCGTCCTCGAGGTCCATCAGGCGTGTCCCGGCCTTGCGGATGTAGCGTTCTGCGAGTTGCTCGGGCGTCCAGCCGCACGACTTGGCCATACGCCGTAGCTGGTGCACGTCGATCAGACCGGCGTCCAGGTGGTCGCCGTTGGAGGACCCGCCGGCCGCGGGCGTCGCGTCGCTGCCGTTGGTCGGCGCGCCGCGGAGCCCGGCGTTGACCTGCATCGCGCCCTCGGCCTGCACGGCCGGACCCGCGCCCGATGGCGCGGCGGCGGGGGCGCCTTCGCCCGCGGGACGGTAATCCAGCCAGCCGAGCTCGCGCAGCTTGTCGGCCATCTGCTTCACCGGCGACTCGCCGGGCGTGATCAGCTGTGCGTTCCACTTGAGGCTGCGCGCCGCGTCCACGTTCAGCGAGTCGTTGTCGAACAGCAGCACGCTCTCGGGCGATACCCCGAAGGTCGTATCGACCGGATCGTACGCGTCGAGGCTCGGCTTGCGGTCGCCGATGAGAAAGCTCGCGAAGCGATGAAGGATGTGTCGGCGGAGCGGAGCGTAGCGTTCGTCAGTCTCAAAGACGTTCCAGTACCAGTTGTTCGTGTTGGCGAGCACCGCGAGCCGGATGTCGTGATCGACCAGGTCCTGTAGCAGTTCTTCGACGCCCTTATACAGGTCGACATGCCATTGCGTCATCGCCGCCCTGATCTCGCTTGTCTCATACCCGCTGACGTACGAGAGAACGCGGATGAACTGGTCCGCGGGGGCCTTGCCGATCTCGACCAGGTTATTCGCTTCGCTGATGCCCGGGTTGCGGACGAGTCGCTGGACGCGATGCTCTTTGACGTCGACCCCGGCGCGGCGCAGCGCGTCTTCCCACCCGCTGACGGTCTCGACGAGCACGCCGGGCAACTCGAAGCAAACTACCTTGATGGGGTCTTCCGCCATGGTCGGGGGATTATACCGCACTAATACTCAAGCACACGCTTGATGAACTTATCGGTCGAACCGACGATCTCACACGACGAATCGGCTTGCGGCCGCGGGGCGACGGTTGAGACGCTCGGCGGCGGTGTGTAGAATCCCTCGTTCGGTTCCGGCCGCGTAGCCAAGTGGCCCATTCTGCCGGGTCTCCTAACAAACAGCATCCCAAACAATTACGGCCCTCGCAAGTTGGCCGCGCAGCGCATGCGCAGCGCGCAGCCAACCCCGACCCTGACTTTGACACCCTCGTGAGTGCGTGGCCAACGCTATCAGCATCGCTGCGCGCTCGGATCGCGGACATGGTCCGCACGGAGATGAACCGGGCATAATGCCCCATGAAAAAACGCCGGAAGCGTGTCATTCGACCGAGACGCGACCGACGTTGGAGTAAGACTCATGAGCAGTATAGCACGCGGATGTTCCCTCGTAACGGCGTACATGGAAATGGAATCTGGACGAAAGAAAAATCCAACGAACGCCGACTACAAGCGACGCTGTCACAAGACGGCGTGTTCGGCCTGCGGGCTGTACGATTGCCGCACGTGGGTCGGCCGTCATCATTGGAAGGTTGCGGCGCTGCACGCCAGAACGAGCACGTACACGCTGACGTGGCCGAAGCTCCCGACGTGTAAAGCGTCCGTGGAGTCCGTACTGTTGTTCTTCGCAGCCGTGGAGCGTCTCCGGCGACGGCTGGCGTCGGACTATATGTGGCTCCGCAACGTGATCGGTTTCGTCCTCAAGACCGAGATCAACTTCCTTCCGAGATCACGAGGAGGGCAGTTCCAACTCCACGGTCACCTGTTGATCGTGTTCGCCACGCCACAATCGCAGCGGAGTTTCCCGATCACCTTGGCAGCATTGTGGAAGGCCCCGAAGGGGCAAACGATCGAGTCAGACGATGACCGTGAGAACAGCAGTCTGGCCGGGTTCCTCTACTACTGCGCCAAGCACCCGGTGCAGGTGTCCGACGAGGAAGCCGACGAGAAGCAGCAAAACGATTGGCGTATGAAGTTGCAGCGGTGCGTTCTCAATGATGTCGAACGCGAACTCGGCCGACCAGCCATCGCGAAGCATGTCGAGGGCATCTTGAAGGGACACAAGTTTCGGGAGATGGAAGACCGCGCGCACTACGAGCAGTTGCCACCCGATGAGCAGGCCACGAGTCCGTCACGGAAGGCCGCGCCGCTGCCGGAAGGTGTAAACCGTGTGTTGGTGAAACCCCGTTGTCCACAATGTCGCGGCGTTGGGCGGAAGATCATCAAGTGGTGCAAGGATCGACACGGTGAACAGCGCTACCGCTGTAAGAAATGCGCCGTGACGTTCCTTCATCGGCATCGTTCACCCCACGCTGAAAAGCTCCTGAAAAACAGCACCATCCCGCGTAAGGAAGCCAACGCGATGCGCAAATTGTTCGAGCAAGGGACGAGCGTTGCGGCGATCGCGAGGCACTTCAACCGAGCATGGATCACTGTCAAGAAGGTCATCGAATACTTCCGCGAACAGTCCCGGCAGTATAACTACCCCGGTGCTAGCGCGGCCTGACCGGGACTGACTGTGTGTCAAACGAGACTGACGGGAAGCATGGAGGAGCACATGAGTAACGACACGACACAGCAGCCGGTATCACTCCCTGAGTACGTAGCGCACGCGATAGCGATCCACCCTTGCGAACATCGTGACATCGAACGCGTGGTACGTGACACGATCAAAGTGATGGCGTTACTCGCAATGGAGGGCAAGGCAGTTGAGCTTCCCGGTTACGGAACCATCGAGGTCGGTACGCGGCCAAACCGGAAGGTCAAGAAGAACATGGATGGCCCTGACGGCGAGACGTATGACACCGGTCCACGAGCATGTCTCCGGTTGAAGCCGACGGAACGGTTCCAGAAGAAACTGAGCGTGATGCACCGAGTCCGGCAAGGGCTCATTGGATCAGGGAGGAACAACGATGCCAAAGCATGACTACGAGCCGATCGACTTGGTCAGCCTGCTCATCCAACACCTCGGCCGTGAGGGCTACGGTCCACGCGAAGTCCGACGTGTGCTCGAAGCCGTCGGCAACATCGTCGTGGACATCCTGCAACAGGGACACGCACTTCGTTGGCCGGGTGTCTGCACGGTGCGGACGAAGCTGCGAGGCTTCCGCGTCTTCAAGTCAAACCTGCCTCACCTTCGTGGCCGGGTGTGTTACTCGCGATCCAAGGCGAAACTCGTGGTCAAGCCGGAGGGCCATCTGAAACGGTACTTGGGCCGTGGCTTGATCGACAGTCTTAAGCCGGGCGTGCGCCGGGAATGTCCTGAACTGGACGGGACTTCTCAGGTCGGATGACGAGCTTGTTCAGCAGGCTCCGTTAAGAACCTACGCGAATCAGCGGTGTTTGCGTCGAACGTCCGCAGTAACACGCGACCTGATCCCGCAGGCATGAGGTACGAACGATGACACAGTGTCAATACATCCAATCGGTCAGTCCATCGGCGAGGTGGTATAATCATTCCCACGCGGTGCGACGGGGCACAGCCGGACTTGTAACGGGGACGCATCCGTCGGGTACTCCATATTGGGAAGAAGCCATGACCAACTACCGCGTACTGTTCTTGACCCTTCTTATCGCTGCGGCGTGTTGTGCCGACGACGTGGCGATCGAGAAGACCGTGGCGAAGGACGCCAAGGTCGCATACGACGCGGAAGTGACGAAAGCCACGCAGGAATATGAACGGAGTGTCGAGTTGGCGGCGAAGAAGCGAGACGCCGCCGTGGCGCAGGCGCAACGTGGATACCTGCTGCAACTGAAACGGGCGATCGAAGCCGAGACAAAGCAAGGGCACCTCGACCGGGCGCTCGCCGTCCGCGCCGAGATCGAACGGATCGAGAAGGGTGATGAACGCGAGTCCACTACCGCTGCACCGTCGCCGACCCCGTCACAGGCAGTCAAACCCGTCGTCGATGAGACGCAGCAACAGCCCCCGAAACTGGTCGGTGGGACTTACCCGGTTGAATGGAGCAACGGCGTCACGTGGAAGTTCCTTATCAAGGGCGACAAGATGCTGTGGGGCACCGGGGCGGCGCAGAAGTGGTATGACCTGCAAGTCGTCAAGGGGCGGGTCATTCGCGTGGACCTGCCGGAAGGGCCGATCGAATGGGCGGAGGATAAACAAGGGAATCTGCACGTGCGGTACGACGCCGCGAGCGGATTACATGAGGGCAAAGTATCCGCTGCTAATCGCCCGAAGGGAGACTGACCATGTATGAAAAACTGATGGAAAAGGCTGGCCCCGAAGGGTTGACCAAGGCGGCGATCAGACGAGTCGATCATTTGGTGGATCGCGCGGACCTGCGTAGAGGGGTTGTCTTTGTGCGGGCGCTCGATTTGGATGCTACCCCCGACGCAAGCGCCAAGGTCACCGAGTTGGTTAAGCAAGCGGGCCGGTGTCCATTTCGTCTCGGCGTGACCTATCGACAGGAGGGTGCGCAGGGCACTCGACACGAAGTGATACACGTGTTTCGCCGGTTCAATTACGCCGACGCCAAGACCATGATCTGGCAGATGACCAAGGGAAACGGGACACGTTGGATGATCCGTTTCGGGTTGTACGACGGGGTCACGATCGTCTCGAACGATGACCTCGATTATGAGGAACTGGATCGCAAGCCCGATTTCGACTACCTGCCGGAGGTCTTGCCGCAATGGTTGGCCTTGGCTCGCGGAGATGATCCGCGCGGAACGGAGTGCATCAGCATCGAGTACCTGCCGAGTCATCCAAGCGACGCTCGCGGCTGGATGCTGGCGGTCGCGCAACAGGCCAACCATAATTGACCCGGAACACCGGGGCATTGACAATGAGTCACTGAACGACAGCTACGACACCCACGCGAAGGAGCAGCACGACAAGATTGACACGATGACAACTTAACGAACTCAACGAGTTCGGGTTTCTGAGCCGCACAGGGAAAATTGGCATTACTCACGCGCGAAGGAATGGAACCCCGGCTCGCTCCGTATGGAGCGGGTTGCGGGTGTTCGGTTTCGCGCACGGCATGCCAATGCCGCCCTGTGGACCGGGTTTCTCGTTAGCCCGCTCCATTTGTATTGGCGTCCCTGTGATCGGCCTTCAACAGTATCGAATATCGTTCGCCGCGTTGGTGACGATGAGACGAGTACCTCAGAAGGAGATCACGTAATGACCGATCAACATCCCGACACTCAGCGTAAATGGTATGACAGCAAGGCGATTGTAATCTTGCTCCTGATCCTGTTCTTCCCCGTGGGTTTGTATGCCCTGTGGAAGGGGCAGAATTTTTCTACGGTTGTGAAGGGAATACTCACCGGGGTGATATGTTTAGCGGTACTCGGCTCAATGGGGGACCGTCCTGAGCGGCGTCAATCAACTAGCGGGACGGGAAGTGCGCCGACTAGCAGTCAACCAAGAACTCAGACGGCAAGTGAACCCGAATCGAAACAGAAGTCGGGATCACTTGGTGTTACAAAAGCCGGGTACGAGGCCATCCAGAACGGCATGACGCGCGAACAGGTCATTGCCATATTGGGCGAAAGCGGCGAAGAACTCAGCCGTGCAGGCGATGGTCAGTATGAGACCGCCATCTACACGTGGAAGGCAGGGTTCTTTGGCGCGAACATGAATGTTACCTTTCAAGGTGATCGAGTCATGGCCAAGGCGCAGTTCGGTCTAAAGTAACGATGAAAGTTGGGCCATGACGATCGTTGATTGATGCGATCTCGGTACAGCCCAAGGGGAAGTTGAACTACTACTACCGCAATAAAACATCTCTGCAAAGCCAGACCGGCGCAGGCGTCATACTCATCGCTTGTGTTGCCTGATCGGGCCGTGTGCAACTTCACTATGTGATGGCAGACGAAAGGACTTGCCACATGAAACCTGTCTATTCGATGAAAGGCGTTGGGGGGTTGCTTGAAGTCTATGAAGACCGAGTGAATATCACGCCAAAGGGCGTGTTGGGGTTCCTTAATAAGGGACTGAAAGGGACGAAGTCGATTCCGTTTTTTTCGATCACCGGCGTGCAGTTTAAGAAGTCAGGGATGACGAGTGGGTACATCCAGTTCACCATGCCCGGCGGCAATGAAAGCAGAGGTGGAGTGCTCGCAGCTACACGAGATGAGAACACATTCATGTTTGCGAGACAGAACGAGTTGGCAATCGAGATCAAGGATTACATTGAGAATCGCATCCAAGAACTGCATCGACCACAAGCCTCATCACCCGCCTTTAGCATCACGGATGAATTACAAAAACTCGTAGACATGAAGACAAACGGCATTTTATCCGATGACGAGTTTGAGGCGGCAAAACGTCGAATCATCGGATAGGTCGTGCTCATCTATTGGCGTTCAGGCAATCGAGCATCTATGCCGTTTCACGGTGAAGGAACTGGATGCGATATGGGGCAGTCGGTGATGGCAGTGCCATGATGACCCGCGCACAGCGCCTCGACAACGGAGGAGCCAAATGCTTAACACGCTTATCGAAGATTTCCGCACCGGCAAGGCGCATGGTGTGAAGATCATTGTCATCCCGGACGACGCCGACGGTGTTGAGGCCGTGGAGATCGGCGCTGTGCTATCCGATGCCATGCCCGACGACCTGCTCATTGGCGTCGAGTCCGGCGACACGCTACCGCACTACTCGCTGGCGGGGGCGCTGCGTAATGCGTATCTGCGACCGAAAGGCAGGCCGGGTGCGTGGCGAGCAGCGTTCGATAGAGCCAAGGACAAGATCGGTGATCTCGCGCTCGACGGCATGGGCGGCGTGGTCGGAGTTGCCGCGCACCTGACGCTGGACGCGCTGCCACAGTCGCCGATCAAGTCCGTGCTCAAGTCACCGTACTCCGTCGAAGCGGTGCATGAGGCCATCGGGCAATTACTCAAGGTCAAGCCGCTCGTGCTATGCATTAAACGGGCGCATATCGACTCGGCTGAGTCGATCCGGTTCGTCATGGAGCACTGCGTGCGCGGGGACAATCTCCGTAAGGGCGACAACCGGTTTCTGATCGTGCTGTACATTCGACAGCGAGACCTCGATAACGAACTATGGAAGGGTGTACAGGACTTCGTCGCTGATGAGGGACTGATCGAGTTTCTTCACTACCGGGCGGACGGCGGTGCGTCGGAGTCGCCCTTGGTCGTCATCCTCCGTGAGGCCGACGACGCGGCGATACGGGTGCTGATGGCGCTGCGGTCGTACATGTCGGCATACGAGGCGGAGGTTTGCCCACGCACCGTGTTGACCAAGGCCATCGGTTCCGTGTCGCGGCCGCTGCAATGGCTTGAGGAGAAGGGAGTGGTGCAGCGGATCGGCGACGACGGTGAGTTGTTGGTCCTGCCAGAATCGTATGACTGGACCGACCTGCGCGATGCCGTCGATGATGTGATCGACACCGCCGATACAGACGACGAGTATGACGACGAGGACGTAGCGGACTCGCAGCCGGTCGTGGAAGCCGCCCGGTCGATGTTCACAGCCGTGATCGAAACTGATGGGCGGACGCAGGGCAACTTCAAGCCGCTGCTTGAACTTGCGGTCGAGGGTCGCCTTGCCGCACAGGCGATGGACTTGGCGGGTCGTACCGTTCAGGCACTTGCCGAGGCACGCGATCACGACGAACTACTTCGCCTGCGACCGCTCCTTCGGCGTGCGTTTCGGCGCATGGACCTGTGGGAGTCCGCAGAACGTCAGGATGTGGATGCGATTCAGGCGGGGATGCGGGCGTTCGGCGCGGCTTTCGATGCGTTGGCGTGTGAGCCGTGGGGATTGGTGCAGGCGGAAGTCGCTGGCATGATCCGTCAGGTCTACGCCGACGCCCGACGGCACCTGCCGTGGGCGATCCTGCAACACCTCGAAGATGTGGCTGATGGTGATTCGGGAAATCTGTTACTGACCACACGCAGGGGACGTGTGAAACTCGTGTCGTACCAACACAGCGGGTTCCAGACGAAGCGTCGTGGCCTGCGCGGAAAATCCTTGCTGTCGGACCCTGACGATGATGGAACGCTATCGGAGTTGTATCCCGTGTCTGGCGGTCACCTCATGTGGGCGTTCTGTTCGGACCAGTCGGTCTACTGCTATCCGATCGGATTCATCGACGCGAAAGACCATGATGGGGGGTATTGCCTTCCAGCGCAGGATGTGTCTATCTGTCTCGAACTGCGCCCGCCGGAGGATGTAGTGACGTATGGGATACCGCCCAAACCGGTAGCGCCGGGCTATGTCGTTCTGCTGAGCGAAACAGGGCAGGCGGCTGTCATTGACAGTACGGCACTTCCCACCTCCCCTCGTGCGCGGGTCGCCCTCCCCGTTGAACTGCTGTCCTCGCGCGTCGCGCCGCGTTGGTCGGTGTTCGTGCAGGCGGATGAAGACCTGTTTGTCGGCACCACCGACAACAAGGTATTACGTGTGCCCGGAACCCTTCTACCGAGCAGGTCAGGGGCACCGGCCGAGCCAATCATTCACCTCGACGGTGACGCCAGATTGGCCGCAGCGTGCGCACTGCCGCCGTCCAGTGGAGGCAACCCGCAATATCTGTTTGTCGCCACGACGGGTGGATACGGCAAGTCGATCGACGCCCGCGAGTTCTCCGCCGCATCGTGGGGTGACGTTGGGGTCGTCGCCCAATCCGAGGGGAAGCGATCCGGTTCACTTTGCACGATCGAGCCACTGACACTCTTTGGCGACGTGGTACTTGGCACAGCCCAAGGCGAGATCATCCGCATCTTCCGTAGCGATATTCCGCTCCGTAACCGAACAGGTGTCGGCGTGAAACTGATCGACCTGCTGAAACGCGATCAGGTCGTATGCGGCTGCGCCATGTGATTTGAGTGTGCTCACCCGTTCCGTTGCGCACAGGATCGGGGCCTTTGACAACGAGTCAGTCGCCAGTTGACGGGCAATGTAACGGACCGTACAATAGTACGGTATGAAGCGAGCCGTCGCATACATCCGAGTCAGCACCTCCGATCAGGCCCTCGACGGCGTGTCGCTGGATGCGCAGCGGGCAAAGATCGAGGCGTGGGCGCGTGCGAACGACTACGACCTCGTGGAAGCCCATACGGATCGGGGAATCTCCGGCAAGGCCACGCACAACCGACCCGCCCTTCACGACGCTTTGGCTGCTGCGTGCCGTCAGAAGGCCGTCCTCGTCGTGTATAGCTTGTCCAGATTGGCAAGATCCACCAAAGACGCCATTGACATCAGCGAGCGCTTGGAACGCTGTGGGGCTGATCTGGTGAGCTTGAGTGAGCAACTGGACACGACCTCGGCGGCCGGGAAGATGCTGTTTAAGCTCTTGGCCGTGCTTGCCGAGTTTGAGAGTGACACGGTGTCCGAAAGGACGAAGGCAGCGATGGCGTACAAGCGAAGCCGTGACGAGCGGACCAGCAGATTTACGCCGTATGGCTACACGCTCGACGTTGACGGGAAGCGGCTTCTTCCCGACCCTGACGAGCAACAGGTGATCCGCAAGATGACGCAGATGCGGCAGCGGGGGCAGACGTACCGAACGATATGCCGGAACCTCGAAAAGCAAGGGGTCCGCAGCAAGCGGGGCAAGGGGCGGTGGTCGCCGACCGTCGTGCGCAAGATCATCCAGCGGGCGGACGAGCGGGAACTGGTATCACAATAAAAACCCGCCGCGTCACCAAGGTGACACAGCGGGCATTCCGGGGGCAAAGTTGGGCGGGCAGTGTAGCACGCGAGTCCGGGCACAGCGAGGAGCAACGGCAGATGTCGAAGCGTAAAGCGGCAGCGTCCCTCAAGGCAGAGGCAGGCGGTAATGATGCGTTGAAGCTGGCAACAGCCGCCGAACTGCGCGCGAAGCTGCGCGAGGGCGACACCAAGACCGAGCGTATCGAACTTCGCCTGTCGAAGCGCGAGAAGAACCTGCTGGCGACACTCGCCAAGGATCACGGCGTGAGCGTCGCGCAACTCGTTGTCAACCTCGCCACGTTCGCGGTGGACAAACTCAGCAAAGGATAGAAGGGGGCGAGACATATGAAGTTGCGAAGGCCGGTGGCTGCAACAGGCAACATGAACTGTCCGCGTGACGTGGGAAGAACTATGGGGCGAGACACTGGCAAGTGGCAACAGCGTCGCGAACCACGATGTTTACGAGGTTTGACGAATCATAACTTTGTCTCGCGTCACGCGGACAAAGCACCAGCCGTAAAGGTCTGAAATACAACGCAATATGCCATGCCTTCGCGACTCGATTCCCTATTGAGTCAGTGTCCGGTGTGACCCTACTATGGCCTGCATGGATTTGACAGAGCCGATCAGATAGGAGGCAGGCCGATATGAGACGAAAGGATGCAGAAGCGATGGCGACCAGCGTGTTGGGCGACTCGATGCTCAAGTTGAAAGAGGTTGCCGAGTTTTTGGGGATCGGGCTTTCTACGGCGAAGCGGTGGAAGGCACAGGGTAAGTTCCCGCCGCCAGATTTTCGGGTGAGTGGCATCATCCGCTGGCGTGTCGGCACCATTGAGCGATGGATGGAAAAGCAGGAGGGGCGATGATGGGAAGCGTATGGAGACAACGGCAGGTTCCCGGGTGTCAATCCACTCGCTGGCGGTTCGCCTACGTCGATGAGACCGGCAAGCGGCGAACTCAGACGGGGACGCATTCAAGGCGCGAGACTATGGATATGTTGAGAGCGGCGGAAGCAGCAGTCACGCGCACTGAGTTGGGATCGAGTGGGAAGCCCAATGAGGGCGGGGGTGGTTGATGGGCAGCGTTTGGAAGCGAAAAACTGACAAGCGACGGTCCGGTGTGCCTTGGTGGTTCACGTATATCAACGAGTTGGGCAAACGCCGAACTGAAAAGGGAACATGCTCGAAGGAGGAGACTACGGAGTTGTTGCAGGCGGCCGAAGCAAGAGTGCTGCGACGAAAGCACGGAGTGGTGTCAGCGAAGGATGAGAAGTTCGCAGAGCACGCCAAGAAACCGATCACGCAGCACATTGAAGACTACCTTGCTCACTGTGAATGTGTGGGGCATAACGATAAGCACCACCACAACGTGACGCAGCAATTGAAGCGAATCGTCAGGGTGACACGGGCAGTGCATTTACGCGATGTGGATGCACCCGCAATCGAGCGGTACATGATGAAGATGAAGGAGGCAGGTCGAGCGCCTCGCACAATCAACCACCACCTCAAGGCCGCGAAGGCGTTTTTCAACTGGTGCGTTGCAGAGGATCGACTGTCGATCAATCCGATCGCTAGGGTGAAACGACATGAGGAACGGGGAAGACACAATCGTCGGATGCTTCGCCGTGCTGCTACGCGTGACGAGTTTGAAGCACTCATCCGAGTGCCCGAAGCTGTCAGGCGAGGGCGTCATCACGTATACATCATCGCGTATTGGACAGGGCTGCGGCGGAACGAACTACGGCAACTTCAATGTCGTGACGTTGACTTAGAGCATCGACAGATCGTCCTTCCCGCGCACGTCGATAAGGCAAGGAAGGAGAATCAAATCCATCTTCACCCGCAAGCGGTCGAGTCGCTACGCGCGACAATCCTTCCCGATGTGAAACCGGGCGATCGGGTGTTCCGCTCGATCCCTGAGCCAAGTACGTTCAACAGGGATTGCGAGCGGGCAGGAATCAAGCGAGAGATCGACGGACGGGTGTTTAACTTTCACGCGTTGCGTATGACTGCAAACACGCACCTTGGTCAGGATGGAGTGAGTGAGGATGACAGGCGTCGATTCCTTCGGCACTCCGACCCGAGGATCACGCGTGACAACTACGACGACACAAAGGTGCGTCTTGACAGTCTTGGGCACATCATCGACTCGCAGCCGCCCATCGGCGCGAAGACCGATCGCCCCGAGGTGGTTGAACAACGGGCAAAGGCGACGGGTACGGACGACGCAGTGGCGGTGTCTGACGATGTGTCAAAACCAAAGGATGACGAAACCCCGCGCAGCGCATGCGCAGCGCGGAGAGACGAACGAGCGAGCCACAACGATACTGAGCGGTACCCCGATGGAGTGGTGGGCCGGATTGAACGAAGCGGGAGCACCGACTACAATCCCGCGTCTGAAACTGAGTTAGACTCGGCGAGACTCACCGAAACCAAGTGTGAAGTGAGCACCGGAGAAGACACTGATTCCCGGCCGCGTAGCCAAGTGGCCCAAGGCGACGGTTTGCAAAACCGTTATTCGTGGGTTCGAATCCCACCGCGGCCTTTTTTCATTGCGACGCGCACGCCGCGTCGCGAAGCACTTCGCCTCTCTCCCGCTTGTATGAATGCGCGCCCGCGGTCCTTTGACTCGCCTGGCGTTACCCCGGTGATCTGAAACACACCCGCCCGACCGCCCAGACACTTACGCCGGTCGGATGATCTCCACCGGAACGATCTCGTGGTCGGGGTCCGGCTTGCCGCCGCCGGCCTGGACCGCCAGCATCCGCCCGATGTGGGCGCCGATCTCCTCCGGACGCAGCGTCGAACGCGCGTGCGCGAACGGGACCTCGTGAGCGCCCTTCTTGTACACATCGCAAACCACGATCGGACAACCCGCGTCCGTCGCATCCACGCCCGCCTTGGCCGCGTGTCCCAGCGGCTCGTTGCGGCAGAGGAAGCCGATCGGCCGGTCGTCGGCCTTGATCAGTCGCTTCACCTCGGCGCCGACGCTCTCTTCGTCGTTCGCCGTGCAACGCACACGCAGCGCGTCGGCCGAAAGGCCGTGCTGCGCCAGCGTGTCCGCCACCGAGTCGAGCAGCACGTGGTCGCCGGGCATCAGCTTCTGACGCATCAGCACGCCGATCCGCTTGCAGCCCTGCTCGAGCAGGTGCTCGGCCAACTCGCGGCCGATCTGCGCCTGGTCGCGCTCGATCCACGCCACGCCCGCGATCGACGGGTAGAGCGTGCCGTGCACGACCATCGGCAGCCCGCTGGCCATCAGCAGCCGCTGGCTCGTCAGCGACGACCGCACGAGCACGAACCCCTCGGCGGACGACGACCGCAGCGCTTCGCTGATCAGTTGATTGACGTAGTCGCCTTCTTCCTGGGCGGGCAGAAAGCTGAACTGGATCTGCGCGACCGGCAGGGCTTCCTGCATGCCGACGACGACGCCGTCCGCCATGAGCCCTTCGGTGCGCAGGTAGTTGTGATGCACCAGCAGGTGAACCCTGCGGAGCGACGCCTGCTTGCCGTGCTCCGGCGGCTCGGTGATCGACGAGCCCTTGCCCTGGCGTCGGTCGATAAGATTGCGTTTGGCCAGCACCTGCAACGCACGGTTGGCCGCGTTGGCGCTGACGCCGAGCATCTTTGCCGCGTCGACGGTGCTGAGGTACGGATCACCCGGCTTCAGCCCGCGACTGACGATGTCAGCCTCGAGTTGGTCGGCCAGTTGAACGATGCGAGGAATCTGTGTGCCGGCGCTACCCATAGAACCGTATGTTAACGGATAATCCCCAGTCTACGCCAGTGTTTATGTACGATTTTGAACCGATTGTCGTAGAATGGGTGCATGGCACGTTCCATCCAGCAACTCACCGACAGCCCGCCCTGGCCCGAGCGGGGCGACTGGCTCGTGCTGCACACACGCAGCCGGCAGGAGAAGGTGGTCGCCGAGGACCTGCTGGCGATGGACATCCCGTTCTTTCTGCCGCTGATCGAGCAGCCGCGCTTCTACGGCAAGAAGAAACGCCGCGTGCGACTGCCGATGTTCCCCGGCTACCTGTTCCTCCGCGGCGACAAGGAGCAGGCGTACCGCATCGATCGCACCCGGCGCGTCGCGCAGATCATCGAGGTCGCCGACCAGGCCGCGCTCGACGCCGAACTGCACAACATCCACCTCGCCGTGACACGCGAAGCGCCGCTCGACCCGTACCCGTACCTCCGTGAGGGCATGCTGGTCGAGGTGCGCAGCGGGCCGTTCAAGGGCCTGCGCGGCATCATCGAGCAACGCACCTCGCCCGATCGCCTGCACCTCCAGGTCGACATGCTCGGTGCCGCGGTCGGCATGGAGATCGACGCGGCGCTGCTCGAGCCGGTGGAGTGACACCAGCGAACACAAATCGAGTAAATACAGTAATCTCATGACGCCGGGCCGAAGCGCAGCGCAGGCCCGGGTAGGCGAAGGTCACACCCGGGCCTGCGCTGCGCTTCGGCCCGGCTTGTCAGGATCGAGAAGACGATGCCCTCTCTGCACGACATCATCACCGACCGCTCCGTCGTCGTCGGCGTCATCGGCCTCGGCTACGTCGGCCTGCCGCTGAGCCGCGTGTTTACCGACGCCGGCGTCCGCGTCATCGGATTCGACGTCGACCCGGCAAAGATCGAGGCCCTCGCCGCGGGACGCAACTACCTCAAGCACCTCGGCGACGACTACGTCAAGGCGCTGATCGCCGACGGGCGATTCGAAGCCACCACCGAGTTCGCCCGACTCGACGAGGCCGACGCGATCCTCGTTTGCGTGCCCACACCGCTCGGACCGCACCTCGAGCCGGACCTCAGCTACGTCGAGAAGACCGCCGACGACATCGCCGCCAACCTCCGCGCCGGCCACCTCGTCGTCCTTGAGTCCACCACCTATCCGTCCACCACGCGCGACGTCGTCCTGCCGCGCCTCGCAGCCACCGGCCTGATGTGCGGCCACGACTTCTTCCTCGCCTACAGCCCCGAGCGCGAGGATCCCGGCCGCAAGGACGCCAACACCCACACCATCCCCAAACTCGTCGGCGGCATCGACGAAGTCAGCGGCGAATTGGCCACGGCGCTCTACCGGCTCGCCATCGAGAAGGTCATCCCCGTGCGCAACGCCGAGGTCGCCGAGGCCGCGAAACTGCTCGAAAACATCTACCGCGCCGTGAACATCGCGATGGTCAACGAGATGAAGGTGCTGATGACCGCGATGAACATCGACGTGTGGGAAGTCATCGACGCCGCGGCGACCAAGCCGTTCGGGTTTCAGCCGTTCTACCCCGGGCCCGGGCTCGGCGGACACTGCATCCCGATCGATCCGTTCTACCTGACGTGGAAGGCGAAGGAAGTCGGCCTGCCCACGCGCTTCATCGAACTCGCCGGTGAGATCAACCACCAGATGCCCGAATACGTCGTGCAGCGCACCACGTGGGCGTTGAACCAGCGGGGTAAGGCCGTGAAGGGCGCGCGCGTGCTCGTGCTCGGCCTGGCTTACAAGCCGGACGTCGACGACGTGCGCGAGTCCCCGGCGCTGGAACTCATCGAGAAGCTGCGCGACCTCGGCGCGGCCGTCGACTACAACGACCCGCACGTCCCGGCGACGCACAAGATGCGGCGGTACGACCTGAAGATGACCAGCGTCGACCTCTCGCCGGAGATGCTCGCGGGCTATGACGCGGTCGTCGTCGCGACGGATCACTCGGCGTACGACTGGCAGTCCATCGCCGACAACGTCCGCCTGCTCATCGACACCCGCGGCGCGACCCGCCGTGTCACCGGCCCCCGCGACCACATCGTCGGCGCGTAATGCGCCGCCCTTCAACGCGACACGCAAGACTTGAGTTCGCGGTGTGACGCGCGCCGCGCCCTGCGGTTTTGCATTTGCCGCGCATGTCTTGACGCGGCGGCTGGGCGTCGGGAAAATTGCATGCATCTCGACCGGGTCTGCAAGTCTGTCATCTTGAACGGGGGTTTACGAAAATGGGCATTCCGATCGGCCAGCGTTACACCGCGACGATGAAGGGCTCGACGATGAAGCGGGCCGACTGCGAGTCGTGCAAGCAGGCCTACTACTACAAGGTTGAGCGGTCGGCGACCGGCGAGGGATCGAGCATCCTGTGGCTGGACAACGAAGGCGCCTCGGACCGTGCTTCGTCCGCCGCCGAGGTGGCGTTGAAGGCCGCACTGGACAAGGCCGTCGATCTCGTCGCCTGCCCTAACTGCGGCTACTTCCAGAAGAACATGGTCTCGCGGGGCAAGTGGCGCCGGTTCGGGTGGACGTTCGGCGTGCTGGCGCTGGTCGCGGTCATCCTGCTGGTCATCGCAGCGGCCCAGTCGGATCGTCGTGGGAATTCGTCGTCGGCGTTCATGATCGCGGCGCTGGTCACCGGCGTTGCGGGATTCGTGCTCGGCGTCGTCTGGTTCATCGCGTACAACCCCAACCGCGGTCACGAGGAGAAGGGCGGTCGCCGCCGCGATATCGCCAGCGCCAGCCGCGGCATCCCCGAGGAAACCTTCGACGCCAAGTACAACCGCTCGGATGATCAGATCCGCGCCGACATGCACCGCGCTCTGCGCGAGGCGATGCTGGTGACCGCCGCGGCCGACGGCGCCGTCGTCGACGTCGAGATCGAATCCGTGGCCAGGCTCGTCGAGCAGATCACAGAATCTCGCCCGGACCCCAGCGTGCTGCGCACCGAGGCGGCGGGTTTCGCGGGCGGGAACGAGCAACTCCATCAGCAGTTCCACACGCAGTTGGCCGACCTGGCGCCGTACCTCAGCGACGAAGGCAGGGGGCTGTTCATTAAGGCATCGCTTATCGTCGCGGCCGCCGACCGGCAGGTCGAGGACGCGGAGTGGGACATGCTTGCGAAGATCGGCGCGTCGTTGAACATGACCGTCCCGCAGATCAACGCGGTGATCGATCAGATGACTAAGTGAACGCCGGTGGGACTGGCTGAACGGGCCATCGTGTCAGGACGTACCGCGTGTCACCAGACGCGGACGACCTCGTCGAATCAGTAGAACGAATCGATCACGACGCCGGCCACGAAGAGGATCATGAACATCGCCATGATCGACGTGGCCACCAGAATCGAGCGTGTTGTCGGATCCGTCGGGGCGGTGACGCACGCGGTGATCATGAGGCCGAGACCGACACAGACGCCTGCCAGTTCGGTCCACGGATTGATCCAGGTCGCCGTGCTGTGTGTCGTGGTCACGCCCGATCGGCTCGTCCGGATGGCTTCGAACAGAATCAGTCCGATCGGCGTGGTCAGCGCGCTACCGATCCACACCCAGAGCTGCCAGTGATGCCATACGTAGCGTCGTTTCACGATGCTGCTCGCGTTGGCGATGGATCGTCGGTGTGCGCCGGGCAAAGGACTTCCTCGGGCGTACGGGGTGGTTCGGTCACCGCGTCCACGGCGTCGAGGTAGTCGGCGTGGTTCGTGCCCATCAGGCGGTCCCAGAGGTTGAAGTAGAGGCTGAAGTTGCAGCCGACGTGGCTGTGGTGCATGTCGTGGTGCACCGTCGTGTTGTGCCAGCCGAGCAGGCGGTGGCGGGCGAAGCCGTGGGGCAGCAACTCGTAGCCGAGATGGCCGCCGACGTTCATGATCGTCATGTACAGCAGCCAGAGCCCCGCGACGTACAGGTGCACCGGCATCACGATCACGACGAGCGGGAAGACGATCGCGTGGATCAACGCCTCGACGGGGTGGAAGCTGAACGCGGCCCACGGCGAGGGGTTGTGGCTGCGGTGATGCACGGCGTGCACGTGCCGAAACAGCGGACGCCAGTGCATCAGGCGGTGCGTCCAGTAGAACCACGCGTCGTGAATCAGCACGAGCGCGACGAGTGACAACGCGAAGTACCCCCAGCCGTAGTCGTTGACGTTGTAGTACAGCATCAGCCAGCCGCGCCGCTGCAGCGCGACGGTGAGCACGCCGACGGCTGCGAAGATCGCGAACGAGATCACGCTGAGCGCGACCTCCCGGCGGATCTGCGTCGCGGCGGGGCGGCCGGGCTGGATCTTCCGCGCGGTCATCGCCCGACGGAACAGCACGTAGAACAGCACCCACGCGCCGCCTGCCAGCACGAGGTACCGCAGGAAGTGGATGGCGTAACCGGCAAAAAACACGCGCCACGGGTCGGCCAGCACGTGCTCGATGGCGTCGGTGAGGGGCATGGGGCAGCGCCTGCGTGAGAGGTGTGCGTCCATTATACGGAACGGCCGCGCCCGACCGGAGCCCGAATTGTAACGCACCGTTGAACGCGCGGCGGGGTCGATCGTCTTATTCAGTACGATGAGCATGCACCCCCAATACACCACGTCGCACAGCGCACAGGACCGGGATGACCGGCCCCGCGGGACCGCCGAGCGGAGTTCGATGCTCGGTGGCGGCCTGATGCGGAACATCTTCAAGAGCATCATTGCCAGCCTGATCGCCACGCTGATCGCCGCGGTGGGGGTCGGGGCGAACACGGGCGTGTCCAACGGCGGCGACCCCGAAGTGCCCGACCCGGTCGCGCCGCGCCCGCCGGTCCGCCAACTGCCGCCGAACGACCCGCAGGTCGTCGGCTACCTCCAATACCGCGACGTGATCCGTCAGACCGCGGGGATGGTCGGCGACAGCGACGCGCAGCGTATGGCGGCGGCGCACGGGATGAAGGTGCTGAACGTGACGTGGGAGGACACGGGGCGATTCAAGAACTTGGCGGTCGGGCCGAACATCTCGGACATGACGATCCAGGTGCAGCAGATGGACCCGCGCACGGAGCAGTTCGAGCTGAGCTGCATGCCGGTGATCCGCTTCCCGAACTTTGAGGACAAGACGGGCGACGTGCCGACGGACCGCTTTCAGCTGCTGGTCGGCAACGAGAAGCCGGGCGGGGCGCTGCGGAAGATCACGCTGAAGGAACTGCTGCAGAACCCGACGAAGTACATGACAAACGCGGACTCGTGGAAGTCGCCGGGCGGGTGGTTCGGCAAGAAGCCGCGGACGCTGTGGGCGGAGCGCGACACGCACGTGCTGGTCTCGGCGCAGGCGTGCTTCCTGCCGATCCCGCGCAGCGGTGAGGCGACGTTCAACCCGGTGCTGTTCAACTACCAGTCGGGCAAGGAGAACCCGGCGGTGTTGGCGATCCTCGTGACGCCGCAGGGCACGAGCATGACGGTGATCGACAACACGCGCGACGCGTTCGCGGCGGGGCAGACGTGGGGCCAGCGGCTGTTCTTCAACAAGGCCGGCGAGCGTGCTCCGCTGACGGGCAAGCGCCTCAGCGACGTGGCGCGCCCCGTGCCGACGCCCTTGCCTGGCGATCGCCCCGGCGTCGTGACGTCAGCGGTGCACGACGGCGCCAACATGGTGATGCTGATCCAGGTGCCGCTGAAGCACAAGGACCTGATGCGTAGCGGCGGGCTGGGGCTGTCATTCGGCGCCGAGGAAGACACGGCGGCCGCGACCAGCGTGGACGACTTCGCGGCGCGGAAGTCCGACGTCGAGGCCGCGGTGATCGGCCACGGGCGTGTCGAGGGGCCTTTCACCGAGGTCGATAACCTGCCCGTCGAGCGCGACCCGCGGTTCCCGGTGCGGGTGACGGTTCAGTTCTACAAGGCGACGTCCAACGGCGTGGTCGACGACCGCGACGTGGCGCAGATCGCCAGGCAGATCCAGCGGGTGTACGACGACGCGGACTACGTCGGATCGCTCGTGGTCGAGGGCGAGACGGGGCGGCCGACGGAGCACGACGGCCCGAAGGCCGAGCCCGCCGACTGGTGGCAGCGGTTCTGGGAGAAGCACGAGCGCGAGACGCTGATCACGCAGGAGCAGACGATGGTGCTGCTGCGTCAGATCCACGGCGAGGATTACCGGCCGACGACCGAGGCGCAGCTGCGACGCGACATCGAGGCGCTGCGTGCGGAGAAGTAGGGCGGGCGGCTAGACGACGGGCGCGCGGTCGAGGTCGGAGTAGGGGTAGTGACCGGCGTCGCGCAGCAGCTTGATGAGCTTGGCGCCGCCGTTGTCCATCGCGTACTGCATCTCGGAGCGGAAGACCTCCATAATCAGCAGCAGGCCGAAGCGGTCGGTCTGCTCGTCGTCGTGCAGGGCATAGCCGTCGAAGATGAAGCACTTACCGGAAAGATCGCCGAACCCGTCGGGGAACTCGCTGGTCTCGTGGGGATTCAGCGAGGCGATCTCGCTGTAGCGGGCGATCGCGTTGAGCACGCGGTTGATGGTCGCGTGCGACTTGCCGAACGGCGTGTCGTCGTCGCCGGCGTTGTCGAGGTCGAGCGCGTGCGGCGTGAACATGACCAGCTCGTAGTTGCGATAGACGCGGTTCGCCGAGCCCTGCCCGGGCACGACAGACAGTTCCTTGGTGGCGATCGCGGTGCCGGACACGCCGTTGGGGTAGTAGTAGAGGTCGAGCCCGCCGCCGACGGAGTAAGGGATGATGGCGTGCATCACGATGTCGTGCTCGGCGCCGAGCGAGTCTTCGAGCAGACGCGATTTGTGTTCGTACCACGCCTCGGCGGCGGCTTCGTCGAACTCCTCGGGTTTAGAGCCCAGCCCGAGCCATTGCTTGATTCGGCTGATCATGTTGTGGGATCCCCAGAGTGCGCCGATCGGTGAATCCCCCCGGACTCATGCCGATCGACGCTGTGAAACAGATAGCATCGCCGAAGTCGGTTTGTAGGTCAATCGTAGACTTGAAGATCGGTGCAGCCGGACGGATGGGCCTCGCCTGTCTCGCATCCCGCCCCTTGGACGAGCGGCGCGGCGAAGGCGACAGTCGGCTTGATATACTGTTCACATGTCGAGTCAGGGTAATTCGTTGCGGGCCGAAGGCGGCCTGAATCGTGGTGCGGTCATCGCGGTGGCGATCGGCCTGGTCGCGCTCGTGTACGGCTTGTACGGGCAGACGGCGACGTTTGAATTCGTGCGATATGACGACCCGACGTTTGTCACGGAAAACCCAGCCACGCGTGAAGGCTTGACTGGCTCGACCATCGCGTGGGCCTTCACCAATACACAGGCGGGCGCCTGGTATCCCGTGACATGGCTGAGCCACATGTTCGACGTAACCTTGTTCGGCCTCAACGCGGGCGGGCACCACCTGACGAGCGTGACGCTGCATGCGCTGAACACGCTGCTGGTGCTGGGGCTTCTGCTGCGGATGACGGGTCGGCTGTGGCCGAGCGCACTGGTCGCGGCGCTGTTTGCTGTCCACCCGATGCAGGTGGAGGCCGTGGCTTGGATCGGCGATCGGAAGGGCGTGCTGAGTGGCACGTTCTGGCTCCTGTCGCTGCTTGCTTACGTCTGGTACACGGAACATCCGGGTTGGCGACGGTATGTGTGGATCGTTGTGATGATGGCGTTGGGGCTGATGACCAAGCCGACCCTGATCATGTTGCCGGCGGTCGTGTGGTTGCTGGACATCTGGCCCCTGGAACGGTGGCGTTCTCCATCCCCCGAGCAGGACGCGTCCACGGCCGCGGTGGCGACACGGCGCGGGCTGCTCCTTGAGAAACTACCGCTGGTCGCGCTGGCGGCGGCGTCGCTGCTCGTCACGATGGCGGTCAAGATTGGCAAAGATGAACGTACGCTTGTCACACCGATCTTCGAACGTGCCGGCAACGTGTGCCTCAACTACGTGACGCTGTTAAGGAAGGCGGTCTGGCCCAGCGACTTGTCGATTCCTTACCCGGCTCGTGACTCGATCGACTGGATGCTCGTCGGCGTGGCAGGGCTGGTTCTTGCGGGCGTCACCGTGGCGTTGTATTTCGTGCGTCGCGAGCGTTACCTTCTGGTCGGTTGGCTGTGGTTCCTGATCATCATGGTGCCGACTTCCGGCGTGATCTCGATCGGGCATCACGCGTTCGCCGACCGGTACATGTACATCCCCCAATTGGGTCTGCTGGTGATGTTGGTCTGGTCGATCAGCGCGTGGTGTGGCAATCGGCCTGCTCGGGTCCGCGTGGCGGCCGGGGTTGCCGCGGTCTTGTTGGTGGCGTGCTCGCTGCTCACCTGGCGACAGATCGGCGTCTGGAAGAACACCCAGACGTTGTTCGCGCACACGCTCGCGTTGCAGCCGAGCAACACGTTGGCGAACGAGCAACTGGGGTACATCGCCCAGCACGGCCCCCAACCCGATCTCGCCGCCGCGGAACGACACTATCTGGCCGCGGAGGGCGATGAACTCGACCGGGCCACGCGGCGGGACTGGCTCGGACAGATCTGCGAAGCACGCGGCGATTTTAAGAAGGCCGAAGAGTGGTATCGCATGGCCATGAAGGATGATCCTGATGCCGTCGGTCCATGCTTCCGCCTTGCAGTACTGCTCAAGAAACAGGGACGCCTCGACGCCGAGGAGATCGTGCTACTCGATGCGGTTAAACGCAATCCAGACGACTCGGAACTTCTCAACGAACTGGGCGTGCTATATCAGTCACGCAATCAGATCGATCGCGCGATCGACGTGTTCAAGAAGGCCGTCGCGATTGATCCGTTGGCGAAGACCTTCTTCAATCTTGGTGTGATTTATGAATCACACAATCAGATCGACCTCGCGATCAAGAGCTATCAGGCGGCGCTGTCGGCACGCGAAACCTCGGACGCACAAGCGATGTCTCACGGCCATCTCGGGTTCCTGTTCCTCAAGAGCGGGAAGACCGATGTCGCCCTGTATCACCTTCAGAATGCAACGCAGAAGCTGCCCGACGATCCGGTCAATCAGTACCTTCTAGGTGTCGCGCTGGCGCGTGTGGGACAGCGGGAGGGCGCCGCTCAAGCGTTCCGCACGGCGCTACGGATCAAGCCCGATATGGAGCAGGCCAGGGCCGCGCTCGATCGACTGGCCCAGCCACCCGCCAATCAGAGCGCGCCAAAGACGGCGACACCCCCGGCTCGCTGACGTTTGATCGGTCGCGTGGACGGGCCGGTGAACGCATCGCGTGTGCGGTCGACCTGTCAGGGCGTGACGACGGCGCGGCCGACCGAGTAATACGTGAACCCCGCGCGGCGCATCGCGTCGAGGCGGTGGAGGTTGCGGCCATCGAAGATCACCGGCGACTTCATGCCCTTCTTGACGGCGCGGAAGTCGGGGTTCTTGAACTCGTCCCAGTCGGTGCAGATGACCAGTGCGTCGGCGGCGTCGGTGGCTTCGATCGGGTCGTCGACGTAAGCGATGGCGTCGCCGAACACCTCGCGGGTGGTGTGCTCGGCGACCGGGTCGTACGCGGCGACCGTCGCCCCGGCGTCGAGCAGGTGGCGGATGATCGTCACCGACGGCGCCTGTCGCATGTCGTCGGTGCCGGGCTTGAACGCCAGGCCCCACACGGCGACGCGCTTACCCGCGAGCGCCCCGCCGAAGTGCTTGTCGATCTTCGCGATGAACCGCTGACGCTGCGCGTTGTTGACCTCGTCGACCGCCTCGAGCACGCGAGCCGGCGTGTCCGACTCCTGCCCCATCGAGATGCACGCCAGCACGTCCTTGGGGAAGCACGACCCGCCGTAGCCCAGGCCCGGGTAGAGGAACTTGTTGCCGATGCGCGCGTCGGCGCACATGCCGAGCCGCACCTGGTCGATGTCAGCCCCGAACGACTCGCACAGCGACGCGATCTCGTTGATGAACGAGATCTTCGTCGCGAGCATGCAGTTGCTGGCGTACTTGACCATCTCCGCCGACGGGATGTCCATCGTGTAGATCGGGTTGCCCTGACGCACGAACGGCGTGTACAGGTCGCGGAGGCGATCGGCGGCGTGATCGGTTTCGACGCCGATGACCACGCGGTCCGGCTTGTTGAAATCGTTGATCGCCGCGCCTTCCTTGAGGAACTCGGGGTTGGACGCCATGTGGAACGGCTTGGACGTGTGCGCCGCGAGCTCGGCCTTGACGCGTGCGTTGGTGCCGACGGGCACGGTGGACTTGACGATGACGATCTTCTCGGGATCGTTGTCGGCGTCGCCGCCGGTGGCGCCAGGCGCGGCCTGCATCGCGGCGGCGATGTCACGGGCGACGGCGATCACGGCGGTCAGGTCGGCCCGGCCTCGGTCGTCGGAGGGCGTGCCGACGCAGATGAACACCGCCTCGGCGGGGCGATAAGCGGCGTCCTTGTCGGTGGTGAAGTGCAGGCGGCCGGCGCGGACGTTGTGCTCGATCATCTCCTCGAGACCGGGCTCGTAGATCGGCACGCGACCGGCTTGGAGCTGCGCGATCTTGCCCGCATCGATGTCGAGACACGTGACATCGTTGCCCTTGTTCGCGAGGCACGTGCCGGTGACGAGACCGACGTAGCCCGTGCCTACCATGGTCAGACGCATGCCAAACTCCTGTGCGTGGACGGCCACCCAAGCCGATCCGGCGATCGGTTCGGCCAGTGTAGCGGCGGCATGCGGGGCGGCAACCGGCGTGTCGTCATTCCCCGGCGATTGCTTGTTTAGGCCGGGACCGCTGATATAATGCTTCGAAGTACCGGCACATCCAGCGCCCGGAGGTCGACATGTCGCAGAAACGGTATCCGCACAGCCATCCTGCAGCCCGTGGGTTCACGCTCATGGAACTGATGGTGGTGATTGTCATCCTCGTTCTGCTGATCGGCATCCTCTTGCCGGCGTTGCACTCCGCCCGCGCCAAGTCGCTGAAGACGACCAACCTCGCCCAGCTTTCGTCCATCGCCAAGGCGTGCGAGTCGTACCAGTTGGCCTATCAGGGCGTGATGCCGGGCTACCTGAAGGAAACCGATATCGCCGACAACTCGGGCGTGCGCGAAGTGTTCACGGGCAACGAGAATCTCGTGCTGAGCCTGATGGGCGGCATGGTTTCAAGCACGGCGACGATCGGCACCGCGTTCAGCAACCAGGCGGCGCTCAATTCTTATATGGGCAACGATTCGAGCGGAAGCGCGCAGAAGATCGACATCGATAAGGTCGGCCTCGGACCGCAGTCCGCCGCGGGGCGTCAGTTCGGTTCGTTCTACTCGCCGAAGGAGAACGAGCTGTTCGCGGTGACCGGCACGCTGACCTCGGACAACAACATGCCGGAGCTCGTCGACGGCGCCGGTGGATCACCGATCCTCTACTACCGCGCCACACCGCCGGTCGGGACGGGCGTTTCCAACGCGGTTGGGTTCTGCCGGTCGTGCAGCGACGCGCCGTCGCTTGTCGGGTCGTCCGCCTACTTCACCTTCCTCCGCGGCACGTGCGTCGACTACCTCGACGCCGTGGAGCTGAATACCGCCAAGGGCAAATACGTCGACAACAAGGACACCAGTCTGTTCTCGGCGACGCACGCCAATTCGGTGAACGGCGGCCCAGGCGGCCGTGGCACACAGGCCGTGGCTGACAACCAGCTCGCGTGGTGGACGATCCACGAGTCGATGAGCGACGTCGCCAGCGCGGGGCAGGGCAACGCGAATCAGGATTCGACCGGTTCGGACGCCGACATCGTCAAGGGCCAGTTCGTGCTGATCGCGGCGGGGCCCGACGGTGTATTCTGCGACGATACGCAAAACGGCGGTAATCTGATCAAGCAGGCGAGCGACCGAAAGAACTTTGACGACGTGTCCGTGGTTGGCGGCATCAAGTAAAGGCAAGTTCAGCGGGGTAGGGACCGCCGCACTTCCTCACGGACCGTTTCCCTTGGGTGTTGGGTGATACGCGAGTCGGACCGACGAGGCGCAGGACGCGTCGCGTCGCTATTGTCGTTTCGCAGGGGCTGTGCCCCGGGAGATCACCATGGCGGACCACCGCACCCCGTCACCCGCTCGCCGCGTCGCGCCGCGAGGCTTCACGCTGATCGAGCTGCTGGTCGTGATCACGATCATCGCGCTGCTGGTTGGGATCCTTATGCCGACGATCATCACGTCGGGCATCCGCGCCAAGGAGATGGCGACGCACATGCAGCTGCGTGGTATCGCCAACGCGTGCATGACCTATCAGGGTGATCAGCACGCGATGCCCGGTGTGGTGTCCGACGCGGAACTCGCCGCGGACCCCGTGCTGCAGTCGGAGCTGACGAGCACCGAGAACATGCTGTTGAGCCTCATGGGCGCCGTGGTGGACGCGGCGGACGCCTCGCGGCCGTGGTCGCCGTCGAGCGTGCCGCCGAGCATGACGGGTCGCGTGGTGGACTTGGACCTGATCGGTTCGGGCGCCCGCAGTCGCGCGGGGCATCGCCTCGGGTCGTACCTCTCTCCCAGCGACATGGAACTCGCCACGATCACCGGCACGCTCGGGGCCGACAACGACGTGCCCGAACTCGTCGACCGCTGGCGGGGCCTTCCGATCCTGGCGCTGCGGGCGCAGACGCCCAAGACGCCCTCGGTGCTTGCGGCCGACAGCGGGCTCAACGCCTACTTCCTCCGCAACACGGTCCGCGACTACACCGAGGCGATGACGCTCAAGTCCGCCCGCGGCGACGTGCTCAATCAGCGGAGCTTTTCGATGCTGTCGGACGTGGCGGTCGGCTCGCCCGACGCGGCGAACAACCTGGCGTGGATCGTCGCCCAGTCGCAGATGAGCAACGTCACGTCCGGCGTCAGCGGCTCGGCAAACGACGGCAACGACGCTGCTCGAGGCAGCCTCGTTCTCATCGCCGCGGGTTACGACCAGATTTACTTCAGTAAGGACGAACTCGACGAGTACCCCACCGAGGACGCGATCGACGATTTCGCCGACCTTAAGGGCTTCGATGACATCATCGAGGTCGCCCAGTGAAAACCCCCGTTTGTTGTTCGGCCATGGGGCCAACGGTACAATTCAAAGGCTACGGGATGACACCTCAGGAGAGCACCATGTCTGCAACGGATTCTCGGCGTCGCATCGTGCGAGGCTTTACGCTGGTCGAACTGCTGGTGGTGATCGCGATCATCATCCTGCTGATCGGCATCCTCCTGCCGGCGCTGAACTCCGCGCGCGACCGCGCTAAGAAGACGGCGGTGCAGATTCAGCTTGAGTCGATCGCCGACGCCTGCGAGAGCTATCACTTCGAGTACAGCGCCTACCCCGGCTATTTCACCGACGCGGAGATCGCCGACACGATCGGCGCCGAGTTCTCGAACAACGAGAACCTTGTGATCAGCTTGATGGGTTACGTACAGACCTCCAATACCGGCTACGTCCCCACCGGTTCGTCGATGCCTACGACGAGCCCGGATTATAAGTCGATCAATATCGATAAAATCGGTGACGGCCCGCTTACCCGTCAGGGCGCCGCTCACTCGCCGTTCTACTCGCCGAGTTCTCGCGAACTCTTCGCGATCCCCGACGACGGCGGCAGCGAGCCCTTGATGCCGGAAATCGTCGACAACTGGAAGGGCATACCGATCCTTTACTATCGCGCTAATCCGCGTGGCACGAAGCCGGTCTCCGAGACCAGCGCGGGCGGCGGCACGTACTACCGCAACGCCAACAAGAAGTACTTCAACCGCGCGGCGCTGACCAACCAGAAGGAAGACCAGTACATCCAGAGTCAGGTCAGCCTGATCTCGAACACCGGCGCCGGCTCGGCGACGACCGCGGACAACAACATGTCGTGGATCGTGGCGAATCGCAAGCTCACCACTCTCTCCGCGGAAAACTCGAGCTTTCCGATTCACCCGAGCAACGATGCCAACGGCACGGGTGACGTGGCGAAGGGCGGTTTTGTGCTGATCGCTGCCGGCAAAGACGGCACCTATTTCGACAAGGACGCGCTGAGTGCGGGAACCTACATCGACGCCTATGAAGATGTCGATGAGTTGGATGACATCATTGTCTTCGGCGGCAACCGCTGATCGATCGAGATTGAGCGATCAGGTCGCGTGGAGCCTGAGTGACGTCGTGAGGCCGTTACGCTCACTTCAAAATCATTGCCAACCCGGTAGTGCTATAATCGCTGGCGAATGCGGTCCTCACGGGCCGAAGCGGGGCGTCACGCATCACGGGAATGTCTACGTGCTCCGCGCGACCCTCGGCTCGCTCAAGGAAAAGCCGTAGCCGTGACCAGCGCACCCGAGAATTCGACCGCTCGTTCGACGCTTCGACCCGCGGTGTTCCTCGACCGTGACGGGACCGTGATCCGACACGTGCCGTATCTCGTCGACCCGGCTGACGTGGCGCTGGTGGACGGCGCGGGCGAGTCGATCGCGGCGCTGCAGCGGGCCGGCTACGCGTGCGTGATCGTGACGAACCAATCGGCGATCGGGCGCGGCATGCTCACCGAGGCGGGGCTTGCCGGCGTGCACCGCGTGATGGACGAGCAACTGGCGACGCACGGCGTGACGCTGGACGGGCTTTATCACTCGCCGCATGCGCCGACACAGAAGGATCACGCGGTCATCGAGCATCACGACCGCAAGCCCGGGCCGGGCATGCTGCAGCGCGCCGCCGCGGAACTCGGGCTCGACATCGGCCGCTCGTGGATGGTCGGCGACTCGCTGAAAGACACGCACGCGGGGCGCAACGCCACGGTGCGTGGGACGGTGCTGGTGCTGACCGGCGAGGGTGGTGAGGTTGATCGGATGGACCGATCGATCGATCATGTGGCCGACGACCTGCCGGCGGCGGTGGCGTTTATCCTGCACGCCGACGGTCACGACGATGCGCTGCCGCCGGCGGCGCGGTGGACCGAGGAGTCCGAGTCACGATGAGGCTGCTGCTGACAGGTGGGGCCGGTTACGTGGGCAGCGCCTGCCTGCGGTGGCTGTTGCGCCACGGGCACGATCCGTTCGCGTACGACAACCTCAGCGAGGGGAACACGGCGTCGGTGCCTGGCGATCGGCTGATCGTCGGCGACGTGGGCGATCGCGACGCGCTGGCCCGTGCGATGCACGAGGTGGGCGCCCAGGCCGTGATGCACTTCGCCGCGCTGGCGTCGGTGCCGCAGTCGATCAGCGACCCCGACACGTACTGGCGCGTCAACGTCGGCGGCACGAAGAACGTGCTCGACGCCATGCGCGACGTCGGCGTCGACCGCGTGCTGTTCTCATCGACGGCCGCGACGTACGGCTTCGACGCCGCGATGCCGCTGACGGAGGACTCACCCCAGCAGCCGCAGACGCCGTACGGCACGACCAAGCTCGCCTGCGAGTGGATGATCAAGGAGTACAGCCGGGCGTACGGCATCGGCTACGCGATCCTGCGTTACTTCAACGCCGCGGGCGCCGACCCGGACGGCCGATTCGGTGAATGCCGGCGTCACGAGGGGCACCTGATCCCGCTCGTGCTCTACGCGGCGCAGGGCAAGCGTGACAAGATCCTCATCTACGGCGGCGACTGGCCGACGCCCGACGGCACCTGCGTCCGCGACTACATCCACACCGACGACCTCGCGCAGGCGCACCAGCTTGCCGTCGAAGCGTCGAAGCCCGGCGGCGGGGCGGTGTACAACCTGTCCAACGGCGCCGGCGTCTCGGTCATGCAGGTCGTCCAGACGTGTGAGCAGGTCGTCGGGCGACCGATCCCGCACGAGGTGGTCGACCGTCGCCCGGGCGATCCGCCGACGCTCATCGCCAGCTCCGCCCGTATCCAGTCCGAGCTGGGCTGGTCGCCGCGTTACCCCGACATCCGCGACATCGTCGAAACCGCGTGGCGATGGCACCACACCCATCCGCACGGCTACGCCGACCAACACGCCGAGACCAAGCAGCATGACTGACACCATGAGCAACACGCACGCCGACATCGTCGACTCGCTCCGCACCAGTTCCGCGGTGATCGCCTCGCTGGAGAGCCAAGCCGACACGCTGGCGGCGATCTGCGACGCGGTCGTCGGCGCGCTGCAGAACGGCAACAAGCTGTTGACGGCGGGGCACGGCGGCAGCGCGGCTGAGGCGTTGCACATGGCCGAGGAACTGCTCGGGCGGTTCAAGTCGAACCGCCGTCCGCTGCCGGCGGTGGCGCTCGTGGCCGACCCGACGTTGATGACCTGCATCGCCAACGACTTCGGCTTCGAGGCGCTGTTCCCGCGGCAGGTCGAGGGGCTCGGACAGCCCGGCGACGTGCTGGTGATCTTCACGTCGAGCGGCAACGGCGACGGATTTCTCCAGGCCGTCGACGTCGCGCGGGGCAAGGGCATGATCAGCGTCGGTCTGATCGGCAAGGACGGCGGCCCGCTCGCCGGGCGATGCGACCACGAGCTGATCGTCGCCCACGACGAGACCGCCCGCGTGCAGGAGGCGCACACCGTGATCCTGCACGTGATCCTCGAGGCGGTCGAACGCGCGTTCACGTGATCCGTCCCGTTCGTAGGAGTCGCGATGACGCCCCGCCCAGAGGATGACACTTCGACGCCGCCCCCCGGCTCGGCCGACACGGTGGTCCTCGATGGCGTGTCGCTGGCGGCGATGACCGAGCGGGGCTGTATCGATCGCGTTCTGGACGACCTCGACGCCGGCGTGGGTGGGTGGCTGGTGACGGTGCACCTGGACATGCTGCGTCGGGTTCGCCGGGTCGATGAACTCCGTGAGTTGATCGGCGCCGCGACGCTGCGCGTGGCCGACGGCATGCCGTTGGTGTGGGCCAGTCGCCTGCAACGCACGCCGCTGCCGGGCCGCGTGGCGGGGTCGAACCTCGTCGATACGCTCAGCGGCGCGGCGGCGGAGCGTGAGCGGTCGGTGTTTCTGCTGGGCGGCAACCCGGGCACGGCGGACGCGGCGGCCGCGGAGCTGAGGCGCCGCTACCCCACGCTGCGTGTGGCCGGCACGCACTGTCCCCCCATCGGCTTCGAGCAGGACGACGAGCAACTGCAACGGATCGGCGAGGCGATCGACTCGGCGCAGCCCGACATCGTTTACGTCGCGCTCGGCTTTCCGAAGCAGGAGCGTCTGATCGCCCGGCTGCGCGATCGGCGGCCGGCGGGGTGGTGGATCGGCGTGGGTATCAGCTTCAGCTTCCTCTGCGGCGAGGTGACGCGGGCGCCGGGCTGGATGCAGAGGCTCGGAATGGAGTGGCTGCACCGGCTGTGGCAGGAGCCGCGGCGACTTATCGGTCGGTACCTGCTCTGTCTGCCCTTCGGCGCGGGCCTGCTGGTCCGTTCGGCGCTGCGCGGGGTGGGTTGTCGAAATCGTATCTGTGTGAGCCGGACCCTGCTATAATCACGATCTGGAGGTTGAGGCAGGAGAAGGATTTGTCGCTCATGATCCACCAGAAGTTCAGTCAGTCCGCCCAAGGGACGCAGTCCAAGGATTCAACCCTTGAACTCCCCGCGCAGCTGCGCAAGCTCAGGGCTGTCGTCTTGCTGAGTGGGATGATCCGGCCGACGCGGCTGTACACCGCGCTCGGAACGTCGCTGCTGGATCTGCCCATCGACGGCCGACGGCGTCTGCTCAATTACTGGGGTGATCACGTCAGCGATCTGGCCGCGGCTCTCGATCGTGAGACGATTCCGGTGCGTGTGTTGATCGATCGCACCTCGAGCGAGCCCGTGACGCGCCACGACAGCTCCGTCGTTGGCTTCAGCGTGGAACGCGATCTGCAGGAGCTCCGCGGAACCGGCGGCGTGCTGCACGACATGTCCGCAGATTATCACGACGACGACTATTTGCTCGTGGCGAACGGCACGCAGGTGTTGACCGAGCCGCTGTATCGCCTGGCGTGGGAGCTGGCGGGCCTGCGCAGCGACGTGAGCCTCGTGGCGCACGACGACGGCGTGCCGAGCGGCCTGATGCTCGTCCGGTGCGGCGCGTTGCGCGACATCGCGCCGCGCGGCTTCATCGACATGAAGGAACAGGCGCTGCCGCAGATCGCTCAATCCTACAGGGTGACCGTGCTGCGTCGCGCTCGCACGACAGGGCTGCCGATCCGCTCGCTGCTGGATTACATCGACGCGCTGCTTTACTCGCACGCACGCCTCGCCAGCGTCGACGGCGTCGTCGAACTGTCGACGCTGGAGCCGTCGCTGCAGTCGACGTTCTCCATCATCGAACCCACCGCGAAGGTGCATCCGTCGGTCCGCGTGCACAACTCGGTGATCATGGACGGCGCCACGGTGGAAGAGGGCGCCGTCGTCGTGCGATCGATCGTCTGTCCCCAATGCGTTGTCGGCCCCGGTAGCATCGTCGTCGGCGAGATCGCGACGAATCGACCAATCAAGGAAAACCAGGCCCGTTTGGCCTGATCGTGGATGATGGACCCCATACACCTGCCCAGCCCCGCCCGCCGGAGCCTCGCCGATCTGATCGAAGAGGATCGTCCCGCTGCGCCCGCCTCACCGATCGAACGCCTGATGGTCGCCCTGCGCGGGCGTTACCTGTTGCTGGCCTTTCTCGCGACAGCGCTCGGCGTCGCGGGCGGGTTTGCGGGGTGGTCCATCAAAGCGCCGACGTACCGCAGCACCGCCAGCATCGGCTTCGAGCCGGTCATGCCGAAAGTGATGTACGCGACCGACGAGAACCGCGTCATGCCGCTGTTTGACCAGTACGTGCTCAAGCAGGTCGAGATGATCGGCAGCCCGCAGGTGCTCCGCAAGGTTGTCGAAGACCCCGAGTGGAAGACCACCGGCCTCGCCTCAGACGAAGCCGCCATCGCGATGCTCGAGCGCCAACTCGATATCGAATCAACCTTCCGTCGCCAGAACGTCGACGTGGTCTATGTCGATCCCAACCCGAACGTCACGCGCATCATCGTGAGCCTCGTCGTCAAGCACTACCTTGAGCTCCACCGCAACGAGGCCGAGAACAGCGTTGCCCACCGGCTCGAGACGCTGACCGAACGTGAGAGCGAACTCCAGGCCGAGCTCGACACGATCCGCGAAAAGCGCCTGGCGTTCAGCAAGGAGTACGGCACGGATAATCTGGCCCAGCTCTACAGCGACCAGCTGGCCGAGATCAATAAGCTCAAGGCCGATCTGGTCGAGTTCGACCTGGCGATCAAGCTCTACAAGTCCGCCGAGAACGCGCCGAAAGAGGGTGACGCGGCGACCGGAGTCAAGGATCAGCTGACGGTAGCCCAGATCGCGGCGCTGGACCCGGTGATGCGCAGCTACGTCCAGCAGCGTGAAGGCGTCGAGCAGGAGATCGCTCGCATGTCGATCAGCTATGGCGAAGAGCACCGCGAGCTGGTTCAGGCCAAGACCCTGCTCGCTCAGATCAACAGCAAGATCGAACAGCACGCGAAAGAGTACATGGAGCTCTACCGCAAGCAGGTGATCGACCAGCCCAATCTGATGATGCGCGACAAGGTGGGCTGGACGAACGTCGCCAGCCTCGCGCAGCTGGAGGAGCGGTACCGCCTGAAGAGTGCGCTGCTCGAAAAGATGGAGGCGGAGCATCAGACGCTTTGGGAAAAGAAGCAGCAGATGGACGCGATCCAGCAGAACGACGCGCTCATCGAGGCACGCCTGGTCGAGACGCAGAAGGCGCGTGACGCGCTCGAGCTGGAGTCTCAATCGAGCGTCTCGGGACGCGCATCGGTGCTGCGCGAGGCCAGCTATCCGCAGCTCGCTTCGAACCCGCGCAGGCAGCTGGCGGTCCTCGGCGCCATCGCCGGTGTCTGCTTAGGCATCGGCATCGTCGCGATGATCGGCTTCACCGACCTGCGTCTGCGCAGCATGGTCGATGCGCAGGACGTGCTCGGCGAAATACACCAGCTCGGCATCCTGCCGCAACTGCCGGAAGACCTGGCCGACCCCGATCAGGCCGCACTCACCGCGCACTGCGTGCACCGCATCCGCACGCTGCTTCAGATCGGCACGCCCGGCAGTTCCCGCCGCGTGTTCGCCATCACGAGCCCGGGCTCGCAGGACGGCAAGACCACAATGGTCGTGGCGCTGGGCATGTCGTTTGTCGTCTCCGGGTCACGCACGCTGCTGATCGACTTCGATATCGTCGGCGGTGGGCTCAGCTCCCGCACCGACGCGCGGCGGCCCAGGCGGATCGGGCGCATCCTTCAACGCGAGCACGACCTGACCGACGGCCAGCTCGACGATGCCCTGGCGCTCGTGCACGAACGCGGCCTGCGGATGGGTGAGGCGCTCGTCGAGCTAGGCTACGTCAGCGCCGAGGCCGTCGAAGAAGCACTGGCGATCCAGCCCGAGGACTTCGTCGGAATCCTCGACGTAGCCGACGGCGAACCGATCCTCGAGTGCGTCAGCCCCAGCGGCGTCGAGGGCCTGTTCGTGCTGCCGATCGGCAGCGCCGAGCCCGAAGACGTCAGCGCGATCTCGCCGGCTACCGCCCGCGCCGTGATCGATGCAGCCTGTGAAGCGTTCGACACCGTGCTTGTCGACACGGGCCCGGTCCCCGGCAGCCTCGAGGCGGCTCAGGTCGTCGGCGAAGTCGACGGCGTCCTGCTCGTGGTCACCCTCAACGAGAACCGCAAGCTGCTGGGCAAGGCCATGGAGCACCTCCAGTCGGTCGGCGCCAAGGTCATCGGATACGTGTTCAACCGGGCGGTCGGCCGCGACGTTCACGAGGTGGCCGAGTCGTCGATGTCTGGATCTGTGAATCAGACGGTGGGGCGTCGTCGCTCCGGCCGCGCACCGGTGACGCGGGTCGAGCCGCCGTCACGCCTCGGGCCGATCGCGCGCGCGGTCGCGTCGGCATCGGGCAAGCCAGTCAAGGGCGCGTCGCGCAAGCAGCACGAAACATGATCACGTCAGTCGCACAGAACGTCGGTGCGGCATGCTCGGACGTGCCGATCGCCGAGCCGACCATCTGGGGGCTGACGCCGGTCCAGATGCATGACCGGTTCTGGGTGTCGCGCCGGATCCAGGTGATCCGACTCGGCGAGCCGATCCCCCTGGCGTTTCAGGCCGACTTCTTCCTGCTCACGAACCCCAAGCTCCTGACGCTGTTTTCCTACCCGCAGCTCATGCGTCACCTCCGCTGGCGCATGCCGGACGTGCTGGTGCTGAGGCTCCGCGCCGAGCTCGAGCACGAGTACCGCGAACTGGTGCGATCGGACGCCGACGGGAATTTCCTGCGTGTCGAACGCGTGTACAACGCCGCGGATTCGCGGTTTGGTCGCGTCGCGGTGACGCCCCGTCGCGACCTGGCCGAGGTCTGGCAGGCGATCGACGATCCCGCCGAAGCCTGGCGCATGCTCCGCGCGTCCGTGCCGAAACGCAACCGCCGCGCCGCGTCCCTCGTCGGGCGTATCTACACGACCGACCTGCCGAAGGAACGCATGCAGCTCATGCACGACCTGATCTCGCGCTGGCGTTACCCGCACGCCAGCGTCACGCGCGCCAACTCCGCCAGGAAGGGCGTGTGGACGGACACCAACGCCACACTGCACGAAGACGCACGCTTCATCGGGCCCGCCTGGATCGGCGCCGGACGCGAGGTCGGCGCCGACGTCGATGTCGTCGGCCCGGTGGTGATGTGGGACAAACCCGACGCGCGACCGAACGTCGAAGACCCGATCTGGCCCACGGCGGTCAAACGCGTCAACGAACGCATCAAGATTCCGGTCGTTCCGCGATCGAACTGGTACCGCGTGAGCAAACGCGCCTTCGACATCGCGTTTGCCGTCGTGATGCTCGCGCTCACGCTGCCCTTCTATCCGCTGGTCATGCTCGCGATCTGGATCAACGACGGCAGGCCGTTCTTCTTCGGACACGAGCGCGAGTCGCTGAACGGACGCCCCTTCGAGTGCATCAAGTTCCGATCGATGCACAACAACGTTAAGCGGCGCAAAGAAGAGCTCGTCGCGCACGACACCGTCGACGGGCCGCACATCTACATCCTGCCGGACAACGACCCGCGTGTCACCGCGGTCGGGCAGTTCCTGCGCGAGTTCTACATCGACGAACTGCCGCAGTTCATCAACGTGTTGCGCGGCGACATGTCCGTGGTCGGGCCCCGGCCCAGCCCGCGGATCGAGAATCAGGGCTGCCCGCCCTGGCGCGAGGCCCGGCTGAGCGTGCGGCCGGGCATTACCGGCCTCTGGCAGGTGATGCGCACACGCGAGGAGGACCTCGACTTCCAGGAGTGGATCCGCTACGACATCGAGTACGTCGAGCGCGCTTCGTGGAAGCTCGACCTGTTCATCCTCTGGCGCACCGTCCTTGTGTTCCTCCACCTCACGAAGTAGTCCATCGCCGAGTCAGCGCCGTGCAGATCCTGCCTACCGAAATCCCCGACGTGAAGATCATCGTGCCCCGACGCTTCGAGGACGCGCGCGGCTTCTTCAGCGAAACGTGGAACCGCAAGCGCATGGCCGACATGGGGATCGACATCGAATTCGTCCAGGACAACCACTCGTGGTCGGCGGACGCCGGCGTCTTGCGCGGGCTGCACTTCCAGTCGCCGCCGCACGCGCAGACGAAGCTCGTGCGTGTCACCCGCGGACGCGTGCTCGACGTGGCCGTCGACCTGCGGCGCGGCTCGGCGACCTACGGCCGGCACGTCGCCGTCGAACTCGCCGCCGCGAACTGGCGTCAACTGCTCGTCCCCGCCGGGTTCGCCCACGGCGTGCTGACGCTCGAGCCCGACACCGAAATCCAGTACAAGGTGGACGCCTACTACGCGCCCGAGCATGACAAGGGCGTGATCTGGAACGACCCCGATCTGGGCATCGACTGGCCGGTCGACGCCGACGACGTGATCCTTTCGGACAAAGACCTGAGGCAGCCGCGGTTCGCCGACCTGCCCGCCTACTTCAACTGATTGTGGAGACGCCTTCGTGCAACGCGTTCTGGTAACCGGCGCCGGTGGATACATCGGCACCACGCTCGTGCCCATGCTGCTCGACGCGGGCTACGCCGTGCGGGCGCTGGATCGATTCTTCTTCGGCGCCGATCTGCTGACGCCGCGCGACGGGCTCGAACTCGTGCGCGAAGACAGCCGACGCATCACGCCTGCGCACCTCACCGAGATCGACCACGTGATCGATCTCGTGGCCGTGTCGAACGACCCGAGCGGTGAGCTCTACCAGCAGGCGACGTGGCAGATCAACCACGAGTCGCGCGTCCGCACGGCGCGGATGGCGAAGGAGGCCGGCGTCAAACGCTACCTGCTGCCGTCCTCCTGCAGCATCTACGGGTTCCAGGCGCCCGACGTGATCTGCACCGAGCAGCACGCGATCAACCCGCTGACCACCTACGCGAAGGCGAACCGCGCCGCGGAGGAGGGCGTGCTGCCGCTGGCCGACGACGGCTTCACCGTGATCGTGCTGCGGCAGTCGACGGTGTTCGGGTACGCGCCGCGCATGCGGTTCGACCTGGCGATCAACGGTATGACCTACGGCGCATACACCACCGGCAAGCTGCCGTTGCTGCGCGACGGCACGCAGTGGCGGCCGATGGTTCACGTCGCCGACACCGCCGCGGCGCAGATGTTCATGATCGGCTTCGGCGACCCGGCCCGCATCAACGGGCAGATATTCAACGTCGGCTCCGACGCCAACAACTACCAGCTCCGCCCGCTCGCCGAGACCGTCCGCGACACCGTCCGCGAAGCGACCGACCGCGACGTCGAGATCGAGTGGTACGGCGAGCCGGACGATCGCTCCTACCGCGTGAACTTCGACAAGGTCGAGGCCCTGGGCTGGAAGGCGCAACGCACCGCGGGCGACGCGGTGGTCGAGATCTGCCGGAAGCTCCAGTCCGGCGGCCTGGACAAGACGCCGAAGACGATCACGCTGCAGTGGTACAAGGAGCTGGATCGCTGGCACCAGATCATCCGTGACGTCGAGATGTACGGAGGCATCCTGAACCTGTGAAGATCGCCGTCCTGGGACCGAACGGTCAGCTCGGCCGCGACCTGATGGCGTGCGCAGGCTGGCCGGCCGACACGACGGTCACGCCGATCGGGCGTGACCGGCTCGACGTGTCGCGCCTCGACGCCATCGACGGGGCGCTGGGCGCGGCGGACTTCGACGTGCTGATCAACTGCACGGGCGACCACAAGACCGACGACGTCGAGTCGCACGCCGACCGCGCGTTCGTGATCAACGCCCACGCGGTCGGCGCGCTCGCGCAACACTGCGACCGCCGCGGCGCGCGGCTCGTCCACATCTCGACCGATTACGTGTTCGCCGGCGACACGAACGCGCCGTACATCGAGGTCGACGCGCCGGGACCCGTCAACGTCTACGGCGCGACCAAGCTGATGGGTGAGTCGCTCGCCCGCGCGGCGTGTCGCGACACGCTGGTCCTACGCACGGCGTCGCTGTTCGGCGTCGCGGGTTCGAGCGGCAAGGGCGGCAACTTCGTGGAGACCATGCTGCGTGTCGGCCGCGAGAAGGGGGCGCTGCGTGTCGTGGCGGACCAGGTGATGTCCCCGACGTACGCGGGCGACCTGGCGTCGTGGATCGTGCGTGCGATCGGTCGGCGGATCGCGCCGGGCGTCTACCACGCGGTCAACACCGGGCACGCGTCGTGGTACGAGTTCGCGAGCCGGATCATCGAGCGGGCGGGTGTGGAGGCGACGGTCGAGCCGATCCCCGCCAGCGCGTATCCGCTGCCGGCGCGTCGTCCGGCGTATAGCGCTCTGTGCAACGATCGGCTCGCTACGCTGATCGGGCCGATGCCGTCGTGGCGGGACGCGCTGGATCGCTATCTCGTCGCGAAGGGGCACACGGCCGGGCTGTAGCATCCCGGCGGCAGGTGGCGGGCCGCGGGAGCGAGAGTCCGCGGCTTGTTTTATGCGCCCGGCGCGTGGTTCGCGCCGCCCTGGGCGACGAAGCCCGCGGCGCGGTGGAGGCTCTCGAACGTGCCGGCGTCGGTCCACCAGCCGTCGAGTTCGCTCCACGTCAGATCGCCGCGTCGCAGGTAGTGGTTGTTGACGTCGGTGATCTCGAGCTCGCCGCGCCCCGACGGGCGGAGCGACTTGCAGATCTCGAACACGTCGTTGTCGAAGAAGTAGATGCCCGTGACGGCGAAACGCGAGGGCGGATCGGCGGGCTTTTCGATGATCTCGGCGATGTCGCCACCGTCGAAGCGCGGCACGCCGAACCGCTGCGGGTCGGGCACCTCTTTGAGCAGCAGGCGGGCGCCGCTGGGCTGTTTGCGGAACGCCTCCGCGGCGTCGCGGATGTGGCGTTCGATCAGGTTGTCGCCGAGGATCACGCACACGCGGCCGCCGTCGGCGAAATCCTCCGCGAGCTTCAGCGCGTCGGCGATGCCGCCGTTGCCCTCCTGGTACGCGTACTCGAGGTGGCGGACGCCGAGCTGTTTGCCGTTCTTCAGCAGCTTCAGGAAGTCGCCGGCGTGCTCGCCTCCGGTCACGACGAGCACGTCGTCGATCCCGGCGTTCAGCAGGGTCGTGACGGGGTAATAGATCATCGGCCGGTCGTACACCGGCAGCAGGTGCTTGTTGGTGACCAGCGTCAGCGGCTGGAGCCGCGTGCCGAGACCGCCGGCGAGGATTACGCCTTTCATCGCGTCGGGCCTTTCAACTGATGGTGGGGGTGGAACTTCACGTGTACCGCTTACGGTCCGATGCCGATGATGCTGACGGCGCTGAGCACGGGGTTCTTGTCGCCGCCGGACTTGCGGAACTCGATGGACAGCCCGGCGTCCTTGACGGTGATCGGCTCGTAGACTTCCCAGTAGGGTTTGAACGCGGCGCCCTTGGTCCCCTTGAGAATCTCGAAGTTCTTCTCGTAGACCTTGCCCTCGATCTTGACCTCCATCTGACGCTTGCCGAACTCCGTGTCCGCGTTGGGCTCGGCGTAGAAGAGGATGACCTTGTAGTTGCCCTTGGGGACCATGGCGCGGAACGCCTTGATGTTGTTCCAGTAGGTGCCGATCAGTGGATCGCCCTTCATGCCCGCGATCGTCTCGGCCTTGCCGCCGTTGTTGGATTCGTAGCCGGCGACGGTCTTGTCCTTGACCCACTTGGGCGCGGCCTTCCACGTCTTGCCGCGCGGGTCGTTGAAGTCGTCCCCGCCGACATTGAAGTAGTATTCGACGTCCTTCGGGTCCGCGGCGACCGTGAGGTTGTCGTTGGCCTTGGCGGCCCCGTTGGGCTTGTCCGGCGTGACGACCGCCGGCGCGGACTCGGCCGAGAGCTTCGCCTTGTCAGACGTCGACGTGGCGAGGATCCGGAAGCAGCCGAGGTTCAGCCGGTTCGAGATCGTGAACGTGAGCGTCGAGCCGTTGGGCCCGCCGACCGGTTCGGTCGTCATGACGATCGCGACGCGCGCCTCGCGGGGCTTGTTGATCACGGCCCACGCCGTGCCGGTTGAGCCGTCGATCATCTTGTCGGCCGTGTTGCGCTCGTCGGAGTAGTCCGCCGAGGCGCCGGTGAGGTTCACGCGCACCGTCTTGTTCGGCGCGCCCTTCGGCGCGGCCTCGACGGCGAACTCCGCGACCGCGAAGTTGCCGCGCGCCAGGCCCGGGCCGCCCTCCGGCAGGCTGTCGTCGGGCAACGCCTCGAGCCGGAATCCCGTGATGCCGGCGATGTCGGTGTCCGCGGTGACGGTGTACACGTCGCCGCCCGCGTCGCCCTCGACGAGCACCGTGCCGTCCGACTTGATCGCGACCTTTGCGCCGTCCTTCGACGTGACCTTCGACGGGACCAGCGCGATGAAGCCGACGTCGCTCAGCGGACGCTGCTTCGTCGGTTCGTCCTTGAGGGCGTGCGGCGTCTTCGACGTCGTGGCGCTGAGGCGGAACCGGCCCAGCACGTGTCGCGCGTGCGGTGTCTTCTGAGCGATCGTGATGGTCAGCAACACCGGGTCGTCGGGCGTCGCGTCGCGCCAGTTCGGCGCCTTGAACACGAGGTGGTGTGACTGGCCGGTCTTGCCGTAGATGCCCCAGCCCGTCTTCGTCGCGTCGCCGTCGATCGCCGCCTCCGCCTTGTAGTCTCCCTGCTCGAAGTCGGCCTTGGCGTCCGAGAGCTTCGCGGCCTTCAGGTCCGACGGGCGGTTGGACGTCGCGGACTCCACCTGGATGTCGGTGATGATGAAGTTGCCGTTGCCGTCCGAAAGGCCCGGTCCGCCCTTGGGCAGTGAGGCGTGCGTCATCGCGTCGAGGCGATACGCCTGGATCTTGCTGAGTGTGGTGACGGCCTTGAGCGTGTAGATGTCGTTCGCGGGCGTCGCGCCGCTGACCATGATCGAGCCGTCGTCGGCCTTGGTGAACGACAACCCGGATTCCGACGTCGCCTCGACGATATCGAGGACGTTCCAGCCGCCCTCGTCGGCGAGCTGCGCGTTCGGCGGGTACAGCGGCGGCAGCCTGGTCGTCTTGGCCGTGCTGGCGACGGTCGGCGCGGGTTCCGGCTTGGCCGCGGCGGGCTGACCGCTCTTGAACGAGAAGTCGAAGATGCGGTGCTTCGAGTTCTCGCCGCCGGTCGCCGCGGTGAACCCGATGAACGCCGCGCCGTCCTTGTCGAGCCGGCTGCGTGTCTTGATCTTCGTGAGATCGGCCTTGACCACCTTGCTGAGGCTCTTCGACGCGTCGTTGGGATCGGTCACGTCGATGTGCAGCTCGTGCGCCTTGGCGTCGTAGGCGATGGTGGTGGGGTAGACGCGGCCGTCGGCCATGTTGAACTGTGGCTTGGTGGTGCCGTCGACGTTGTAGTTCTGCCGCGCGTTGAGGCTGCCGTTCTGGACGCAGTGCACCGTGATGCCATCCTCGTCGCCACCTTCGTTCTTGTAGGTGTCGAACTCGATGGCGAGCCCCTCGCGGATGGCGGCCTTCTGCTCGGGCGCGTCGCTGCGGTTCGGGTCGTCCGCGTAGCCCAGGCCGCCACCGGTCGACCCGAGCGACTCGGGCCCGTCGGGCGTGAGGACGAACGCGAACCCGTCGGCCGCGATGCCGCTGTTCTCGATCTTGAACCGGAAGTTGACGGTGAAGCCGTCCTTCAGCAGTGCGCGTCCCTTGTAGAACGCCGAGCCGCGTTTCTCGTTCTCCGCCGGCGTGAGCGTCAGCGACCCGTCGCCCTCGATGCGCGCGTCACCGTTGAGCTGCGTCGTGTCGGGCGAGAACTTGTTCTGATCGATCCTGAAGTCTCGCACGATCGGATACGACTCCGGCGGCTTCGACGGCGTCGTGGTCGTGGGGCTGTTGTTCGTCGGCGTGCCGGTCGACGCCTGCTTGATGTACTTCGACGGGTCGTTGAGCGAGAGCCATTTCCACTCGCCCTGGCCGAACTCGCAGACAACCGTCGGCAGCGACCAGCTCGACGCGTCGTAGCCCGCGGACTCCCACCCGCTGAACTTCGTCCGCGTGGCGTTCCACGAGTCGTCGGTGATGAACACCTGCTCGCGGTCGTTGCCGTAGCCGACCACGAGCTTGCCGACGACGCCCGCGTTGCCGCTGTTGTTCTTCGCCTCGATGCCGATCACGTTGTCGCCGCGCTTGAGGAATGCGGTAACGTCGGCCATGACGGGTGTCTGCCAACCCTTTTGCTCGCCGACCTTCCGTCCGTTGACGTAGATGCTGCACTCGTCGTCGGCCGAGACCGCAAACTGAGCCAGGTGCGGCGTCGACTCGAGGTCGATACGCGTGCGGAAGTACGCCGTCTGATTGTCGGCGCGCGGCTCGACCCATATCCACTTCGGGCGCGGCTCGTTGACGAGGATGGGCCACGCCGGCTCGGTGGGCAGGTCGGCGAACGCGGGCTTCGGCGCGGGTGTCGGCGTCGGCTTGGACGGCGTGTTGTTGGCCGGCTTGTTCGGCGCGGGCTTCGACGGGGTGGGCTTGGGCTGCGGCGTTGGCTTGTCGGGCTGGGTGTTCTTCGTGACGTTCGCCGGCCCGGCGGGCTCCTCGGTGCGCGTCAGCTTGTAGTAGCCGATCGCCATCGCGACGAGAAAGATCACGACCGCGGTGAGGATCAGCGGCAGCTGTGACTCGCGCGCCTTGGCGACGGGGATGTGACCGGTGCCCATCTTCGGCAGCGACTTCGACGAAGTCGACGCCGCGGCCGCCGCGATGGCCGCGGTGCCAGCGGCGTTGTCGATGCGCGCCGTCTTGCCGCTGGAGCGTGGCGGGGCGGGCGGACGATCGGGGCGCGAGCGCGCCGCGGGCGTCGCGCCCGGCGAGTCGGGCCGAGCGGGGCGGTCAGGCCGTTCGGGACGCTGCGGACGCGACGGCGTGCGCGCGGGGCTCGGCTCCATCGCCGCGCCACCGCCACCGCCCGCCGCGGCCGCCAGCGCGCCAAGCGCTCCGGCGTCGTCGGCCGGCTCTTCGTAGACGGGTTCCTCGTAGACGGCGTCGCCACCGCCACCGCCTCCGCCCCTGCCGCCGTCCACCTCGTACGAATCCAGCTTCGCTCGCGCGTCCTTGAGGTCGGCGATCAGCTCGTCGTAGGTCTTGTAGCGGTTGTTGACCGGGTCCGGCTCGAGCATCCGCGCCACCACCTCGCTGGTGCGCGGGTGGATGTCCGGCTTGATGTCGATCAGCGGCGGCGGCAGCTCGCGCAGCCGCTTCTTGATCACCGCAATCGCGTTTTCCGCCGTGAACGGGGGCCGACGAGACAGCAGGTGAAACAGCGACGCGCCGAGGCTGTAGATGTCGGCCTGATGCGTCGTCGCCTCGCCCTTGACCACTTCCGGCGCGACGTAGTAGGGCGTGCCGACGATCTGGTCGCTCTGCTTCTTGCCCGCCTGCGCGACGCCGAAGTCGATCAGCTTCGCGCTCTTCTGCCGGTCGAACAGCATGTTGGCCGGCTTGACGTCCATGTGCACCAGCCCACGCTGATGCGCCGCCTTGAGTCCCTCGGCCACGTCGATCGCCAGGTCGAGGATCTTCGCCTCGTCGATCGGCTGCTTGAACAGGTCCTGCACGCTGCCGCCGTCCAGCAGTTCCATGACGATGTAGTGCTGGTCGCGGTACTCGCCGATCGTGTGCACCTGCACGACGTGCGGGTGGTTCAGCGACGCCAGCGCCCGCGCCTCGCGGGTGCACGCCTTGACCAGTTCGGCGTTGTCGTCGCCGCGCTTGAGGATCTTGATCGCGACCTGCCGGTGCAGCTTCTGGTCCAGCGCCTTGCAGACGATGCCCGCGGCGCCCTGGCCCATCGCGCTGATGAGCAGGTAGTCCCCGAACAACGCCGGCACCGTGACCTTGTTCCCGCACTTGGGGCATTTCAACGACGACAGCGGCTTGACCTTCGCCGGGTCAAGCGCGTGGCCACACTTGCCACAATTCAATTGGTCGACGCGTTCTGCGAGCAGGTCCATCGGGCAACAATCCTGACATGTGTCCACCCCGGGACAGGTGTGGCGGACATGAGCCACTATTGTAGCAGAATCACACGGAGTTTAAACCACCGAGGCCCTCCAGATTCCGCCCTTTACGCCAGCGCCGCAAGCCGTTACGTCAGCAGGATCCGCGGCCCCGATTCCTCGCCGCGAGCCTCCGTCCGCCGGGCCTTGATCCGCACGTACGGCGCGATCCATTCGCTGCGGTCGCCCCACGATCCGGGCTTCGCCGACCGGTCACCGTGGTACGGCTCCGACAGATCCTCCACCACGAACCCGCTGCGGCAAAGCCCGCCGATCAATTCTTCCCAGCGGTGCAGGAACTCCACCGTCCCCGCCTCGCGGTGCAGCGAGCCGTTCACCTCGAACAGCGGCTCAGTCTTTTTACGGTAGTACGGCGTGAGCAGTTCGTACCCGCGCGGCGACCGGCGGATATCCGCCTGCAGGCTCGTCGGCGTCTTGTGCTGCGAGACGTACAGCCCGCCCGGGCGGATCACCCGCGCCACCTCGCGGTACACCGCCACGACGTCCGGCACGTAGCACGTCGCCACCGGGTGCACCACGATGTCGAACTCCATGTCCGCCACCGGCAGCTTGTCCATCGGCGCGCACACCGTCTGGATGTCCATCCGCTTCGCCGCCGCGATCTTGCGATCCATCTCCAACTGCACGTCGGAGATGTCGTTGACCGTTACGAACGCGCCCGCCGCGGCGTACAGCGGCCCGTGCCGACCGCCGCCCGACGCCAGGCACAGCACCCGCTTGCCCGTGATGTCACCGCCCAGCCAGCCGCGCGGGTCGACCACCTTCAGCGGCTCCTTGAGCTCGTCATCCTTCGCCGGCCGCGTAAACCGCGCCTGCTCACGCGCCCGCTGGTCCCACGCCTGTCGGTTGTGTTCCAAAGGATCTGTTGGCATTTTCGATTTTCGATCTTTGATTTTCGATCTATCCACGGACAACGAGCGCGACATTAGCGTCGTGCGCACCACAAATCAAAAATCAAAATTCAAAAATCGAAATTCCCGGCCTATTCCCGCGAGCCCGGCGTGATCTTCAGCTTCACGTCCTTGCCGTCGCGCTGGACCGTCACGGTCGTCTCCACGCCGATCTTCACGTCGCCGATCGCGTAGGTGTAGTCGTAGATGTTCTCGACCTTCTTGCCGTTGAACTCGACGATGATGTCGCCCGTGCGCAGGCCCGCCTTGTCCGCCGGGCCGTCCTTCGCCACGCCCGACAGCTTCACGCCCTTCAGGTCGCCCTGCGCGTAATCCGGGATCGTGCCGAGGTAAGCACGCAGCCCGCCGCCGCGACCCGCCGTCGGACGCTTCATCGCGATGTAGTCCGGTTGCGTGTCCGCCATCGTCAGCGAGCGCGTGATCAGGTAGACGAACTTCGCCACCCGCGCCATGTCGTCGTAGTTCAGCAGGTCCGGCGTGTCGCGCGGCGTGTGGTACTCGTCGTGCGAACCGGTGAACGCCGCGAGGATCGGCACGCCGTGCGTGTAGAACGGCGTCGAGTCCGTCGGCAGGTACGCGTCGGCCTGCGTCACGATGTTCAGCCCGACCGGCACGTTCGCCCGCTCGATCATCGAGCTCCACGCGTCGCTCGACCCCAGGCCCTGCACGATCAGCTTGTCGCGGTACCGGCCGACCATGTCCATGTTCACGTACGCCGCGATCTCACGTTCCTTCGCCGCCGCGCCGTGCGCGTGCTCGCCGCTCGCCGGCTTGGCATCACCATGCGGCGCATCCTTCGCATCGTCCTTCGCCTCGCCGTGCGGCGCTTCGTGCGCCGCCGCCGCGTGCTCATGTCCGCCGCCGTGCGCCGGCTTGATCATCTTGTCTACGAACGCGCTCGATCCGAGCAGGCCCAGCTCCTCGCCGGACCACGCCGCGAAGATCACGTCGCGCTTGAGCTTCAGCTTGCCCGAACGCTTGGCGTCGGCCATGTACTGCGCGATCTCGAGCATCGACGCCGTGCCCGACGCGTTGTCGTCGGCGCCGTAGTGGATCTTGTTCTCCTCGTCCTTGCGGGCGCGCGACCCGGACGCGCCGTGGCCGAGGTGGTCGACGTGTCCGCCGACGATCACGACCTCCTTGCTCGGCGCGTCGCCCGCGTTGAGCCGCGCCAGCACGTTCCGCCCGGTGCGCTTCTCCTTGAGGATGTCGACGTTCGCGCCGAGCTTAACGCCCTTGAGGTCGAAGCTCATCACCATCTCGCCCTTGTCCAGCGTGTCCTGCAGCGCCTTGAGGTCCTTGCCCGACGCCGCGAGCCACGCCGACGCGACCTCGTCCGTCACGCTGATCGCGGCGATCGACGTGCCCGCCAACGACGTGTCGAACTGCAGCGGCACGAGCTGGTCGTTCACCTTCGAATTCGGCCCGCTGACGACGATGATCCCCGCCGCGCCCTTGTCGCGCGCGATCATCGCCTTGTGACGCAGCGCCGCGTAACGCGCCAGCTCCGTGCGGCGGTCCTTGTCGATGTTCTCCGGCTGATACCGAAGCACCATCACCCACTTGCCCTTGACGTCCGAGTGCACGTACGAGTCGTACTCGTCGCCGGTCTTGTCGCCCGGCGCGACGATGCCGTAGCCCGCGAACGTGATCTCCGTCGGGTCGACCTTGCCGACCTGCGAGAACGCCATCGGCCGCCACTGATCGTCCGCCTTGTACGACACGTCGGCCGCGCCCTCGCGCTTCATCGCCAGCGTGTTGCCCTCGCCGAGCTTCACGCCCGACGTGAAGGTGAACGGCATGAAGTACCCGCCGTCATCGCCCGCGGGCTCGAGCCCGTAGTGCTTGAACGCCTCGGCGACGTACTCGGTGGCCATCTGCTCGCCGGGCGTGCCGGTCAGGCGGCCCTCGAGCGGGTCCGACGCGAGCACCGCGATGATCTGCCGCAGGTCCGTCGCGTCGATGGCGGGCGCCGCGCCGAAGGGCGTCGTGAGACCTTCCTTCAACAGGTTCTTCATCGCGGCGTGCAGCGCGTCCTTCGTCGACGCGTCGCCCTGGTTCGCCACGGCATCGCCGTCCAGCCCCAGCAGCTTCGTCGCTTCCTTGTCGTTCCAGTCCGCGATGTAGATCTGCGACTGCTTCTTCGGCGTGCGGTTCGTCGTCCACGCCAGCTTCTTGCCGTCCGGGCTGAACACCGGCAGGCCGTCGAACCCCGGCGTGTACGTCACACGCACCGGCTCGTGCTCGCCCATCGCGTCGACCATATACAGCTCGAAGTTCGCGAACCCGTGCTTGTTCGTCGCGAAGATCAGGTACTTGCCCGACGGGTGGTAGTACGGCGCCCACGACATCGCGTTGAGCTTCGTGATCTGCCTCACGTCCGAACCGTCGAGGTTCATCGTGTACACCTCGGCGAGCAGGCCGTCAGGCGTGAACCGACGCCAGCAGATCCGCTTGCCGTCGGGGCTGAAGAACGGCCCGCCGTCGTACCCCTTCACGTCCGTTAGCCGCCGCACGTTCGAGCCGTCGGCGTTCATCAGGTAGATGTCCATCATGTACGACTTGTCACGCTCGAACGTCGCGGCGTCCTCGGCCGAGAGCTTCTCGGTGTACCCCGCGCGGTTCGACGCGAACGCGATCAGCTTGCCGTCCGGCGAGTACGATCCCTCGGCGTCGTAGCCCAGCGTGTGCGTCAGGTTGCGGTACCGCTTCGTGTCGGCGTTGTACTCGATGATGTCGAAGTGCTCGTCATAGTCCCACGAGTAGCGGCGCTGCTTGCCCGACGCGCGGAACTCCAGCTCGGCCGTCTGCTTCGCCTTCGCCTCGGGGTCCTCCTGCGTCGAGGCGAACATCACACGCTTGCCGTCGGGGTGGATCCACGCGCACGTCGTCTTGCCGTACCCGGGCGAGACGCGCTCCGTGTCGCCGGTCTCGAGGTCGAGCACGTAGATCTGATAGAACGGGTTGTCGTCCTGCCGCTCGGACTGGAACACCATCTTCGTGCCGTCGGCGTTGAAGTAGCCCTCGCCGCTGCGCTTGCCGTCGAAGGTGAGCTGGCGGGCGTGGCCGAGCAGGGTGGCCTCGGCGCTCGCGGGGTCGACTTTCTCCTCGTCCGCCGCGCGGATGGCGGTCGTGGTCAGCAGGGTCGCGACGACGAAAAACGCGATGCGTGTGATCTTTGTCATGGTGAATGACGATATCTCTGCACATGAGCGCAGACAAGGATTCTAAAGGTGTGAAATCACTCCGACATGTCGTCCTCGACGCGGTACAAACTAAGCGCCGACGCGAGAAACGCGAGTGATGTGAGCGAAAACAATACGCCTCCCCAAAATGCGACTTCCTGAAACTGGCCCCATCCCGCATATAAGCCCGCAGCGCCAGGGAGCGCCCACACGAATGCAAATCCCAGGCACGCGCTCCTTTCGAGACATCTTTTCTTAGGCGATTTCGCGGTTGGTTCGTCTCGAGACGGCATCCATTTGTTCCTCACGGGTTCTTCGACAGGATGTCGATGTTCTTGAACTCCACGTGCATGTCCATGCCGCCGTGCAGCTGCAGGCCGAAGTGTCCGACCGACGCGCCGGGGTCGTTCGTCACCTCCGCGGTCTTGTAGCCGTTGACGTGCACGACCACGCGGCCCTCGTACGCCGAGACGATCATCGTGTTCCACGCGTCCGGCCTGTACCACTTCTCCACGTCCTTCGCGTCGGGCTTGACCACCCACGCGCGTCCGCCCGTCTCGTACAGCCCGCCGGTGTCCTTCTCCGGATCGATCTCCGCCTGCAGCCCCTTCACCGCCACCGCGTCGTTCGTCGGCTCGGCGCGGAAGTAGAACCCGCTGTTGCCACGCACCGACTTGTAGACCACACGCACCGTGAAGTCCGCGTAGCTCGCGTCGCTCAGCAGCATGCCGTGCTGCGCCTCGCTCTTGTCCGACAGCCCGACGAGCACGCCGTCGTTCACCCGCCACGACCCGCCGGGCAGCTCCTGCCAGCCCTTCAAGTCTTTGCCGTTGAACAGCGGCTTCCAGTGCTCGATCGGCATCTTCCAGTACTTGATGTTGCGGAAGCGATACGTCTTGTTGTAGTTGCCGTCGTGCTGAATCGCGATGTGCCCCGACAGGCGCTCGGCGTCGTAGATGTCGTCCACGAGCTGCCGGTTGACGTACGTGCGGATGTGCGCCCCGACCGCCTCGATGCGGATGTGGTTCCACAGCCCGTCGCGGAACGCGTCCTTCTTCGGGTCCGGCTCGCCGTCCGCCAGCCAGCCGCGCTGCGAGTCGTACACGCTGCCGCTGCGCCGCTGACGCGTCGAGTCGATCTCCGCCTGGTACCCCAGCACGTCCCCGTCCTTCGCGTCTTCGTCGGCGCGGAACAGGATGCCGCTGTTCGCGCCCTCGGGGATGTTCGCCTCGGCCTCGAGGATGAAGTCGCCCATCACACGGTCGAACACCAGGTAACCCTTGCCGGACGTCGTCGACCCCACGAGCGTCTCGCCGACCCACTTCCAGTCCGCGTTGCCGAACTTGTGCCAGCCGTTGAGCGTCTGCCCCTGGAACATCGGGATCAGCAGCTCCTTCTTTTCGTCGCCACGCGTCGCGCCCGGCGTGACCAGCGCGAACGCCACCGCCAGCGTCGTGAGAAGCGGGACGACGATTCGATTACCTCGGAACATGTCAGTCATGATGGTTACTTGCTCAGTTCTTTGATGCGGAGATTGCGCCAGCGGACGAACTCGGGCTCCGTCTTCTTGCCGACGCCGTGAACCTGCAGCCCGATGAAGCCCGACGGCGTGAGGTCGTCGGTGATCTCGGCGCGCGGCTCGCCGTTAAGCCACGTCTTGATCGAATCGCCCTTCGCCTCGACGCGGATCTTGTTCCAATCGCCGACCTTGTAGAGCTTTTTGCCCTGCTCGGTGACCGCCGCCGCGTCGCCGCCCTTGGCGCCGGGGAACAGCCACCCGCGCCGACCCTCGTCGTAGATCCCGCCGACCCACATGCGGTTGAGCTTGTCGGCGTCGATTTCGATCTGGTAGCCGTGCACGCGACCCGCCGCGATCTTCTTGCCCGCCTCCGTGACCTCCTTGTCGTGCGCGTTCGAGCGGATCTGCACGCCGCTGTTCAGGTCCACCGCCTTGAACTCGTACTCGAGGATAAAGTCGGTGTAGATCTTCTTCGTGCACAGGAAGCTGTTGGGCGTGTTGGGGACGGACTGCCCGACGATCGCGTCACCCTCGATCGAGTACTTCGCCACGCCGCCTTTCTGCTCGAAGTTGTCCAGATCCTTGCCGTTGAACAGCGAGACGAAGCCGTCGTCGTCCGCCGCCTGGGCGCGGGTCGACAGGCCGAACGAGCCCGCCGCAACGAGCAGGGCGGCGACGGTGCACAACGTCATTACGCGCGTGAACTTCGTGGTCATGGATGGGGTGTCCTGTTGTGGGGTGAAACGCAGGGCCACGGGAGATCGCGACCTTCGACGACCATGATACGTGGACGCGGGTAGACAGACAACACGGCGAAATCAGGGCGTGCGACGCTCATCGCTAATGTGTACGCCGCCCGCGGGATCGTCGTTCGCGCGGGTTTCGCCCGTGTCACTTGTCGCCCAGGCACAGCACGCGGCCGTCGGTCGTGCTCAGGTACACGCGGCCGTTGGCGATCGACAGGCCGTCCCACAGCGGCGGGGCGACCGTCTGGCTCGCGACGACCTTGCCGTCGGCGGTCGAGCGGATCTGCACGTGGCCGTCGGACAGGGCGACGTACACGCGGTCGCCCGCCCAGACCATCGCCTGCACGGCCGCGCCTTTCGCGACATCCTTCGCGGCGGCGTCGGCGATCGGCGCCTTCCACGTCGCGTCCTTCGCGAGGCGCGCGCTGGGCCACGCCTCGCCGTCGGCCTTGTTGCTTTCGCCCGAGCCCGTCCAGCCGGTGATCCACTTCGGGACGAACTTCTTGAGGCTCGCGTCGTCGAAGTCGCGCCGGTACAGCGACCGGCGGTCTTCGGTGCAGCCGATCACCGAGCTCGCCTTGAACGCGACCAGCGCGCGCATCGGGTCGAACGTTTTGGTGCGCTGCTGATTGCGCGGGGCGTACGTCCAGCAGCCGCGCGGCGCCCACACCTGCCCGTCGCCGGTGTCGAACTTCGCGAACACGTTCCACGGCTGCACGCTCATCTCGCCGTTGCCGCGGTCGAACGACCACCGCGACATCGACACGCCGTCGCCTTCCTTGAACAGCAGGTCGAAGTTGTCGAACTCGAGGCCCGAGCTGTTGTAGAAGCCCTTCTGCGGCACCGAGTTCAACCGCTGCGACCACTTCAGCTCGCCGCTGCGCGGGTCGACCGCGAACACGAAGATGCCGCCGTCGGCCAAAGGCTGTCGGCCCGACGCGTAGTACGCCGTATCGTCGATCACCAGCACGCTGCCCGGCACCGGCCACGGCGACTCGACCTGCCCGTACGCCACGATCCGCTCGTCGAGCGGCGCGGCGCTGCGACGCCACACCATCGCGCCGTTGTCGGCGCGCAGGCAGTACACCCAGCCCGCCTTCGAGCCGAACAGGCACAGCCCGTTGTGCAGCGTCGGTGCGGTGTCGACGCGGCCGTCGGCGCGGAAACGCCAGCGCACCTTGCCCGTCGCCGCGTCCATCGCCACCACCTCGTGCGCGTCCGGCCGGGCCACGACCGCCAGGCCGTTCGACACGACCGCCGGCGTCACCGGGCCCTTCGCGAACGGGTCCTCCGCCCAGTCCAGCGCCAGCGGTTCGGACACGACGCTCTGCCCGAGTGCCACGCTCCACAGCGTGTCGAGCTTCGCGGGGCCCGCCGCCGCGGTCGCACCGCTGCGGTTGGCGTCGCCGCGGTAGATCGGCCAGTCGGTGTCCGCCGGCTTCGCTTCGCTCGCCTCGGGCGCCTTGGCGTCGCCGCGCTCGATTGCAAAGTCGATCTCGCCGATCGGCTTCGTCGCGGGGTTGCCGTTGGGGCGCTCTGCGGCGAGCGCGGCGTATCCGCGCAGCATCGGCCAGCACACGCAGTGCTTCGGCGCGACGTACAGCAGGCCGTTCGCCGGGATCCAGCCCGCGTCACGCCCGCACGCCGCCTTGGTGATCTGGTTCGCGTCGGTCTGCCCGTTGGCGATGTCGGTCAGGTTCATCTCGCCGGAGAGGATGAACCGCGGCGTGGCGACGGGCGGGAAGCAGTGCGCGAGTCCGGCGGGGTAGGTCTGCGAGGTGACGCCGGTGTGGAAGTTGATCGCCGAGACCTGCGTCGGCTCGCTCGTCTTGCCCTCGCCTCGCCCGCCGTGCAGCACCCACATGTCCTCGCCGACGAACATCGCGCGGGCCTGTCGCATGTGGCTCTGCGCGGGCAGGTACGGGTGGTCGAGCACGGGCTCGCCGGTCAGCGCCGACAGCAGGTGCAGCGCGTTGCCCGGGCCGTCGTTGTTCAGCGTCGACACCTCGTACGCGATCACGTCGTGGTAGGCGACGCATCGGTTGACGCCCGCGATCCACTCGTCGCCGTCGCGCTTCCACAGCGGCTTGCCGGTCTCGGCGTCGAGCGCGACGGCCGCGGGCTTCTGACCGCGCCGCGGGTCGCCGGTGATCAGCCCGACGCGCCCGGCGTGGTACACCAGGTTCCGCGGCGCGATCGCCTCGTAACGCCACTTGCGCTGACCGCTCGCCACGTCGAACGCCGACACCGCGTCATCGCCGACCGCGATCATCACGCCCGCCTCGGCCACGACCTGCTTCGGCTTGCCCGCCTCCTTGAACGCGTGCGCCACCTCGCCGGTCGCGCCGTCCATCGCACGCAGCTCGCCCTCGTCGTACACGAACAGCAGCCCGCCGTCCGCGACGGGCGGCACGCTGTCGGCCGTGACGCGGTACCCGAACCCGCCGCGCGCCGGCGTCGGCGTCAGCCCCTTCTGCCACAGCCGCAGCCCGTTGAACGCGTCACGCACCAGCACGCCGCCGTAGTAGTTGCGGCCGGCCTCGCTGATCATGCTGCTGACTTCCTGCCAAGGCCCGGCCACCCAGCGGATGCGCCGCGGCGGGCCCACGATCGTGTCGTTCGACACCGTGTTGCCGTTGGCGCCGTGGCCCGGGTGCGACCACGTGTCCATCTCCTTCGGCCAGGGCTTGCGACCGCTGATCCACTTGCCGCCCGACGCGTCGCTCGCCTGCTTGATGTCCGTCAGCCCCATCGCCGTGAGCCGCGCCGCGTCGACCTCGCCCGCGTCGGCCAGCACCAGGCCGTTGGGGCACAGCACGCGGCTCGCCTCGTCCCAATCGATCCGACCGGCCTGCCCGCCGCGGATGATCAGCACGTTGACCAGCCGCTCGGTGTAAGGCAGATGCTTGACGTCGTCGCGCCGCTCGATCGAGATCGTGCCGTACAGTTTCGCCGCACGCTGCTGCGCCGCGTCGACCGCCTTCGCGTCGGTGTCCAGCACGTGGACGAGGTACCGACCGTCCGCCGCCAGCGCCGACGCCAGACCGGTGTCCGCCGCGCCGACCTGAACGCACAGCCCGCCGTGCACCCCCAACGCCTGCACGAACCGCACCTGCGCCGCGCCGTCCGCGCCGCTTGCCTCCGGCGTGTCCTTCGCCCGCAGTGCGCCCGCGATCAACACGATGAGGCACGCCGCGGCCGTCATGACCCGGCGCGTACCGACCGTTGTCCACATGCCCATGTCCTAAGCTCCGTATCGAGATCTGTTACGCGGCATTGTACCCCACGACCACGCGCCGGGCCGCGCAGGTCGACTGTTCTATTTGGACGCGGTGGCACAGGCCTCGCGGCGTCGACGCACGGGGTGCGATTGCTTGCGGGGGGAGGGTTGATTCTTCATTTTCCATTTGCCAATTTCCATTTTCCATTTTTCGGGGGGGGAGGGGCCCGACGCGGTGGGTTTCGTTCTGAGCCTGCCCGTCGCATGTTTATGGCAGCCGTTGGATCTCACCTGATTCCCCCCTTGCGCACCGAAAAACCGGCCATGACACGCTGTGTCAGGCCAAACACCCCGTAAAACGGGCATAATGTCACATTCAGTATTGTATGCAGCGAGCGGCAGAATATCCAATCAAAAACCGAACAAAACCGGATTATGCTGCGTGCTGGGCTGGCGTCAGGATTTCGGCGTGGCGGGGGTCAGCCAGCGGACCTGATAGGGCGCCAATGGGGCGAGGCCGGGCGTCGGGAGGGTCTCATCGGTCAGCAGGTCGCGCGCCGGGGGCTTCGCGAAGGGCACGCCGCACTTTGACACGTCGGCGTCGACGGGCTGGTTGGTCAAGTTGTGCACGCAGCAGATCGACTGGTCGTCGGCCTTGCGTGTGAACACGAGCAGCTCGTCGCCGAGGCGGTGCACCTTCTGGGCGGCGTCGGGGTCAAACGCGGGTTGGGCGGCGCGGAGGCGGATCACGCGGCCGTATTCGTCGAACACGCGAGCGTGGACGGTGTCCGGGTCGTCGAGCAGCGCGGCGAGCTTGTCGTGCTCCCACTTGTGCCGGTTGATCGCACGCGGGTAGCCGCGCATCTTCACGTTGAGGTGATCGTTGGGCGTGGCGACGAGGCTGTGGAAGTACATCGCCGGCACGCCGCGCAGGCCCAGGGCGATCAGCTGCGAGCAGAGGAAGCGGCGGACCTTCATGTCGGCGTCGTCCTCGCCGGGGCGCGCCATCGCGTCGAAGTACGCGATGTTCAGCTCGTAGGGGCTGGTCGAGCCGTCGGAGTTGGACTTCTCGGAGACGTGGCCGCCGAGCTGCTTGACGGTGTCGGCGAGCTCGGTGATCTGCTTCTTCGGCAGCAGGCCCTCGAGTGGACGCACGCCGACGCCGTCGTGCGACGCGGTGAAGTTGAGGTACGTGCAGCCGGGCGGCGGATCGGACAGCGACGCGGCCCACTTCGTGAGGTGTTTCGCGGTGCCGGTCTGCAGCGCGTGCAGCGTCAGCGGCGGCAGCGAGAAGTTGTAGACCATGTGCGCCTCGTCGCCGTCGCCGAAGTAGCTGACGTTCTGCTCGTGCGGGACGTTGGTCTCGGTGAGCAGCACGACGTGTGGCGCCATCAGCTCGAGCACGTCGCGCATCAGCTTCACGACTTCGTGTGTCTCGGGCAGGTGGATGCACGGCGTGCCGATCGTCTTCCACAGGTACGCGATCGCGTCGAGGCGGATGATGCGGGCGCCGTTAACGACGTACGTCAGCAGGATCTCCAGGAACTCCATCAGCACGTCGGGGTTCGCGAAGTTCAGGTCGACCTGGTCGGCGGAGAAGGTCGTCCAGACCCAGCGGTCGCCGGCGCGCGTGCGGACCTTGGTCAGCAGGGGCGACTGCCGCGGGCGCGTCACGGCCGAGAGGTCCGTGCCGGGCTCGACCTCGTGGAAGAAGTAGCGCGGCGGGGCGATGCCGGTGAGGTAGTCGCGGAACCAGCCGCTGCGGCTCGAGCAGTGGTTGAGCACGAGGTCGAACATCAGGCGGAAGTCGTGCTGCAGCGCGCGGATGTCGTCCCAGTCGCCGAGGTTGGCGTCGACCTTCGTGTAGTCGATCACGGAGAACCCGTCGTCGCTGGACCACGGGCAGAACGGCAGGATGTGGATCGTGTCGACGACGCCGGCGAGTCGCTCGCGGCAGAATTGGCCGAGCGTTTCGAGTGGCGGCGTCTTCGCGCCGGCCTGCGTGACGCGGACGGTGTCGCCGTAGGTGATCAGCACGTTGTCGGCCGCGGTCCAGCGGGGCGCGTCGTCGTCGGCGATCGGCGGCAGCGCGGTGTCGTACCGGCCCAGCAGCAGGCGCACGCGGCGCAGCGTGTCCGACGCCGCGTTGGGGTACAGCCGCTTGATGCGCGCGGTGAGCTGATCAAAGATTCTGCGGCTCTGCATTCCGTGTCGCATGCTTCACGTCCGATCGTTCGTCGGTCAATCCGTCACTCGCCGAGCACGTTGGCGATCAGCGCCTGCAGCTTTCGCCGCGCCACGCCGTAGCTGAAGAACTTCGACGCCACCTCGTAGTTGTGCTCGACCGCGTCGCGGCGGTGTTCGGGGTTCTCCATCAGCTCGCGGACCTCCTCGACGACGCGCCGCGTGACCACGCCGTCGATGGTGGGCACGCGGAAGCCTTTCGGCTCGATGTCGCGCGCGTAGATCTCGTAGCGGTTGAGCACGAGCGGCACCTTGAAGTACATCGCCTCCAGCAGCGCGTTGCCGAAGCCCTCGTACGTGCTGAAATACGTCACCAGGTCCGCGTGCGGGTACAGGTCCCACAGCGTGTAGATCTTGCGGCCCTCGAGATCGAGCTGTCGCACCTCGCCGATGCGCGTCGAGATGAACCGCACGTCGACGCCGGACTCCTTGGCGAGTTCCGACACGACGTGGAAGTAGTCGAAGCCCTCGTCGCCGGCGTCGTGCGAGACGACGAGCTTGTACTTCGGGTCGCCGAGCATCTGCACGAGCTTGATCGCGTGCTCGATGCCCTTGCGTGGGACGATGCGTGTGGGCTGGAGGATCATGACGTCGTCGGGCTCGAGGCCGATGGCCTGGCGGAGGTCCGACGAGTAGTGGTCGGTCTGCGGCGGGGGGTTCTCGAAGTCGAACACGTTGGGCAGCAGGATCGACGGGATGCCCTTACGCCACGACAGCTCCTCGCGCTGTCCCTGGTTGATCACGACGTGCTGGATCGACGGCAGGCGCGGCGGGAAGGCCATGTCGAGGTAGTCGTCCATCGCGCTGTTGGAGAAGCGGACGCGCTCCCAGTAGAAGTCGTGGTGGTGACCGATGGCGGGCAGGCCGGTCTCGGCGATGAACTGCGTGACGGCGATGCCGAGCGGGACGTGCATCGGGATCGTCACGACGTTCTGCAGGACGAGCAGGTCGATGTTGAACCGATCGACGAACGCGTAGAGTGAGTCCTTGAGGAAGTCGGCGAGCTCGTGGATGCGTCGCGTGACGGCGGGGTCGCGTCGCGTCGTGCCGAGCAGGCGCTTGTTGATCCACGTGTTGGACGGGTGACCGAAGTACGCCTCGGGCACGCAGTGGCTGACCTCGGGCGCGCGGTCGAGTCGGCCGGCGTACCAGTAGCTGGTGTGCTGAAGGTCCCAGAGGACCTCGGCCCACTTGGCGCTTTCCAACGACACGCCGTCGGTCCCGGCGAAGCGGGTCGAGATGAATCCGATGCGATGTCCCATGCGTATCCCGCCCCTCTGCAAAACCGGCCGGCCACGCGCGCCGGTAACAAACCCACGTCAGATATGCTAAGGTGACAGGTGTCGATGTCAAAGGTTTTTACGGTTGCGGCGTGTGACGCGCGACCGGAGAGCCGAATCAGGAGCGGAACATCATGCCGGATACCATCGAGGACGTGCTCGGTCGGCTGCCGGATATCCGCGACGCGACCCGGGACCTCAAAGAGACGTTGCTGGCGAACCTGGTGATGACCGGCGAGATCCCTGCGCCGACGTTTCAAGAGGCGAATCGCGGGCAGTTCCTGCGCGACCGGTTCAGCGAGTGCGGGCTGAGCAGCGTGTCCGTCGACGAGGTCGGCAACGTCATGGGCATCCGCGAGGGTTCCGACGGCGACAGCGCACGCAACGTCCTGCTGGTGGCGCACCTCGACACGGTGTTCGATGCGCGGGCGGACCACACGATCGAGGTCCGCGAGGACCGGGTGATCGGCGCGTCCGTCGGCGACAACGCGCTGGGCGTCGCGACGCTCGCCACGCTGCCGAGTCTGCTCGACATGCTCGGCGTGGAGATGCGGTCGAACCTGATGCTGATGGGCTCGACGCGCTCCTTGGGGCGCGGCGACCTCGAAGGCATGCGGTTCTTCCTAGAAAACACGGATCGACCGATCCACTCCGGCGTGTGCGTCGAGGGCGTGCAGATCGGGCGGCTGAGCTACACGTCGCTGGGCATGGTGCGCGGTGAGATCACCGCGGAGGTGCCCGACGCGTACGACTGGACGCGCTTCGGCGCCAGCGGGGCGATCCGCCAGCTCAACGACGTGATGACCGCGATCAACCGCATCCCGCTGCCGCAGACGCCGCGCACGAGCATCGTGTTCGGCTCGATCCACGGCGGCACGTCGTTCAACACGATCGCGACGCAGGCCGCGCTGCGGTTCGAGGTGCGCAGCGACTCGAGCGACGAGGTCCGCCGCGTGCACGAACGCATCGCCGAGATCGCCGAGGAGCAGACCGCCGAGACCGGCGCGAACGTGAAGCTGGACATCGTGGCGCAGCGTGAGCCGGGCGGCGTGCCGTTCGGGCATCCGCTGGTCAAGCACACGCGCGCGGTGATGGACCGGCTCGACATCACGCCGCGCGTCTCGCCGAGCACGTCGGAGCTCGCGGTGTTCATCCGGCGGAACGTCCCGGCGGTCACGCTCGGCGTCAGCACCGGCCGCAACCTGCACGAGGCCGAGGAGTCGGTCGAGATCGAGCCGATGTTCACCGGTCTGGCGCAGCTCGTGGGCGTCGTGATAGCCATCGACGAGGGGCTGTGCGATGAAGATTGAACGCTGGCTCAAAGATCACACGTTCCACCACTCCGAGTTCTGGGACCTGCGCGCGATGGTCGCCGAGAAGGAGAAGCAGAACCTCAAGATCTCGCTGTGCATCCCCACGCTCAACGAGGAGAAGACGATCGGCAAGGAGATCGTCATCTTCAAGAGCGAGCTGATGAACCGCTACCCGCTGCTCGACGAGATCGCGGTGGTGGACTCCGGCTCGGAGGATCGCACGCTGGAGGTCGCGCGGGCGTTCGGCGCCGACACGTACTACTCCGGCGACATCCTCAAGTCGCAGGGCTTCAAGCGCGGCAAGGGCGAGAACCTGTGGAAGGCGATCCATCAGCTGACCGGCGACGTGATCGTCTACGTCGACGCCGACATCAAGAACATCCACCCGCGGTTCGTGTACGGATTGGTCGCGCCGCTGATCTATCGGCCGGCGATCAAGTACGTCAAGGCGTTCTACGAGCGCCCGCTGGCGGTGAGCAAGACGCACATCCGCCCGTCGGGCGGCGGGCGCGTCACGGAGATCCTCACGCGGCCGCTGTTCAGCCTGTTCATCCCGGAGCTGACCGCGATCATCCAGCCGCTGAGCGGTGAGTACGCGGTGCGGCGCGAGGTGCTCGAGCAGATCCCGTTCCCGATCGGCTACGGCGTCGAGACGGCGCACCTGCTGGACGTGCACGCGAAGTTCGGCCTCGAGGCGTTCGGCCAGACCGACCTCGACCAGCGTGTGCACCGCAACCAGGAGACGCGCTCGCTGGGCAAGATGGCGTTCGGCATCCTGCAGACGTTCCTCGGCCGCGCCGAGGCGCTGGGGATGATCGACGGCCTGCCCGAGCTGCACAAGGTGCTCAACCAGTTCCAGGTGAAGGACAACGAGCACGAGCTCGTCGGCTTCAAGATCACCGAGGAGGAGCGCCCGCCGATGATCGAGATTCCGGAGTATCAGCAGCGGTTCCAGAGGACGGTATGAACGGGCCCGTTCAATCCGTCGCCATCGTGCATTACCACCTGCGATCGGCCGGGGTGACACGCGTGATCGGACACGCGGCGGAGGCGCTGCGCCGGCGCGGCGTGCAGGTGGTCGTGCTGAGCGGCGAGCCGGCTGTCGCGGGCGTCGAGGTGATCGAGCACGCGGAGATCGTGGTGCTCGGCGGGCTGGGTTACGACGAGACGCGCGCGGCGTGGGAGGAGCGTGAGCTGGCGGAACGCATGCGCGCCGCGGCGGCGAAGGCGCTGGGCGGGCCGCCGGACCTGTGGCACGTGCACAACCATTCGCTGGGCAAGAACGTCGCGTTGCCGGGTGCGGTGAAGTTGATTGCCGAGGACGGCGAGCGCGTGCTGTATCAGCCGCACGACTTCGCGGAGGACGGCCGCCCGGCGAACTACGGCAAGCTGCTGGACCACGCGGGCGGGGACCACGCGGCGCTCGGCGCGGCGCTGTACCCGGTCGCCGATCACGTGCATTACGTCACGCTGAACACGCGCGACCACGGGCACCTCGTCGCGGCGGGGTTGGACGCGTCGCACGTGCACGTGTTGCCCAACGCGGTGGACCTGGACGTGGACGAGAACCCGGCCGAGGCGCACGCGGTGGCGTTCGACGAACCGGTCGAACGGTTCTTTCTGTATCCGACGCGCGCGATCCGGCGGAAGAACGTGGGTGAGTTGCTGCTGTGGTCGGCGATGGCGGAGCCGGGCGATCGGTTCGCCACGACGCTCGCGCCGAAGAGCCCGGCGGACCTGCCGATCTACGACGCCTGGAAGCGGTTCGCCAGCGAGCGTGACCTGCCGGTGTGGTTCGAGGTCGGCACGTCGTCGGACGCGTCGTTCCTCGCGCTGCTGCGGTCGGCCACGGCGCTGGTGACGACGAGCGTGGCGGAGGGGTTCGGCATGGCGTTCCTCGAGCCGTGGCTGGTGGGCCAGCCGCTGGTGGGGCGGAACCTGCCGAGCATCACCGCGGACTTCGCGGAGACCGGCGTCGACCTGTCGCCGCTGTACGAACGCCTCGACGTGCCGATCGGCTGGATCGGCGAAGACACGCTGCGCGACCGCGTGCGCGACAAGCTCGGCGAGGTGTACGGGGCGTATCGCCAGCCGCTGAGCGATGGGGCGGTGGACGCGGTGATCGCGTCGATGGTGCGCGACGGGCGGGTCGATTTCGGGCGGATCGACGAGTCGATGCAGCGCACGGTGATCGCGCGCGTGCTGGACGACGCGGCGGCGCGCGGGCAGATCACGCCGCCGCGGCTTGTCGGTGATTCGCCCGACGCCGGGCGGATCGCCGCGAATCAGCGTGCGGTGCGGGAGCGGTTCAGCCTCGACGCGTATGCCAAGCGGCTGTTGGGGCTCTATGCTGAGGTAGCGGCCTCGCCGCGCTCGGGGCTCGACAGCGTGTCGGCCGAGCGCGTGTTGCAACGGTTCCTGGGGCCCGATGAGTTCAACCTGCTGAGGACGTGACATGGCAGATACGACAGAAACAACGGAGCATCGCGATGCGTTGGTCGAGCGGATCCGTGCGCTGTGCGAGCCGCTCGAGCCGCGCGCGACGGAGACCGAGGCGGTGCTGTCTTCGTTCGAGGGCATCCGCGCGGTGGTGTTCGACGTGTACGGCACGCTGCTGATCTCCGCGTCGGGCGACATCGGCGTCAACACCGCGGAGGATCGCGGCGCGGCGCTCGGCGAGGCGGTCGACGCGGTCGGCGGCGAGCTGAACGGCCTGGACACCGACGACCGCGGCGTCGAGCTGCTGCACAGGCACATCCACCGCTTCCACGAGCGGCTTCGCGCCGAGGGCGTGGCCTACCCGGAGGTCGACATCCGCACGGTGTGGCGGGACGTGCTGACGGAGCTGGCCGGTGAAGACCTCGTCGCGGACATGCCGGAGTCGGTCGTCGAGGCGCTGGCGATCGAGTACGAGTGCCGCGTGAACCCGGTGTGGCCGATGCCTGGGCTGATCGCGGCGCTGGCGTCGGTGCGCGAGGCGGGGCTGATGCTGGGCATCGTGTCGAACGCGCAGTTCTTCACGCCGCTGCTGTTCGACGCGTTGCTCGACGCGTCGGTCGAGTCGCTGGGGTTTGACGAGGCGCTTTGCGTGTGGTCGTACGCGATGCTGGAGGCCAAGCCGTCGACGGCGCTGTACGAGCGGCTGATCGCGACGCTGGGCGAGCGGGGCGTCGAGCCGTCGCAGGTGCTGTACGTGGGCAACGACGTGCGGAACGACATCCGTCCCGCGGCGGCGGTGGGGCTGCGGACGGTGCTGTTCGCGGGGGATCGCCGGTCGCTTCGGCTGCGTGCCGACGACCCGACGTGCGCGGACGTGAAGCCTGACGCGGTGGTCACCTCGCTGGATCAGGTGGCGGGGCTGTACGGCGCGTGAGCGCGGGCGACGCCGCGAGCGATCCGATCAGATGTACTCGATGAGCAGCTCTTTGCTCGGACGCGGGATCGTCAGCGCGCTGACGAGCAGGCCCTTGGCGACGATGACTTCCTTCGCCGCCTCGACGCCCGCCGCACACGACGCGACGCTGCCGGCCATGAGCATGAACGCCTTGCCGCCCAGCGCCATCGCCAGGTGGATGCGGAACAGCGTGATGTCGGCCGCCTTCGCCGCGGCGTCGGCCGCCTCGAGGATCACGGCCGCGGAGTACGACTCGACGATGCCCATCGCGTCAGGCACGGCGTCCTTGTCGTCCTTCTTGCCGACGGTCAGCTGCACGGACTGACCGAGCGCGGGGAACACCGATTCGTGCACGTTGGGGACGATCATGTGATCGATCACGCCGTCGGGCGCCGCGTCGAGACCGGCCTCCATCGACGCCTGCACCGACGCGACGTTGCCCGCCACGAGGTTGATGTACTTGCCCGAGCAGATCGTGCGCCCGAGCACGAGCTTCACGTCGGCGGCCTTGAGCATCGCGTCCTGCACGGCGTAGCCGATACCGACGCTCGTCAACTCGATCATCCCGATGGACCTGTGCATCGCTTCCAGTCTCCTTCCGGCCGTCACGCGCGGATCATTTTGCGTATCTCTGTCTTGCGCTTTACGCGTCGATGACGACGTTGCCGTTCACGGCCGTCACCTTACCGCGGATCGACGCGTGGATCGGCACGCCGAGCTTGCCCGCGGGCGGGCGTCCGATCACGTCGCCCACGTTCACCGTGTCGCCGACCTTCACCGTCGGCTCGGCGGGCGCGCCGATGTGCATCTGCAGCGGGATCGTCACACGCGGCGGGGCGGGCGCGGGGTCGATCAGCGGGCCCTTGTTGACGTAGTCGATCAGGCCGAGCTTGCGGATCAGTCGGCCGATCGGCACGCGGCGGTTGTCGAGGTGCGTCTCGGCGCGGGTTTCGACGAACGGCGCGTCCTGCCACTTCACGCCCTCGCCCGCGCGGCGACGCTTGTTCTGCGTGCACACGTTCTTCGGGTCGAGGTCCTCCGGGCACGCCATCATCGTGCAGAGGTTGCACTCGCAGCAGAAGTCGGTGCCGATGACGTTCGCCTCGCCGATCTCGCTGTAAACCAGCGAACGCATCGCGCGGTGCGGCTCGATCGGGTGGCCGAGCAGGTAGCGCGGGCAGAACTCGGTGCAGAACGAGCACTGGTCGCACGCGCTGGCGCCGATCGTGGCGATCTGCTTCCACTGCTGCGCGTAGCGTCGGTAGAGGAAGTGGTCACGCGGAACGACGATCAGGCCGCCGGTCGTCTTGGTGACGATCTGGCTGAAGTCGGTGCAGAGCTTGCCCATCATCACGCCGCCGACGATCGCGATGGGGTCGGCGCAGTTCGCGCCGCCCGCGAGCTTGATGCAGTCCTCGAACGTCGTGCCGATCGCCACGTCGATGGTGACGGGGTTCGCCACGTCGCCCGCGACCGTGAGGTACTTGCGCGTGACGGGCTTCGCCCGGGCGATGTTGAGTGCGGTCTCGACGTTGATCACGACGCAGCCGACGTTCAGCGGGATCTTGCCGGGCGGGATGATGCGGCCGGTGCAGTCGTACACGAGGATGAACTCGTCGCCGCTGGGGTAGCTGTCGGACAGCCGCTGGATCGACGTGTTGGCGTCGCCGCTGATCGCGGCCTCGATCTGCTCGATGACGTCAGTGTACTTGCCCTTGATGCCGACTACTGCCTGACCCGCGCCGACGAGCTTGCGTGCCGCCTCGAGGCCGTCGAGCACCTCGCGGGTGTGCACACGCAGCAGTTCCTTGTCCTTGTGCAGCAGCGGCTCGCACTCCGCGGCGTTGAGCAGGATATACTCGGCCTGGGCCTTGAGCTTCACGTGCGTCGGGAAGCCCGCGCCGCCCGCGCCGACCACGCCGCACGCCTCGATCTGATCTACCGTAACTGCGTTCATCGCTTGTCTGCCACTCCTGTGCCCTGAGCGTACTGGGGCCGCCGACGTCCTCGGACACCGGCGAGACCGGGGATGATAGCAGACTTCGGCCGGGTATTTAAACGCCTACGCCGACCGAGCCGCCTGTCGCCCTGATATAGCGGTGATCGCGGGATATTACTGCGTATAATCGTCACATGAACTCGATTACTCCCGCACGTGCTCACATCACCGCTTTTTTGATGACTCTACTGACGCTTGCGATCGCGTCCGGCGTGACGCGCGCCGAGCCGTGGCCCGCGTGGCGCGGTGACGTGGCGGGGTCCGGCGTCACGACCGCGAAGGACCTGCCGCTGGAGTGGGGCAAGGGCAAGAACGTCCGCTGGCGCGTCGCGCTGCCCGAACGCGGCAACTCGACGCCCGCCGTGTGGGGCGACCGCGTGTTCGTCACGCAGGCCGTCAACGCCGAGCACTTCCGCGGCCTGATGTGCTTCAACCGCGCCGACGGCAAGCTGCTGTGGAAGGCGGGCCTGACCTACGACAAGCCCGAGCGCACGCACAACGCCAATCCCTACTGCTCGTCGTCACCGGCGACGGACGGCGAGCGCGTCGTCGCGGCGTACGGCTCGGCGGGCATGGTCTGTTACGACATGAACGGCAACGAGCTGTGGCGTCGCGCGCTCGGCGCGATCAGTCACGTCTGGGGCCACTCCAGCTCGCCGGTGATCTACGGCGACATGGTCATCCACTACCACGGCCCCGGCGACGGCGCGTACCTCATCGCCCTCGACAAGAAGACCGGCGAGCCCGTCTGGCGTGTCGACGAGCCGGTGTGGAAGACCGGCCCGCGCACCGACGGGTTCAAGGGGCAGGAAGACAAGGGCGTCGTCGGCTCGTTCAGCACGCCGATCATCGTCCGCAGCGGCGACCGCGACGAACTGGTGATGAGCTTCCCGATGGAGGTCCGCTCGTACGACCCGGCGACCGGCAAGGAGCTGTGGCGATGCGGCGGGCTCAACCCGCTGGTGTACACGTCGCCCGTCTACGCCGACGGCGTGATCGTCGCGATGGGCGGCTACTACGGCAACTCGATCGGCGTAAAGACCGGCGGGTCCGGCGACGTGACCGACTCCGCCCGGCTCTGGCGCGAGGTGCGGCACAACGGCGGCATCGGCTCGGGCGTCATCTACAACGGTCACCTCTACTATCACAACTCCGGCGGCGTGACGTACTGCCTGAAGATCGACACCGGCGAGACGCTGTGGCAGGCGCGCCTCCCGGGCATGGGCAAGTCGTGGGGCTCGTTCATGCTGGCCGGTGATCGCGTCTACACGCTCAGCCAGTCCGGCGAGACGGTCGTGTTCAAGGCGGACCCCGCGGAGTTCAAGCCGCTGGCGGAGAACACCGTCGGCGAGATGACCAACTCGTCGCTCGTCGTCAGCGACGGCGACATTTTTATCCGCACGCACGAGGCGTTGTGGTGCGTCGGCGCGCCGAACGAGCGGTGATCCGCCGCGTTCGCGCTGCCGCGCACGTTACCCACGTCACTTGCTGCCCACGCACCACAGGTGGGTCATGCCCGTCATGTAGATGCGGCCGTTACTGATCGCGGGCGTGGGGTGGTTCGCGTCGCCCAGGTCGTTGCTGGCCAGCAGCTCAAACTTCGGCCCCGCCTTCACCACCGCGCTCTTGCCCGCGCTGGCGAAGTAGAGTCGGCCGTCCGCCGTCGCGATCGGGCTCGCCCACGTGCTGCTGACGGGGATGCGCTCGGTGTAGACGGCCTCGCCGGTCGTCACGTTCCAGCACTTCAGCACGCCGCCGGACACGACGCGGTAGACGTAGTCGCCGACGATGATCGGCGAGCCGATCGCCTCGCCGTAGCGGTCCGTCGTCCAGCGCACGTGCGTGGCGCTCACGTCGCCGGCGCCCGTTGGGTCGACCGCCGTGCCGTTGCCGCCGCGCCCGCTGTCGAAGAACACCAGGCCGTGACCGACCGCCGGTGACGACGACTCGCCGCCGCCCGCGCACCACCAAAGCCGCTCGCCCGTCGCCGGGTCGAAGCTCTGCAGCGCCTCGCCGCCGATTCCCATCGAGCCGGACAGCACGAGCATCTGATCCTTGCCGTTGATCGGCGTGATCACCGGCGTGCTGTGCCCGAACCCAAACGGCTCCTTCGCCTCCCACTTGATGTGCCCCGTCGCCCGGTCGAACGCGACGATCCGCGAGTCCGGCTTCTTGGCCATCATGCACACAAAAACAATCGTGTCCTTATAGAAGACCGGGCTCGTGCCGATCGTCACGTCGAACGTGTACGGCTCGATCGACTGTCGCCACGCGAGCTTGCCTTCGTGATCCAGCGCCGCGATCACCGACGAGCCGAACACCACGTACACGCGATCGGCGTCCACGCACGGCGTCGGCGCCGCGTAGCCGCCGCCCGCGCCGGAGCGGAAGTCGCTGCGCACCCACGGCCCGGGCTCGATCTGCGTCTGCCAGAGCTGCGAGCCGTCCTTCGTCGAGTAGCACGTGACGAAGTGGTCTGGGATGACCTTCTTGCGGTCGGCGGTGCCGTCGGGCCACTGCACGGTGCAGACGAACACGCGGTCGCCCCACACGACGGGGCTCGCGTGTCCCTCGCCGCGCAGCGGCGACTTCCACATGACGTTCGTGCCGTCCTCCGCGCTCCACGTCAGCGGCAGGTCCTTTTCCGTGGAGTAACCGAGCCCGGTCGGGCCGCGGAACTGCGGCCAGTTTTCGGCGTGTGACGTCGTGGCGCACACGATGGCGAGCGCGGCGGCGATAGCGCAGAGTCTGATCATGAAACGTGCCTCCTGCGACGAGTATAGGCTCGCACAGCCGCGTGCGGAACTGATACAATCGTCGCGCCGGACGCCGACCGCGTCGCCCGGCCGCCAAACGATGTTCCTGCGGAAGCGCGGGTGGATCGACGCTGGTGGGATGGCGGAGCGGCTGAACGCGCCGGTCTTGAAAACCGGTTTCGGGCTCGTCCCGAACGTGGGTTCGAATCCCACTCCCACCGTTTTACTTCTTCAGGAATGGATCCACGGGCGCCTTCGGGTCGAGCTCGCGCGCCTTGAGGGCGGCGGCGTTGGCTTCGGCGACCTTGCCCATGCGGTGCAGGAGCGCGGCGAGGCGCGTCTCGTGGATCGCCAGCTCCGGCTCGATCACGGTCAGCGCGCGGACGTGACGCAGCGCGGTCTCGTTGTCGCGGCGCTGCAGCGCGACCGTCGCGGCGGCCTCGCGGAGCGTCGCGTTGTACGGCTGACGCATCAACGCGCGATGGGCCGCTCGCTGCGCGTCGTCGAGGCGACCGAGCTTGCGGTAGATCGACAGCAGACGCACCGCGTTGCTGCCGTCGGTCTGGTCGAGCAGGTCGAGGTTCTCGAGATAGGGCACGGCCAGTTCCGGCTGGTTGCTGCGCATCGCGACCTCGGCGATCTTCTCGTCCGCCCACGGATCGACCGGGCGCGCCGTCGCGTATCGCAGCAGCATCGCCAGCGTCGCGCGATCGTCGAGCCCTTCGAGCGACTTGACCGCCGCCCACTGCAGCAGGTCCGGGTGATCCGGGTAGACCTGCATCAGCTTCTCCACGGCCTCGCGCCCGCCGCCCGCCTCGTTGATCTTCAGCAGCAGCTCCTGCGTTGTGGGCGTCGGCGCCAGACCCCACGACACCACCTGCTCGTGCGCCCACTTCTTGAACCCCGCGAGGAACGTTTCGGGGTCCTGCCCGGTGGCGGTCGGCACCAGCTCGGGCTGCGGCACGCCCTGCTTGCACAGGTCGAGCATCTTGAGGATCGTGTCGTGCCCGAAGTGGGCGGTGATGTACTGGTACATCCAGTGCGCCTGGGCGTAGGCCTGGGCGCGGTCGGTGGGCTTCTGCGGACGCACAAACGCCCAGTTGATCTGATCGAGGTCGAACAGCTCGTTGTTCGCCAGCGCGCCCGCGAGGAGTTTGCACGTCGAGTAGTCGCGCGGGCCGGGCTCCTGCGACACGGCGCACGCCTCGGTGAACCAGTGTGGGATGCGGTTGCCGGTCTGCTCCAGCGTGACGGTGTGCACGAACTCGTGCCGTAGCACGCGGGCCCAGTCGAACGCGCCGGACTGGTTGCGTCCCTCGCGCGGCGGCGTCAGCGCGATCACCGGACCCGTCGCCGCGCCGATCGTCCAGATGTCCGGCATGCCGGTGATCCGCACCGCGAAGTACTTCTTGTCGGGCATGATCTCGATCGCCGTCTTGCCCTTCGGCGAGTAGCCGAACGCGCTGGTCACCTCGGCGTGGAAGCCCTCGAGGATGTCCGGCATGTCGCCCGCCAGCGCCGAGTCGATCGGGTCGCGGTACTTGATCACGAAGTGCGGCGTCTCGATCTCGTGATACTCGGCCAGGTCTTCGAGCATCTTCAGCACGTTGGCCGCGCGCTTGTTGAACGGGTCGAGCTGCACGACCGGGCGGAGGACCGCACGCGACTCGGCCTCCTTGCCCGACTGGTTCAGCAGCAGGCCCAGCTCGAGCTGCGGCTGCACCCAGTTGGGGTGCTGCTCGATGGCGCCCTTGAGCATCTTCTCCGCCGCGTCGTACTGGCGTGCCAGCGACATGTAGCGGCCCGCGGTGTACAGCGCCAGCGGGTACTTGCCGCAACGCTTGTCGTACTCGGCCAGGGCGTTCTTGAACATGTCGGCGTTGTGTAGCAGCGCCGCGGCGGCGACCTGCGCGGCGCGGAGCTCGTGGTGATTCGGGTAGCGCTTCAGCGCGCCGTCCAGCACGTGCAACGCCGCGTTGGGATCCTTCTCCAGCAGGTACGACTCGGCCTCGAGCACGTCGGCCAGCGGGTGGTGCGGCTCGATCTTCCGCAGCGTGTCCATCGCGCGGACGGCCTCGGGGAAGTTGTAGCCCCGCAGCGCGATGCGGCCGAGCTGGTACCACGCCTCCGACGACGTGCCGTTGAGCGTCAGCGCCTCGTGCAGCGCCGACACGGCCTCGACGGCGTTGTCCTTGTCCACGAGCACGTTCGCCTCGGCGATCATCGCGGGCCAGTACAGCCGGTCGGCCTGCCGCGCCTTGCCCAGCAGGTCGATGACGGTGTGGTAGTCCTGCGCGGCGCGCCCCTCGAGGATCGCCAGCTGCGCGATCGCCTCGGCGGCGTTCGTCAGGTCCGCCGCGGTGGTGAATTTGTCGGCCTCGGCCTGGACACGCAGCGGCGACAGCGTGGCGATCGCCTGCTGGTACAGGCCCAACTCGTGCTGCGCCGTGCCGCGCAGCAGACGGGCCTCGGTCGTGTCGATGTCCGCGAGCATCGCCGCGACGTCGCTCAGGTCGCCGCGCCGATACGCCGCGCGGGCGCGCAGCATGACCGGCGTGTCGTCCTTGTTGAGCAACGCGTCGTTGAGCCGCCACGTCGCCAGCGCGTAGGCGGCGGTCTGCTGCGTCGCTTCGTCAACCTCGTTGATCAGACCGTGGAACAGCTTCAGCCGTTCGCGCTCGGCGGGCTTGAGCAGCGTGTCGTCGACGAGGGCGCGCACGGTCCGTGAGACCGGCACGTCGACGGGCACGATGCTCGGCTTCTGCGGACGCTGCGGCGCGTCTTTGGTGTCCTGCTGGTCCTGCGCGCGACAGGCGCCGGAGGAGGCGGTCAACACCGCGGCCACCATGATCGCAAAGATTGCGGAAGGGCGCGGCGTGATACGGTGGAGGTACGAATGCATGTTCACGGCCCATTATACGCGTCACCAGCGGTGCGGGGGGCCTTGTGACAAAGGTTGCGACAGCCTACTTTCCGCCGGTTTCCTGCCGCCACCCGGCCGGGGCGGACGTGTCGAACTCCCGGGCCATGTCGGCGTCGCTCATCGCGTTGACCTTGCTGTTCCGCAGCGTCACCGTCGTCATGCCCTGATCGTCGATCGTCACGACCTTCGTCGGCAGCAGCGACTCGCGGTCGAACCACAGGTCGATCCGCTCGAATTCCTTCTGGCTCTCGATCTTCGGGGCGTCGGGCTTCTGCTTGAAGCGCAGGTGCACGGTGTCGCCCGCGTTGTCCTCGGGCTTGTCGGTCATGATCTGCACGTTGAACCGCGCCAGCACTTCCTTACGCTTCTGCCCGATCGGCAGCGGGAACGGCCCGTCGAGGTTCAGCGGGTCCAGCGACTCGCCGGGCTTGACGACCTGACGCTTGATGAACACCTTCCGCTTGTGCTGTTTCTCGGCCAGCCAGCGGCCGTCGAAGATGTACTCGACCTTGTCGTCGTCCTTGCGGGTGTCGACCACGACCCAGTCGAAGCGGATCGCGAACCGCGCAGGGGTCTTCTTTTCGCTGTCGGCCGCGGCGTACTCGACCCGCCCGCCGCGGATCTGGCGCTCGCCGGTCAGGTCGTTGAGCTTGTTGTAGGTCACGTCGGACTCGAGCGAGCGGATCTCGTTGCCGCGGTGCTCGAGGGCGTCGAGCCACTCGGTGACCGATTTCGGCTCGTCCGCCGCGCCGAGGCTCGTGAGCCCCGCGACGAGGACCATCATCCATGTGAGCGTCTGTACCATCATCATTGGGTCCTACGGCGGCATTTCGCCGCGTGTTCGAGTCGATCCATCGTGTCCGTAGCATAGCGATGTGAGCGACGCGTGAAACCCACAGCGGCGTTGCGGCGGCGTATAGTGGCGGGGGCGGCTTGCCCCGCGTGCGATCCTTACGTTTAATGGCCCAACCGCCCGGTACGTTCAGCAGTCCAAGGTGAACCCATGCAGGTAGACGCATTCTGGAAGCACTGGAAAGTCTCGGAAGACCCGTTCGTTGCCGAGGAGGCGAGGGACGATCCGATCTACATGCGTCTGATGGACGCCAACACCGCGCACCCGGAGTTCCAGAAGGTGTTCGGCCAGCCCGACAAGCCCGCCGCGGCGGTGGTGTTCGGCGAGAAGGGCAGCGGCAAGACCGCCCTGCGCCTGCTCTGCGAAAAGCACATCCAGGCGTTCAACGAGAAACACCCCAACGAACGCGTGTGGGTCGTGCGGTACGACGACCTGAACCCCGTGCTCGACAACTTCACGCACTCCACGCGGCGGTACAACCAGTCCGATGACAAGGTGCTCAAGAAGTTCAAGCTGATCGATCACCAGGACGCGATCCTGTCGCTGCTGGTCACGCGGCTGATCGACGGGCTGCTGACCGACCGCGACGACATCCAGTTGCCCGACGACGCCGTCGAGCGCATCCGCAAGATGCCGCGCAACCGCCGGGCCGACCTCGCCGTGATCACCGCGCTCTACGATCAGCATCACACCGGCCAGTTCAGCACACGCTGGAAGGCCGTGCGGAAGATGCTGCACCTGTCGAAGTTCCCGATTCTTCCGTTCGCGAAGTGGACCGGCCTCGTGCTCGCCGCGATCACGGTGCTGGCGCTGCTCTATATCAAGCTGTTTGTGAAGGGCGCGCCCGACCTGACGACGAAGGGGCTGATCGGACTGGCGGGCTTCGGCGGCGTGGCGGGGCTCGGCTACTGGGCGTGGACGAACCTGCGGCTGTGGATGGCCGGTCGTCGGATCGGCGCGGCGATGCGCACGGTGCACCGCACGGCCGGGCAGGTCCGCCAGGCGTTCGCGGAGATCGGGCGGCGCGACCTCGAGGGCGTGCCGTTCCCGGAGGTCGACGACCACGACAGCCGGTACCAGCTGACCGGCCGCCTGCTCGACATCCTGCGTGACCTGGGCTACCAGGGCATGATCGTGCTGGTCGACCGGATGGACGAGCCGTCGATGATCAACTCCGACGCCGAGAAGATGAAGTCGCTGGTCTGGCCGATGCTGAACAATAAATTCCTCCAGCAGGACCGCGTGGGCGTGAAGCTGCTGCTGCCGATCGAGCTGCGGCACCTGCTGCGGCGTGAGGACGCGGACTTCTTCCAGCGTGCCCGCCTCGACAAGCAGCACATGATCGACCGCCTGACCTGGAGCGGGGCGACGCTTTTTGACCTGTGCACCCGCCGTCTTCAGGCTTGTCGAATCGACGGCGTCGAATCGGTCACGCTGACCGATCTGTTTGACGACGACGTGTCCACGACGGACCTGATCGACGCGTTGGACCAGATGCAGCAGCCCCGCGACGCGTTCAAGTTCATCTATCAGACGATCCAGGAGCACTGTTCTAACGTGCCGCAGGATCAGCCGATATGGAAAATCCCCAAGCTGACGCTCAACCAGGTGCGCAAGCAGCAAAGCCAGCGCGTGCAGGAGTTGCAACGGGGATTGACACCCGCATAATCTGCCTAGCTTTTAAGCACATGTGAGCAGTTTTTAGGCCATCTGCGGCATTCATATGCACGTCCGATAGCAGGCTGCGCGGGGGATCAGTCGTTTTTTCCTCGCCTCAAGTCTTGCTTAATCTCGTTTTAACGCTAAACAGGCTGCTTAACCGATGGTGGGGTTGCTTGTAGCCCCGTTGCCGGGGCCCCCGTTTGGCATAAGGTTTGCCAGTGAGGGGGCAATGCAGCAATGGAGCTGTCATTGGATGGATCGTTTTTCACGCATTAGGGTTCCACCCCAGAATAGGAGACACGTGATGAGTGGGTTCAAGAAGTTTACGATCGGGTGCGCGGCTGCAGTCCTGGCGATGTCCATGGTCTACACGCCGTCGGCCCGCGCGGAAGGGGAAGAAGCGGCCGGTCCCAACACCGGTAACGTTTCACTGTCTGTCAGCATCGACGTCGCGACCGAGTACTGGTTCCGCGGCATCGCCCAGGAGAACCAGGGCGCGATCGTCGAGCCCGGCATCAACATTTCGTTCGCGCTGTGTGACTGGGCCAGTGTCTACTTCGGCACCTGGAACTCGCTGCATGGCCACCAGAACAGCGACGCGATCGATGCCGACGTCTGGTACGAGTCTGACTGGTTCGTTGGCACGTCGCTCACGTTCGACAAGATTGGCGTCGACCTGAGCTACGTGAACCTCTACAGCCCGGCTTTCGCCGGCGTGTTCGCCCAGGAAATCGACCTGAGCTTCTCGTATGACGACTCTGAGTTGCTCGGCGACTGGGCCCTGAGCCCGTCGGTCCTGTTTGCCTTCGAGTTCGACGGTGGCTCCGACAACGGCAGCAACCACGGCATCTACGCCCAGCTGAGCTTCGGCCCCAGCTTCACGATCATCGACTCGAAGGACTACCCCGTCACCCTGTCGGTTCCGTTCACCTTCGGCTTCAGCGTCAGTGACTACTACGAGAACGGCGCCGGCGACGACAACACCTTCGGTTTCGCCCAGATCGGGCTTGATTTCTCCGTGCCGCTGGCGTTCATCCCGGCCGACTTCGGCTCGTGGTCCGCTCACGCGGGCGTCAACTTCATCTTCCTTGGAGACTCCGCCGGCAGCATCGGCAAGGACTTCGTGGACGATGCGGAGACGGTCCCCGGCTTCGGCGTGACCACGCACGACGATTTCTCGGTGTACGGTGTCTTCGGCATCGGCTTCGAGTACTAAACCTGACCCTTTTCTTTGCCGGCCTACGGGCCGGAAAAGGGCGGACCGGTGCTCCCGGAACCCGGCACCGTTCGCCTGATGACTCCACCCGAGCCGCCCGCTGGTCACCCCAGCGGGCGGTTTTTTGCGCGCACAGCGCGCGCCGAGAGCGATCGGGTTTGAGTCTTGATTCTTGAATCCTGATTTTTGATTGGGCGTCCAACACGCGTGACGATCGAGCATTGCCAGATCGAAAATCCAAAGTCAAAAATCGAAAATGCTGTTCTACTCGCCCGGGATGTAGCTGATCACGCCGCTCCACGGGCTCGACGCGGTGGCGTAGAGACGCTTGGGGATGCGGCCGGACAGGTAAGACAGGCGACCAGCCAGGCACGCGTGACGCATGGCGTGCGCCATCTTCACCGCGTCCTTCGCGTGGGCGATGCCGGTGTTGAGCAGCACGCCATCCGCGCCCAGTTCCATGGCGATCGTCACGTCGCTCGCCGCGCCGACGCCCGCGTCAACGATCACCGGGTACTCCGCGTCGCCGTCCTTGAGCAGCTCGAGGATGATGCGGATGTTGTTGGGATTCAGCACGCCCTGGCCCGAGCCGATCGGCGATCCGGCGGGCATCACGGTCGTCGCGCCCGCCTCCTTGATCTTCACCGCCATGATCGGGTCGTCCGACGTGTAACACAGCACGCTGAACCCGTCGGCGACGAGCTCGCGCGTGGCCTCCAGCGTGCCCTGCGGGTCGGGCAGCAGCGTCTTCTTGTCGCCGAGCACCTCGAGCTTGACCCAGTCCTTGCCGGGGTTGTCGAGCTGGTCGAGCAGCTCCCGTCCGAGGCGCGCCACACGCACGGCGTCTTCCGCGTTGAAGCAGCCCGCGGTGTTCGGCAGGATCGTATAGCGGTCGGTGTCGATGAAATCGAGCAGCGACTCGCCCTTGTCGTTGATCAGCCGCTCGCGGCGCACCGCGACGGTGATCACCTCCGACCCGCTGGCGTCGAGCGCGGCCTGCATGATCGGGTACGTCTCGTACTTGCCGGTTCCGACGATCAGCCGCGACGTCAGCGTGCGGGCGCCGAGCTGCAGCGGCTTGTCGAGCGGTTCGTTTGTCGTCTTCGCATCAGTCATGTTTCGTCTCACCGTTTAGCGACGCCCCGCAGGGGCGTGCGTCACCTGTCACTTGTTCCTTGCCTTCATCCCCCGCCAACCAGCGTCACGACCTCAACCACGTCGCCGTCGTTCAGCGTCGTCGTCGCGTGCTCGCGTTTCGGGGCCAGCCGCTTGTTGACCTCCACGGCCACGGCCTGCTTTTCCAGCCCCAGCTCGCGCACGAGGTCCGCGACGGTGGCCTCACCGCCGGGCATCTCATACGCATCGCCGTTCAGCGTCAGCTTCATAATCCGCCAATCATACAGGCATTCACGGGGGTTTTCACAGCGGCCGATCGCGGGGGCGTCGATCACCGCGGCGTGATGCGGATCGCGTCGAACGTGACCTCGATCCGCACGCCGGCCAGGTCGAACACGCGTGTCTCGCCGTTGTCGCTTACCGCCGCCTCAACGACCGGCGACAGCGTGTGCGTGGCGAGCTGATCGCTGGGCGAGCCGCGATCGAGGCACACACGTCGCAGCACCGCGGCGAGCAGGGCGGCGGGCGTCTGGCGTGCCGCGGTTCGGTCGATCACGACGCCGTCAGATGTCTCCGTCGTGAGCCGCGCCGCGTGTCGGCGCGCGGCAGCGTCAAAGACGCGTGACGCTTCCCGCAGGCGGTCCGCCGTGTCCGTCGCCTTCTTCGCCGCGTCGGGCCGCAGGTCGCGGAGCACCGGCAGCACGTCGGCACGCAGCCGCGCCCGCCAGCGTGACACGTCGGCGTTCGTCGGGTCTTCACGCCAGGGCTGGTCGATCTCGTTCAGCAGCGCCACCGCCTCGTCGTGCGTCACGCGCAGCATCGGGCGGACCAGCGTCGCGTCGCAGCCCTTCGTACGCCGTCGCCACGCGATGCCCGACATGCCGCGCGCCGACGCGCCGCGCACGATCCGCATCAGCAGCGTCTCGAGCTGATCGTCGGCGTGATGCGCCGTGGCGATGCGGTCCGCGTCGACCTCCGCCGCGACCTCCGCCAGCGCCGCGTAGCGCATCCGTCGCGCGTTCTGCTCGACGTTGCCCACCGCGCCGCCCGGCCTGATGTCACGCACGTGCAGCGGAAGCGACAGCGCCTCGGCCAGCTCACGCACGAACGCCGCGTCGGCGTCCGCGTCGTCACGCAGGTCGTGGTTGACGTGGCACACGTGCAGGTCGAGCGACCATTCCTTGCGACCCGCCAGCGCCGCCATCGCCCGCAGCAACGCCACCGAGTCGGCCCCGCCGCTGACCGCCACGAGCACGCGGTCGCCCGGCTCCACCCCGCAGCGATCGCGCAGCGACTCGGCGATCTGGCGGACAAACGGGTGGCGATGCAGCATGTCGATTATCATAACGTCACCCATGGATCAGCCCCCCACACAGGTCGTTGAGATCGCCTGCAACCTGGACGACGCGTCCGGCGAGGTCGTCGGCGCGGCGATCGACACGCTGCTGGAAGCCGGGGCGCTCGACGCGTGGGTCACGCCGATCACGATGAAGAAGCACCGGCCCGGCGTCACGCTCAGCGTGCTGTGCGAATCCGGGCTGATGGACACGATGGCCCGCCTCGTGATCGAGCTGACCGGCACGTTCGGCGTCCGTTACCGCGACTGGTCGCGCGTCGTGCTCGATCGGCGGCACGAGACGGTTACCACGCGCTACGGCGACTTGCGGATCAAGGTCGGGTCGATGCACGGCAAGGTGATCCTCGCCAAGCCGGAGTACGACGACGTCGCGGCCGCGGCGGAGCGGCACGGCGTGAGCGTGCGGCGTGTGATGGATGCGGCCCGCGCCGCGGCGGACGCGTGGCTCGCGAGGCGTTAAAGACAAGAACCAATGGCGAAGCCCCGAGCGGCTCAGTCGGGCCATTCGCCGCTGAACACCTCGGTCGCGGGGCCCGTCATGTAGACACGCTTGTCGGACTCGCGCCACTCGAGCGTCAGGTCGCCGCCGGGCAGGTGCGCGAGGATCCTGCGGTCGGTCTTGCCGGTCAGCACGCCCGCGACGCACACCGCCGACGCGCCCGTGCCGCACGCCAGCGTGATGCCGCTGCCGCGCTCCCACGTCCGCATCGTCACCTCGCCGCGGCTGTGTACCTGCACAAAGTGCACGTTGATGCGTCGAGGGAACCACGGGTGATTCTCGATCACCGGCCCGATCGTAGCGAGCGGTATCGCCTGTACGTCGTCGACGAAGAATGTCACGTGGGGATTGCCCATCGACACGCACGTCATCGCGGGGTCCGGCAGGTCGATGCCGCCCTCGAACGGGTGACCGATGACGCGGTCGACGTCGCCGACGCCGGGGATCTTCACGGGGATCTTCGCCGCCTCGATGATCGGCTCGCCCATGTCGACGGTCGCCATCGCGAGCCTGCCGTTGCCGTTGGTCGTGAAATCGATCGTCAGCACGCCGTTGCCGGTCTGCACGCGCATGGGCTTGGCGTCGGTCAGGCCGTGGTCGTGGGCGTACTTGGCGACGCAGCGGACGCCGTTGCCGCACATCTCCGACTCGGACCCGTCGGCGTTGAACATGCGCATGCGGACGTGCGCGTCGACGCCTTGCTCGGGCGGCAGCACGAGGATCAGCCCGTCGCCGCCGACGCCGGTGTGGCGGTCCGCGATGACCGGCGCGAGCGACGTGGGGTCCGCGACCTTCTCGTCGAAGCCGTTGACGTAGACGTAGTCGTTGCCGATGCCGTGCATCTTGGTGAAACGCATCGCGTCGCCTCCGTGACAGACCCGCAGTTTATCACATGTCGCCGGCGCCGCCGAGGATGATCGCGGCGAGGAGCACCGCGGCGCACACCCAGCGGATGCGGCGGACCTTGCGGTCGATCGGGCAGTCGTCGACGCGCTGGCCCACGAGCGTGTCGAGGTACGCGATGCGCCACGGGATCGAGCCGTGCCGCCAGTTCATCGGCGTCATCGCCTCCCAGATCGTCGAGGGTCGCCCCAGCGGGATGTGGTTCATCTTCGCCACCTGCGTCAACGCCTCGGTGACCACGTGCACCGCCTCGGCTGTGATGACGCCCGGCGCCGCGGGGTCACCGAGCCGCTCGGTCATGTGCTGCACGGCGAACGTGTCGGCCTGCCGCTCGAAGCGGCGCGAGATGTAGCCGAACACCACCGCGAAACCCATCGTCAGCACGAAGATGATCGGCACCTGCACGTTGGGGTCCTGCTCCCAGGTCTCGGGCATCCGCCAGCCGAGCGATTCCGCGGCGAGTTGTACGCCGGAGATCGCCATCGCCACGACGCTGATCGACGCGGCGGCGCAGACCAGCATCCACGGGATGTGGCGGCGTGTGACGTGCCCGAGCTCGTGCGCCATCACCGCCTCGACGTGGTCGGGGTCCATGCGTTCGATGAGGCCGTCGGTCAGCAGGATGTAGCGGAGGCGGCCGACGATGCCCATGACCGCGCCGTTGACCATCCCGCCATGCGTGCGCCACATCAGCAGCGTGCGGACGCGCACGTGGTACTTGCGGCACAGGTCCAGCAGGCGATTGTGCAGTTCGCTCGGCGGCAGCGGCACGGTGTCCCAGACGAAGCGGATCATCAGCGGCGCGAACATGAACACGATGATCAGCCCCGCGGCGCTGACCACGGAGTGATACGGCTCGGCCGCGACGTAGCGGTCGACGATCTGCATCCACCCCAGCAGCAACAGCAGGGGCGCCATCATCAACAGCAACTGATGGCGGACCTGCGAGGCGATGAACCGCAGGCGCGGGAAGCGGCCCTCGTCGTCGGGATGGGCGCCGCGCAGGTAGCGGTCGATCGGGTAGTACGCCGCCCACATCAGCATCAGCGCCCCGAACACCGGCGACAGCGCCAGCACGTCGTTGACGAGGATCAGGTCGCCGAGGCGGACACGCAGCCACTCCAGCCAGCCCAGCGCGAACAGGTCGACGAGAAACATCAGGGCCAGGCCCCACTGGCAGATCGACGAGAACATCCGCAGCCGCGTGAGGATCGGCTCGCATCGCTCGGGGCGGCGGCGGACGGCGCGGAACGCCGAGTGATAGACGATCCACGCGAACAGCGAGATCACCAGGAACGGCGCGATCGCCAGCACGGGCACCAGCCACGGCCAGGCGTCGAGGATGGGGTCGGTCTGCGGACCCATCTGGCGGTAGGCCATCAGCCCCATCATCAGGATGATCACGTAAAGCTGCATAATCACACCGGGCCGGCGTGCGTCGCCGCGACCCGAAAGAATTGTACGATCGATCGGGCCCGGACATCGACCCCGCCGCCGCGCGCTGTCGTCAGCGGCGGATCACACCCATGTCGATCACCACTTCTTCGGGCTGGTAGTAGTCGACGTTGAGCGTGTCGTGGTCGATGAACGTGAAGACGAGGCCGTTGAGTCGCTGGCGGCGGATGTTCTTCATATCGCCGAGGCCGGGCCCCGCGTACTGACGGTTTTCCTGCTCCTGCGCGTGGAAGTGGTAGTGCATGAGCGCGGCGTAGGCGTCGAGCATCATCTGATCGGTCGGGTAGAAGATCAGGTCGTGCCGCCGCATCATGGGCTTGTAGATCTGCGGGTAGGGCGTGCCCTTGTCGTCGAGGCGGATGAGGCCGCCGTACTCGGTGGTCTTGTCGATCAGGTCGGCGTCGGCCTGCTCGAAGAGCGACGCCGCGGCGTGGCGGTCGCGCATCAGCGCGATCGCCACGTGCGTCGCGGCCAGGTCGCCCCACGCCAGCTGCGCGGCCCACGTGTGCAGCACCTGCGGGTGATCCTGCATCGGCCCGTCGTAGGTCGGCCCGTGCAGGTAGTGCGGCTGGCTGTCGACGAACGCCGTCAGCTCGCTGAGCAGCTGCGCCTTGTTCTTGTGCAGCTGGTCGGGCTGGCGGGCGTGGAGGTAGATGATGATCGGCAGGTGACGCAGCTGCAGGTCGCGCTTCTGCTCGGGCGTGAGCTGCGAGACCACGAGCTTGGCGCGCTCCCAGAACGCGCCGTACACACCCGTCCGCAGCATCTGCATCCACGTGATCTCCTGCATGTTGGTCGGCACGACGTTCAGGTCCGTCGCCGCCGCCTTCAGGTCCGTGATCAGCGTGTTGCGCGGCTCGATGCGGCCGAGCAGGTCGACCAGCTTCTGCCGGTCGCCCAGCAGGCGATACGTGAGCTGCCACGCCGCGGCGCGCTCCTTCGTCTGCTGGGCGCGCGTCTTCTCGTCGGCACCTTCGTCGGTCTCCGCGGCGAGCACCTCGAGGATGACCTGCTCGACCGGCGCGTCGGGACGCAACGCCTGGATCGCCTTACGCTCGGGGCGGTCGGCGTCTTTGTACACCGGCGTGGTCTGCGCGTAGTTACGCACCAGCGCGGGCACGAAGTCGGTCCACTTCCGCGCCACCGCGGTGTCGATGACGTGCTGAAGCGTCTCCCAGTCGCGGATCAGCACGATGCTCTTGGAGAAAAACGTCTTCGCGTCGGCCTCGTTGACCTTGACGAGCTGGTCGACGGCGTAGTTGCTGAACTCGGCGGGGTGGCCGCGCATCCACACCATCTTCTGCAGCGCCGACACGCGGGCGGGGTCGGCGAAGCGCTCGGCCTCGGCCTGGTGCGCCGCCGCCCAACGCACCTCGTAGGTCTCCGACTTGTCCATCATCTTGGCGACCGGGTCGTCGTAACGCGTGCCCTTGGGCACGGAGTCGCAGCCGACGATGACGAATGAAAGGGCGAGCAGTGCGGCGATGCATCGATACGGCATCTTGTACGCCTCCGTGCGAGTGGGCCTCATGTCTCCGCCGCGCATTGTATTCGGTTCTCGGCGCACGCCAACGTCACACCGACAAAGTGTCGGCTGGTGGGGCGGTCGGACGCCGGTTTGGATGAGGGGGACGCTCTCAATCAGGACGCGTCGCGGTCGATCACGGCGTACTGCTCGCGCTCGCCGCGGCCGGTCAGCGGGTAGTCCTTACGCAGCGGGAACGCAGGGTAGGACTCCCACAGCAGGATGCGACGCAGGTCGGGGTGGTTGTCGAAGCGGATGCCGAACATGTCGAACACCTCGCGCTCGTTCCACTCGGCGCCGGGCCAGAGGTCGCACACGCTGGGCAGGTGCAGGCCGGGGTCGTCGGCGGTGCCCTTCGTGTCGAGCGTGGCGTTGAGCGGCACCTTCACGAAGATGCGCTGGTTGAGCCTGGTCGACACGAGGTTGTACACGACGTGGAAGCGGTCGGTCGCCTCGGGGTACTGCAGGTAGTCGATGCCGAACACGTCGGAGAGGAAGTCGTACTTGCACGCGGCGTCGTCGCGCAGGAACCGGAGCACGTCGTGCATCCGCTCGCGGGGGACAACGACCGTGGTCTGACCGCGGAATTCCGCCGCACGCAGGCCCTGGCCCGCGAACTCGGTCTTGAGCCGGTCCACCGTGGGGTGTGTCGGGTTCGCCTCGTTCTCACTCATCGCAGCAACTCCGTGTCGGGCGTGTTTCGAGGCTGTATTAGACGGCAGACGCACGCGACTGGCAAGTGAGGCGTCGCGCGGTTACTTGCCCGCGTAGTCGATGATGCGGGCGATCTCGCTGCGGAGGTCCTTGCGGTGCACCACGCGGTCAACGAAGCCCTTGTCCAGCAGGAACTCCGACCGCTGGAAGCCCTCGGGCAGCTCCTGCTTGACCGTGTTGGCGATGACGCGCGGCCCGGCGAAGCCGATCAACGCCTTGGGCTCGGCGAGGATCACGTCGCCCAGCATCGCCCACGACGCGGTCACGCCGCCGGTGGTCGGGTCGGCCAGCACGGAGATGAACAGCCCGCCGTCGTCGTCGAAGCGGGCGAGGGCGGCCGAGGTCTTGGCCATCTGCATCAGCGACAGGGCGGATTCCTGCATGCGGGCGCCGCCGGAGCAGGCCACGGTGATCATCGGCAGGTCGCTGTCGTGGGCGTGTTCGATGGCGCGTGTCAGCACCTCGCCGACGACGCTGCCCATCGAGCCCATCATGAAATTCGGGTCGAGACACGCGAGGGTCACGCGGCGGCCCTTGACGTAGCCGGTGCCCGCGAGGATCGCGTCGGGCTGGGTGACCTTGCCGGCCTCGGCCTTGAGGCGGTCCTTGTAGGCCTTGAGGTCGACGAACTTCAGCGGATCGGTGGGGCTGACGTCCAGCCACATCGGCTCGAAGCTGCCGGGGTCGCACATCTGCTCGACGCGCTGCTGGGCCGAGACGCGGTAGTGGTGCTGGCAGGCGGGCTCGGTGCAGACCCAGAGATTGACCTCGACGTTCTTGCGGTAGAGCATCGCCTCGCAGGCGGGGCAGCGCATCCACAACCCCTCGGGCACGTCCGCCTTGTGGGACGTGTCCATCACCTCGCGCCAACTGCGTCCGGGAACCTGGGCCATGTGCGGGATCGCCTCCTGCGTTCGTTTCGACGGGGTCACGACTAGCGAAACATTATCCGAAATCAAACGGTTCGCTACAACTCGGGGGTCGCGGCCTGGCGTAACGCAAAACGCCCACCGTGGTGGGCGTTGCGTGTGCGATTTCGTATCCGATGGGCGTATCAGAGGATCTCGAAGATCGACTGGGTGCGGAGGACGAACCCGGCCGCGCCGATCAGGTGATAGCTCTCGGTGTGGACTTCCTTCTTGTAACGCTCGATGCCGAACACCGACAGGTTGTTCGAACCCTCGGCGTCGACCCATTCGTAGCGCATCGCGCCGCGGTGCAGCGAGAATTCCTTCATCTCGGCGAGCGTCGCGGCATAGAGGTTGTCCGACAGCAACTCGGTCTGCACGCTGCTGATATAGCGCACCGAATCGTTGACGGTGTCCTCGAGCTCCTTCTCGCCGAGGCACGGAAGCGCCTGCAGCAGCCCGCGTTGCGGCAACTGGGGACCCTGGTCGACCACGACCTCGGTCAGGCATTCACCGCCGCCCTGGAAGCGAAGGATGTGGCCGCCGGGAATCATCCAGCATTCGACCTCGTATTCAGGCTGTACGACCGCACGACGGTCCTGAATCCCGAATAGCTCGGGGTGCAGGGGGCGCTGGTACAACATCAGACGATAGGTCTGGACGCTGGGACTTTTATTCGTCAGGCTCATAACTCAATCCTGTAAAACGTAAGAGCTACGCAATATAGCACGTAAGCCGGTCCGTTTCACGTGTTGCGGACGGATTTTCAGTTAAAAAGATGAAAATCCAACCGGCCTGAATGGGCCGTACTTTGTCTATAGATTCCCGGGGTGTTGGTTTTTGTCGCAACTAGCTTATAAGGCTATTTTTATCAATACGATGCGAATCGCCACCCGCTGGCGGAAGACCGCGTCATTACGCCATAAGAAAAGCCCACGAAGCGGAGGCTCCGTGGGCTTTCAGTAGTTCAGCTTATATAGCGTTGGCTAACGTGCGGATACCGACGCGGTGGCGTCGCGCATCGCTTTCTGGTCCTGCAGGCGACGCAGTTTCGGATCGTCGCGATCGCCCTCGACCGTGCGGGCCTCGATCACATCATTGTCGATCACAAGCACGCGTGTGGTCTTGCGCGTCATGCCACGGATGCGGCCGGGCACCTCGATCGTCTGAACGTCGACGACGTAGGCGCCGGTTGAAAAGTCCACGTCGAGGGGCTGACCTTTGGGTCCCTGAGGCAGGGTCATGGGCCAACCGATCGGATCGCCGGCACGAACCGTGAATTCGCCTTCGCGCCAGTTGCCGGTGAAGAACTTGAAGACCTTGAAACGGGCGCTGCCGGAACTGCCGTTGACCAGCCAGTAGTGGCTCATGCTTTCGACGGCGACGGGCTCGGACCACTCCGACCAGTCGCTGGCGAGCGTGAACTTCTCCTTCATTTCCTTCGCCTGCTCCGCGTCCATCTGCTGCTTGAACAGCGGGTTGTACACGAGCACGCGGACACGGTAGCGGTAGGTCTTGCCCGACTTGACCTTCAGGTCATGGGCGTAGAGTTCGACGGACTCTTCGCCGAACGTAAAGACGTTGCTGCCGCTGGGGCGTGTGGGCATGCGACCGTTCGCGACCCCGCCTTCAGGCCCGAACTCGCCGCCGTACAACTGCTCCTCGTAGTTCGCTCCGGGGATGGGCCGGCCGGTGCGCGGGTCGATGCCTGAGCGGGCGGAGTCGAAGCCGCCGGGCTGCGTGGGATCGAACCCGCCGGGGCCGAACTCGCCACCCTCGAGGGGCGAGCCGCCGGGGAACCCGCCCGGGGCAATCGGTGACGACGAGGGCGGGGCCGTTCCGGTCTTCTGCTGGTACTGCAGCTGCAACTGCTGCATCTCCTGCTGCACGGCCTGAATCCGCTCCTGAAGCCGCTGCTGCTGACGCTGTTTGCCCGTCGTTGCGGCGGCACCGCCGGTGACACCACCGATCGAGCCGCCTTCGTATCCGCCTTCCAGGCCGGAATCGAAGCCGCCTCGCGGCGCGGCGCCCGCCGGTGTCTTGGCGCCGCTGCCGGCGCGATTCAGGCGATCCAACTGAATCTTGAAGTTCTTGATCTGAACTTCCTTGAGCTTCAGCTGACGCTTGATTTCGGCCAGGCCCAGCTGATTGCCATCCTGCTCGGTTTCCTCAACCTTCGGCTCCGGCGGGCTCCAGGGCTTGACCATCTTCAGCGGCGTGGGCTGGATGATCTCCGCCTCGCTCTCGCCGATCTTCTGGATCAACTCCTTAGCAAACTCGGGCTTGAAGTTGCGGATTTCGCTGATCTTCTCCATCTTGCCATCGGCGTCCTGAACGCTGCGGAACGACGGCTGGCCGGGAATCGGCGGCAGCAGGATCGCGTCGGACCAGTTTCCGTCCGCATCGAGCTCCTGTCGCTCGACCTGAACGTCGACGATCCAGAAGAACGGCGACCAGACGCCGGGCTGCAACGGTTTGACGACCCCGTCCTCAGGCTTGAAGGTCAGTTCCTGGAACATCTTCTTCGTGTCGAACTGGGCGCGGATAGACGCGTAAGCGAAGTCGTAGGGGCCGCCGGGCGCGAAGATCTTCACCAGGCCGTCACGCGAATCGAATTCGGTGGGGACGACCGTGTTCAAATCGGCGCGGGCCGCATACATGGTCGGGGCGGGCACCGTCGGCACGTAGTACTTCGGCCAGACGCCTTGCTTGCCGCCGCCCTCGGTGTCCGTCGACGGCTTCATGACGACGGCCAGCCCGGTCTGGGCGAACTCGGGATTGCTGATGACGTCCTTCTGCATGGCCACTTCAAAGTCACCGTTGTAGTCCGGGACCGTGACCTTCTTCAGCAGCGGAGGTAGTTCCGAGCTCTTGAGCTGCGTTTCGAGGTTCACGGCCTCGTCGTGGATCGTCTTGTCGATCTGCGAGGGACGAACCGTCTGGCCGTTGAGCTGGATCGTGTACGGGTCCTGCAGCCAGTAGGCGTAGGCCACCCAGCCGAGGACCCCGACAGCCAGCAGGACCAGCAGCTTCTCGATGTGCTGTTCAAGGATGTTGACGTTTCGTGTGTTGCTCATGGTGTCTCTCCCGGATGATTCGCGGGTGAAGATTCTGGTTCGCGGATTTAGAAACGGGCTCCGGCGCCGGTGGCCTTGCCGCCGCCGCTGTTCTGGGGCGCCTGGTAGTTGGGATCACGCGGCGCCAGGCCGATGGAGGCGCGGACGCTGTCGGGCATCAGCCCGGCCTGGAAGATGCCGTGCGACTTGACGTACTCGACCTTCTTCTCGTCGGTGAGCTTGTTGAACTCGTCGTCGGCGGGCAGCGTCGAGGCGTACTCGGCGACGGCGGCTTCGGGCGTGTTGTGACCGGTGATCCACTGCCGCATCCACAGCGTCTCCACCGTCAACTCGACCTGCGAAACGTTCCGGCCGCCGTAGTGGTACCCGGCCCGCAGCGCCTCGTACTCGTCGACGTTGGTCACCTTGATGCCCAGCACGGTCATGAAGTTGACCTTGCTGATCGCGTTGATGACCTGCGGGATCTTCAGCGTGTCGACGTGCATGACCATCGTGGCCTGGCGGACGTCGTAGAGCGGGTTCGACGTTCGGCCGGTGTGGCTCTGCTTGAAGTTGTCCGGCAGACGCTTGTCGATGTTCTGCTCTTCGGGGTTGGCCTTGCCGACGGTCCCGTCGTTCATCGTGATGCTGACCAGGTTCTTGATCGGCGCGGTCAAGACGGACGCACCGGGTTTGTCCATGTCATTACAGAGGCGGATGGCGCGGACGAGATCCTGCTGCACCCACAGCTGCATCTGGCCTTCCCAGATCGCGCCCATCGGCGGCAGGGCGCCGGGCTGTGCCCACTTCCCAAGCACGAAGGGCCCGGGATTCCACGAGCCGGGCTGCGAGAAGTCGAGGTACAGCGGCGTGACGTACACGCCGATGGATCGCGCGTGATCTTCGTGGAGTTGGACCAGCTTCTCGGCTTGCTTCTGCGCGATCTCGGCGAGTTGGAGGTCGCTGAGGTTCGTCGGGGCCGGGAAGATGTTGCGGACGTATTCTTCCTGCACCGCGGCGAGCGCTTCCTGGATTTCCTTGGCGCCGAGGGGTTGGCCGGGCTTCAGGGCGTGGTACATCCGCACGATCTCGCTGAGATAAGCGCCGCGTGCGTTGTACGGCTTGGCCTGGTCGACCGGCGCGGGGAACAGCCCCTGGAGCATGACCTCGTGACCGGCCCGGTTGTGCTCGTTGGCCAGCTTGAAGATCTCGGTGTACTGCGTCTGCAGGTCCTGGTTGATCTGCTGCACGGCCTCGATGACCTGCGGCTTAATCACCGTGGTGATGCGACGCGGCGGATCATCCGGATTCTCGGCCGGGATCACGATGCTCTTCGAGAAGTACTGCTTGATCTTGCCGATGTCGCTCGAGCGGGACTCCATCGACTTCACGAAGGCGGTTCCCTGCACGCGGGTCGGCCAGACGAAGGACACCGCCGAGCAGACGATCACGACGACGCAGACCACGATCAGCGGGTTCTGCTTGACAATATTGAGGACTTTCCAAACTGCGTTCATCGTACGCCCTCCGGCTTGACGGCCGGAACGGTACCGGCAGTGGGAGTGATGGTCGGGGTCTTCGTGTTCGCCTTCTGCTTCTCGGCTTCCAGCTGAGCCTTGCGGGTGTCCTCGGGGCGGAGCAGTTCAACGGTCCAGGTGATCGTGAACCGCCAGTCGCCCGTCTTGTCCTCCTTGGCCAACGGATCATTCGGCAGATAGTCGGTGTACTTGGTGGCGATCTTCGCCTCGGTCGCGCCCTTGGGCGAGTTGCCTCCGGGCAGGTTGCGGCCGATGCCGCCCGGGTTGGTTCCGGGCAGGATGCGTCCACTGGGAGCCCCGGGCAGGACGCGTCCACCGGTGGGCGGGACCGGCCCGCCTTCGATGAATTCTTCCCCGCCGAACTCCGAGCCGTAGTCCGATGCGCCGGGACCACCGACGCCCGGCGTGACGGCGGGTCCACCGATCGCGGCCTTGAAGCCCGCGGCCGAGCTCACCGGCACGACCTGAACGAGGTCGACCTTCTTGATCTTGTAAGGCTTGTCGCGCTTGACGGATTCCTGATCGGCCTCGATCTTCTTCAACGCCGCGATAAACGTTTCATTGAGGAAGTTCGGCGCGAGTTCGATCGGCGTGGTGCCGCTGATGGTGATGTCGAATTTCGGCGGCGGCGCGCCTTCGTCGTTCTCGGCCGGTTTGGCCTTACCCTTCTTGCCCGGCTTGGCGGCGGGGGTCGGGATGGGGGCGGGCGGCGGCGCCATCGGTCCGGGGCCGAATTCGCCACCAAGCTCCATGCCATATCCGGCGCCGAAATCCACGGCTTCCTGCGACCCGCCGAACGCGTTCGCGTCGGCCGGGGGCACGTAGTTGTACGTGATCTGCTCGATGTTCACGAGGCGTCGCTCGTTGCGGGGGATCGCCTTGATGCGGGCGATGCGTTCTTTCACGTCGAGCGCCTTGCCGTCGGGGCCGGTCTGGCTGATCAGCTCCGGCTGCGGCTTGACCGACGCCAGCGCGGTGGCGATGTCGTCGAGGATCGACGGCCAGACGTTGCGGTAGTCCAGCGTGCGACGCAGGTTCTCGATCTTCTGACGCGGGTCGCTGGCGATGTTCGCCTGGTTGGCCTGACTGGCGTACTGCTCGGCGACCTTCAGGATGCGATCGGTGTCGTGCCGGTCGGCGGTGTTCGACTCGTAAGACTGCTGGTCGATCCACAGACGCGAATAGCCCAGGCCCGCGGACAGAGCGATGATGGCCGCCGCCGCCGCCGCGTAACCCTTCTTGGCGCCCCAGACCTGCTTGCGGATCAGGGACATCGGCAGCAGGTTGCAGGACACCTTCTCGATGTTCAGTCCCTGAAGCGCCAGGCCGTACGCCGGTCCGAGCGTTACGACGTTCTCTTCGAAGTCCGACGCGTCGCTGGTCGGCCGGATGCGCGAGAACTTCTCGAGCTTCGTGACCTCCAGCGACAGCTGCTGCTTGAGGAACTTCTTGAGGCCCGGCAGCTGGAACGTGCTGCCCATGCCGATGAGGTTCTTGAGTTCCGCGTCGCGGTTGAGCGTCTGGTAGAAACCCAGCGAACGCTGCACCTCGTTGACCAGATCGACGAACACCGGACGCATCGCCTGGAAGATCTGGCGGGCGTACTTCGACGTCGCCGCCTCACGCTTGATCTTCTCGGCCTTGGAGTAGTTGAGCTTGAAGTTGCTGACCAGCGCCTCGGTGAAGTGGTGCCCGCCGATCGGGATCGTGCGGAGCCACAGGCGGCCCTGCTCGACGATGATCACGTCCGTCGAGTTCGTGCCGATGTCCATCAGGATCGTGCCCGGCGTGTCCTCGTCGTATTCCAGGTCGTAGCTCAGGGCGTTGTACACCGCGACCGGCGACAGCGAGAGCTTGTGCACCGGCAGCTGCGCCGCGTGGAAACCGGCGAGGTACTGGCCGACGCGGTCCTTGGTGATCGCGAAGATGCCGACCTCCACGTCCGGCGAGTCGGCGAACTGGAACGTCTGGTAGTCCCACTCGACCTGATCGATCGGGAACGGGATCTGCTGCTGGGCCTCGTACTGCACGATACCCGCGACGGCCTTCGGCTCGACGGGCGGCAGTTTCGCGAAGCGGGCGAACGCCATGTTGCCCGCGACCGAGGTCACCACGGTGGATTTCGTCAGATCGTGACGGGCGTTGAACTGGAACAACGCGTCGCGCACGATCTCCTGGGTTTCGGTGTCGGGTGTCGACAGCACCTTGGGGTACTGGATCACCTCGTACTCCACCATGGCGACATCGTCACCAACGCGTTGCAGCCGGATCGCCTTCAACGCGTTGGAGCCGACCTCGATTCCCCAACTGTCGTTCGCATTAGGCATAGCCTGATCTCCTGAATGTCCCTACGTCGCGATGATCGCGTGTGCAGTTTACCCGGAATCGTCAATCTTGCCCGGCGAGGCATGTCGACATCAGGCCCCGGGTTATACGCGCCACACGCTCGATGTCTCTGAGGTAGAAATGTTCAGAGCAACCCGTCATCATCGGCGACTTCTTTTCGATAGGGTATTTAAGCTCGGGGAGACGATGGGGTCAAGTTTGACGGCCGCTATAGCCCCTGTTTTTATGTAAAATTACGTCGCCTTGACGTCGGCACGCTCCGCCTCGACCATACCCCGACTATGAATGACCCGCAGACCACGCTCGCTCAGCGGTTCGCCGCCGCCATCGCCGCCGCGTTCGGTGATGAGCACGCCGACACCGACCCGCTTATCCGTCCCGCGCAGAACCCGAAGTTCGGTGACTACCAGGCCAACGTCGCGATGTCGCTGGCCAAACGCGTCGGCAAAAACCCGCGCGAGGTCGCCGCGGCGATCATCGACCGGCTCGACGTCGCCGAGCTCTGCGAGACGCCCGACGTCGCCGGGCCCGGCTTCATCAACCTCAAGCTCCGCACCGACTACCTCCAGCGGCTCGCCGCCGACCTCGCCGCGGACCCGCGCCTCGGCGTCGCCGCCGTCGCGCAGCCGCAGACCGTCGTCGTCGACTACTCCTCGCCCAACGTCGCCAAGGAGATGCACGTCGGCCACCTCCGCTCGACCGTCATCGGCGACGCTCTCGCCCGCGTGCTCGAGTTCCTCGGCCACAACGTCATCCGCCAGAACCACCTCGGCGACTGGGGCACGCAGTTCGGCATGCTCATCGAATACCTCGCGGACACCGGCCAGGCCGAGTCCGCCGCGTCCGGGTCCGCGGCGATCGCCGACCTCAACCAGTTTTACAAACAAGCCAAGGCGAAGTTCGACGCGGACGAAGACTTCGCCGAGCGGTCGCGCAAACGCGTCGTGGCGCTGCAGGGCGGCGATGAAGCCACGCGACGGCTGTGGCAGCAGCTGATCGAGGCGTCGAAGCATCACTTCAACGAGGCGTACGGCAAGCTCAACGTGACGCTGGTCGACGAGCACATCTGCGGCGAGTCGTTCTACAACGACCTGCTCGATGAGACCGTCGCCATGCTGATGGACAAGGGCATCGCGGTCGAGACCGAAGGCGCCGTCGGCGTGTTCGTGCCCGGGTTCAACAACAAGGAAGGCGACCCGGTGCCGCTGATCGTCCGCAAGAGCGACGGCGGGTACGGATACGCGGCGACCGATCTTTCGGCGATCCGCTACCGCGTCGGCACGCTGCACGCGGACCGCATCGCGTACGTCGTCGACGCCCGGCAGTCGGATCACTTCGAGCAGGTGTTCTGGACGGCGGAGCAGGCGGGCTGGCTCGACGCGGCGCACGCCGCGGAGCACGTGAAGTTCGGCACGATCCTCGGCGAGGACCACAAGCCGTTCAAGACGCGGGCGGGTGAGACGGTTCGGCTCGCGGACCTGCTCAACGAGGCCGGGGAACGTGCGGCGGCGATCATTGCGGAGAAGGACCCGGAGATGGACGACGCGCGCCGCGCCGCGGTCGCGCACGTCGTGGGCATCGGCGCGGTGAAGTACGGCGACCTGTCGTCGGACCGCATCAAGGACTACGTGTTCAGCTGGGAGCGCATGCTGGCGTTCGAGGGCAACACGGCGCCGTACCTGCAGAACGCCTACGTGCGGGCGCGGTCGATCCTGCGGAAGCTCGGCGTGCTGGCCGAGGACGCGGCCGGGGGCGTCGAGCCCGACGTGTCGAAGACATCGATCACGCTGGTCGACCCGGTCGAGCACGCGCTGGTGCTGAAGCTGGTGCAGCTCGGCGACGTGGTGGGGCAGGTGGCCGGATCGCTGGAGCCGCACCGCCTGTGCAACTACCTGTACGAGCTGGCGACGGCGTTCCACAAGTTCTTCGAGGCGTGCCCGGTGATGCGGGCGGAGACCGACGCGCTGCGCGACTCGCGTGCGGCCCTGTGTGTGGTGACGGCGCGCGCGCTGCGTGCGGGACTGGACCTGTTGGGCATCGACGTGCCCGAGCGCATGTGACGCGTCGCGGCGCGCGGCGACAGCGGAGTCACTCGACGAACACGGGCAGCGGTGGGGCGGTAACGGACGCGGTCACACGGACGCGGCGAGCGCGGACTCGACGTCGTCGTAGATCTTGAACAGCTCGATGAGGCGGGTTTCCTGGAACACGTCGAGGATGTGGTCACGCGTGCCGGCGACGGCGACGGGGATGCTGTTGCGCGTCAGCCCTTTGCGGAAGCCCAGCAGGATGCCGAGGCCGAGGCTGTTGACGAAGATGAGGCGGGACAGATCGATGACGACGCGTTTGGGCTTCTGCTCGATGATGGGCCAGAGCGTGTCCTGGAGGTAGTCGCCCTTGGTGAGGGTGGCGTCGCCGATCAGGCGCACGATGATGTCGTCCTCGCGCGGCTCGATCTGAACGGAAAATTCCTCCACCGGATCCATGTCACCAACCTCGGAATGTGTACGCCCGGCCCTCGCGATCAGCGACCGCTGGAGGAGGTGGCGTGGGTGCGAAACTTGACCATGGTCAGGCAGTTGCCCTGATCGTTATAGCTGACCTCGTTCATATAGGTCTTGATGAGCCACACGCCACGACCGTAGGGTTTTTCGATGTTCTCGTCGAGCGTCGGGTCGGGCACACGCTGAGGGTCGAAACCCGTGCCCTCGTCACAGATGGTGATGGTCAGCTTGCGTTCGTCGACGTGGAACTCGAGCGTGACGTGCTTGCCTTCGTCGGACTCGTTGCCGTGCTTGATGGCGTTGGCGAGCGCCTCTTCGAGCGCGAGCTTGATGGCGAACTGATCGGTGTCGGAGAAGTTGCAGGCGACGACGGCTTCGAGCACGACCTTCTCTGCGCGGCTGACTTCGTCGAGCCGGCTATCGAGGACCAATCTCTGATCGTACGATGCTGCCATGGCCACGCGATCACTTTAGAGGGACGTTACTTGAACTTACCAACCGCTTCCTCAACCGACTTGTCGATCTCGAAGAGCTTGTAGAGCTTCGTGATGACGAACACTTCGTAGATCTGCGAGCTGATGTTGCACAGCCGCAGCTGCCCCTTCTTCTGGGTCACCTTCGTGTTGGCGCGGATCAGCGTGCCCAGCGCGGCGCTGGACAGGTGGTCCACGTTTTCGAAGTTGATCAGGAGTTTGGGGTGGTCGGTTTTAGAGATCAGTTCCAGCATCTCATCGCTGATCTGCTGGATGCTGGATTCCTCGAGGATATTACGGTCGAGGAATTCGATGACGGTGACATCGCCTTCCTGGTGAACCACCAGCCTCGACTCGGTTTCAGCCATCGAATCACTCCCGCCCAGCGGCCAAGTGGGGAGCCGGGCCAGCTAGGTAAACATCGCGGCCCACCAGCCGTGCTTTCCGCCTCGGGCAAAGACCTGGCATCGGGCCTACCCACAGTTGACGCCGGGAACCACCCCGGCACAGGCGCCGCACGCGCGTTGGACTGTGCGACGCCTACGTGGTGCAAAGTCGCTGCGCGATTAGAACGCAGCGGCGTTGCCGCCGAACAGAGCCGGCGACTGCTCCAGACCCGGGAACAACTCTTCTTCCTTCTCGCTCTGGATCAGGATGGTCGGCTTGACCAGGATGAGCAGCGTGCGCTCGTCCTTGACCTTCGAGCGGTTGGTGAACAGTCGGTTGACGATCGGCAGACGGCTGAGGACGGGGACGCCGGCCTCGACCTCGATGTCCGCGAACAGGCGCTGGCCGCCGAGCAGCAGGGTGCCCTTGTCGGGAACGCTGACGGTCGTGCGGACCGTGGTCAGTTCGAGCTCGGGGGCTTCGATCACGCCGCGGGAGACGTCCGGGATCGCGGCGGTGTCGCCGGAGTTGGCCTGGATCACGTCGCCGGGGGTGGCGCCGCTGCCGGTGCCGGTGTCGGTGCCGGTGCCGTTGTCACCGACGCCCACGTCGGGGGCGATGACGCCGATGCCGCGGAGGCGAACGACGCGGGCGAGCGACGGACGGGCGGTGAGGGTGACGTAGCGACGATCGGCGCTGACGGTGCCCTCGACGTCGAGCAGCACGCCCGACGAGACGATCGAGATCTGCGGGTCGAACGCGGCCGACCGGGTGCCGACGACCGGATCAAGGTCGGACACGTAGGCGAGCTGCGTGGACACCAGCACGTAGGCCCGCTGACCGTTGAAGAAGGTCACGCGCGGGGCCGAGAGGTTGATCTGACGACGGTTGGCCTGCGTGGCGCGGATCAGGAAGTCGACCTGCACGTCGTTGAGGAACGAACCGCTGATGCTCATGCCGCGGCGGAACGAGCCGTCGGCGGCGACGTCGCCCTGCGACTCGCCGAACGAGCCGGTCAGACCGGTGTTGACGCGGTCGGCGATCGACAGGTGCTCCTGGGTGATGACGATCGGCGAAACGTGATCGAGGCCGAACAGGTCGATGAGGGTGACGTTGACGCCGACGCCGACCTCGTCGAGGTAGTTCTGGTCAACGAGCAGGAAGCGGGCCTCGACGTTGATCTGGATCGCGCGGGACTCACGCAGCTGACCGAGCAGGCTGAGGATCGCACGATGGTTGGCGGAGGTCGTGTTGATGATGAGGTTGCCGTTGAGGTAGCTCATCGAGGAGACCAGGCCGCCGTTCTGACGCCAGTTGTCGGGGTCGACGGTGTCGCGGATGAGGGTCTGGATCTGGAGGGCGAGCTCTTCGGGGCCGCCGCCTTCGTTGCCGCTGCTGGACTCGGAGAAGAGGCTCCGGCCACCGCCGCCGCCGCCGCCGCCGCCGGACGAGGAGATCGCCGCGAGGTCAAACTCGGGGGCCTCGGTGAAGTTCGGGGCCTGGACGAGCAGGTCGCGGATGTCGTAGGAGTGGATGACGGTGTTCTTGCCGAGGTTCTCGAGGGTCGAGATCGTCACGACGCCGTCGTCGACCGTGTAGCCGAGCGGGACGAGGTCGCCGCCGACCTGATCCAGGATGAGCTTCAGGGCCTTGTCGGCCGGGACGTTGGCGAGGTTCAGCGTGACGGTGGAGCCGGGCTCGATGCCGGCGCCTTCGAGGGCACGCCAGTTGACGAAGAAGTTCACGCCGGTGACGTTGCGGAGGTACTCGATGACGTTCTCGAGGCGGTTGGCGTCGAAGCTGACGGGGATCGGCTGCTTGAGCTTCTCCATGATGCGACGGTTGGCCTCGTTGTCGGAAGCGCCACCACCGGAGAACTTGGTGCGCTGGGCGGACAGCTGGGGCCAGTCTGGCGGGTAGACGATCAGCTCGTTGTAGGGCTGGGCGGACTCGAGGGTCTGCACCGAGTGACGGGCGGACATGAGGCTGATCTTGCGCTCGAGCGTGTTGGTGTTGCGGTAGATGATCGCGTCTTCCACGATCTCCTTCATCGCCTCGGCCGCGACGTTGTGCGGGTCGAGGAACAGCACCTGATCGAGGACGTCGAGGGACTGTTCGTACTTCAGCTCGCGGCGGAGGTCGGCCGCACGCTTGAGCATCTCCTGAACCTTGGCGGTACGCTCGGCCTCGGCCTTGAAGCGGCGGTCACGCTGCTCCTTCTCGACGGCCTGCTCCTGCGTGGCCAGCTCCTTGAGACGCTGACGCTCGGCGTGCTGCTGGATCTCGGCCTGGTAGTCGAGCACCGCCTTGTTCATCGTGACGTACTCGGCGTCGGTCAGGTACTGGCGGTTGGTGTCGATGATCGCCTTGGACAGGGACACGGCGTCCTGGGCCTCGGTGAAGTTGCCGGCCTTGGCGGACTCACGGGCGTGGTCCATGGCCTTCTTGTAGCGGCTCTTGGCCTGCTGAGCGCGGAGCTCGATGACCTGAGCGTAGTCCTCGACGAGGTTGGTGCCGGTGTCACGACCGAGGATGGCGCGGACGCGCTCGGCGCCGGCCTGAGCCTCGACGTTCTCGGGGTCGAGACCGCCGGCCTGCTCGTAGAGCTTGACGGCGCGGTTGTACTGACGGTTCTTGGCCGCGTCGTCGCCTTCAGCAACGAGCTGCTGAGCGCGAAGCTTCTGGGCGCGGCGAAGAAGCGCCTCGCCGGCCGCGGGGTCCGCGGCGGCGTCGGCCGCCGGGGCTGCGGCGTCGGGAGCGGCCGCATCGGCGTTTCCACTGTCGCTCGCGGCGGCCGGAGTCTCTTCGGCCGGCGGCTTCTCGCCGTCTGCCCACACGCTGTTGGACAGACCGAAACCACCGAACAGAATAGCCATGACGAACACGAGCATTTTGTGCTGAGTAGCCAAGATGAACCTCCACTGGCTCGATGACATTAAGTCGTGAGCAGCCATGTAGTCAGTGCTCCGACACCCGGTTTGCAGTCGCAGATTCCCCATGCCGTCTGCTGCCGGGCCGTAAGCATAAAGTCTTTGGTTTGTAGACGCAAGGGCCAATTCCCCAAAAACCGCAGCCCCCGGCGACACCCGCCAGGAACCCCGTGCACCCCGCTTCGGCGGGGTTGCTGCGACTTCCTTGTCAGCCTCTCGGATGAGACTCTCAATACAGTAGCTCCCGATCCGCGATCTGTCGAATTTACGCACGTCATTCAACCCCAAATCCACGCCTGACCGATGCATAAAGGTTTGGACGGATTCGACGGCGAATCGTTCCGAGCGATCGCGACAGATCTTGCCGGTTTGCTGTCGCACGTGCCGATGGTCGGCGCGGACAACCGAGCCGCGGAGCCCGAAGCGCTCCACAGTCGTCTAATGCGGTGGCAACTGGTCCGGCTCGAGCGGGATCGCGCTGTTCAGGGCGCGGTCCACTTCTTCGTCGGTGAGCTGATAGATGAGCATGCCGTAACCGATGGTGTCATCGGGCTCGCGCTGCTTGAGATACTGGCACAACCGCGCGAATCGCAGGATCTGATATCCCCAGTATTCGTCGCCGGAGCCCTGGTCACGGATCAGCACAGGTGGCTTGGCCTTGGGGTCCAGCCGGGCGAACACGGCCGAATACTTCTGATGCATGACGTCGAAGTAGCGTTGGTTGGAGACGGTCCAGCGGCCGCGTCCCGAGTGTTCGACATAAATGTTACTCAGTTGTGTGGCTGAGATGAGGTAGGTTCCGCCGGTCAGGGGGTATAGCTCCAGGCCGCCGGGCGCGACCCCGGGCATGGCGTGCATGTAATAGCTCGGCAACTGCCGTGCGTGTACGCCGTGGTAGTAAGGATTCGCCGACCCGAAGTAGGCCAGATACACGCGAGCGCCTTGCGCGGCGTTGACCTGCGGATCGAGATCGTGCTCGGTGAGCCAGTTCTTGAACGCGTCGCCCTTGATGGGTGACCGCCAGCCCTCGTTCAGGCCGTGGTCGTCGAGCCAGTGGATCACGCCGGGCACTTCCTGTCCCCAGTCGAGGTTCGAGTCGACGAGGTGACGGTAGCCGTTCTTTGGTCCGACGGTCACGTTGAAGTAGGCGAGGTAGTGCGGCCAGATGGAAACCGATGCGATCACGACCAGCATCACGCCGAGGATCACGAGCGGGCGCAGCAGGCGGTGTCGTCGGATGACCCACTCGGCGGCGGCGCCGATAAAGATGTACATGACCGGGTAGGTCGGCAGCACGTGCCTCAGCCCGATGTTGAGGTTCGCGGTCATCGCGAACGCCCAGTAGATCACCGCCAACACCCACAGCGGCGCCGTGCGATACAACGCCTGTCGGATCACCTCGCCGCGCGTCGAGGCGTGTTCGACGGTGGGGGCGTCGGTTGACGGCGCGGCGCCATCCTCGTCACTGCTGTCACTGCTGTTACTGCTGTCGGTGTCGGTTGGCGGGGGACGTGTGGCGTGCGCGCCGACGCGTTCGGCGAGGCGCTGGGCGATTGCCGCGGCGGCGAGCAGGATCAGCAGGAACACGCCGACGGGCGTCTTGACCGCGAAGCAATACGGAAAGAAGTACCACCACCCGGTCGTCCGCCACTCGCCGTTGAGATAGCTCGTGCGCGCCACCGAGTGCCGTTGCACGAACAGCACGCCGTACAGGTACGCCTCGGGGAGCAACTCGTGTTCGCGTGCGAAGTCGATCGTGTGGGTGAAGATGTCTTCCTGCCCGGCCCTGTTGATGCGCAGCGCATCCCACGTATCGTTCAGATGTGAATCCGCCCGTTCCTCGGGGTACGCGTTGTAGCTGTAGCGGAAGCCGTAGAACGCCCAGATGATCGCGATCACCACCAGCACGTGCGTGACGAACACGCCGGCGAACACACCCGCACGCGCGGCCCGGCCGACGATCTCGCGTTGCCATCGGCCGACCTGAACGGTGATCGGCGTGGCCGCGGCCAGGCGGATCGTCAGCAGCGCCGCCACCATCGGCAGCACGAGCAGCCCGTTGAACTTGGCGACCTGCAGCAGCCCGGCGGTGACGCAGCTGGCCAGCAGCGTCCAGGGCGTCAGGCGGTGCAGCGCGCGCCACAGCGCCCCCAGCGACATCGCGAAGAACAGCGTCACCGCCATGTCGGACGTACAGATCGACGCGTTGGCGAGCATCGTTGGACTGAACGTCGCCACGGTCAGCGCGAGCAGCGCCGCCTCCGGGCCGAACAGCCGCTTCGTCCAGACCCACACCACGATCAGCACGAACACGCTGAGCAGGATCGCCATGCACCGCGCCGAGAAGACGAACGACTCGTAGTCGTTGCCCAGCGTGTAGAAGAACTGAAGGACCAGCGTCCACTCCGCGCCGCGCCGCCAGACGCCCTGGTCGTGTGGCGGCAGTTCGTAGCCGCCGCGGATCGCCGACGGGATGGCGAAGAAGCGCTGGGGCAGGTTGCCGTTTTCGGGCAGGATGCGGTAGTCGTTGAGGCGCCAGTAGGTGTACCCGCCGACCATGTGGGTCGGTTCGTCGAAGGTGTGGGACTGGCGTGTGTAGGTCAGCTCGTACGGGCTGGACTTGCCGGCCGGGTCCGCCGTGAGCCACGCGCCGAGGTCGGTCACCGACGACAGGGCCATGAGGTAGTGCGTCGCCAGCAGCACGACGACCGCGGGCCAGCCGAACGCCATGCGTCGCCAGACCGGACGCGTGTCGATTTTGGGGCTGGGCGTTGCTTGGGACATGGGTTACCTGGCGTCAGCGCGGCGGACGACTCATCAGCATTTCGCGAAGCGCGAGCCGCCGCAGAATACGGTATGCGTCAACCCTTGGAAAGCGTTGCATCGCGTGGCGCATCGGCCTTTCACATTGCGCCCCGTAGTGGTAGCCTGACCCGTTCGTTGTCGCTCGCGCCCGCGGTGGTCGTGTCGACGGCGAGGCGTACGGAGCGGTCACGATGAGCGACGAGATGGATATCGACGGCGTCGGGCGGCTGCTCGCCCCCGACATCGTTGAGAGCATCGACGCGAAGCGCACCGCCGACGTGCTGGCGGCTTTCTCCGAGCTGCAGGACGCCGAGGTCGCCGTTGTGCTCGAGGAGCTCGACGACAGCCGTCGCATCGTGGCGATGCGCCTGCTGCCGCGTGCGCGCGCCGCGGAGGTCTTCGCGTACCTCGACCACGACCTCAAAGAGCAGATCATCACCGGACTGAGCGACGACGTCGCGGCCCAGATCTTCAACGAGATGGACCCCGACGACCGCATCGACTTCTTCGAGGAGGCCGAGGACGACCTGGCGCAGTCGCTGCTCAAGCGGATGCGCCCCGCGGAGCGCAAAGAGACCGAGTACCTGCTGGAGTATCCCGAGGAGTCGGTCGGGCGTGAGATGACGCCGGACTTCCTGAAGATCCAGCCGGAGTGGACGGTGCAGCAGGCGCTGGATCACATCCGCGCGCACGGCGCCAAGGCCGAGTCGCTCGACACGCTGTACGTCACCGACAAGAACAACCGGCTGATCAATCACCTCCGCCTGCGGCGCCTGGTGCTGGCCGACCCGAACGACCGCGTCGAGTCGCTGCTGAAGACGACGCGCACAACCGTGCGCATCAACGCGATGGCCGACCGCGAGGAGCTGGTCACGAAGATGGAGGAGTACGACCTGCCGGTGCTGCCGGTCGTCGACGAGAAGGACGAACTGGTCGGCATCGTGACGTTCGACGACGTGGCCGACGTCGCGGAGGAAGAGGTTACCGAAGACATGCACAAGATGGGTGGCCTCGAGGCCCTGGACGAGCCTTACATGGCCGCCTCCATCCCCACCCTCGTGCGCAAGCGCGGCATCTGGCTCGCGGTGCTGTTCATCGGCGAGATGTTCACCGCCTCGGCGATGTCGCTGTTCGAGCACCAGATCGCCGAGGCGATCGTGCTGGCGCTGTTCCTGCCGCTGATCATCTCCAGCGGAGGCAACAGCGGCTCGCAGGCGACCTCGCTGATCATCCGCGCCATGGCGCTGGGTGAGGTCACCATCGCCGACTGGTGGGAAGTGGCGCGACGAGAACTGATATGCGGACTGCTGCTGGGCGCGCTCCTCGGCCTGATCGGGCTGCTGCGCGTGCAGCTCTGGCAGTGGCTCGGGCTCGCCGACTACACCAAGGACTATTTCCTTGTCGGCCTGACCGTCTCGATCTCGCTGGTCGGCGTCGTCACGCTCGGCACGCTCGTCGGGTCGATGCTCCCGCTCATCCTGCGACGCCTCAGGCTCGACCCGGCCTCGGTCTCGGCGCCGTTCGTCGCCACGATCGTCGACGTGTGCGGGCTGCTGATCTACTTCGGCGTCGCGACCGTCATGCTCGGGCTCTGACCGTCCGCGTCACGCCCGCTTCGCGGGCTTGGTGTTCAGCCACTGCGTCACGTTCGGGCGGTACATAAAGAAGGACAGCACGATCAGCGCGACGACGCTCGGGGCGACGCCCGCCTTGTCCTGCGCCGCGATCAGCCCGATGATCGACCCGATCGTTCCCCACCCGACATACAGCCAGCGGGACCACGCCTGGCGGTTGAGCAGCGCGAACCCGGCGACCACGTGCATCAGCACGCTCAGCGTCATCATGACGTACTGAAGGGTGGGCGGCAGCGCGTTCTCGCGCAGCGCCTTGCGCACCTCGGGCTGGTCGCGCATCGCGATCGCCGCCGCGACGCCGAGCGCCGCCAGGCTGCCGATCACGATCAGGATCCACGCCACCACCGTCGCCGTGGTCGGCCGCTCGCCCGGCGCCGGCGCGCCGCGGTCGTAGAGCATGATCGTCAGCGACAGCGACTGCTCGGCGATCGTCGCGCTGCCCGGCGTCCACGAATACGTGCCGACGCGGCCCGGCGCGTGGCCTTCGACATTGAACACCCCGGCGAACTCCAGCAACGCGTGATTCGAACCGGTCACCACCAGCGTCTCACCCTGCACCTGCACGTTGACCGGACCGTCCGTCATCCCCACCGTGATCGCGCCCAGCGGCTGACCCGCGCCGGTCGGCAGGTGCGACGCACGCAGCGTCGCCGGACCGGAGCCCGTCGGCTCGGTCGCGTCGAGAAACACCGCCATCACATCGGACAGATCGTCGGCCGTGCCACCGATCTCCACGCCCATCCCGGTCCTGGTTATGCGCAGCATGCGAGGTCTTCCCTGCTTGAGTTCGCCCGTGTCGCCCCCGGGCCCGTTCCCCATCGGTCACTTGAACATCGGGCTCTTGCGATCGCCGCGCGAAAGCAGGTACGCCACCAGGTCCAGCACCTCGTCCTGCTCCAGCACGTTCAGCAGCCCCGGCGGCATCATCGACACCGGCGACGGCGTGATCGACTTCACCTTCCGGCGGTCCACGCCGACCATGTTCTTCGGGTCCAGCATGTCGGGGTTCACGCGGTAGGTGTCGCCGGACAGGTTGACGATGCGGCCGTACACCGTCGAGCCGTCGTCCATCGTGATGATCACCGCGCCGTACTGGTCGGAGATCTCCTTGCTCGGCTCGATCACCGACTCCAGCAGATCGCGCGGGCTGAAGCGGCCGGCCACGCCGGTCAGGTCCGGGCCGACCGCGCCGCCCTCGTTGCCGTACCGGTGACACGCGAAGCAACCCACCGAGCCGAACAGCTGACGCCCGCGGTTGAAGTTGCGTCCCGTCAGCCCCTTCTCGACGATCGGCGCCAGTTCCGCCACCGTGTAGTTCTTCACCGGCTTGCGCGTCGCCAGCAGAGCGAACGGCGACGCCGGCGCCTTCGGCTTGGCCGACAGCACATCCTTGAGCTTTTCCTTCTCATCGGCGCTGAGGTTGGCGATCGCGCCGTTGCGGATGTACTCGACGAACTTCTCGAAGCTCGCGCCGCCGTTGTAGCCCGCGGCGCGGTCGAACCACGCGAAGTACTTCCGCGCCAGCGCCTCGTCCCAACCCACCAGCAGCAGCCGCAGCGTCTTGGCGTACGCGATCTGCTCCTGCTGCGTCGGCGCCTGCTCGAGCAACGCCACGCCCTTCGCCGCGGCGCTCGGCGCCTGCAGGTACACCATCAGCTGCGTCAGCTCCAGGTCCACCAGCGGCTCGCCCGTCGGGTACACCGCGTCGAACTTCGCGATCAGCGCCTTGCGCGCTTCGTCGTCAGGCTGGCCCGTCCGCACGAACGTCACCTCGTACACCCGCGCCAGGTCGATCTGCTGACGCTCGTCGAGCTTCGTGAGGTCGAAGCGGTCGAGCGCCGAGAGGATCTTCTGCTGCGCCGCGCGGCGGTCGGCCGAGACCTTCGGGTCGGACCCGTCGTACCGCGGCGCCGGTGTGTCGAGCTCCGCGTTCTTCGCGCCCGTACGCTTGTCCGCGCGCTCGTACTGACGCGCCAGCGCCAGCAGCGCCGTCAGCGCCGCGTCGGTGTTCTTCTCCGCCAGCGCCCTGTCACGCCACTGATCGACCGGCTGGTGCTCCAGCGCGATGCGCGCCGCGAAGCGGATGTGCCGGTCCGCCTGACCGAGGTACGGCCAGGCCTTGTCGACCGCGCCGGGCGTGGGGCGATGCAGCGCCTCCAGGTCGCGGCGGATCTTCTGCAACTCGGTCGGCGGCTCGTCGGCGCCCGGCGCGATCACGCCCACGTCCTTCGTGTACGTCACGCGGTACAGGCCCGACTGCACCTTCCGCCCGCCGATCGTAAAGTACATCGCACCGTCCATCGGATTCACCGCGATGTCCGTCAGCGGAAGCGGCACGCCGGTGATGAATTCCTCGGCCTGACCCTTGTACGTCGCGCCGTCGGGCGTGATGTGCACCGCGTACATCTTGCCGTACGACCAGTCGCAGATGAACAGCGCGTTGCGGTATGCCTTGGGGAACTTGGCGCCGTAGCCGAACGTCACGCCGGTCGGCGAGCCGGGCCCGATGTCCACGATCGACCCGAGGCTGTCGGGGTAGTACGCCGGCCACTTGCCGCCGCCGTTACGCCAGCCGAACTCCGCGCCGCTGACCACGTGGTTCACACGCGTGGGGCGATACCACGGCGTGTTCATGTCCCACTCCATGTCGGCGTCGTACGTGAAAAGCTCGCCGTGCCAGTCGTACGCCGCGTCGTATTCGTTGCGGAAGCCCGTGGCGATCAGCTCCCAGTTCTTGCCCTCGGGGTCGGTCTTGCAGATCCACCCGCCCGGCGCCGGCGTGCCCTTCATGAACCCGCGCCCGTACACACGCGGCAGCAGGTTGTCCTCGTCCCAATCCTTCGGCACCCGCGAGTCATTCACCTCCGTCAGCGGTGTCTGGTCACCGCACACGACGGTGATCGTCTTGCCGTCCGGCGAACGCAGCACCGCGTGCGGCCCGTGCTCGCCGCCACCGTTGAAGAACTCACGCAGCTGCACCACCTTGTCCAGCGTGTCGTCGCCGTTGGTGTCCGTCAGTCGGTACAGGCCGCTCTTGTACTTGCCGCCGCGGTTGACCACCACGTAGAGGCTGTCGAACGCCCACACCATGCCCTGCGCCTCGCCGATGTCCACCGGCACCGGCTCGACCTTCACCTCCGTCGCGCCGTTGATCCCCGGAGGCGTCACGCGGTACAGCTTGCCGTACTGGTCCGACACGTACAGCCGGCCCTTCGGCTCCGTCGTCATGCTCACCCACGAGCCCTGCGTGTCCTTCGGCACCGTGTACAGCAGCTCGACCTTGAAGCCCTCCTTGATCTTCATGCGATCGATGGGCGTGGCGGTCGGCTCGGCCGCGGCCGCGGGCGCGGTCGGGGCGACGGTGAGCAGGGCGAGCGTCGACAGCGTCAACGCCACTACGGTTCGGGTGACGAACTTGCGGGTCATGGGGTTTGCCTCGGTATTGCCTCAAGGTTTCGTTGACACGTGCCGTGCCCGGGTGTGCGATTGTACGCGCGTCGCGGGCCGCTCGCACCTCCCGCGCCCCGACGATGACTCCGGCGGCCGGTCGGACTACGATGCCGCACCATGCATACCACGTTCACACGCCGTATCGGGTTCGCTTCGTTTCTCATCGCCGCCGCGCTGCTGCTGACCAACGCCGCAACAGGCGTGGTCATTGCCGACGAGATCACGCCCACGCCCATCGACTCGCCACACGCCGTGCTCCGCGGCGACTACACCAACAGCCGCCTTCGCTTCGAGCGCGACAAGGTCGGACACGTCGCCTGGCTCGGCGGCTCCATCACCGAGATGAACGGCTACCGCCCGATGCTCATGCGGTGGCTCCAGCAGCGCTACCCCGACACGAAGTTCACCTTCACCTCCGCGGGCATCGGCTCGACCTGCTCGACCACCGGCGCGATGCGCCTCGGCCACGACGTGCTCGCCGACGGGCCCGTCGACCTGTTCTTCGTCGAGTTCGCCGTCAACGACGACCAGGACGCCCACCATACGCGCGACGAGTGCATCCGCGGCCTCGAGGGGATCATCCGCCAGGTCCGCCGCCACAACCCCAACGCCGACATCGTCGTCACGTACTTCGTCAACGAGGGCATGCTCGCCACGACACAGAAGGGCGACACGCCGCTGACCGTCGAGGCGCACGACGCGGTGGCGAAACACTACAACGTGTCGAGCAGCAACGTCGGCGCGGAGCTGGCCGACCGCATCAAGGCCGGCACGATGGACTGGAAAACGTACGGCGGCGTGCACCCTCACCCGGCCGGCAACGCGGTCGCCGCCGGCATGGCCGCGGGCATCCTCAATAAGGCGTGGAGCGAGCCGCTGCCCGCCGACGCCAAACCCACCGCGCACCCCATGCCCGCCGCGCCGCTCGACCCGCTCTGCTACGACCACGGCCGATTCATCGATCCCGCTACCGCGTCGGTCAAGTCCGGCTGGACGCTGCACGTGCCTGATTGGAAGTCGATCAAGGGCTCCAAACGCGAGCGCTTCACGTCGATCCCGATGCTCGAGGCGACCACGCCCGGCGCGGAGCTGACGCTGAAGTTCACCGGCCACGCCGTCGGCGCGTACGTCGTCGCCGGGCCCGACGCCGGCATGATCGAGTCCAGCGTCGACGGCGGTCCGTTCACCACCACCGACCTCTACCACCGCTTCAGCGGCGGCCTGCACTACCCCCGCACGGTCATGTTCGCCACCGACCTGCCGGCGGGCGATCACACCGTCGTGCTGCGAGTCGCCGCCACGCACAACGACAAATCTCACGGCGCCGCGGCGCGCGTCATGCAGTTCGTCGCCAACTGACCGCGTGTATTGACCGCACAGCTTGTCGGTCGTTACTGTCTTGAGCGTGCCGGTCCGGTCGGGTCGGCGCGGTGAGCAGACGCCTTCTGGGGGCACCAGACAGGTCATCACTCCGGGACGTGGACCGTATACCGATGTCCGTGCGCACACAGCCCGCGATCGTTCACGTTGACGCCGGCCCGGCCGGCTCCGTCGGCGGTGCGCCCGGTGACCTGTTCGAGCTGATGCTCGAACGCGGGATCATCACCGCCTTCCTGATCGTCGCCGCGCCGCTGGTCCTGTTCACCTCGATCACGATGATCATCCGCTACGCCGGCTACCGCGTGCTGGCGCGGCGTGCGGTGCGCGGCGACGCGGGGCTCGCGCTCTACCTGCTCGCGGCCAGCGTCGTCGGGTTCCTCGCCGACGCCGGCGCCATCGCGCTGCTGCAGGCGTGGGGCCTGCTGATCGACCGCGGCGTGTGGCTCATGAGCGTGATCTTTACGCTCATCGGCTGCGTCATCGCGTTCTGGGTCACCGTCGCGGTCGTCGTCTCGGTCCTGGTGTTCAACGCGTGGCGCGCCTGGCGACACGCCGGCACCGTCCGCGCCACCCGCTCGGTCATCCGCCTGCGACGCGGCGTCGCGTGGCTCGGCGCCGCGGCGGTTGCGGCCGTCCTCTTCGCCGCCGCGTACGGGCTGCTCGGCGCGCTGACCCCCGGCTGGCGCACCGGATCAAGCCCGTTCATGCCGTTCGGTTGATCGGCCGCGTGCGTCGCGACCGCCGTGCGGCGCCGAATCGACAGCGGCGAAACGACGCTGGCCTTGCGTGGGGTCTGCCGGTATCGTTGAGGCCTTCGTTCGCCCCTTTGGCGACGCGGTCTTCGATCTTCTGGGGGGTAACCAGCAAGGGCGATGGCCAAACACCGGGAACGTGCGCGATGACTGTACGCTCACATGCCGCGATGAGTCGCAGCGGCGCCGACACCTTCGTCGGCGTCGGCGCCGTCGCCTCGGACCTCTTCGAGGCCACCCTCGAACGCGCCATCGTCGCGATGTTCGTCGTCATCGGCGCGCCCGTCGTGCTGTTCGTCGCGATCACGATGCTCGTCCGCTGCGCGGGCTGCCGGTTGATGATGCGTCGGCCCCGCCGGGGCGTCGCACGCTCCGGCCTGACGCTGCTGGCGATGGGCGCCGCCGGGGCCCTGGTCGACGTCGGCATCATCGCGGCCCTGCAGGGCTCCGGCCTGATCGACGCCGGGCGCAGCTCGTGCCTGCTCTGCGGCATCGTCCTCCTGCTCGGCGCCGTCTGGGCGTTCTGGTGCACCATCGTCATCCTCGGCGTCATGATCCCCGTGCACGGCTGGCGCGCGTGGCGACACGCCGGAACCCGCCGCGCCGCACGCGCCGTGATCTACCTGCGGCGCAGCCTCGGCTGGCTCGCCGCCGCCGTCGTCGTCATGATCGCGATCGACCTGGCGTTCAGCACGCTCGCCCGCTTCACGCCCGGCTGGCCCACCGTCTTCGACCTGTCTTCCCTGCTGGGCTGACCGCCCCCGCGCCGGGGCCTTCGCTACACAGACACGCCGCGCCCGCCTATGCTGGTGACGCCGCGTCGCACCCAACGCGACGCCCGTCGACCCGTCCCGTAGTCAGGAGCACAACATGTTCAACCGCTTCCGTTTCGCCGCCGTGATCGTCGCCGCGATCGCCTTCGCCGTCGTCGCCCCGTACGTCCGCGCCGCCGATGGCGCCGCCGCCACCGCCGACAAGCCCAAGGCCGTCACCCCCGAAGTCCAGACCGCCGCCTGGGCCGTGAAATGGTGGATGCCCCGACACGAGCAGAAGCTCGCCGAAAAAGACAAGATGGGCCGCGTCGACCTGCTCTACATCGGCGACTCGATCATCCACGGCTGGGAAAACTCCGGCAAGGCGACTTGGGACAAGTACTACGGCAACCGACACGCTCTGAACCTCGGCTTCAGCGGCGACCGCACCGAGCAGGTCATCTGGCGCATCGACCACGGCGAGGTCGACGGCATCAAGCCCAGGCTCGCCATCGTCATGATCGGCACCAACAACACCGGCCACCGCATGGACAAGCCCGAAGAGATCGCCGCCGGCGTCAAGATGATCCTCGACGAACTCGGCACGCATCAGCCCGACATGAAGGTCCTGCTGCTGGCGATCTTCCCCCGCGGCGAGAAGCCCGATGACCCCAAGCGCGTCAACAACGAGCAGGCCAACGCGATCATCAAGACCTACGCCGACGACAAGCGCGTCTTCTGGATGAACATCAACGACAAGTTCCTCACCGACGACGGCATCCTCACCAAGGAGATGATGCCCGACCGTCTGCACCCCAAGGAAATGGGCTACGGCATCTGGGCCGAGGCGATCGAGCCGACCGTCAAGAAGTTGATGGGCGAAGAGTAGGGGCTGTCCCTAAACCCCTCTCCCCCAGGTGGGGGAGAGGTTGGGTGAGGGGGTCGATTCATCGGACAGGGAAAACATGCGAAAAACAGTGAATGTATTCGAAGGCTTCACCCTCACCCTGGCCCTCTCCCTCAAGGGAGAGGGGATTCTGGATAGACTCTGATGTCCGTCGACGACACGCGCGACATCATCTGGCGGATCGAATCGCTCGGCTACAAGGTCGACGCCGGCACCGCCGGCTACCGCGTACGCTTCGCCGCGACCGACGCCAACGGCATGATCCACGTCGCGACCGCCGAAGACGAATACCAGGCCGTCCGCGAACTCGCGGAACTGGTGGGGCTCGATTTAGACGCGGAATAGATGACGGCTGGCGGCTTGCCGCTCACCCCTTCGCCAGATCCAGCAGAATATCCAGGCCCTTTTCGAGCGTGGCGTCGTCGGTGGCGTAGCTGATGCGGAAGTGGGTGTCGCGTTCGCTGAACACGTTGCCGGGGATGATCAGCAGGTCGCGGGCGATGGCGCGTTCGACCCATTTCTGGCCGGTCTCGCCCGTCGGCACCTTCGGGAACGCGTAGAACGCGCCGTGCGGCTCGGCGATCTCGAACTCACCGGTCAGCTTCGCCAGCACCATGTCGCGCTTCGTCTTGTACGACGCGACCGCCTCGGACATGTCGAGCTCCATCGCGGCGAGGCCCGCGTGCTGCACCATCGACGGGGCGCACACGAACGTGTACTGCTGCAGCTTGGTCATCTGCTCGACGATCGCCTTGGGGCCCACGGCGTAGCCCATGCGCCAGCCGGTCATCGCGTAGGTCTTGCTGTACCCGCGGAGCACGAGCACGTGGTCGGAATACGTCGCCGGCGACGGGCAGCGCGGGCCGACCGGCGTCTGCTCGGCGTTGTAGCAGAACACGTCGTAGATCTCGTCGCTGACCAGCAGGATGTTCCGCCGCTCGCACAGGTCGACCAACTCACGCCACGTCGCGGCGTCCATCACCACGCCCGTTGGGTTCGACGGGCTCGAGATCAGCAGCACCTTCGTGCGGTCGGTGATGTGCGGCTCGACGAGCTCGGCGGTCACGCGGAACTCGGGGTACGTGTCGATGAACTTCGGCACGCCGCCGGCCAGGCGCGTCAGGTGCTTGTACATCACGAAGTACGGATCGGGCACGAGCACTTCGTCGCCGGGGTCGACGGTCGCCATCAGCGCCAGCACGAGCGCGCCGCTGACGCCGGAGGTCACGAGCGTGCCGTACTCGGCCCAGCGTCCGCCGTGCTTGAAGCGCGCGTCGAACTCACGGTTGATGCGTTCGCGGAGCTCGGGGATGCCCTGCGTGACGGTGTAGGAATTGCGGTCGGTCTCGATGGCGCGGACCGCGGCGTTCTTCACCGTGTCGGGCACGGGGAAGTCCGGCTGGCCGATCGAGAGGTTGACGGGGTTCTGCACCTTCGCCGCGAGATCGAACACGCGACGGATGCCGCTGGCGTCGATCGAGCGTGCGCGCTTCGTGATGAGGCGATCGGGGTCGAACATGCTCGTGGCGCGGCGGTGGCGAGAGCGTCAGAAGGCGCGCGGCGAAGGATCGTGACGTGCCGGGCGTCGCAGCGGCGGGGCTGCGCGCGGCACGGGCGATCACTTCACCTCGTCTTCGGGGCCCTTCTTCTTGGACTTCTTGCCGGCCGCGACCTTGCGGTTGCCGACCTTCGGCAGGTGGATCGGATCGGTCGACTGCGGGTCGAACCGGTTCTTGTCCTGCAGCTTGGCGATACGCTCGGGGCGGGTCAGCACGTTGCGGTGCTGCTTCATGGCGCCGGCGGTCTTGAGGCTCGGGTCCAGGCTCATGGCTCACTCACTCCTCGCGACGCACCGGGGTGCATTTCGTCGCGGTTTCGATTCAGGTCCGTCCCGGGATGTACTTCTCCGGGAACAGGTCGCTCCAGTCCGTCGATCCGTTGTGCTTGGCCTTCCACAGTCGGCCGAGCGATCGGATGCGATCGGCGTACTGCTTGGCCGTGGCGTCTGACAGGGGCTTAGCGTACCCCTGCAGGGCCATCAGCTTCAAAGACTGGCCATTATTAATCGGAATCAGCATCGCGTCAATCCCGTTGGCCCGGAGGAACTCGACGGCGGCGACGCCCTCGGGCTGGCCCGAAACCGGCATCACCTGCAGGCGGAAGTAGTTGAGGCCGGCCTTGCGGGGCTCGAAGTTCGCGGCGAGCGGCGGCATCGGGGCCTGCGCTGGGCCCGCGGCGGCCGTCGTGCCCGCGGCGCCGGTCGCGCCGCGGGTGGTGGCGTTCGCGTTCGGCTGGGGGTTGGCGGGGTACGCGCCGGCCGGCGGGGCGGTCGGTGTTTGCTGGGTCGGCTGCGTGTAGACCGACGGCGGGATCAGGCCGGGGTTGACCGGGTCCGCCGAGACCTGCGCCAGCGTCTGGGTCTGCGACTCGTAGTCGGTCATCAACTCGGCGGTGGCGCGGCGCTGCTGCATCTGGCCGAGCATGAACGCCGCGACGAGCAGGCCCACGCCGGACAGCGCGAACACCGCCGCCGTGCCGCGCGGCAGGCGGAACACCAGCGGCGTCTTGAACCACGTCCAGCTTCCGTCGGCCTCGCTCGACGCCGCGGCGTTGTGCTGCGGCGCGGCGGGCTGCGCCGGCTGCTGCGGCTGACGCGGCTTCGACGGCGCGGCGGCCTGCGGCGGCGTCTGCATCCGCTGCGCGGCGGGCTGCGTCGGCTTCTTCGCGGGCGCCGCCGGCTGCACCGGCTGCGGCATCGCACGCATCGAGTCGTTCGGCACGAACGCACGCGGCTGACGCGCCGGCTTCTGCGGCGCCGAAGGCGCCTGCTGCTGCGCGGCCTGCTGCGGGGTGGGGGGCTGCTGGCCCGGCGGGTAGTACGTCAGCGACGGATCGGGCTGCTGGCGGTCGCCCATCCACTGGGGAACGCCCATGCCGCGACTGGTCTGTCCGGGTTTGACGACGTAATCGAAGAGCGGGTTGGAATCTTTCTTGGCCATGGTGCGCCTCCCTGCGAGCCTGCGGCTGACCTGTACCTCCGTGCGAGCCGTCATCCATGACGACTGACTGGTCATTGTATCAACACCGACGCCGCGCTGCGCGACAATTTTCGCGCTGTCGATCACGCTGTCGATTCGTGTTTTCCAGCATCTGCTAGCATGTCCCACACGTCCCGATAACGGAGTCACGCGATGCTCAATCTCGCTCAAGGCGCCGCCTCGTCGCTGGCGTGGACGCCGCTGCTGATGGGTCTGTTCGGCGGGCTGGCGGTGTTCCTGCTCGGCATGGACATGATGGCCAACGCCCTGAAGCTCGTGGCCGGGGATCGCATGCGGCTGGTCCTCTCCAAGCTCACCGGCAACCGCTTCGCCGCGCTCGGCTCCGGCGCGATGGTCACCAGCGTGCTGCAGTCCTCGTCGGTCACCACCGTCATGACCGTCGGCTTCGTCTCCGCCGGGCTCATGACCCTCGCCCAGTCCATCGGCGTGATCTTCGGCGCGAACATCGGCACGACGATCACCGCGCAGATCATCGCGTTCAAGATCACCGACCACGCGCTGTGGATGGTCGCCGCCGGCGTCCCGCTCATCCTCGTCGCCCGCCAGAACACGATCAAACAGTACGGCCAGCTGCTCACCGGCCTCGGCTTCGTGTTCTTCGGCATGGTGCTCATGGGCAAGGCGATGGAGCCGCTGAAGACCTACGCGCCGTTCCAGGAACTGATGGTCAGCATGTCCAACCCGCTGCTCGGCCTGCTGGTCGGCGCGACGTTTACCGCGCTGATCCAGTCGTCGTCCGCCACGACCGGCATCATCATCACCATGGCCGGGCAGGGCCTGATCACGCTGCCCGCCGGCATCGCGCTGACGCTCGGCGCCAACGTCGGCACCTGCGCCACGGCGCTGCTCGCGGCGATCGGCAAGCCGCGCGACGCGCAGCGTGTCGCCGTCGTCCACGTGCTGTTCAACGTCGTCGGCGCGCTGATCTGGATCGGCTTCACCGACGAGCTCGCGGCGATCGTCGAGCGGCTCAGCGACGACCTGCCGCGCCAGATCGCCGACGCGCACACGGTCTTCAACGTCGTCAACACCGCGCTGTTCATCGGCTTCACCGGTCACATCGCCCGGCTCGTGATGCGCATCGTGCCCGACAAGCCCGCCGAGGCCGCGCCCGTCATCAAGCCCGAGCACCTCGACGACGCGCTGCTCGACACGCCGGACCTCGCGCTCGCCGCGGCGCGCAGGGAGGTGCAGCGGCTCGGCGCGATGGTGTCGGACGTCGTCGAGCGGTCGATGCCGCTGGTGCTGCGCGGCACGCGTGAGCAGCTCGACGCGTTGCGCGCCGACGACGCCGACATCGACACGCTGCACGGGTACATCATCGATTACCTCCGCCGCGCCGCGCGTGCGGAGCTGACCACCGAGCAGGTCGACGACGTGCAGACGCTGATCTTCGCGGCCAACGGCTTCGAGGCGATCGGCGACGTCGTGGAGGACAACCTCGTGCTCGAAGGCCGCGAGCGCATCGAGCGCGGCGTGACGGTCAGCGACGAGACCGCCCGCACGATGGAGGCCGTGCACCACGCGGTGACCAGCGCCGTGCTGGAAGCCGCGGCGGCGGTCGGCGAGCGCGACCTCGAGGCCGCGCGACGCATCAGCGACCGCAAGCCGCAGATCAAGGAGCTGGTCAACGCCGCGGCCGACCGCCAGCGGCAGCGCCTGCTCGCCGACGCGCCCAACCGCATCGAGACCTACCGCGTCGAGACCGACATGCTCGAGAAGCTCAAGCGGATCTACACGCTCAGCCGCCGGCTCGTCCGCGTGATGATGCCGAAGAAATCCGAGCCCGAAGCGACGCCCGAACCCGCCGCCGCGGCGTGAAAAAACACGGTGCGCCAGCGGGGCGCGAAAAGGGCGCTGATGGGGCGCGATCGGGACGCCAACGGGCCGTAGTGGCGATCCTCCGTCGCGCGAACGGGTCGGGGGGAGGGGGGGTGCGAACGCGGAGGCGTTCGCAATGCAAATTGCAAAATGAAAAATGCAAATTGCAAAATGGGGGAGATGCCGGGTCACGCGCTCGGCGCGCACGTTGTCTGTCGCGTTTTCCATGTGTGGGTCCTCCATAAAGGGACCAAACGACGCGCAGGTGCGCACGGGCGCGTCGCGACGCCGCGACCGACACGTGTAAGCCGCGCCAGACGGCGTGATTGACTTTTTTGAGACTAAATCCGGCTGAGGGCTTTTTCCGCGCCGCGCGGTGCGCACGGCGTGTCATTGCACGCGGGGTCAGCTCGGCGCGTAGTGAGTGCGGTGAAGAGGATTCGATTGACCATGTCGGCGCCGCGGTGGATCAAGGTGCTGGCTGCGCTGCTCGTGCTGGTGGCGGCTTCGTTTGTTCCGGTCTCGACGGAGACATGCCGCGTGGATCCGGTGAGCGGCTCGTATCGGCGCGACGTGACTTGGCTGGGCATCATCCACACGACGCCCGACGACCACCGGTCCTCATTGGCAAAGTGGATCGAATTGCACGAAGGCGCGTACGCCCCGACATGGAAGCCGCTCAGCAGCCACACGTACTCGCTCTACGGAGAGTCGCTCATGTGCGGCGCTTCGCCGAGCCCGGCGATCTGCTCCGTGATCGGGCCCGGCGGTGTGCTCGACATGTTTGTCGCCAACGCCGACGACGCGGCCATCGGGGACTTTGTCAACGTGATGCGCAATGGCACGGATGAGGAACGCGACGCAGCGATCGTAAACATGCGCGATCGCGTAATGACGACCGAATCGGCCGATCGATGACCGCTTACACCACGCCCATGTGTTTGCGCTTCGCGGTGAGCCACGTCTGCAGCTGCTTCGCTGTCTTGCAGTTGACGACGTGTTTCGGTTCGGCCCAGGCGCGGCGGGCGGTGGTGATGCCGTATTGGAGTTCGTCGAGGTCGCCGGGGCCGTGGGCGTCGGTGTCGATGGCGAGCATACACCCGGCGGCGATCGCGGCGCGGGCGTTGTTGTCGTTGAGGTCGAGGCGGTAGTGGCTGGCGTTGATCTCCAGCGTCGTGCCGGTCTCGGCCGCGGCCTTGAACAGCTGGTCCATGTGCGGATGGAAGCCCTCGCGGCGGTTGATCAGTCGGCCGGTCGGGTGGCCGATGATGTGCACGTAGGGGTTGTGGATCGCGCTGAGCAGACGCTTCGTCGCGGTGTCGGGGTCCTGGCCCAGCGCGGCGTGCGGTGAGGCGACGACGATGTCGAGCTCGGCGAGCAGCGCGTCTTCGTAGTCGAGCCGACCGTCGGAAAGGATGTCGACCTCGGAACCCGCGAGGATCGTGATGTCGTCCTTCATCTTCTCCGCGGCCTTGCGGATCGCCTTGATGTGCTTCTTGAGCCGCGCGGGGTCGAGGCCGTTGGCGATCGCGCTGCTGACCGAGTGATCGGTCACGGCGACGGTGTGGAACCCGCGCGCCGCCGCGGCCTCGGCGAGCTCCTCGATCGACCACTTGCCGTCCGACGCGGTCGTGTGCGCGTGGAGCTCGGCCTTGATGTCCTTCACCTCGATCAGGCCCGGCAGCTTGTCGTCGGCCGACGCGTCGAGCTCGCCGCGGTCCTCGCGCATCTCCGGCGCGATCCACGCCAGGTGCAGGTTCTTGTAGATGTCTTCTTCGGTCTTCGCGGCGACGGGCCTGGCTTTCGGGTCGTCCTTGTCGTCGCCGGAATGCCACAGGCCGTACTCGTTGAGGCGGAGTTCCTGCTTGATGGCGCGTTCGCGGAGCTTGACGTTGTGGTCCTTGGAGCCGGTGAAGTAGAGCAGGGCGGCGCCGTAGCGGTCGGTGCGGACGACGCGGAGGTCGACCTGCATGGCGCCCTCGATGCGGACGGACGACTTGGTCGCGCCCGCGGCGAGGACCTCGGTGACGATGTCGAGGCTGCGGAACGCCTCGCCGATCGCCTCGGCCTGCGTGTCGGGGTCGTCGCAGGCGCAGAGGATGTCGATGTCGCCGATGGTCTCGCGCCCGCGCCGCAGCGACCCGGCGTAGTCGATCCGCGTCACGCCCTTCACGCTCTTCATCGCTTCGACAATCGCCAGCGCACGCGGCATGGCGTCGCCGATGTTCGCACGCCCCGCGCTCGAGGCCATGAACTCCAGCGACTTGCGGATGTTGTCCAGCGTCTTGGCGCCCATGCGCGGCAGGTCGGTGAGCTCGCCGGCGTCGATCTTCGCCTTGAGGTCCTCGATCGACTCGACCCCGCCGTCGTGCCACAGCGTCGCGACCTTCTTCGGCCCGAGCCCCGGCACGTCGAGCATCGCCACCACACCCTTCGGCACGTCGGCCAGCAGCTCGTCGAGCTCGGCGATCGTGCCGGTCTCGACGTACTCGATGATCTTCTCGGCGAGTCCCTTGCCGATGCCGTCGATCGCGGTGAGCTTCGTGATGTCGTCGGCGAGCGACGCGACGTCGTCGGTCATGTCGCCGATGACGCGCGCGCCCTTGTTGAACGCGTTGGCGCGGAAGCGGTTGCCGCCGATGAGCTCCACAACCTGCGCGGCCTGCTCAAATCTGCGTGCGAGTTCGGAGTTGGTGGACATGGGCGTAGTGTCGCTGGGGCGGCGTACTGTTACAAGCTGCAGGGGCGTGGATGGTATACTTGTAACTGACTGAAAGGCGATGAATCATCCGTCGTTCAAGAGTCGAATGATCTATTCAACGTGTCGCGTTGCCTGGCGGGGGCCATGAAGAACGGGCAGATCCAACTTAACGATCTCAAGTTGATGTGGCGTGTCGTGGCGTGCGTGATCGTTAGCCAACTGATCGGCGGCGCGGTCGGCTTGTTCGTTAGCATGCACTATGCCGCGTTCATGAACTTCTGGCTGGGCGGCGCGATGGGCACACTGCCGGGGTTCCTTGTCGGACTCGCGTGGCAGTTCAAATCCGTACCTGCCCGTCGAACGTGGATCGTGCCGGTCGGCTTCATTGGGTTGATTGCTGTGATGTTGACCGGCATGGTGTTCGGTTTCGTCCTGCCCTGGGTGCGCGGCGAGATGCAACGGCTCGATGATCTGCGTCATCTCCGCGCCTCGGACATCGCGCAGATCGACGTTTATGACTGCGATTCGGATATTCCGAACATCCACAACACGGAAACAAGGATCGCGAGCATCACCGATTCCGCGGCGATCGCGGCGTTCGTGACGGGCGCCGCTGACGTGAAGGGCTACTCGCCGAATCATCCTCGTGTCCTGCATGAGTGGTATGTGCTCATCACCGGTACGTCGCGCCGCGAGTACACGTTGCAGGTAACTTCGGATCGGCGGGGGAGTATCACCGGCAACTTTGTCGAGGTCGGAGACGATGCGACTTATATGTCGAGCCACGGGTCGTTCGAAAGTGCAGGGCTGCGGGCTTGGATGGGAAAGTACGTAACGACGCGTGACACGCCGGCGAGGTGAGTCGATTTACGTTTTGCAACTCGCGAGCGGCTACGCGACGTCGGCCAGGCCGAGCGCTTCGCCGTACTGTTTGACGAGGCGTTTGCGGAGCAGGTCGTGGGAAGCGTCGGTGAGTTTCGGGTCGGCGTCGATCATGGTGTGGGCGTCGCGGTTGGCGAGGGCGAGCAGTTCCATGTGCTTGGTGAGGTCGGCGACCTTGAGCGGGGGCAGGCCGGACTGTCGGGTGCCGAGCAGTTCGCCCATGCCGCGGATTTCGAGGTCGGCCTCGGCGATCTTGAAGCCGTCGGTGGTGCGGGCGATGGCCTTCATGCGTGCGGCGGCGTCGTCGGTGGTGGGGTCGGCGATGAAGACGCAGAGGCTCTTGCGTTCGCCGCGGCCGACGCGTCCGCGCAGCTGGTGGAGCTGGGCGAGGCCGAACCGCTCGGCGTGCTCGACGACCATGATCGACGCGTTGGGCACGTCGACGCCGACCTCGATGACGGTGGTGGCGACGAGCACGTCGAGCTTGGCGTCGCGGAACCGCTGCATGATGCGTTCGCGCGTGATGCGCTTGAGCTGGCCGTGCACGGTGGCGACGTTGAGGCCCGCGAACCACGTCTTTTCCAGCTCCGCCGCGTGCGAGCGCACGGCCTTGAGGCCGGACTCGGACTCGTCGATCGCGGGCAGCACGACGTACGCCTGCTCGCCGGCGCGGACACGCTCGGCGATGTAGCCGTAGACCTCTTCTTCCTTGTCGGGCGCGACGACGCGCGTGGCGATGGGCTGACGACCGGGCGGCAGGTGGCGGATGGTCGACACGTCGAGATCGCCGAAGATCGTCAGCGACAGCGTGCGCGGGATCGGCGTGGCGGTCATCACGAGCGTGTGCGGTACGCGTGTCTCGTCGCCGGCTTTCGACTTGATGACCGCACGCTGCACGACGCCGAAGCGGTGCTGCTCGTCGACGACGACCACGGCCAGGTCGTTGAACTGCACGGTCTCGCTGATCAGCGCCTGCGTGCCGATGACGATGTCGACCTCGCCGCGCTCGATCTTGTAGAGCAGGGCGGTGCGCTCGGGTTTCGACAGCGAGCCGGTGAGCAGGGCGATGCGGACGGTCGAGCCGTCGAGCATGCGCGAGATGGACAGGAAGTGCTGCTCGGCGAGCAGCTCGGTCGGCGCCATGAGCGCGGCCTGCGTGTTGGACGACACGGCCATGAGCATCGCGTAGAGCGCGACGACGGTCTTGCCGCTGCCGACGTCGCCCTGCAGCAGGCGGTTCATGGGGATCGGCTTCTGCAGGTCGGCCGCGAGCTCGCGCACGACGGTGTCCTGGTCCTTGGTGAGCTTGAACGGGAAGCGCTCGCGGATGTGCTCGTCGATGGCGTCGGACCAGCGCAGCGGCGGGGCGGACAGCTCGGTCTGAACGTGCTTGCGCTTCATCGCGAAGCCGAGCTGCAGCAGCAGCAGCTCGTCGTAGGCGAGGCGTCGGCGGGCACGCTTGACCTCGTCTTCGTCGGCGGGCTGGTGCAGCATGCGGTAGGCGTCGGCGAGCGTGGGCAGGTCGCGCTCGGCGCGGTAGGCATCGTCGAAGTGGTCGTCGATCTGCGGCAGCGCGGTGGGCAGCAGGTCCTCGATGATGCGCTCGATCGCGCCGGTCGGCAGGGCCTCGGTGGCGGGGTAGATCGGGCGGTAGCGTTCGTCGGACCACTTGTCGCCGCCGCCGCCGCCGCCGTCACCGCCGTCGCCGCCGTCGCCGGGCGCGAGCGTCGCCTGCTTCGGGTCGACGTTGTCGGTGTCGGCGGCGGCCTCGTCGTCCTCGTCCATGAGCACGAACTTGGGGTTGGCCATCTGGCGCTGGTCGTTGTAGAGGGCGACCTTGCCGGTGACGATCATGGTCATGCCGGGGTGGACCTTGTCGCGCATGTAGCGGGCGTTGAACCAGACGAGGTCGAGGAAGCCGTGGTCGTCGCGGATCTGCGCGGTGAAGCGCCCGCCGCCGCCTCGACCACGACCGCCGCCCATGCCGCCGGCCCAGCGGCAGTTCACGACGACGCCGCGCGCCGTGGCGATCTGGCCGATGGGCAGGTCGAGGATCGGCGTCTGCCCGGCGTGGTATTCGTAGCGGTGGGGGATGTGCTTGATGAGGTCGGCGATGGTGCGCACGCCGAGCTTGGCGAAGAGCTGGGCGCGTCGCGCGCCGACGCCCGGCGCGTACTGGATCGGCGTGCCGAGTGTGAGGCTGCCCGCGGAGGTTGGATCGGCCGTGTCGCTCATGTCCGGCACATCATAACGCACGCGTGCGGGGCGTCGCGGCGGCCTGACGCATCCGTGAATTCGCGGTGAGATCCGGCGGCGTCGCTCGCCTGACGCGGGGGAGCACGCCATAATGCTCGCGGAGCTGATCTATGCGAAACACAATCGTTCGTTGGTGCGTCGTCTGTCTGTTTGTATGTGTCGGCGTCGTCGGCGCGGCGGGCAAGCCCACGCGCGTCATCTTCTTTATCGGCGACGGCATGGGCCCCGAGCACGTGCACGCGGCGCGGCTCTACGCGGGCGAGCCGATGAGTTTCGAACGCCTGCCGGGCCACGGCATGGTCACCACGCGGTCGGCCGACAACGCCGTAACCGACTCCGCCGCGTCGGCGACCGCGATGGCGGCCGGCGTGAAGGTGAACAACGGCGTGATCGCGCTGGCGATCCCCGGCGACAAGCGGCCGCTGCCGACGATCCTCGAGCAGCTCAAGGCGCGTGGCTGGGCGACGGGGCTGGTGACCAACGACGAGCTGGTCGGCGCGACGCCCGCGGGGTTCGGCTCGCACGCGGTCAACCGCAAGGACGCGGCGGATATCGTGAAGTGTTACCTCACGCAGACGCAGCCGGACGTGCTGCTCGGCGGGGGCGGCGGCGGGATGGACGCGTCGGCGTTCGCGAAGGCGGGCTACGCGACGGCGACGGACGTCGCGTCGTTCGGCGCGGCGGCGAAACGCGTCGCGGGCGACAAGGCGCTGAAGCTGTGCGGCGTGTTCGGGCCGACGCGGTTCCCGTACCGCTATCACGACGAGCTGCTGCCGGCGGACAAGCGGGAGTACGGCGTGACCTATCCGCAGCTGGCCGACATGACCACCGCCGCGCTCAACACGCTCGACCGCGACCCCGACGGGTTCTTCGTGATGATCGAGAGCGCGATGACCGACAAGTCCGGCCACGCGTCGGGCACGAAGGGTGACGCCGACCGCACCGGCTGCAACGTCTACGCGACGGTGACGCTGTCGCGCGCCGTGCAGGCCGCGCTCGACTGGGCGAAGGGCCGCGACGACGTGCTGATCCTCGTCACCGCCGACCACGAGACCGGCGGCATGTCGATCGCGGCGGATAACGGCAAGGGCAAGCTGCCGACGGTCAAGTGGTCGCACAAGTCGCACACCGCGGTGAACGTCGACGTGTTCTCCACCGGCCCCGGCTCCGAGCGATTCACCGGCACGATCGACAACACCGATCTTTACAAGATCCTCGCGGAAGTGACGGGGGCTGGATTGTCGAAAGCGGCCGCGGCGGCGGAGTGAGCGTCACACAGATCGTCGTGGGTTAAGCGTTCAGCGCGTCGGGCAGCGACTCGACGTACGCCCTGATCTCGTCGCGCACGCGGCGGTAGATCGCGAGCTTTTCGTCCTCACCCTCGACGGATTTCGCCAGGCCCGGCGGGTCGTCGAAACCCTTGTGGATCACGCGGGCGTTGCGGGGGAAGACCGGGCAGGTCTCGTGCGCGTGGCCGCAGACGGTGACGACGACGTCGATCGGCACGTCGAGCAGTTCGCCGACGACCTGCGACTTCTGCGACGTGATGTCCACGCCGGCCTCCGCCATCACCTTCACCGCGTTGGGGTTCAGCCCGTGCGCCTCGATGCCGGCGGAGTACGCGTCGATCACGTCGCTCTTCAGCGCCCGCGCCCAGCCCTCGGCCATCTGGCTGCGGCACGAATTGCCCGTGCAGAGGAAGAGGACTTTGAGTTTGTTGTCGTTGCTCATTCGGTAAAGCCTAGGGAGAGTTTGTTAATGACCAATGACCAAGTCCCAATGACCAATGTCGCACCCATCATGCCTTGGCTCTGAGTCATTGGTCATTGGTGCTTGGTCATTGGTCATTCCCTGCGACGATCCGCTTCAGCGCCGCGACGATTTCGATGATCGCCCGCACCGTGTGGTAACTGATCTTCCACTCGTGGCCGAGGTAGTCCCACAGCACCGTGCCGTCACGGTCGACCAGCGCGTACCACTCGCCGCCGGCGGGCATGTTGACGAAGTGCCTGAACACGAACTCGTAGACGTTGGTGAACGCGTGCCAGTACTTCGCGTCGCCGGTCATCTCGTAGGCGAAGATGAGGCCGACCATCACCTCGGCCTGCTGCCAGAACTGCTTGCGTCGGGCATCGGGCGGCGGGGCGGACGCGGCGGGGCCCTCGATGTAGACGCCGCCGAACTCCGGGTCGATGCCGAACGCGATGCAGTGGTCGCAGATGCGCGTGATCACGTCGGCGTGGGCGTCGGGCTGGCCGAGCACCTCGTCGGCGCGGCGCAGCAGCCAGGCGAACTCGACGTTGTGGCCGTAGCTGGTGACGTCCAGCGGGATCGACCCGCCGGGCGGTTCCTCGTCGCTGCCCCACTCGACGTCGAAGCGGATCGCCCGCAGCGGCGTGTAGTCGAGGGCGAACTGGCTGTACGCCACGCCGTGCTCCGGCATCAGCATGCGCGTCACCAGCAGGTCGATGACCTCGAGCAGCCGGCGGCGGTGCGACGCGTCGCCGGTCATCTCGTACAGCGCGGTCATCGCCTCCATCATGTGCATGTGCACGTCGAACGACTTGCGGTCACCGCCGCGTTTGCCCGCCGGCGCGGGCGACCAGTCCGGCAGCATGATCTCGTAGTACCCGCCGTGCCGCGTGTCGATCATGTTCGCGCAGATCGCCGCCCACGTGCGCAGCGCCTCGGCGCCCGACGCGTCGTCGCCGGTCGCGATCGCGTGCGTCGCGAAGGCGTACACGCCGAACGACTGCCCGTAGCCGACCTTGTCGACGCAGGTCGGCTTGCCGTCGACGTCGGCGATCCAGTGCCACCCGCCGTGCGCGTCGTCCCAGTAGTGCTCGCGGATGAACCTCGCCCCGTGCGCGGCCAGCTCGGCGCACGCGCCGCCGCCGTACCCGTGCCGGTGCGCGTTGGCCATCGTGAACAGCATGCGGATCTGCATGAGGAACGTCTTGGTCGTCTGCCCCGTGGCCTTGCCGTCGCGGTCGAAATACGTAAGGAACCCGCCGCGCTCGCGGTCGACGCTGCGCTCGATCCAGAACGGCAGCAGCGACTCGGTGAGGTACGACTCGGTACGCTTCAGCACGTCGGTGATGGCCGATTGTTCAATGTTCATCGTGATGCCCAACATAGCCCCCGACTTGTCGGGGGAAACCGTGCGGTTGGTTATGCGATCCCCAGCGCCTCCAGCAGCGCGTCGACCTCGCTGTAGTCGGCGATGATCAGGTGCGCGCCCGCGTGGATCAAACGCCGTCGCTTCGACACGCTCAGCTCGCCGGGATGGTCTTCGTCGCTGGCGATGCCCACTGTGGTCGCGCCGCGTTGGCCGCCCTCGCGGATCTCGACGGGGCCGTCGCCGAACACGACGACGCTTCGCCCGTCGCCCAGATCGTTGATGAGCTTGTCGAGCACGATGCGCTTGGCCTCGACGTTGACGTCGCCGACCGCGCCGCGGATGTCGGTGAACCGCGTGTCGAGGCCGAGCAGCTCGGCGTCGGCGCGGATGTCGGGCTCGTCGGACCCGCTGGTCAGGTAGAGCTTGAGGCCGCGCGCCTTGAGCGTGTCGAGCAGGTGTTCGACGCCGCGGATCATCACCGCGTCGCGATCGATGTCGCCGGCGTTCATCGCCTCGACTCGCCGGCGGACGACCTCGCGGATGCGCTCGACGTAGATGCCCTTGTAGCCGTGCTCGTCGAGCATGTCGGCCTCGGCGACGTAGCCGTACTTGCGGATCACCGGCAGGAACTCGCGCATCTGCACGAGCGTCTGGATGCCGGTCGTGCGGTCGATCAGCTCGTCGATCTCGGCCTTGATCTCCGTCAGCTTGTCGGGCGCGACGTCCGCCGGCGCTGTCCCGCCGAGCAGGGCGGTGAGCATCACGTCCTGCATCACGTGCTCCCACCCGCGCCGCAGCGTTACGAGCGTGCCGTCGTGGTCGAACACCGCGGCCTCGATGCGCAGGTCGTCGGCCAGCGGACGCACCACCTCGATCCGCGTGCCCGGCAGGTACGTCGCGGCGTCGGGGTTGTCGGCCAGGTCGGGGTGGTACGCCGGTTCGAGATCCATCATGTGCTTGAACTCCGCGGCTCGGGCGCGCACCTCGTCGGGCGAGGCGGTGCCGGTGGTCTTGAGCTTGGTCACGGTGATCGACGCGGCGAGCATCGCCAGGCGTGCGGCCTCCAGCGGCGACGCGCCCGACGCCAGCGCCGCCGACAGCGCCGAGATCGTCGTGTCGCCCGCGCCGACGGTGTCGATCGGCCCGGTCACCGGCACGCCCGGCAGCGCGATCAGCCCGTCGTCGTCCGCGATCATCACGCCGTGCGGTCCGCGCGTGACGAACACGCACCGGCCCGTCCGCCGCTGCAGCGCCGTCGCGTGTCGCCACACCGTCGCGTCGTTTTCCTCCGAACTCCCTCTCCCTTCCAGGGAGAGGGCCGGGGTGAGGGTCTGACCGTCGGCCGAGGCGTTTGTTTCGCTCGCGTGCGCCGCGTCCGCCGATCCATCGCCCTCACCCAGCCTCTCCCCCACCTGGGGGAGAGGGGTTTGAGCCGCCACGCCGTCCAGCAGCCGCGCGGCCTCGGCGTCATTGAGCTTGAGCATCGCGCCGCGGTACAGGGCTGGGCGGTCGCGCGCATCGACGATGAATCGGCACGCCGGGTGCGCGGCGATCACGGCGTTGATCCGTTCGATCATCGCCTCCGTCGACACGCCCGCCGGCACCTGCTGATTGAGGATGACCACGTCGGACGCGCCGGCCGCGGCGTCGAGCGCGGCGGCGAGGCGGTCGATCGTGTCGGCGTCGATGGCGTTGAACGCGCCGAAGTCGAGGCGGCTCTGCTCGTCGTCGGCGACGCACGGCTTGGCGTACACCATCGTCTGCCAGTCGCCGGCGGTGAGCATGCCGGCGGTGTCGACGCCGGCGTCGTTGAGCAGGCGGACGAGCGCGGGGCCGAACAGGTCGTCGCCGACGAGCCCGACCGCGCGGACCGTGCCGACGCCGAGGTCGCGCAGGTTGACCGCGACGTTGCCGGCGCCGCCGGGGCTGTAGCGTTGGGAGCGCACGCGGAGCACGGGTCGACCGGTCTCGACGGAAATCTCCGCGTCGTCGCCTTCGTCTGGGATGAGCCAGTAGGCGTCGAGGCAGAAGTCACCGAAGACCGCGACGCGTGCCCTCGTCAGGGCGGTCAGGCGAACTTCCAGCGTGTTGGGGTCCATGGTTCGGGTAACCCCTCTCCACCGGGTGGGGGAGAGGTTGGGTGAGGGGGTCGCATCTTCGCACGCGGCGTACGCCACGCGAACGTTGCAGCGTGTTCGATGGATTCACCCTCACCCCGGCCCTCTCCCTCGAGGGAGAGGGAGCCGCGGTTAAAAGTCGATGGTCAGACCGCCGTAGCCACCGATGGAATCGATGCCGGGGTTGCGGTCGGAGCCGTGGATGTTGGCGTTGGAGATGTGGAGGTAGCGGACGCCTGCGATGAGGCCGATGTTGTCCGCGAAGCGCCATTTGACGCCGACGCCGCCCTGCGGGGTGAAGTTGAAGTGCGTGCCTTCGGGGCCGGGCGTGTTGTCGTTGAAGTACGCCAGACCGGCGCCGGCCTCGACGAAGACCTTGATCTTGTCGTCGTTGCGTTTGAGGAAGTGCCAGCGACCGAGCAGGTTGAATCCGACGCCGGCGGAGTTGTCGTTGTCGCCGCCGAGGCGGTCCTCGTCCTGCTGCACGCCGTAGCCGACGAGCTCGGTGACGCACGACAGGTCGTCCCAGAAGAACCAGTCGACGTCGACGCCGCCGAAGTAGATGGTCTCGACGTTGTTGATGCCGGTGAACGCGCCGCCGATGACGTTGACGTCGATCTGCTTGGCGCCGAAGAGATTCGCGCCGCCCTCGTCGGCGGTCTGCGTCGAGGCGCCAACCATCTCGGCGATCGTCGAGATCGGGTCAGCGGCGAAGCTCGTCGTGGACAGGCCCAAAGTCACGGCAACAGCCATAGCGATAGCGATGCGGATCACGGTCGGACTCCTGTGGTATGTCGATACGTCCTCACTGCACGTGACGTCGCCCCTGACGCCACGGGGCATAGTGTAAATGATCGGTTGCGTGAGGGGAAGATGAATTGCGTCAATCAGGCAGGCGCGGTGAAGCCTGATGCGGGATGGCTCGCTGCGCTCGCGATGCCGGATGCTCGTTCGGGGGCTTGTGGTACGGTCAGTAAATGAAAAGCCCCGGGGCGAAGCCCGGGGCTCTGTGGCGATCTTGGTGTTTCAGGCGTATCGCTTTGGCCGCCCGCATCGCGAGCGTAGCGAGCCATCCAGCAACCAGCATCGGCCTGGCGGATTACTCCGCGGCGAGCAGGTCGTTGTCACGGAGGTAGCCGATGATCGTCTCGACGGCTTCCTCGACGCTGAGCTTCGACGTGTCGATGACCAGCTCGGGGTTGGTCGGGGCCTCGTACGGGGCGTCGATGCCGGTGAAACCCTTGATCTCGCCGGCGCGGGCCTTCTTGTACAGCCCCTTGGGGTCGCGCGACTCGGCGACTTCGAGCGGGCACTCGATGTAGATCTCGATGAACGGCAGCTTCGCCTCGGCGTGCAGGGCGCGGACGATGTCGCGGTCCGCGGCGTAGGGGCTGATGAAGCTGGTCGACGTGAGGATGCACGCGTCGGAGAACAGCTTGGCGACCTCGCCGATGCGGCGGATGTTCTCGGTGCGGTCCTCCGGCGAGAAGCCGAGGTTCTTGTTCAGGCCGTGACGGATGTTGTCGCCGTCGAGGCGGTAGCTGTTGACGCCGAGGTGCAGCAGCGCCTGCTCGAGGGCGCACGCGACGGTGGACTTGCCGCTGCCCGACAGGCCGGTCAGCCAGAGGGTCGCGCCCTTCTGCCCGGTCAGCTGCTCGCGCTCGGCGCGGGTGACGTCGCCTTCGTGCCAGGTGATGTTCGTTGCTTTCTGCTCAGCCATGGTGGTTTACTCCGAAGTTTTTATGTCAATCGAGCGGGCATGGTAGCGGCTCGGGCGGGAATGGCAAAGGGGGCGTCGGACGGTGCATTTTCCAATTTCCATTTTCCATTTGCCGTTTTCCATTTGCGAACCCTCCGAGGTGGGGCGGCCGGGGTCTGAAATGAAAAATGGAAAACGGCAAATGGAAAATGGAAAATCTGTTCTGTAACTGTCGTAAATCTTCTTGGTTACCGGCGTCACGCCCGGCTATCATGAGGCAGTGGCGGGGAGCCACCACGTCTGAGGTACAGGGACAACTTGGGTTGTAAGGAGTTGCGCCATGGACCTGCCGCGAGAGCCTGAAGCGTTTACCGAGATCGTGCACCGTCATTTTCTGCGACGCGCCTCGGGGCATCGCCTGGACATCACCGGGCCGCTCGAGGTCGCCGTGGACAAGCGGGCTGTCGATCTGCGGGACCTGTTCCGCGCGATGCTCACGTGCGACATCGACGTCGACGACGTGGCGGTGATGATCGACCGCTTCGTCGAGGGCCAGCTCGACGCGATGCGCTTCGAGGAGCTGACGCTGAGCTTCGACGTCGTCGCGCCGCGCGTCATGCCGCGCATCTACCCGATGGACGACTTCCAGCGGCGGCGCACCGGCCACGTCGCCTACCAGCCGTTCATCCACGACACCGTCATCCTCTACGTCATCGACCTGACGACCGGCGCCGAGACCGCGGTCACCATCGAGCAGATGATCCGCTGGGGCGTGGACATCGAGGAGCTCGACACGATCGCCCGGCAGAACCTGAAGATGCGCGAGCCCACGCTCAACGTCGAGCTGTACGTGCAGGACGACGAACGCACCGCCGTGCTGAACGTCGGCGACGGCTACGACGCGTCCCGCCTGCTGCTGACCCCCGTCTACAAGGCCCTGGCGCCCGAGCTCGGCGGCAACTTCCTCGTCGCCATCCCCACGCGCGACCGCTTCATCGCCTTCCCGCGCACGCACGACGACCTGATCCACCGCCTCCGCCCGCACATCGCCTCCGATTACCGCAAGCTGCCTTACCCGATCACCGATCACCTGTTCCTCGTCACGCTCGACGGGATCGCGGACTGGGGGGAAGCGGCGTAGCGGCAGTGGTCAGTAGTCAGGTGCCAGTAGTCAGCGTCGCGTTCCGCGACTATCCTTGGTCGCACTGACCACTGATACCTGACACCTGACTACTGGCCACAGACCATGATCCTGCTCATCGACAACTACGACAGCTTCACCTACAACCTCGTGCAGCGCATCGGGGAACTCGACGCGTCGCTGGACCTGCGTGTCGTGCGCAACGACAAGATCACCGCCGACGAGGCCGAGGCGATGAAGCCCGAGCGCATCATCATCTCGCCCGGGCCCTGCACGCCCGAAGAGGGCGGCGTCAGCAACGACATCATCACACGCTTCGAGGGCAAGGTTCCGATCTTCGGCGTCTGCCTCGGTCACCAGTGCATCGGCTACACGCACGGCATGACCGTCACCCGCAACTACCGCCTGATGCACGGCAAGACCTCGCCCATCCACCACGACGGCCGCACCATCTTCGAAGGCCTGTCCAACCCGTTCACCGCCACGCGCTACCACAGCCTCGTGATCGTCCGCGACACCATCGACGAGTCGAAGTGGGAGGTCAGCGCGTGGACGGAAGAGGGCGAAGTGATGGGCGTTCGTCGCAAGTACGACGGCCCGCCGGTCGAGGGCGTGCAGTTCCACCCCGAAAGCTTCCTGACGACCGAGGGCCCGCTGCTGCTGGCCAACTTCCTGGGCCTGCCGCGGCCGACCGTCACGCCGATATAGCCCCCGGCTTGCCGGGGGACACCGCGGCGAATTCGGTACCACCGTGATATTCGGTCGATGACCCCGGGCGAGCCCAGGGCTATGTGTTGCGCTGCTGATCCGCTTTCGCCTCGTCCTCCGCATCTTCCTTCGGCGGGTCGGGCAGCGGTTCGAGTCCGAGGGCGGTCTCGACCTGTTCAGCGGCGTGGGCGAGGTGCGCCATGCAGCGGAAGTAGAGCGTGACGAGCTGGTCGATCGTGCCTTCGGCCGCGCCGAACACCTCGCCGACGTTTTCCTTGCTGGTCGGCGGCTTGTGCAGCGCGTAGTCGCCGATGGTCACCACGCCGCGGACGTGACTGAACGGATACTTGTTGTGGCTCAGCGCGAGGCGGAGGTCCTTGACGAGGCAGCAGATGCGGTCGGAGCGTGCGAGGATGCTCTTGATCAGCGGGCCGTGCTGCTCGTTGCCGCCGAGGTTGTTCAGCAGCAGGCCGAACACCGCGAAGTGCTCGCGCAGGTCCTGCACGCGTTTCCACACCGGCTGCAGCGCCGCGAGCGTGGCGAGCAGCTGGTTGCTCTCGTCCATCAGCCGCGCGCTGTCGGGCACCTTGCGTGTGATCGACGGATGGCTGAGCAGCTGCAGCCCGCCGAGCAGGCGTTCGATCCCCGCGTCGCGGAACGCGGTGACGTGCGCGAGGCACTCGTTGCACTCGCGGTCCTTCTCCTCCTTGAGCCGGTTCGCGTCGACACGCGTGAACTTCTTGCCGCCGGTCGCCTCGGCCTTGAGGCCGAACATCGACGCCTGGAATCGCATCTCGGCGTCGAACAGCGCCATGGCGAACGTCGCGTCGCGCCGCTTGGCGTCGGCCTCGTCGTAGCGTTTGAGCGTCGCCTTCACGTCGTCGACCGTCGCCATCATCTGGTCGCGCAGCGCCTTGACCCGCTGCGCGGTGGCGCGCGGGTCTTCGGGCTCGTGCAGCCGCGTGATCGGCAGGAACACCTGCTCGCAGCCGAGCAGCTGGCCGCGGAAGAATCGGAACAGCGTCTTGTGCGCCTCGTCGATCGCCGCCTGCTCGGCGAGCAGCTCGTCGGTGGGCACCAGGCCCTTCTGCGCGTCGAAGTCCGGGCCGATCGCGTCGCGGTAGTACCGCAGCGTGACCGCCTTGCACAGCCGGTCGTAGTCGCGGAACAGCACGGTCGACGGCGACTCGAGGTGAAAGACGCCCGGCGCGTGCTCGCGCTCGGCGCTGGCGATGCGGTCGGGCGTGGCGGGGTGCGTGTCGAACCAGCCGGTCTTCTCCTCGTCGACCAGCTCGCGCAGCTTCTTCATGACCTTCTCGTCGCTCTCGAGCTTGTCGGCGCTGGCGAGGATCATCTTGATCAGGTCGTCGCCGAGCCGGCCCTCGCGGAACGCCTCGCCGAGCCGGTCGTGCGCGGACTTGTTCGCGACGTTCAGCAGCGGGATGCGCCGCGACGTGACGGCGAAGTCGTCGCTTCCGGCCACACGCGCCTCGTAGCGGTCGGCGTCGTACTCCATGTGACGCAACATCGAGCAGCTGGCGGCGTGCCCGACGTGCATCAGCAGCCAGAGGATCTTCCGCGTGCACCAGACGAACAGGCGCGTCGCGTAGAGCACCAGCGCGATGAGGATGTGCGGGGCGTGCTCGGAGATCGCCTCGAGGCCGCGGTCCCAGGCGTCGCGTTCGTAGACCACGCGTGCGAACCAGCCGCTGACGCTGCGGATGACGTAGGTGACGCGCATGCCGCCGCCCTGGGCGAAGTGGCCGAACTCGTGCGCGAGCACGCCGGTGAGCTGGCGGAGGTTCAGCCCGCTGGCCAGCGGCAGGCCTATCGTCAGCACCAGGTCGCTGCCGAACAGGCTCCACACGCCGCGTCGCAGCGACGCCGAGGCGTTGACCTGCGCGTTGACGTCGATCCGCCGCGGCATCGGCGCGCCGACCGTCCGGCACAGCGCCTCGACGTAGGCGAACAGCCGCGGCTGGTCCTCGCGTGTGAGCGTCAGCGGCGGGGCGTCCTTCTTGCGCGGGGCGAACAGCGGCTTGATCATGAACAGCACGCCGATGCTCCCGCAGATCACCGCGACGATGTACCAGAACCCCACGTCCTTCGGCGCGTAGTGATACAGCGCCCAAGCCGTGCCCGCCGTCAGGCCCACGTACACCAGCGGCAGCAGCACCATGAACAGCGCCACGACCGCCAGCGTCAGCCGGTACATCGCCGACACGCGCACCGGCTCGATCGGCGCCACAAACGGCGCGAGCAACTCGGCGTCGGTCACCGCGTCGTACAGCGGCGCGGGTTGCGACGTCGGCGCGGACAGCGGCGCGACGGGCGCGTGCGACGTCGACAACGGCGGCGGCGACAGCGTCTCGGCGGGCATCCTCTGTGATTCGTTCGACATGCCAACGTCCCCCGACGGAGCACTCACGGAACGCGGGCATTGTAGCCCAACCGTGCGGCCCGCGGGGCGTCGGCGCTACTTCTTTACGCCGACCTCACCGACGATCTCGAAGCGGCTGCCCATCGCCTTGAGCTGATCGAGCTGCCGCTGGCCGATCGTCAGCGTCAGCGTCGCGTGCGTGGTGTCGTAGTCGCGACCGGAGATCTTGGCGCGGTTCTCGAGGAAGTTCATCGCCTTGCCGTCGGACAGCGGCACGCGCAGCGTCAGCGTGCGCGACCGGCCGCGCTGGTGCTCGCGCACGACCTCGACGAGCCGGTCGACGCCGTCGCCCGTCGCCGCGCTGATCGCCAGCGACTTCGGCTCGCGCTGCTGCCACAGCAGCAGCTGCGCGTTGTCGGGCAGGCGGTCGGCCTTGTTGAGCACCAGCAGCTGCTGCTGATCGTCTGCCCCGATGTCGCCCAGCACGTTGCGGACCGTCCGCAGGTGATCCTCCGCGTGCGCGTCGGACACGTCGAGCACGGTGATCAGCAGGTCGGAGTGGATCGACTCCTCGAGCGTGGCGCGGAACGACGCGACGAGGTGGTGGGGCAGGTCGCGGACGAACCCGACGGTGTCGGACAGCATCACCGCGTCGCCGCCGCCGAGGTCCCAGCGTCGCGTCCGCGTGTCGAGCGTCGCGAACAGCTTGTCGGCGACGTACACGTCCTCGCCGGTGACCTTGTTGAACAGCGTGGACTTGCCGGCGTTGGTGTAGCCGACGAGGCCGACGGTGTAGAAGTCGGTGTTGCGCGCCTTGACCTCGCGCCGCTTGCGGTCCTGGATGCGGTCGATCTCGCGGCGGAGCTCGGCCTTGCGGCGCTGGACGATGCGGCGGTCGGTCTCGATCTGCTGCTCGCCGGGGCCGCGCGTGCCGATGCCCGCGCCCGCGCCGGCGCCGATGCGCTCGAGGTGGCTCCACATGGCGCGGAGCCGCGGGTACGTGTACTCGAGCTGCGCCAGCTCGACCTGCAGCTTCGCCTCGTGCGTGCGCGCCCGGCTGGCGAAGATGTCGAGGATCAGCTCGCTGCGGTCGAGCACCTTGATCTCGACGATCTTCTCGATGTTACGGATTTGTGACGGAGACAGGTCGTTGTCGAACACGAGGACCTGTGCGTCGTGGGCCCGCACGAGGTCGGCGATCTCGTCGAGCTTGCCCGAGCCGATGTACGTGCCGGCGTCGGGCCGCTGCTTGATCTGGTAGATCTCGTCGACCACGATCGCCCCGGCCGCCTCCGCGAGCGATCGCAGCTCGTCGAACGGATCGGTGGGGGCCTTCGTGCGGTGATCGAGCCCCGGCGCGCTGTGCAGCACGGCCGCGAGCACGGCTTTTTCCTTGCGTACGGATGTCACGATCGACTCGGTCATGCATGCATCGTAGCAGGTGGCGGGGGTTGGAGGCTTGAGGCGGGGGTCGGGGAGGCGGTCGCGCCGGTTTCTCGCGCCGAGCCCGAACCGCCGCGGATCGATTTTCGAACTACCCGTGAGCCTCGGTGTTGCCTAAGATGGGGAGGCCCTAACCTACGGGAGTTCGACACATATGAATCGGATCAAGTTCGAGATGATGTTGCTGGCCCTGCTGGCTGGCGTTTTCCTTGGCCGCAGCACCGACTCGATCGCACGCGGCGACGCCTACGAGTTCTTCGACACGCTGGTGGATGTCCGCTCGGAGATCACCCGCTACTACTACGAAGAGCCCGATCAGAAGAAGATGATGGAGGGCGCGATCGAGGGCATGGTCAACACGCTCAACGATCCGCACACCACGTACTTCTCGCCCGAGGTGCTCAAGGCGTTCGACAAGCAGACCCGCGGCAGCTTCAGCGGCATCGGCGCGGAGATCAGCTCGGAGAACGGGCTGCTGACGATCGTCAGCCCGCTCGAGGACAGCCCCGCGTTCAAGGCCGGCATCCAGGCCGGCGACGTCATCATGCTCATCAACGGCGAGGCGACCGACGGGCTGACCACGCAGCAGGCGGTCGAGAAGATCACCGGCCCCGAGGGCACCGACGTCGTGCTCAAGATCCGCCACGTCGACGGGATGGAGAAAGAGATCACCATCACCCGCAAGCGCATCCAGATCCAGACCGTCAAGGGATTCACACGCGACGGCGAGCACCACTGGGACTTCATGCTGGATAAGGAAGCGAAGATCGGCTACGTGCGGATCACGCAGTTCTCGGACCCGACGGCCGACGCGCTCAAGGAAGCGCTCGACAAGCTCAAGGCCGACGGCGCCAAGGGCCTGATCATCGACCTGCGATTCAACCCCGGCGGTCTGCTGGAGCAGGCGATCCGCATCAGCGACATGTTCCTCAAGTCGGGGCGTATCGTCTCGACGAAGGGCCGCACGAGCCCCGAGCGCGTCTGGGACGCCCAGGCCGAGACCGAGGCGGACTTCCCGCTGATCGTGATGGTCAACGAGTTCAGCGCGTCGGCCAGCGAGATCGTGTCGGGCGCGTTGAAGGACAACGGCCGGGCGACGATCCTCGGCACGCGCAGCTACGGCAAGGGGTCGGTGCAGCAGGTCATGGGCCTCCGCAGCGGCGCCGGCGCGATCAAGCTGACCACGGCGCACTACTACCTGCCGTCCGGCCGCAACATCCACAAGCTGCCCGGCGCCGACGTGTGGGGCGTCGACCCCAACGACGGGTTCTACGTGCCGATGAACCTGGACCAGATCCGCAAGATGAACGAGATGCGCCGCGACAGCGACGTGATCCGCGGCGACGACGGCAAGGGCGGCGACCTGCCCGAACGCATCACCCCCGAGTGGCTCAAGGACAAGCAGGCCGACCTCCAGCTGTCCGCGGCCCTCGAATCGATGCTCGCGAAGGTCAGCACCGGCGATTTCAAGAAGGTCGGCGCCTCCAACGCCACGCTCATGGCCTACGTCACCGAGCGTGACATGCTCGAGCAGCAGCGCAAGCGCGGCCTGGAAGCGATGGCGAAGATCAACGAGAAGATCAAGGAACTCGACGACAAGGTCGCCCACATCAAGGCCGGTGAGAAGATCGTCGTGTCGCCCGACGTCGTGGCCCCCGCGCCGGACCTCAAGGTCGACAAGCCGGCGAAGGACCCGGCCCCGGCGAACAACTGATCGCCCGCCGCGTTTCACACAGAGCAAAGAGCCCCGGTCGAGTCGGCCGGGGCTTTTTTTGTGCCCGCCCGAGGCGGACGCTTCGCCAGCGGATCTTGCGGCGTCGGCTGCGGCGGGTCGCGTTGCCCGCCCCCAGCCGCGCCGCTACACTGTTCGGCTACCGATTGCACGGACCGAACGCCCCTTAACAGCAGGCCCGCACACGCCATGGACAGCCAGGAACGCCACGAAATCAAGCAGAACGATCTGGAGTACTTCATCACCCACTTCGGGGAGTACTGGCAGAAGTACGGCATGACCACCATGATCGTGATCCTCGCGTTCCTCGTGGGCGTGCTGGGCATGCGGTGGTGGAACTCGCACGCGATCACGGCCAAGGAGGCGGCCTACGCGGAGCTGGCCGAGACGGACTCGCCGCAGATCATTCAGGACGTGGCGGCGCGTCACGACGGCGTGGATCACTTCAGCGGCTACGCGCTGCTCAAGGCCGCGGACAACAGCTACCGCTCGGCGTTGGGGCTGATGCCGAACCAGTCGCCCGCGGGCGCCGCCGCGCCGGCCGCCAATGACGAGGAGCGTGACCGCAAGCTCAAGGACGCCGCGACGCTGTACGAGCGCGTGATCAATCTCGATCAGTCGAAGCTGCAGGTGCTCAACGCCCGTTTCGGGCTGGCGGCGACGTACGAGTCGCTGCGTGAGTTTGGCAAGGCCGCCGAGCAGTACGGCAAGATCCAGGCCGACGCCGGCGACAGCTGGCCGAGCCTCGCGGAGAAGGCCGGGAAGCTCGCGGCGAACCTCGACACGGTCGCCGAGCCGGTGACGTTCCCGGCGCCGGCGCCGCCGAAGCTGGGCGGCGATCTGCCCGCCGGTCACCCGCCGCTGGGCCCGCTCGGTCCGCTCGCGCCGCAGGGCCCGCCGACACCCACGCGGCCCACGCCGCTGCTGCCGCAGCTCGACCCGGCCAACCTGCCGAACACCGGCGCGAGCAAGCCGCTGCTGCCGGACACGGACAAGCCGGCGGACGATGCGCCGAAGTCTGACGGCAAGTGATCGGCACGGTGAGACGCGTCAGCGGATTTGTCATTGATCATTTGTCATTGATCATTTTTCATTTGTCGCTTCCTGCGACGCCGGTTGTGCCTTACTTAAATGACCAATGACCAATGACCAATGATAAATTCCCCTTGACGCCGTTTCTCACACCACCGCACCCCCATGGCTGATCGCTCCGACAACTTCCGACCGCTGCCGATTGACGAAGGCGACGCCGTCGTTGAGTCCGACGGTGCGCAGCATCAGCGGTTCATCCTCAAGCGTGACGTGCACCGCCGCCTCGATCTGTACCTGCAGTCGCACCTCGAGGGCCTGAGCCGGTCGCGCCTCCAGAAGCTGATCAACGAGGGCGCGGTGACGGTGAACGGCAAGACGCCCAAGTCGTCGACGATCCTGCGCGACGGCGACGTGGTTGACGTGCTCGTGCCGCCGCCGTCGCTCAAGCAGATCCCCGCCGAGGACATCCCCATCGAGATCCTCTACGAGGATGAGCACATCATCGTCGTCAACAAGCAGGCGGACCTCGTCGTGCACCCCGCACGGTCGAACCTGCACGGCACGCTGGTCAACGCGCTGGCGTGGCACTTCAAGGACGTCGCGGCCAACGGGCTCGAGGCGCTGTCGAGCATCGGCGTCGACGAGTTCCGCCCCGGCATCATCCACCGCCTCGACAAGGACACCACCGGCGCGATGGTCGTCGCGAAGACCGACGACGCGCACGGGAAGATCGGCCGGCAGTTCGAGCTGCGGACCGTGCAGAAGTACTACATCGCGATCGTGCACGGCGAGATGAAGCCGCCGGGCGACGTGATCGATCAGCCGATCGGCAAGCACCAGACAGTCACCGAGGCGTACGCCGTGCGCCACGACCGCCACGGCCGCCCGTCCGTGACGATCTACCGCGTGCGCGAGGTGTACGACGGGTTCAGCATGGTTGAGCTCGAACTGAAGACCGGCCGGACGCACCAGATCCGCGTGCACCTCGGCTTCCTCGGCCACCCGATCGTCAGCGATATCATCTACGGCGGCGAGCCGATCGGCGAACCGGAAATCGCCGAGCCGCCGCACGCCGCGGGGTCGACGCCGTTCGTGACGTTCGCCCGCAAGAAGGACGACGGCGTGAAGATCTGGGACGCGATGGGCAAGCGCGACGACCTGATCCTCCGCCGCCCCGCGCTGCACGCCGCGGTGCTGCAGTTCGACCACCCCGCGACCGGCCAGCGCATGACCTTCACCGCGCCGCTGCACAACGACATGGCCGCACTCATCCACCGCCTCCGCGCCGACCGCCCGAAGTCCGGCCCGCTGACCGCCGACGGCGCGGTGGTGGATCTCGACAAGCTGGTAACGTGACGAGCCGGTTCCCGCGTATAATTCAACGATGGCGGTCAAGCACCAAGACATTGAGCTGTTGGACGCCGAAATGGTGGCGGTCCTTCGCCAGCGCAGCGGGTACGAGCGGGTCCAGTCGACGTTCGACATGATGGAATTTGGCCGGGACATGGTGCTTGAGGCCGTGCGGCAACAACACCCCCAGTGGCCCGACGATCAGGTCCGGCGTGAAGCGATGCGGAGACTGTTCGGTGACGCCATCTGAACTGATCGCTATCACGGTCGACGCGCTGCGGGGTGCCGACATCAGTTACTTCGTAACCGGTTCGATCGCCTCGTCGTTCTATGGCGAGAATCGTTACACGCACGACATTGACATCGTGGTGTTCGTCGACGCCGATGACGAACGGCTTGACGCGCTTCTTCGCCGATTTCCCGAGCCCGAGTTCTACGCAAGTCGCGAAGCCGCGATCGAAGCGTCACGGAGCGGAGGGCAATTCAATGTCATTCACGGCGCATCGATGCTGAAGGTCGACTTCATGATCGCTCGTCATGAGTTGTACGATCGTACGCGACTGTCACGTCGGAAGGAGCGTTCGCTGCCGGGCGTGGCGAAGGTCATGCTCGCGGCTCCCGAAGACGTGATCCTCAAGAAGCTCGAGTACTACAAGGAAGGCGGATCGGAGAAGCACCTGCGCGATATTGCCAGCATGCTGCTGACGTCCGGAGAACCGATCGACCGCACGTACATTCAGGAGTGGGCGGCAAAGCGTGGTTTGTCGGACGAATGGCAGGCGGTGCTTGATCGCGTGGGCCGCTAGTGTTTTAGGCCAGGCTTAGCGACACGGCTTGCCGTGTGTTATCGTGACTGGCCGCCATGAGCAACGATCCGGAAACACAACATCTCTTGAAGATCGTGGCGGATCTCCTGGTATTACACTTTTCGTATGCGCCGGACGACGCAAAGTCGGCGGTTGCCGCGTTCGAGACTTACGAGGGGCTTCCGGTCGACGATGATTGGTTTCACTATGTGGGCGCGTGGCAATCGGCGCTGGCTGTTCACTACATAGTCACTCTTGATCGCGGGCACGCGAACCTGTCCGAGTACTTCAAGGCGAATGAGAATACGCCCGCGGCGCGTATGGCGCATCAGTATTGGCGAGACAATTATTTCAATTGATCGTGGTCGCACGCGGCGTCGCTAAGCATTAAGGAAGTTGTCGATTGACCTACGCCGACCAGCCCGCGTCGTCCTGCTCGGGTTTGGCGACGCGGTAGCATTCGTCGAGCAGTTCGCGGACGCCGGCGCCGGACGCGGCGCTGATGGGGAACACCGGCTGGTGCAGTTCCTTCTGGAACAGGTCGACCGCGGTGGCGACGTCTTCCTCGCCGCCGAGCAGGTCGGTCTTGTTGAGCGCGATGATCTGATGCTTGGCGGCGAGGACCTCGGAGTGGCCCTTCAGCTCGTTGTTGATCACGTGGTAGTTTTCGATCGGGTCGGAGTTGTCGGTGGGGGCGAGCTCGACGACGTGGACGAGCACGCCGGTGCGCTCGATGTGGCGGAGGAACTCGTGGCCCAGGCCCGCGCCCTCCGCGGCGCCCTCGATCAGGCCGGGGATGTCGGCGATGACCAGGCGGCGGTGGTCGGTCAGCTCGGCGATGCCCAGCTGCGGCTCGAGCGTGGTGAACGGGTAGTCGGCGATCTTCGGCCGGGCCTTGGACAGGCGCGACAGCAGGGTGGACTTGCCGGCGTTGGGCTTGCCGACGAGGCCGATGTCGGCGATGAGCTTGAGCTCGAGGCGGAGGCGCCGCCGCTCGCCCTGTTCGCCGGGCGTGGACTGACGGGGCACCTGGTTGGTCGCGCTCTTGAACGATTCGTTGCCGAGGCCGGCGCGACCGCCCTTGGCCGCGAGCAGCACCTTGTCGACGGTGTCGAGGTCGTCGATGAGGTCGCCGGTCTCGTCGTCGTAGACGAGCGTGCCGGGGGGCACCTTGATGTAGAGATCTTCGCCGGACGCGCCGGTCTGCGATTTGCCGCGTCCGGGCTGACCGTTGTCGGCGCGCCAGTGGTGTCGTCCGGCCATGTCGAGCAGGGTGTCCACGCCGAGCGACGCGATGAGGTATACGCTGCCGCCGTTGCCGCCATCGCCGCCGTCGGGCCCGCCCTTGGGGATGAAGGCTTCGCGGCGCATGCTCATGCATCCGTCGCCGCCGCGACCGCCGATGACCTCGATTGTGGCTGAGTCAACGAGCATTGTTCAGGGGACAGGCGACAGGGCACAGGTGACAGCGACGCGCGGCGCTGAAGTCTGTTATCTGTTTCCTGTCTCCTGTCTCCTCATATAAAAAGGGCGACCGTCTGGCCGCCCTCGTGAGTTCGTGTGGGATGTCGACCCGTATCAGTTGCCGCTGTGGGCGGGGCCGGTGCCGTCGGCGGGGTCGATGTGGACGCGGCGGCCGGAGAACCGGACCTTGCCCTCGGCCAGGGCGAACAGCGTGTCGTCCGTGCCCATGGCGACCTTGTAGCCGGCCTTGAACTTCGTGCCGCGCTGGCGGACGATGATCGCGCCGGCCTTGGCCGTCTCGCCGCCGTAGAGCTTGATGCCCAGGTACTGCGGGTTCGAGTCGCGACCGTTGTGCGAGCTACCCTGTCCCTTTTTATGTGCCATGACGTCACCTTGGGTGCGTGAGTTAGCGTGTCTTTTGCTGGCGACCGTTCGACAGCGAGCCGAGAAGTATACCGATCGCCCACCGGCTGGGCAAGTCGAATTCACAGAGCGATCGGCGGGGCCGGGTGGACCTCAGCGGACGATCCAGCGCGAGCCCCTGTTCAGGAACTTCTTGTTGCGGATGTGGACCTGGTCGCCGGGCAGCTGGTAGTCGATCATCAGCGTCTTCTTCATCAGGTGATCTTTGCCCTGGGCGTCCTTGATCTCGTGCGTCTCACCGCTCAGGCCGCCGATGAAGACGTTCGCGAAGTTCACGTCGTGATCGGGCACGGGCCAGATCGCCACCGAGTCGCGCGCGTTGTCCGGGCCCTGCAGCAGGCGTCCGACGACCTTCGCGGGGCTCTCGAGCAGCACGTTCTTCGTCTCGGCCTTGATCTCGCGGAACACGACCGGCGGCACGTTCTGGTTCGCCTGCATCAGGTCGCCGCCGTCGGTCAGCATCCAGATGTTCGGGATGAACATCTGATCTTCGCCGGTCTTGTTCGACACGGTGTAGACCATGTACCAGAACAGCTGCGTGCGATCCTCGCCGGGCATGCGCACGGCGATGATGTCGGGCTTCTGGAACGAGAAGTCCAGCTCCCAGGCGGTGGTGACGATTTCCGGCTCGGGGTAACCCGCGGACGCGGTTTGCGGCAGCGATCCCAGGCATACCCCGGCGAGGAATGCGAGCACCGCGGCACAAGATGTGCGGTAGGTCGGCATCATGCTACACTCCTATGGTTAGGACTGACAGGACATTCTACCGACAGACCCCGATGCGTCAACGCTCTGACACTCCGAAAGATCCAACAAATATCCGCCCGCCGCTTCAGCCGGGTGACGGACCTTACTCGCTTCCCGACGGTTCGGCCATCGCGCGGCTTCGTCCGGCCGACCGTTCCGAGGCCATCGGCCTGCTCGCCTACGCCACCGGAATCACCTCTCAGGTACGCGCCGAGCAGTTTCTGACCTACGCCGAGCAGACCGGCATGTCCCTCGAGCACCTGTGGGGACGCTACGGGCCCGACGGCCTGCTCGTCGACGTCGTGCTCCTGCTGCCGCAGGTCGGCCGCACGGGGCTCGTGTTCATGTCGCGGGCGAAGAAAAAAGACGTCCACGGCATGGCGCAGCTCGTCGACGTGGCCGTCGGCCACGTCCCGCCGTCGCAGGTCACCCTCAGCCAGGCGCTGCTGTCGCCGGGTGAGGGCCTGCAGCGCAGCGCCTTGGAGATGGCCGGCTTCGATGTCCTCACGACGTTGTGTTACATGCAGTTGCGCGTCACGCCGCGGGCCCCGCGCCCCACGCCGCCGGACAACGTGACGCTGTCGTGCTGGGCGGAGGATCGCCGCGAGCAGTTCATGGCCATGCTCGACGCCAGCTACGAAGACACGCAGGACTGCCCGAAGCTGCGCGGCCTGCGCGACACGCGTGACGTGCTCGCCGGACACATGGCCACCGGCCGCTTCGAGCCGTCGCTGTGGACGCTGGTCCGCGTCGACGACGAACCGGCGGGCGTGATGCTGCTGAACCCCGTGCCCGCCGCGGCGTGCGTCGAGCTGGTGTACCTCGGCCTCGCCGCGAAGTTCCGCGGGCGCAAGATCGGCGCGTTGTTGTTGCGCCACGGCATGTGGCAGTGCGGTCAGCGCGGTCAGCCTTACCTCACGCTCGCCGTCGATGAACACAACGCGCCCGCGATGAAGCTCTACCGACGCTTCGGCTTTTCTCGCACGAGCAAGAAGCTTGCGATGATCCGCTCCGTGCGCGACCTCGGCGCGACTAACGCGATCTGAACGCCAAGTTATCCACACTTTTATCCACCACTCGTGCGCGCCCGGGGATAAGATTTTTTTTGCGCTCGCAAGTCGCGCAGGTTCGGGTCATTCCGCGATGTCAAGCCAAGGGGTTTGCCAAAACGCCGTTGACTGGGGTTTTTCTACGCGTATTTTGGCAACTCACCGGTCACGGATTCGACCGGCGGGGCAAGCGTCACGGCAAACCTCCCAACGGTACTTCAAGCAGTACGCCGTTCCGGGTGCGCTATCGCTCTGTCATCGCCACGGCATGGACGCGAGGTGTTTGTGAGGCCGTCGCAGGGTCGCGACGGCGAACGGATTCGCACACGCCAGGAAAGCGCTCAGGGGCTTATCAAGTTGACCACATCACTCACTCAAGTTGCGGGGAACGCTCGCGCATGCCGTCGCCTGATCCAGAAGATCGGACAGGACAAGTACGACCGCTGGTTCGGCGCCTCGCTGCTGACGCTCAGCCGCGAGGCGTTGATCGTCACCGTGCCCAGCCGGTTCATCGCCGACTGGATCGACAGCCACTACCACGACCAGCTGCTGGAGGTCGCCGAGGTCGAGCTCGGTGACGGCGCCGAGGTGCGTCTGCGGATCGACGCGCAGTGCAAGCCGCCGGAGAACATCACGCCGCCCATCGAGCCGATCGCCCCGCACGCCCGCCGCGGGCTCAACGGCGAGCCGCTGCCGCTGGGCGCGCCGCCCGTCGCGCCCCGCGCCCAGCTGCCGATCATGCGCCGTGACGCCCTGCGCTACAGCCTCGACGACTACGTCGTCGGCGCGTCCAACGAGCTGGCCTTCACCGCGGCCTGCCGCTCCGCCGAGGACAACGCCGGCATCGACACGCTGTTCATCCACGGCTCGTGCGGCCTGGGCAAGACCCACCTGCTCCAGGGCCTGTGCCACCGCTTCGCCGAGCAGCACCCCGGCGCCGTCTGGGCCTACACCACCGCCGAGCAGTTCACCAACGAGTACATCCACGCCGTCCGCAACAACCGCCTGACCGCGCTGCGGCACAAGCTCCGTCGACTCGACCTGCTCGCCGTCGACGACGTGCACTTCCTCAACGGAAAGTCCGCCACGCAGAACGAGTTCATGCACACCTTCGACGCCATCGAGCAGTCCGGCGCGAAGCTCGTCATGGCCTCCGACGCGCACCCCAAGCTCATCCGCGAGACCTCCGACGCGCTGGTCAGCCGCTTCATGTCCGGCATGGTCGTCAAGGTCTCCACGCCCGACCCCGACACGCGCGTCCGCATCGTCCACGCCCTGGCCAAACGCCGCGGCATGACGCTGATGGACGGCGTGGCCCGGCAGATCGCCGCGCAGTCGCCCGGCTCCGTCCGCGAGATCGAGGGCATGCTCACCAAGCTCTCGGCCCTCGCGCACATGGACCGCGGCATCGACGCCCACGCCCGGCCGATCGGACACGCGCTGACCGCACGCCTGCTCGACGTCGACGACGTCGACGGCTCGACGCGTAAGCCCGTCCGCCTCGAGCACATCATCGAGGTCGCCTGCCGCACGCTGAACGTCGAGCGCTCGCAGATCATGAGCAAGTCGCGCCACCGCCGCATCGTGCTCGCCCGCTCGGTGGCGATCTACGTCGCGCGTCAGCTCACGACGCTCAGCTACCCCGAGCTCGCCCGCGCCCTGGGCCGGTCGAACCACTCGACGATCGTCACCGCCGCGCAGCGCATCAAGGATCAGATCGATCATCAGAAGCCGCTGCCGCTGGTCGAGTCGCTGGAGGTCGCCACGATCGATCAGCTCGCCGACCTGATCGCCCGCCGCGCCGTCGAGGAAGCGAACCACCAGTAAGGCGCGCGGCGTCGCGCGGTGTGCCACGGGCGGTTCGCCCGCCCGTGCGCTGCGCACAATGCCCGACACACTGGCGGGCAAGCCGCCAGTGGCACGCCATGGGTCGCCGCCCGTGGCGCACGGCCGAACCACTCAACTTTCAAGCAGGCCGCTCGCGGCTTGGCATCCGGCGTCACCGGTGAAGGATCACCGAACCCGACGTCCGCGGTGCTAAGCCGCGAGCGGCCTGTCGTATTCGCCGCACCTGATCGACCATATTTCCGACGTTGGTGCGATCCGCCTTGTCCGACCCTCGACGACCGATACAATGGGCGGATGAGAAAGACATCCGTGATCGTGTTGGCGGTAGGGATGGCGTTGGCGGCGCTGGTTGCGTCGCCGCGCGGCGTGCTTGCGCAGCAGGACGAGACGGCCGAGTCCGCGGTCTGGCTGCTGAAGAAGGGCACGCTCGTACACAGCAACGGCTTGCACAACATCCTGTTACGCGCCCTGCGTCAACTCAACGACCCCGACCTCGAGCCGCTGTTCAGCGGGCTGGTCGAAAAGCGTCACCCGGTGCTGAAGATCCACGGCATCCTCGCTCTGGGCGAGATCAGCAAGGACAAGGTGCTGGACCTGAAGCTCGTGGCGGACCTCAAGGACGCCGGGACGCAGGCCCAGCTGGTGTCGTCGGCGATCGAGGGCGATCTGCTGAACGACAAGCAGTGCAAGGAGATGATGACCTGGCCGGGCCTCGAGACGCCGGTGAAGATCATCATCGCCGCGAAGCTGGTGGCCGAGAAGAAGCTCGACACGCCGGAGGAGAAGAAGCTGCTGACCGACGCGATGTCGGCCGAGAACGGCGCGGTGCGTGCGATGGCGGCGTTGATGAAGCTGCAGCTGGGCGACGCGTCGGCGATGGCGAGCCTCGAGAAGCTCAACAGCGACGACCAGCGTGAGGTCGACAACATCCGCATCATGGTGCTGCAGTCGGCGATGCGTTACGACTTCGACAGCCTCGCGCCGCTGGCGATGAAGTGGGCGACGGAGCCGAACGTGGACCCGGCGGTCAGCTTCCTGGCGCTGCGTGCGGCGATCAAGTTCGGCGCGCCGCGCGCCGCCGAGGCGTGGACGCAGCGTTACGACTCGACGGACAGCCTCGCCGAGCGCGTGCGTCTGGCCGTGCTCGTGCTCGACCTGGCCGAGAAGCTCGATCCCTCGACGTTCGACGTGCTGATCAAGGACGACAAGCTGCCGACGGTGCAGCACGTCGGCGAGGTCGGCAAGCTGATCGCCTCGGGCAAGGACGCGACGCAGCCGACGATCAGGCTGCTCGAGGAGAACAACCTGCTGCTGACCAAGTGGGTGTTCACCTACGGCAAGGGGTTGTCGATCGACAAGGGCGAGCCGATCCTCGTGGCGCTGATCCGCAACGCCGAGGGCGGGTCGAACCCCGACCGCTTCCGCGGCGAGCGTCTGGAGAACGTCGTGCTGGCCGCCGAGCAGATCGCCGAGCAGGCGCCCGACGCGAAGAAGATCATCGGCGACCTGATCAACGAGGTGCCGCAGCTGTCGCAGGAAGCGATCCTGATGGGTCTGATCCGCAGCGAGGCGAAGGACCCGCAGACGTTCATCGACGGCGTGACCGAGTGGAAGGGCGACACCGCCGACGCGCTGGCGCTGCTGCTGCGTGCGAAACACGGCGTGGCGTTCGACCAGGCGCAGATCGACAAGCTGGCGCTGATCGTGCGGGGCGGCGCCGGGCTGCAGGAGCCGCTGCGCGTCCAGGCCGCGTGGATCTACCTCAAGAAAACCAAGCAGGAGCGTTTCGCTCTCGCCAACGTGCTGGGACAGTAGTACCCCCTCCGTCGCGGCCACTCGTCGCTGGCCGCACGCCGCTCACCCAACGGTTCCACGCGACGCACCCGAAACACCTATGGCTACCGAGATTCCTCTCTGGGCGCCGGATATTACCGACGCGGAAATTCAGTCCGTCGGCGACGCGCTGCGGTCCGGCCAGCTGTCCCTGGGACGCTACACCCACCTCTTCGAGCACACCGTCTCGCAACGCGTGGGCCGATCGCACGGCGTGGCCGTCGCGTCCGGCACCGCCGCGCTGCACACCGTGCTCGTCGGGCTCGGCGTCGGCCCCGGCGACGACGTGATCACCTCCCCGTTCGCCTTCATCGCCAACGCCAACGCGATCATCTACACCGGCGCACGCCCCGTGTTCGTCGACATCGACCGCACCTCCGGCAACCTCGATCCGCAGCGCGTCGAAGAGGCCATCACCGAGCGCACCAAGGTCATCCTCGCCACCGAGACGTTCGGCAATCCCACCAGCATCGACGCGCTCGAGTCGCTCGCCCAACGCCACGAAGTGCCGCTCGTCGAGGTCGCCTGCGAGGCGTTCGGCGCGGTCCACAAGGGACGCGCGGTCGGGTCGTTCGGCAGGGCGTCGGTGTTCGGGTTCCGCCCCAACAAGCAGATCACCTGCGCCGAGGGCGGCATGATCGTCACCGACGACGACCGGCTCGCGGCGATCTGTCGCTCGCTGCGCGACCAGGGCCGACCCGTCGAGCTCGAGCCCGCCGACCCCGTGCACGCCGACGCGATGCTCCAGCACGAGCGGCTCGGGTTCAACTACCGCATGTCGGAGCTCAACGCCGCGCTGGGCCTGGCGCAGATGCAGCGCCTCGACGAGATCCTCGTCCGCCGCCGCGAGGTCGCGTGCATGTACATCGACAAGCTCATGGAGTTCCCCGAGCTCGTGCTGCCGACCATCGGGCCCGACACGGAGATGAGCTGGTTCGTGTTCGCCGTGCGGCTGTCCGATCCGTACGGCCAGAAGGAACGCGACCGCATCACCACCGGCATGCGGCGGCACGACGTGGGCGCGGGCAACGGCTTCCCGCCGATCCACCTCCAGCCGTTCTACCGCCAGCACTACGGCTACGCCCGCGGCGACTTCCCCAACGCCGAGTCTATCGCCGCACGCACCATCGCGCTGCCGTTCTTCACACGCCTCGACGCCACGCAGATCGAACTGGTCACCCTCACGCTGCAGGTCATGCTCCAGCGCGAGTCGCTGCTCCGCCCCGAGAGCGAGGCGTAAACCTCACCGGCGCATGTCGCTTCAGCGACATGCGCGTCCCGACGTGCGCGCAGCACACCACCCGCGGCGTCGATCACTTCCGCCTTCCGCGTTCCCACGTCCCACTTGGATTACGGGTGCTGCCAGTCGACCAGCCGCACGACCAGCTTGTGCAGCTTGCCGTCGATGTACAGGTCGGCCAGCACGAGCGGCTTGTCGCGGTCGGGCTGCAGGAATCGCCCGACGGGGTAACGCTCGCCGTGCTCGTTGATGAAGCTTTCCATGTCCAGCAGCGGCCCGGCGCCGATCGGCACCTCCGCCAGGTCCGCGCCGTACTGCTGGTTCAGCCAGATCTGTCCGTTCTTGTAGCTGTGCACCGTGCGGTTGACCAGCTGGATCGCGTTACCCTTACGCTCGACCTCGATGTCCAGCGACTCGCCGACCTCCGCCTCGAAGGGGTAGTAACGCGGCTCCTGGTCGCCGGGGTCGGGCGTGCCGAGCAGGCCCGCCAGGCCGATGTCCGGCAGGCCGCCGCCCTTCGCCTCGCCTTCCTTGAGCTCCTTGCCCTTGGGCGTGACGAACGGCATCTTCCAGTCCTCGGCCCAGCTCTTGACGGAGTTGCATCCGCCGAGCATTCCGCACACCAGCAGCCCCGTCAGCAGCAGCATGTTCGAACGCAGACCCATCGATCCTCCAGACATCTTTGGCTCAATAAGGCCGACGATCATATCATGTGCCTGTGATCCAGGCGAGCCACGCAACCCGTACCGACACCCCGGCGTGTGCCACTGGCGGCTTGCCCGCCAGTGCAACGACGTCGTCGCGCGATCCCTTCGCGTGGGTCGCCACCGCGCCGTTCTTCCAGGCCGGGCTCGCCGGCTACTCCGACGCCGCCATGCGCATGGTCGCCCGTAAGCACGGTGCGCCGTACTGCATCACCGAGGCCATGCTCGATCACTTCCTGATCAACGGCGGCAAGGGCCTCAAGGCCGCGGAACTCCTCGACGACGACCACCCGATCGCCGGCCAGCTCATGGGCAGCCACCCCAAAGAGATCGCCGAGGGCTCGCGTATCCTCGTCGGCCTCGGCTACGACGTGGTCGACATCAACCTCGCCTGCCCCGTCAAGAAGATCAAGAAGAAGTGCCGCGGCGGCCACCTGCTGTCCGCGCCGCAGGAGGCGATCGACATCCTCGACGCCGTCGCGCAGTCCGTCGCCGGCGACGTGCCGCTGACCATCAAGCTCCGCCGCAGCTACGACGATTCCGACGCGATGACCGCGAACTTCCACCGCATCGTCGAGGCCGCCATCCGCTTCGGCTACAAGGGCGTGACCGTGCACGGACGGACCGTCGAGCAGAAATACATCGGCCCGTCCCGCTGGCCCGCCCTCAAGCAGATCACCGACACCTACCGCGCCGAGATGGACGCCGGGTTCCACATCTTCGGCTCCGGCGACATCTTCACGCCGCAGTCGATCTTCGACATGATCACGCAGACCGGCGTCCAGGCCGCGTCCGTCGCACGCGGCTGCATCGGCAACCCGTGGATCTTCGAACAGGCCCACCAGCTCATGCGCGGCCAGCCCATCACGCCGCCGACCGTCCAGCAGCAGCGCGACGTCCTGCTCGAACACTTCCAGCTCTCCGTCGCCGAGCACGGCGAAAACCTCGCCGGTCGCATGATGCGTAAGTTCGGCATCAAGTTCTCCGTCCACCACCCGCAGCCCGACGCCGTGAAGGACCGCTTCATCGCGGTCAAAACCCTCGACGACTGGCGCGCCGTGCTCGACGCGTACTACGACGCGACGTCCGTCGGCGTGTGACGCGCCGATTCATTTTCCATTTCAGAAGCCGCGCCCGTCTGCGAGTTCGCGTTGCCATTCCGTGCGCGCCGACGTGTTGTCGCACGCGGTGATCGCGCCGTCGCACGGTCAACACGTAACTTACGTCCTTGCGGGGACGCGATGATCGCGTAACTCCTTATTCCGCGTCGTGGGTCGACGCGCCAGCCACCGAATAGGCGGGTCACCAACGGGACAAAAAGGGGCGCGAACGGGGCGCTGATGGGGCGTGACACGGACAAAAAGGAGCGCCGGATACTCGAAACAGTGCGTCAAACGGGCGGATCTGGCACGTCCTTCCGTGCGCACGGCGCGACGCGTCGGTCCACGTACCAGAGCGGCGCGCGGTCATCCCGCCGCGCGGGTCGGTCGGCGGCGGAGGGTCATGATCAGCAGGAGCAGCAGGAGGACGCCGCCGGCGACGCCGATCCAGAGCCACGGGATCTCGATGCGAACGGTCAGCGCGCCGGGCTCGGCGCGGGCGAGCAGGTCCATGTCGTTGACCTGAAACGCTTCGATTTTCTCCAGCGCCAGCGCGGTCTTCTGTCCGCCGGCGCCCTTCACCTTGAAGTGGACGGTGGCGAGCGTGCCGTCGCCGGTGATGGCGTGGATCGCCTTGTCGTTGGCGTTGGCGCCGCCGAGGAACAGCAGCGGCAGTCGTCCGGGCGTTTCGGTGAACAGCTTGAGGATCGCGTTGTCGGGCAGGACGTCTCCGCGGGTCATGGTGCGGTCGGGGTCCTGCGCGTCGGTCACCACTTCGAGCACGGCGGGGTCGTAGGTGAGCAGGGCCTGCATCGCGCTGACGCCCTTGGCGCCCTTGATCGCGATGGGCACGTCGACGCTCTGGCCGGCGTTCGATTCGAGCGTGGGCAGGCTGAGCGTGACGGCCGCGGAGGCGACGCCGCACGTGAAGCACAGGCACGCGGCGGCGACGGCGAGCGCGGTCGACGGTGAGGGGTTGCGTCGGCTCATCGCGCCAGCTCCCGGGCGACGTTCTGGAGGACGATGATCGCGTCGCGCGAGTTGACTTCACCGTCGTTGTTGAGGTCCATGTGGAGGCTGGTGGGCGTGAGGCCGACCCACATCTTCAGGCAGCACTGCGCGTCGTTGACGGTCTGCCTGCCGGTGCCGGAGCACGTGGCCTGGGCGCGGGCGGAGTCCTCGCCGCCCGGGCGGTTGGGGTATTTCGGATTGTTCGGATCGGTCAGGTCGCTGGGGTCGTAGATGGTGATCGATCCGTCGACGATGCGGAGGGGCAGCCGCGTGCCGGCCGAGTCGTTGACGGTGGCGACGGTGAGGGTCAGCGGCGTGCGGCTCTTGCCGGGTCCGGTGGGGATGAAGCGGAATCCGGCGACGGTGCCGCGTCCGTTGAACGGGGTGAGCGAGGCGAAGTTGAACCGGAAGACGCCGGGCTGCACGAGCTTGTACTGCGAGAGGTCGGAGATGACGCTGCCGTTCTCTGCGTCGGGCGCGGCGTTGGCGATGGCGGGGTCGTAGCCGAGCGCGAAGTCCATGTTGAGCACATCGCGTGCGCCGATGAGTTGCACGGCGATGGTGACCGGCGCGCCGCGCGGGACGACGACGTCGGGCGCGAGCAGGATCATCTCATTGTTCGGCACGTTGCCAGGCACGCTGCTGGGCGTGTTCGCGCCGCCGCCGCCACCAGCGCCGCCGCCAGCGCCGCCACGACCGCCACTGGCGTTCGGGTCCGCCGGGTTGGGGGCGCAGCGGCCGACGAAGTCGTGCAGCGACGCGACGCCCGCGCCGTTCCACTCCGCGGAGCGCCACCGGCCGTTCGCGTCGGTTGTGTAGAGGTCCCACATGTACCAGTACTTGTTGTTGTTGTAGTCCTTGAAGTACGGCGGGGGCCCGGCCGAGCTGATGCCCGTCGCCTCCATCAGGCCGTACTGATTGAAACGCCACGGCTTGCGGGCGTTGTACTCGGCGCTGCCGTTGTACGCGTTGAGCTTCGCGGTCGTTTCGGCGATCCATCGTTCGAAGCAGAGCTGGGCCGAGGCGTTCTCCCACGGCCGACTGCCCGCGCCGCCGCAGCAGTTCGAGCCGGAGCTGACGGACGGGTCCTGCCCGTCCGGTGCGCCACCCTGACCGGCGCCTTGCGCGCCGCCGTTGTTGATGCGCGTTGTTGCGCGGCCGCCGGTGAACCCGCAACCGTCCTCGGTGAGGAACAGCTCAAACGTGCCTTCGGACGAGCCGTCATCGGCGCGCCAGGTGGCCTGCAGCGTTCGGCCGGACACGGTGGCGGTGAACGTGCCGGGCCCGCCGACGGCGCGGGATCTGGTGAACGTGCCGGTGGCGGTATTGCCCTGCACGCGCACCGGCATGGGACCCCACGTCGTGTTCCAGTCGCGGTCCCACGTCTGCGGGCAGCGCGACGCGGTCGGCTGGGCGGGCGGCGTCGGCTGCGCGGGCGGCGTCGGCGTCGTGGGTTGCGTCGGCGCTGCGGGCGGCGTTTGCGGCGTGGGCGTGGTTTGCGGCGTGGGCGTGGTGGGCGGCGTGGGCGTGGTGGGTGGAGTCGGCTGCGTCGGGGTGGTCGTGGTCGTCCCGGGGCCCGGCGGCGTGCCGGCGAGCTTCTCGTCCGCCGCGTAAACGTACGTCGCGGACATGCCCGCGGAGTCGAACTGCGCGCCGGTGTTGAACGAAAACGCAACCACGAACCAGCGGTAGCGCACGCCGTTCTTTGTCGTCCCCTGAACGCCGCCCTGTTCGTTGAACTTCAGCTGCGGCGACGCGTTGATGTTCAGGGAGTGGCGACCGGCGGTCAGCGGCTTGGGTTCGCTGAGCAGCTGCACGCTCGCCGGGGCGCCCGGTCCGAACGCCTGGATCTGCGCCGACCAGCCCGGATCGGCAAACTCCCACGTCGCATCGGCCTGGTACTTCAGTGCGAACGTCTGCCCGTCAACGATCGAGGTCGGCGCTTCGGTCAGACACCCGGCGACGAGCTTGTACTTCGGTCGATCGACCTTGAACTCGATCTTCCCGGGATTGCCCTTGAACTCCTCGGCGGGCGGCTTCTCGTTCGTCTGGGTCTCGCGAAAGTACTTCTTGCGTTCGACCTTGACGCTCACGAGGTAGTAGGTGTCGGGTTTGCTGGTCTGTGCCTGCGCGGGTGCGACGAACACGCGTCCCATGTCGCCCGGCAGTGTCATCGCCCCCAGCGTGAGAGCCAGCCAGATCCATCGCACGATATTGAGGTGTCGCAAGCGGTGCCTCCCGATATCGATAGAAAGTTGACGGGCAGATTATACCTTCCGCCGCTCGCAAACGGCACCATGCAACGGGCCTCGCGGTCCCCCGAACCGACGCCATCGAACGCCCGGTGCAACGCAGCGCATGACCACAAGCCCCAGGCCTGCGCGCCCGGTGTGTGGATGGTGGTCGTCGCGTCTTCGCGGATCGACGGTGTCTGCACTGCGCTCCTGCGGCGCGCAGTAACGCCCGGCGCTTGGCATGCAAACCTGGGCGTGCGGTGCGTCTACTTCTTGTTGTGCCTGTGCACCGGCTTGTTGGGGCCGCTGGCGCCGAAGTCGGCTATCCAGACGATGCCGCCCGCGGGGCCTTTGGCGTAGCCGAAGCCGACGGCGTGGTAGGCCTTGTTGAGGATGTTCTTGCGGTGACCGTCGGAGCGCATCCAGCCCTTGAACGCGGCTTCGGGGGATTTCTCGCCCTTGGCCATGTTCTCGGCGAAGGCCATGGCGCGGTAGCCGGTGTCCTTGATGCGCGTGCCGGGGTTGCCGTCGGCGAGGTGGCCCTTCTTGCCCGACTTGGCGAGATAGTCGGCGTACTTCTGCGCGGCTTCGGTGAGCTTGGGGTCGAGCTTCAGCGCGGGGACACCTTCCTTGGCGCGTGCGGCGTTGTGGAGTTCGAGGAGCTCGTCGGCGGTTTTGGGGCCGAGGTCGTGCCTGTCGGGTTGGGCGGAGGCCTGGCCGGCGACCAACGAGAGCGTGAGCAGCGTCGCGATGGCGGAGCGGTGGAGCATGCGTCGAAGGTGTGTGGCTGGGCCGAATTGTCGCGCGGTTGAGACGGAGCGCGGTGTGATGCGAATGGCTGTGGCACGTTGCGCAGCGCCACAGCCATTCGGTGTAGTCCGGATCGTAAGGGGGCCCTCCCGGCGACGTCGGCGCGGCGCGCTGAACATCGCCGGGGTGATGGACCGGGCTTACTTCTGCTTCTTCTTGGCGTGCTCGAGCAGGGCCTTGAACTCGTCGGCGGACAGGAAGCCGTCGCTGTCGGCGTCGGCCTTCGCGAAGACCTTCTCGGCCTTGGCGGGGTCCTTGGCGCCCTTGGGGCCGGCCTTGAACTCTTCGAGGCTGATCTTGCCGTCGCTGTTGGTATCCAGCTTCTTGATCATGGCCTCGGGGCTGCCCTTCTTGTCCTTCTTATCCTTGGCGAAGGAAGGCGCGGCGGCGAACGCGGTGGCGAGGCAGGCGACAATTGCAACGGTGAGGTACTTGTTCATGGCGTTGTTCCAGAGGGGGTTTGCCACGGGCGTGATGAGCTCCGCGGGGTCCGTCTCGGGTGACCCACGCGGGTCGCCGTCGACGTGATGTTCCATCAGAAACAACGGCGCCCACGAAACGTGTATTGCAGGGGATTCCGATCAAAACGCTTCGGTTTCGTCCCTAGGTCATACGACCTCGATCTCGGGGCGCCGCGCGTTCACTTCGCCTCGCCTGAACCGCCCATGCACATGATGCTGCCGTCCTGGTTGACGATGTAGAGGCGGTGGTACGCCGCGGCGACGCCGTCCCAGACGGGCAGCTGGTCGAGCTTGTACTCGGCGATCTTCGAGCCGTCGTCGGCGGACGCGGCCCAGAGCACGCCGCCCTGGCGACCGGCGTAGGTCCCGCCGAGGTCGTCGGTCGGGAAGACCAGCGGGGCGCCCGTGATGAACACGGTGTTGTCCGTCACGGTCATCGTCTTGCCGGTGATCGGGATGTGGGTCCGCCACTTCTCCGACCACGTGTCGCTCGAGAGCGTGCGTGCGGTCAGCGTGTAGCCGTCCTTGCGGGGATCGAAGAACGAGTGACGGTTGACGGGCATGCCGAACACGCTGAAGTAGTTCTTGCCGTCGGAGGTGAGGATGTCGCCGGTGGGGTAGTCGGTCTTGTCGGTGGTCCAGGTGCCCTTGCCGTTGAACGTTTCGGCGATGAGCGAGTACTCGCGGTGCTGGCGCTGGGACTCGAGCATGCCGGCGGTGGACAGCAGGTGCTTGCCGGCGGTGGCGTCGGTCAGGTCGAGGTGGAAGGCTTCGTGGCGGATGTAGAGGGTGTCGCCCTCGCAGGTCATGACGTCGGCGGTGGTGCCGGCGACGACGTTGGATTCCTTGGCCTTGGGGGTGTCGGCCCTGAACCGCTCGAAGGCGGCGAACGTGCCGTGGGCGTAGGGCCCGTAGAACTGGCGCTGGTGCTTGAGCTCGCCGGTGACGGCGTCGAGACCGTAGATGAAGATGCCGCCGTCGAGGTGCGACGCGCGACCGGCGCAGAAGTAGGCCGTGTCGTTCGTGACGAGGATGCTGCCGTGGACGGGCCACGCGGACTCGAGCTGGTCGAAGGCGCACATCTGCCGCTCGGGCAGGTCACGGAATCGCCACGACAGCGCGCCGTCGGACGCCCGCACGCAGTAGACCCAGCCGTCGCAGCTGCCGAACAGCACCAGGCCGTGGTAGTAGGTCGGCGGCGAATCGATGCGTCCGCCGGCGACGTAGCGCCAGATCAGCTTGCCGGTGTCGGCGTCGAGCGCCCGCAGCGTGTGGGCGTCCTTTTCCGCGACGAACACCTTGCTCTCGGCGATGACCGGCGCGCTGCCCACCGCCGACAGCGTCGTCTTCCACACCGGCTTGAGGTCGTCGCCCGGGACGTGGCTCGAGCCCAGCCCGTAGCGGCGGTCGTCGCCGCGGTAGGTCGGCCAGGGCGTGTCGGCGAGGTCGACCGAGAAGCCGAACGCCGGGCCCTTCTCCAGCCGCGCCCTGCGCTCGACCTTGACGATCTGCCCGTCCGTCGGCAGCGCGTCCTCGTCGGTGTAGTACGCGTTGAAGTGATTCAGCGAGACCGTCGTGTGGCACTGGCAGGAGAACGGCCCGAGGTACGTCAGCCCGTTGCAGGGCAGCACGCCCATGCTGCACGTGGCGCGCGTGAACGGGTTGGGGTACTCGGTGCCCGCGGCGAGGTCCAGGCAGTCGGGGCCGCCGGTCTTGCTGTCGATGTAGAACCGCTCGGTAATGAAGTTGCGGAAGCAGCGGTCGTGGCCCATCGGCTTGGACAGCGTCTGGTCGATGCGCTTGATCTGCTCGCCGGTCTTCAGGTCGTAGCTGGTCGGCGTGCTCTTGCCGCCGCACATCCACAGCTTGCCCTGTGCGATCAGCACGTCGGTCGACGAGCGGTAGCCCTTCGCGGCGGGGATCGGCTTCTTCCAGTACGGGCTGCCGTCGGTCAGGCGGTATGCGTGCAGCCCGTTGCCCTCCTCGGAGTAAACCGCTTCGGGGCCGATCACCAGCGTGGCCGGCGACTGGCCCCAGCCCATCTCGATCTCCTTCTTGACGGACCAGTTCTCCTTGCCGGTGTTGGCGTTGAGGCAGAACACACCGTGCCCGGACTGGTAGATCAGCCGGTCGTCCTTGATCGCCATCGTGGTGCCGACGAAGTCGGCGATCGGCTCGGAACGCCACAGCTCCTTGCCGGTCTTGGCGTCGAACGCCGCGATCACGTCCATCGGTTTTTCGACGTTGCCGGTGCGTCGGTTGTAGGCCGCGAGCGTGAAGCCGTAGCCCTTGAACGCGACGTTCGGGTCGCCGCTGTCCGGCTTGCCGTCGTTGTCCTCGTTGGGGTCGTCGTCCTGCGGCTTGTTGTTCTTGCTGTTCTTGCCTTTTTTGTCGCCCTTGGCGTTCTTATTCGGCGAGCCGGTGCCGTAGCCGCTGAATCGCATGCGGTCGCCGATCACGGCGTAGAGCTTGCCGTCGTGATAGGCGAACTCGACGGTGCCGCCGGTGCCTTCGAAGGTGCGCAGCGTCTTGCCGGTCGCGGCGTCGAGCGCGGTGAGCGGGGCGGTCAGGCCGGGCGTGAAGTAGACGGTGTCGCCGATCGCCACGAGCCGCCGCTGCATCTGCGACGGGTAGTCCTTGACGTACACCATGATGTTTTCCCACTCGGGGATGTCGAGCGTCCAGAGCTTGACGCCGTTGAACGCGCCGCGCGCCACCAGCTTCCACTTCGCCGGCAGGTACGGGTTCTCGGCGGTCTCGGTGTCCTCGATCGTGAACAGCCGCCCGCCCGATGAGACCATGCTGGTGATCGACGCCGCGCCCATGTGCGACCGCGTCCACGCCGGGCCCGACGTCCACTGCAGGTGACGCGGCGGGCCGACCACCGTGTCCTGCGCCACGCAGTTGTTGTCCGACCCGTGTAAATACTGCGGCCACTCGTCCATGTTCTTCGGGTACGGCTTGGTGTAACGCACGCGGTCGTCACCGGCCGGCTTGGCGCCCGGCGGCACGGACGTCGAGCCCTTCGGCGCGATCGCCACCCCGTAAGGCGCCAACGCCCGAGCGACCTCCGCGGCGGGGACCTTGCAGCGGTCGTCGGCGATCACGATCGTGTTGACCAGGTTGTTGATGTAGGGCAGGTGTACGCCGTCGAACCGCATGACGGACACCTTGCCGTAGCACCCGGCCGCCTGGATCTTCTTACGCAGCGCGGCGACGGCGTCGTCCGACGTCTCGAGACATTGGATCGTGTAGCCGGGCGCCTTCCACGCCTCGGAGACGCTGTCCAACGCCTTGCCGCCGAGGCAGACGACCACGCCGCCCTCGATCTCTGGCGGCGCCGCGCCCAAACGCGCGCACACCACAAGAACGACAGCAAAAACGAGCATTCGCGTTTTCATCGAAAGGGACTCCAAGCTGAATGGTGCCCAGTTACCACTGCTAACGACGGCGCGAATCGTTGTATTGCACCGCCGCACGTTAACCCCTCCGCGTAGCGAACGGCGCGCGACGCCCCGGGGTAACGCCGCCCCCGGCGCGCGGCCCACCGCCGGAGGGCGCACGCATCAACCTCCGGCTGGCGGGTGGCACCGGACGCCGGTTCTCGGCTACGCTTGGTCGCGTGTGAGGGCGCTACCCGTTTATTGGTTCGTTCAGGAAACCACTATGGCCAAGTTCTCCAAGCGTACGACGCTTCGTTGGATCCACATCATCTTCGCGCTGCCGATCCTGGCGTACATCTACGGACCGCAGGACCAGGTGCAGCAGTACGTGTCGTACTTCCGCTACATCTACGTTCCGGTGGTGGCGCTGTCGGGGCTGCTGATGTGGAAGGGGCACGCGCTGAAGCGGCTGGGGTCGAAGAAGGCGGCGGACTAAGCGGCGGGGGCGACCAGACGCTGACGATCGACCCGACGCACCTGCGCTTCGTGTTCCAGGGCCTGTGGGACAGGGACAAGTCGGGCAGACAGTACAGCCAGCTGCCGTGGCGGATCGGGATGCTGACGCCGGTGGGGGAGTCGCGGCGAGTGTTGAGGAATCGTGCACGCGGCATTCCATTCGGCGGTTACCATCTGGTGCAATGACACGGGAGACGGCCGAGCAACACGGGGTGAGCCATGGAACATCAAGCGTTTCAGGATATGGGCGATCAGTGCGAATGCGGCGCGTTCAAAGTGCGATTTGCTTACAAGACTCAGTCGAGCATCTCGTTCCATATCGAAGATCCTGAGTGGACAGTCGTAGGATTCGTTGAGGTACACCATCCTGTCGAGGGACCACCGCATCAAAAGAAGGCACGCTTCGCGATGAGTATCCCGCGCGACCGCATGAGCGATGACGAAATCCGCGATTTTATGAGTCAATTGCTGAATGTGCTGCAGATCGATGAGAGCGACGGATTCGAGGGGCTGGTGACTTGGCTCGACTCCGGCCAGATATTCCGCTCCGGACCAGATTTTGGAGAGCTGTGAGCAGAGTGCGATGCTTTGGCTCGAAGAGCAAGGCGCGCGAATGGCATGTGGGCGCGGCTTGACGCACCCGGTCACGCGGGGCTGCCCGCGAAGGCCCCGGCGACGGACAACGCGCGGAGCATCGGGCTCTTCTTGGTCTGGTGACCTGCCATCCGGCGGAGGATGCCGTCGAGGAACGTCACGGCGTCGAGGATGTACGGGCCCTTGTTGAGCATGACGCACTCGGCGCGCTCGGACATCGCGGCGTCGGTCACCTCCGCGCGCGAGGGCTGCCCGGTCTTCGCCATCGTCTCGAGCACCTGCGTCGCCCACACCACCGGCACGTGCGCCGCTTCGCAGACCCACAGCATCTCTTCCTGCACCTCGGCCATGCGCTCGTAGCCGCACTCCACGGCCAGGTCGCCGCGTGCGATCATCACGCCGATGCGCGGCGACGCCATCGCGGTCAGCAGCAGCTCCGGCAGGTGCGCGAAGGCCTGACGGGTCTCGATCTTCAGCATGATCCCGAGGTTCTCGCCGCCGAGGTCGCGCAGGTGATGCTGGAGCTGGCGGACGTCTTCGGGTCGGCGGACGAACGACACGTTGACGATGTCGGCGTGCTGAACGACGAAGCCGAGGTCCTCGATGTCCTTGTCGGTCAGCGCGGCGATGGCCAGATCGGATTCGGGCAGGTTGATGCCCTTGTCGGCGCGGAGCTTGTCGCCTTTGGCGCCGGTGGTGCGCGTGATGCGGAGGGCGACGCGAGCGTCGGCGATGGACTCGACGACGCCGGTGATCCTGCCGTCGTCGAGCCAGACGGGCTGGCCGACCTTGATGTCGTCGAGCACGCGCGGCAGCGTGCAGGAGATGCAGGCGGGCGCGGTGACCGACCCGTCGGGCGCGACGTTGGCGGGGCGGCCGGGCCGACCGTCACGCAGCAGCATCAGCGTGTCGCCGACGCGGAGGGTGATGGCCTGCTCGGTGAACGGCAGGTCGCCGACAGGCACGCACTGCGCGGCGGGCTCGCCGTTGAACTTGTCGATGCGGAGCAGCGTGCCGGGCGTGACGTAGGCGGTGCGCTGGCACTCGGTCCAGCAGCCGTCGGCGTCGGCGCCGCGGACCTTCAGCCGCCGCTTGCGCCCGCGGGCGTCGCGGAAGCTGATCGTCTCGCCGGGGTGCAGCCGATCGAGCCAGGCGCGCGGCACGGGCAGGGCGGCGTCGGCGTCGGCCGGCTTCTTGTGATGTTTCGCGTCCTCGGCGTAGAGCCACACGCGCGCCGGCGTCACCACGCGGCCGAGCTTGTCGCGGATCGGACGCCACTTCGCGACCTCCGGCCCGGGCTCGATCGGGCCCGTCCGCAGCTTCGGCCCGCCCAGGTCCATCAGCACCTTGCACGTGCGACCCAGTTCCGCTTCGGCGCGACGCAGGTTCTCGATCATCAGCCTCCACGCCGTCGGACCGTCGTGCGCGCAGTTGATCCGCATGCAGTCCATCCCGCCGGCGACCAGCTCGCGCACCAGCTTGTAGCTCTCCGCGGCCTCGGTGGGCATCGTGACCATGATCGACACGCCGCGGCCCTCGCGCGCCGGGCCGAGCAACGCACGCGTGCGATCCTCCAGCAGCCGGCGTCCGCTGCCCAGCGCGATCGGCGGCTCGGTGTGTCGACCCGGCGGCACGTCGATGTCCGACAGCTTGTGCAGGATGCGCGACACGCTGACGATGTTCGCCATGACGTTCGGCTCGCTGCGCCCCAGCGACGACAGACCCAGCACGGCCAGCTCGCGCTGCAATGCGCGGATGTCACGGCGGCGCAGCGCGACATAGTGCAGCAGGTTCATCGCGCTGCGGCGGTGCGTCTCGTGGATGTCGGGCAGGCGGGCGAGCGCCTCGTCGGCGAAGCGGCGCACGTCGCGGTACAGGTCGTCGACACGCTCGATCAGCGGGCCGAGGTGGTCGGCCGACCAGGCGATGGCGGCGTCGCCGGGTGCGGCTGCGGTGGTCGGCGGTTCGGCGTCGTGCGGTTCGATCGACGTGTCGGTGCTCATGGGTTGGCTCGCGCAGTGGGGTTGTCTATCGGACTGTAGCGGGCGTTTGTCAGCGGCGTGACGGGTTAACCGAAATCTCGAAATCTACGGGGATTTGCGTGATCGGGGACGCCCCGATTGCGGGGTGCGACGTGTGTTGCACGCAGGCGCGGCGCGTAGCGCGGCGGCGAAGCCAAGGTGTTGCACGGCGGTGTGTTGTTCGACGCCGGCTCTGTCGTCACGCGGGTCGGGCACTGGTTGGGCATGGGCCGAATCGCTACACTGGCCGGTCATGAACAGGGTCAAACTCACTGGCTGTTGGTTGGTGCTCGCGGCGACGGTGGTCGTGGCGGGTGGGTGCGGGCGGAGCGTGCCGAACGTGTCCAACCCGATCGCGATCGGCACGAACGAGTACGACCAGGTGTTCGACGCGACGGTCGACGTGCTGCGTGACAAGCGTTACGTGGTGGACCGCAAGGACCGCCGGTTCGGCGTCGTGACGACCGAGCCGCGCATCGCCGCCAGCGTGTTCGAGCCGTGGTACGACGACAACTCGACCGGCCACCAGGTCGCCGAGGCGTCGTTGAACCACGAGCGTCGCACGATCCGCGTGGAGATCCAGCCGGTCAAGGCGGCGGACGACTCGGGCGCGATCACCGACCGCTATCAGCTGTTCGTGCAGGTCGACATGGACCGCCGACACAACCCGCCGCAGACGCTGAACAGCGCGGCGCTGGGCCGCATGTCGATCCAGCAGAGCCGCCGGATCAACCGCCCGCTGCTGACCGAGCGCGGCATCGAGAAGGTGGAGTGGTCGCCGATCGGCCGCGACGAGCTGCTCGAGCAGCGGCTGGTCGAAGAGATCCTCCACCGCGCCGTCGGCTTCGTCGCCAAGCCCGTCGAGCCGACCCCCGAGCCCGCCACGCCCGAGCCGTCGCCCGGCAGCGACACCCCCGCAGATCAGCCCGCAGCGCCGGCCAAGTCGTGACGTGACCCCTTCGCCGCCGCCCGACATTCTTTTCGCAACGCACCACACGGCATCATCATGACCGACACCAACACGAAGCTGCTCCGTATCGGCCACTCCCCCGACCCCGACGACGCGTTCATGTGGTACCCGCTGGCCGTGATCGGCAACGACGGCCCGAAGGTCGACTGCGGCGCGTACTCCTTCGAGCACATCCTTCAGGATATCGAGACGCTCAACCACCGCTCCGAGAAGGGCGAGTTGGAGATCACCGCGCTGTCCATCCACCAGTACGCCTACGTCGCCGACAAGTACGCGCTCACCGCGTGCGGATCGTCGATGGGCGACGGTTACGGTCCGATGGTCGTGGCGCGCGAGCCTTACGCGATCGAGGACATCAAGAACCTCCACATCGCCATCCCCGGCACGCGCACCACCGCGTTCCTCGCCCTCGAGCTGCTGATGCGTGAGATGGGCACCGATCGGGCGCACAACTACGAGGTCGTGCCGTTCGACGAGATCATCGATCAGGTCGCCAACGGCACGAAGTTCGACGCCGGGCTGATCATCCACGAGGGGCAGCTGACGTTCGCCAACGCCGGGCTCGAACGCGTCGTCGACCTCGGCGAGTGGTGGGGCAACACGCGCGGCCTGCCGCTGCCGCTGGGTGGCAACGCCATCCGCCGCGACTTCGCCGACGAGTTCGGCCCGATCTGCAGCATCCTCAAGGCGTCGATCGACTACGCCCTCGAGCATCGCGAAGAGGCCCTGAACTACGCGCTGAACTACGCGCGCGACATGGGCGTGGAACTCGCCGACGAGTTCGTGGGCATGTACGTCAACGACTACACGCTCGACTACGGCGACAAGGGCCGGGCGGCCGTCGCCAAGCTCCTCAGCGAAGCCGCCGACGCGGGCCTGATCCCGGCCGTCGGCGAGGTGGATTTCATCGAGCCGGGGTGACGCGAAGCGAGCGTGCGGATTTCGCCCCGAAGGGGCGGGTTTGTAGCCACGGGTGTAACCCGTGGGCCTGTGATACCTGAGTTTCGCCCGGGGGCGGGGTAACCGAGACGGGGACGGTTGTGAAAAAGCCATTTAAACAGCGATCTGACTTCACCCCGGTGATATCGCCTGATGGTCGTTTTGTTGTGACAGTCGTACGAGATATAGCTTTGTTCGATGTCGATGCTCGCAAGAGAGTTTGGCGGACGAAGCCGTTCAAGTATCCTCAAGAGGTGGCATTCGACCATCTAGGGGAGAGATTGGCGGTTAAGAGCCAAACGGGTCAGATCGTGGTTTTAGATGTCGCGACAGGCGACGTGATCGCCGACTTCGCCAACGAAGAGGATGGCGAGGGGTCAAATCTCATCTTCTCTCCCTGCGGGAAGCTAGTTATTGATGGCTCATGGGACGGCGTGCTGACTGTACGCAGTGTTGATAATCAATGCCCAGTTGCTCAACACGTATTCGAGCATCAGAGTCTGTCTCGATTGTCGACCTGGGGCGACTTCGTCTTTGTACATCATGGCGAGAGATTCGTTGAGGGTGTGCCCGACCGCGATGATTTCATCGCGCGTTGGTGCTGGCCCATGGATGAACGGCGATACGATGTGTTTCCGTATCAGCCCCGTGGCTTGCGCGCCTTCGGGATTGTTTCCGGCGACGAGATTCTCGTAAGCAACATTGAGGTGGGGCACGCCAACCGCCTAACGCTTGTTGATCTAGAGGGCGAAAAACACACGTGGGATACCGCAGACTATGGCCAAGTCCGTGCGATTGCCCGCATTCCGCACACCGAGACCGTTGCGTGTGCCTCTGATTCTCATGTGTTCTTTCTCGACTTGAATGCCGGAGACTTGCATGCCGGCATAGAGCACGCTCGCACCTATGGATTCTCATTTTCCATAGATGGTTCGCGCGTCGGTTTCGGCAGCTACGAAGAAGCAATGGTTGAAGATACGCTAGATTTCTTGCCTGACAGCTTGAAGTGAGCTTGACGCATCGAGGGGGCGGTGCGGGATTCCGTATCGCCAACCGGATCAAATCGTCGTATGCTGTGGTCGCCGTAGGGGCAACGTTTCGGGCCCGTTCTTTGGTGCGTACTTATGGGTGAGACTCCAGCTCCAAAAGTCGACGCGGCGGCGTGTGTGCTGCAGCTGAACAACGACGTGTGGTACGACGGCCGGGGCAAGGTGCTCACCGAGCCGCGTGTCAGCGAGGCGCGGTTCGGCGGGTCGGCGGCGTCGCACATCGGGCTGGTCAAGAAGTGCAACGAAGACGCGTGCATCATCGACAACCGCAAGGGGATCTACATCGTCTGCGACGGCCTGGGCGGGCACGCGGCGGGCGAGGTGGCCAGCAACATGGCGGCGACCGCGGCGTACATCCACATCGTCGAGCAGATGAAGGTCAGGCCGGAGATCTTCGCCAAGCCCACCGAGCAGGACGCGATCAACCTGATCACGGGCGCGGTCGGTGCGGCGAACGGCGCGGTGTGGGGCGTGGCGCAGGAGCAGCCCAAGTCGCAGGGCATGGCCACGACCGTCGTGATGGTCGTGATGATGGGCACGCACGCGGTGGTCGCGCACGTCGGCGACTCTCGCGTGTACCTGCTGCGGCAGGGCGAGTGCGTCCGGCTGACCGACGACCACACCATCATGGCCGCGATGTCCAAGTGGGCGTTCAGCCCCAACAGCACGATCCCGCGGCGGGGCCTCGGCGGACAGATGACCCGCGCGATCGGGTTCTACCAGTCCGTGCAGGTCGACGTCCTGTTCGTTGAGCTGGCCGACGACGACCGGTTCATCCTCACGACCGACGGCCTGACGGACATGATCGACGAGAAGCAGCTGATGGAGGTCGCCACGGAAACGTCGGTCGACCAGCTGCCGCAGCTGCCGCTCAGGTACGTGGGTCTGGCCAACGAGAACGGGGGCAAGGACAACACGACGGTGGCGTTGGCGCACTTCAAGCCGACCGACCCGCCGAGCAGGATCGCGATCCGCAAGGTGCAGGTGCTGGAGAAGGTGCCGCTGTTCGCGCAGCTGGGCTACGTCGAGCGGCTGCGTCTGCTGAACTGCGCGTGGGGCCTGGGCTACAAGAAGGGTGACGTGATCGTCAAGCAGGGCGACACGGACCAGAAGCTGTACATCATCCTGACCGGCGCGGTGGACGTGATGCGTGACGGCAGGAAGGTCGCGGAGCTGGGCGAGATGGAGTTTTTCGGGGAGATGTCGCTGGTGGACGGCGAGCCGCGGTCGGCGGACGTGGTGGGTCAGAAGGACGGCGGGATGCTGGTGTTCAGCCGCGAGAGCATCGAGTCGCTGCTGCAGGTCGAGCCCGGGCTGGCGGTTCGGGTGCTGTGGCCGCTGTGCCAGCTGATCAGCCAGCGTCTGCGCAAGACCAGCGAGCAGCTGGCGGCGAAGCAGGGGCCGGGCGGTTAAGGTGCGGATGACCGACTAGAATACGCACCGGTCTATGCATCCAACCGAGGTAATACGCCGTGACATATGCCAGCAAAGTGAAACATTCCTCCATCTTGCTCCTGGGTCTTGTCTGCACAGCGATGTTTGCAACGACAGCCCTTGCCGCGCCCGCCAACGTCCTGTTTATCATGCCGGACGATCTGAGCTACGACGATTACAGTCTCTACAATGCCGACGGTCCCCGGACGCCCAATGTGGACAAGCTGAGCCGCGAATGCGTGCGGCTGACCGACTTCCATGTTTCGCCGACCTGCTCCCCCAGCCGGGCCGCGTTCATGACCGGGCGCTACACCGACGACACCGGTGCGTGGCACACCGTGCTCGGGCGCGAGTTCATGTGGGCCGACGAGGTCACCATGGCGGACGTGTTCAAGGCCAACGGCTACAGCACCGCGATCTACAGCAAGTGGCATCTGGGCGAGAGCTACCCGTTCCGTCCGCAAGACCGCGGCTTCGAGCACACCGTCATCATCCGCGGCGGCGGCATCGACCAGCAGCCCGATCACTGGGACAACCGCAACAACGCCCCGGTCACCCTCTATATCGACGACGAGCCCGTCGAACTGACCGAGGCCAACGCCGCGCTGCCCGGCAAGAAGGGCGTGTTCGCCACCAACTTCTTCACGAATCAGGCCATCGACTACATGACGCGGCAGGCCGCCACCGGCAAGCCGTTCTTCGTTTACATGCCCTACAACGTGGCGCACGGACCGCAGGACATGCCGCCGGACGCCCGGCCCGGCGTGTCGGCGCACACCGCCACGGTCGAGAACATGGACACGAACATCGGTCGCATCATCGATTTTCTTGACCAGTCCGGTCTGGCCGACAACACCATCCTCGTCGTGGTGCTCGGCGACAACGGCATGAGAAACCACCTCTACCGCGGCTCCAAGGGTTCGGAGTACGAGGCGGGCCATCGCGTGCCTTGTTACATCCGTTGGAAAGCCGGCGGCATCGGCGGGTCGCCCAACGCGTCCACCGATGTGCACGACCTGATCGGCAATCTCGACATGCTGCCGACGCTGATGGACCTGGCCGGCCTGCACGACGTCGCCAACCGTCCCCGCAGCGTCCCGATCCAGGGCCAGAGCTTCAAGGCGTTGCTGACCTCCAACGACGCCCAGGTCCGGGCGGCCTTCGCCGGACGCACCATGGTGATGGACAACCAGCGTATGGACGACCTGATCAAGTACAAGCAGGCCAGCGTCATGCGCAATGTCATGAACGCGGACGGCGCCACCGCACACGAGTGGCGGCTCATCATTCCCTCCGCCAACAAACCGGCGGAACTGTACGACGTGAAGGTCGACCCCCATGAGAAGACGGACCTGAGCCGCAAACCGGAACACGCCGATCTGGTGGCCTCGCTCAAGGCCGATTACGAGACGTGGTGGAAGACCGCCAGCACCCACGCGGACGATTTCGCCAGGCCCATTCTCGGGTCGCAGGTGGAGCCGGAAATCTGTCTGTACTCCCACGACTGGCACACCGGCGGCAAGATCCCCCCGTGGAACCAGGGCATGATCGCCGCCGGCCTCGTGTGCAACGGTTACCACTCCGTGGCGTTTGGAGCCGCCGGGGACTACGCCTTCGACCTGCGGCGCTGGCCCAAGGAGGTCGCCGGCGAAACCACGGTGACGTCCGTCCTGGCCAAGCCGATCCGTGTGGGCAACGCCGGTAACGACGGCCAATACAAGCTCAGCACGGGCAAGGCGCTGCCGATCCATTCGGCGCGCCTGCGCATCTGGAACGGTGATCACGCCTATTTCGATGACAAGCAGGCGGTGGACCCCGATTCGGACGGTCCGGTGTTCACCGTCAAATCGCTGCCCGCCGGCCCGGCGATGGTGCAGACATGGTTCTACGACGCCGACGGCAAGGAATTGTGCGGCGCGTATTACGTCTACACTCAGCAGCTGAAGCCCGCCGCGAAGTGAGCGGTGACGAACAGGGATGCGAAGCAACGAAGAATGAACCCGCTGCCCTGGCGCCCGACGATACGCTTGACGGCTGCACCCCGAGCCAACACAATGCGGTGCGATCAGTTCACCGCCAACCGCGGAGCGTGCCGAGATGCGTGACGAAGACGTGTACGTCATTGAGATGCCCAAGATGGGCGCGATGGAGTCGAGCTTCCTGCCCGAGGTGTTCAAGGGGCTGGGCACGACGATGAAGCACATCGCCGGTTCGGTGTTCCGCGGTCCGCGCAACAAGTCGTTCGAGTACCCCGAAGAGCGGCGCGAGAACATGCCGATCATCGACGGCGGGCTCGAGAAGCGCAACTACCGCGGGGTGCACCGTCTGAACCGCGACGAAGAGGGACGCGTCAAGTGCGTGGCGTGCTTCATGTGCGCCACGGCGTGCCCGGCGTACTGCATCCACATCGTCGGTGACGAGTCGCCGTGGGACGACCGCGAGAAGTACCCGATCAAGTTCGACATCGACGAACTCCGCTGCATCTACTGCGGCATGTGTGAAGAGGCGTGCCCGGTCGACGCGATCGAGCTGACGCCGGAGTACGACCTGGTGGGCATGAGCCGCCAGGAGATGATCTTCGACAAGGCGAAACTGTTGTCGGTTTACGATCAGACGATCGAAGACAAGCCGATGTGATTGAGTTCGCGATTCACGGCCGCGTGGTGGGGATATCGCGCGGTGATCTGAGTGTTGATGAGCAGTCGCTTATCCGCCATTGTGACCGGAGCGGGAAGTGGGATCGGCCGTGCTGTGGCGTTGCGCCTGGCGCGGGCGGGTTGGTCGGTGGCGCTGGCCGGTCGGACCGACGCGACGCTGCGCGAAACCGCCGAGGCGATCCGCGAGGCGACGGGCAACGGCGTGGACACGCTGATCCAGCCGACGGACGTGGCCGACGCGACGCAGTGCGAGGCGATGATCGCGACGGTGGAGGCGCGCTACGGCCGGATCGACGCGGTGGTGCACAGCGCGGGGTTCGTGGCGATGGCCTCGCTCGCGGCCACCGACGCGTCGACCTGGCGGCAGTCGATCGACGTGAACCTATCTGCGGCGATGTACCTCACGCACCACGCCTGGCGGCTGTTCCGCAAGCAACGCAGCGGTGTGGTGGTGAACGTGTCGTCGATGGCGTCGGTCGACCCGTTCCCGGGGCTCGGTGCGTACGCGACGGCGAAGGCGGGGCTCAACATGCTCACGCGCGTGACCGCGACGGAGGGCGCGGAGATCGGCGTGCGAGCGGTGGCGGTGGCGCCCGGCGCGGTCGAAACACCGATGCTCCGGGGCCTGTTCGACGAGGCGGCGATCCCGCGGTCGGCGACGCTCGCGCCGGACGACGTGGCCGAACTGATCGTCGGTTGCGTGACCGGCGAACGCGACTTCGTGTCCGGGCAGACGATCACGATCGTCCGCGGCGATGACGGAACTGTCCAAACGTCGCCGGTAGGGGCATGAGGCGGTTGCGGACCCCGGCGGGATGACAGACAATGTCCGTCGCTTGACCGGGGCTGGGCGCGTTTTTAGCATGACGACTCGCGTGCAAGGAGTTACAGCGATCGAATTCCCCTTGGCAATCATCTCGGACATCCACGGCAACATCGTGGCTCTCGACACCGCGCTGGCGGACATCGAGAAACGTGGCGTGAAGAACGTCGTGTGTCTCGGTGACGTGATCGGTTACGGGCCGCGCCCGCGCGAGTGCCTGGACCGTGTCCGCGAGAAGTGCCTCTGGTCGCTGATGGGCAACCACGACTTCGGCGTGATGTACGAGCCGACGCACTTCAACGCCGGCGCCGAGGCGGCGGTGTTCTGGACGCGTCGCCAGTTCGAACTCGAGCCGGACCCCGAGCTGCGATCGCTGCGGTGGAAGTTCCTCGGATCGATGCTGATCCGTCAGCGCTTCGGCGAAGGGTTCATGGTGGTGCACGGCTCGCCGCGTCACCCGATCAGCGAATACGTATTCCCCGACGACGTGACGGTCTCGCCGAAGAAGATGCGACAGATCTTCGAGCTGATCGAGCGCGCGTGCCTCGTGGGCCACACGCACGTGCAGGGCGTGTTCACCGACGAGCCCGACTTCTACACGCCCGGCGAGCTGGGCAACACGTACCGGTTCAACGAAGACGAGAAGGTGCTGATCAACGTCGGCTCGGTGGGCCAGCCGCGCGACCGCGATCCGCGCAGCGGCTACGTGATCCTGCACGAGGACCACGTGGAGTTCATCCGCGTCGAGTACGACATCCCCGCGGTGGTCAAGCAGATCGAGGAGATCCCCGAGCTGAACGAGTTCTTCGGTCAGCGCCTGATGGAAGGGCGATAACGCCGGTCTGCGACGCGACGATTGCCGTTTCCGCGCGACATTCCCGCCAGCCTGCCACATCCGATCATACGACGTTCGCTATGATTACCACCCCGCGCGGGCTTGCCGTATACTGTCCCGCTTGATTTTTCCGAGGGACTCAGAGGTGTAATGCATGAATCGGCTGTGGGTGACAATCGGAATGGTGGTCTTCGCCGCGGTGGTGGTGTGGGCGATCTCGTCGGGTAACAAGGTCGATCCCGCCGGCAAGCCGACGCCGACGCCTGCGCCGGTGACGCAGCCCGACACGTCGGGCCCGGACGCCGCGCCCGTCGCCAACGCGACCGACACCGCCAAGCCCGCCGCGCCCGACGCCGCGCCGGTCACCCCCGCGCCCGACACGACGCCCGCCGCGCCGGACACCGCGACCGCCGCCTCGATCGAAGGCCTGCACGTCGTGCCCGCCGCGCCCAACCAGCCCGACCCGATCGTCGGCTCCGCCGATTTCGACCAGGCCAACCCCGACGCCAACCCCTACATGTTCGAGGCGCAGTTCACGCCGTGGGGCGGCGGCGTCAAGCACATCCTGCTGTCGCGCTACTCCACGGAGGTCGACAAGCACGACCCGTACCCCGTCCAGGAGCAGCAGGTCCTGCAGACCTACACCGCCGCGGACGGCTCGATCCAGCACGGCTACTTCTACCCGATGGCCGCCGAGAGCGTGCTGGTCAACGGCAAGGCCATCGACCTCCGCGCCGCGCGCTGGACCGTCGACGCCGACCGCACCGACAAGACCACCACCGTCTTCACCGTCACGCTCGCCAACGACAAAGACGCGCCCGTGCTGCGGATCACACGCGTGTGGAAGATTGCGGCCGGGACGTACGACCTGACGCTCACGCATGCGTTCGAAAACCTCACGACGCAGCCGCTCGACGTGCGCTTCACGCAGCAGGGGCAGGTCGACCTGCCGCTCGGCGTGACCAACGTCGGTGACCGCCGCACCGTGGTGCTCTGCTACCTCCAGCCGTACGGCTCGGACGCCAACAAGAAAGACCTGAGCATCAAGGACTACAACCTCTCGCGCACGAAGCTCGTGAAGACCGACAGCGACGTCATCTGGCCGGGCGCCGGTGACGACGCGGCGCGCGACGTGGTGTGGTCCGCGGTCACCAACCGCTACTTCGCCGTCGCGGTGCACCCCGCGATGCCCAGCGGCGTCGTGATGCCGCCGTCGCTCGAGTCCGACTTCAACTCGGTGCGCAAGTCCACCTGGACGCAGCCGAGTCCCGACGGCAAGACCGAGGTAACGAACCTCGCCCTGCACTACGACAGCGTGCCGATGCGGCTCGCGCCGAAGGGCGACGCGAACGCCAAGCGGGAGATCGGCTTCCAGATCTTCGCCGGCCCCAAGGCGCCCGACGTGCTGAAGGTCCAGGACTCGCCTTACCAACGCCTCGGCCTCGACAAGCTGATCATCTACAACCTCGGCGGCATGTGCTCGGTCTGCACGTTCTCGTGGCTCGCCGACGCGATGATGTGGTTCTTCACGCTCATCCACGCGCTCGTCGCCGACTGGGGCGTGTCGATCATCGTGCTCGTGGCGCTGGTGCGCGGCCTGCTGCACCCGATCACCAAGGGCTCGCAGATCAACATGCAGAAGATGTCGAAGCAGATGCAGCAGCTGCAGCCCGAGATGGAGCGCCTCAAGGAGAAGTACGCCGACAACCCGCAGAAGCTGAATCAGGAAACGATGAAGCTCTACCAGGAGAAGGGCGTCAACCCGCTGGGCATGGGCCTGGGCTGCCTGCCGATGTTCCTGCAGACGCCGATCTGGATCGCGCTGTACGCCGTGCTGTTCTTCGCGATCGAGCTGCGTCACCAGCCGGCGTTCTACGGCGTGTTCCAGGCGATCTCCGGCGGACACTGGGGCTTCATGGCCGACCTGTCCAGCCAGGACCGCTTCATCACGATCCCGCACGTCGATCTGTGGATCTTCCACCTCGACTCGATCAACCTGCTGCCGCTGCTGTGGGGCATCCTCATGTTCATCAACATGAAGTACACCACGCCGCAGGTCGCCCCGGCCAACGACAACGCCGCGATGCAGCAGAAGATGATGAAGGGCATGATGCTGCTGTTCCCGTTCCTGCTGTACAAGGCGCCGTGCGGGCTGACGCTGTACATCCTCGCGTCGACGAGCGTCGGCATCATCGAGTCCCGCCGCGTGCGCGCGCACATGAAGGAGCTCGAGGCGAGCGGCGAGTTCGACATCAACAAGAAGACCGCGAAGAAGGACAAGAAGCCCGGCTTCTTCGGCTCGCTCATTGAAGCGGCGCAGCAGCGCATGGAAGACCAGCAGAAGATGAAGCAGGGCGGCGCCAACCCCGGCCCGATCGGCGAGAGGGGCAGCGGCAAACGCAAGGGCGGCGGCGGCCGGCGGTCCGGTCGACGCGGCAAGTAAGTTTCAAGTCTCAGGTTTCAAGTTTCAAGATGCCCGCCGGCCGGCGCACGGTCGCGGCGCTTGAGACCTGAAACGTGAGACTTGAAACTTCACCCCATCATCGCGGTCAGCTCACCCCCCGGGCGCAGCGCCCGCGGTATCCTCCGCATCAGCGCCGATCGTGTCGATTCCTTGCTCCATCTGGTTGTTGAGCCAAAGCCGTCGCCGCGCACGCTCTGCGTGGCCCGGCTGCGCCTCGAAGCGCGCGGCGCGGCGACGCTGCCGTGCCTCGCCCTCTATCACCCCGCGCCCAACTCGTACACCGGCCAGGACACGCTGGAGATCCAGCTGCCCGGCAACCCCGCGCTGCTCGAGCGCGCGCTGCACGCGTTGCTCGACACGCTGCGCGGCCACGACGCCACGGCCTCCGCGCGCCTCGCCGAGGCCGGTGAGTTTACCCAGCGCGCCTACACGGCCGGGCGGCTCGACCTGACCCGCGCCGAGGGCGTCGCGGCGACGATCTCCGCGGTGTCCGACGCGCAGCTCCAGGCCGCACGCCTGCTGCGCACCGGCCGGCTCGGGTCGTGGGCCGTGCGACTCGTCGACGAACTCGCGCAGCTGCTGGCCCTGGTCGAAGCGGGCATCGACTTTGTCGACCAGGACGACGTGGTCGCCATCATGCCGCGCGACCTCGACGACGGCCTGTCGCGTGTCGAAGCGGAACTGAAGGCGCTGATGCAGCGCAGCCGGTCGTGGTCGTCGCTGGAGGCGCTGCCGTGGGTGGTGCTCGCCGGTCCGCCGAACGCGGGCAAGAGCACGCTGTTCAACGCGCTGCTCGGCCACGAGCGCGCCGTGGTCAGCGACGTGGCCGGCACGACGCGCGACGTGCTGGCCGAGCCGCTGGCGATCGAGACCGACGCCGGTGAGCGTGCGGAGGTGATGCTGGTCGACGTCGCGGGCCTCGACTCGCCCGCAGCGGCGCTCGACGCGTCGATGCAGCACGCGGCCCGCGCGGCGCTGGATCGCGCAGACCTCGTGCTGTGGGTGCGCCCCGCGGACGACGATACGTCGTCGATTCCCGAAATCGGCAACGCAGAAATAATCGCGGTGGGGTCCAAAATCGACGCCGTGCGGCAACTTAGTCACGGCGACCTGGCGGTCAGTGCGCACACGGGCGACGGGCTCGACGCGTTGCGCCGCCGGATCGCCGGGTGGATCGGCGACCGCGCCGTGACGCTCGCGGGGCAGATGCTCGCGCTCAACTCGCGGCATCACGACGAGTTGTCGGCCACGCTGGCCGACCTGGCCGAGGCCCGCGCGATGCTCGCCGATCAGCGTGACGCCGCGTCGCTGCGCGACATGGAGTTGATCGCCGATCGGATGCGCGTCGCGTTGGATCACCTCGCGTCGCTGGGCGGCGCGATGACGCCGGACGACGTGATCGGCAAGGTGTTCGCGACGTTCTGCGTTGGCAAGTGATCCGAGGCCGCACTACGCTGTGCGCATGGCAAAGGGTGGCAAGAAGGACAAGCAGGCGATGTCGCCCCGCATCGTCAACCGCAAGGCGCGGTTCGATTACGCGATCGAGCAGTCGCTGGAGGTGGGCATCGTGCTGGCCGGTCACGAGGTGAAGGCGGTGCGCGAGGGCCGCGTGTCGCTGGGCGAGGCGTTCGCACGCGTCGAGCCGGACACCGGCGAGTTGTGGATCTACAATCTCGACATCGGCGCGTACAAGCACGCTCCGGTCGTGGACCACGAGCCCAAGCGTCGCCGCAAGCTGCTGGCGAAGAAGCAGCAGATCGCGACGTTCGCCACGCTGACCGCGTCGAAGGGCGCGACGCTGGTGCCGCTGACGATGTACTTCAACGACCGCGGCATCGCGAAGATCGAGCTGGCCGTGGCGCGCGGCAAGACGCACGGCGACAAGCGCGAGACGCTGAAGAAGAACGACGCGAAGCGCGACATGCAACGCGCGATGACACGCAAACGCATCGGGTGACGGCGTCCGTCGCACCCGGCATCCCGTTCGACCTGGAGGCACGCACACATGAGCAGGTTATTGATCGCCGCGGCGCTGATGACGTCCGTCGTCACCGCCGCGCACGCCGCGGAACCCTTCGAGCTGCGCGACGGCGACACGGTCGCCTTCGTCGGCGACGGGTTGTTCGAGGGAGAGATGCGCGACTGCTACATCGAGACCGCGCTGACGCTGGCGTGGGCCGACCGCGGCGTCACGTTCCGCAATCTCGGCTGGACCGGCGACACACCCGAGGGCACGGCCCGCAGCTACTTCGGCCCGCCGGAAGAGGGCTACAAGCGCCTGTTCGACGAGCTGAACCGCATCAAGCCCACCGTCGTGATCCTCAGCTACGGGTCCAACGCGAGCTTCGCGGGCGACGCCGGGCTCGACGGCTTCCTCAAGGACTACGCGCGGCTGATCGGCGACCTCAAGAAGATCACGCCGCGCCTCGTGCTGCTGTCGCCGACGCCGATGGAGAACCTCGGCCCGCCGCTGCCGGACCCCGCGCCGCACAACGTCAACCGCGCCGCGTACACCGAGGCCCTGCGGTCGTTCGCCGCGAAGCAGGACTGCGTGTTCGTCGATCTCTACACACCGCTCAAGCCGCTGGCCGACGACAGGTCGAAGCAGCTCACGCACAACGGCATCCACCTCCTGCCGCTGGGCTACATCGAGACCGCGCGCGCGATCACCCGCGCGCTCGACCCGCAGCGCTACAGCGAATCCTTCACCGCGGCTAACGACCTCCGCAAGGCGATCGTCGAGAAGACCGAGCTCTACTTCCACCGCTACCGCCCGGCCAACGAGACCTACCTCCGCGGCTTCCGCAAGCACGAGCAGGGCAATAACGCCGTGGAGATCGCGAAGTTCGATCCGCTGATCGAGCAGAAGGACAAGCAGATCGCCGAACTGGCCAAGGCCGCGAAGGGAGGTGCGAAATGAGTCGCATCGCATCGATCGTTACCGTGCTGCTTTTGGCCGTCGCCGCGCCGTCGTTCGCTCAGCGTAACCTCAAGGACATCCCGGACCCCGACACGAAGTCGGAGCGGCTGACGTTCAACATCGCCGAGGGATTCGACGTCAACCTCTACGCGTCGGACCCGATGATCCGCAACCCGATCCAGATGAACTGGGACGAGCGCGGCCGGCTGTGGGTCGCGTGCAGCCCGATCTACCCGCACATCAAGCCGGGCCAGGAGGAGACTGACCAGATCATCGTCCTCGAGGACACCGATCACGACGGCGTGGTCGACAAGTCGACGGTCTTCGCTGACGGGTTGCTGATCCCGACCGCGGTGCTGCCCGGCGACGGCGGGGCGTACGTGGCGAACTCGACGGAGATGCTGCACCTCAAGGACACCGACGGCGACGGCAAGGCCGACGAGCGCCGCGTCGTGCTCGGCGGGTTCGGCGCCGAGGACACGCACCACATCCTGCACACGTTCCGCTGGGGACCCGACGGGTTCATGTACTTCAACCAGTCGATCTACATCCACAGCCACGTCGAGACGCCGTGGGGCCCGCGCACGCTGATGGCCGGCGGCATCTGGCGATTCCGCCCCGAGTCGCTGAAGCTTAACGTGTTCGCGCGCGGGTTCATCAACCCGTGGGGTCACATGCTCGACCCGTGGGGCCAGTCGTTCGTCACCGACGGCGCCAACGGCGAGGGCATCAACTACGCGTTCCCCGAGGCGACGTACCCCACGGCGTACAACGCCAAACGCGTGCTGCGTGGGCTGAACCCCGGCCAGCCGAAGGAGGCCGGGCTGGAGATCCTGTCCGGTCGACACATCCCCGAGGACTGGGTCGGCACGATCATGACCGACGACTTCCGCGGCAACCGCGTCGTGCGTTTTGCCGTCAGCGAGTCGGGCAGCGGGTACGTCTCGCGTCAGATGCCCGACGTGATCACCACGAAGCACGTGGCGTTCCGCCCGATCGACATCAAGATGGGCCCGGACGGCGCGATCTACATCCTCGACTGGTACAACCCGATCATCCAGCACGGCGAGGTCGACTTCCGCGACCCGCGCCGCGACCACGCGCACGGGCGCATCTGGCGGCTCACCGCGAAGGGGCGCCCGCTGGTCACGCCGCCGAAGCTGTACGGCGCGACCAACGAGGAACTTCTCGCGGCGCTGAAGCTGCCGGAGACGTGGTCGCGTGACCAGGCGAAGCGTGTGCTCAAGGAGCGCCACTTCGCGGGCGACGCGACGGTGAAGCCCGCGATCGACAAGTGGGTCGCGTCGCTCGACAAGTCCGACGCCAACTACGAGCACGAACGCCTCGAGGCGCTTTGGGCGTATCAGCAGATCGACGTGGTCAACGACAAGCTGCTGCGTGAGCTGCTGGCGTCGAAGGATCACCGCGTGCGCGCCACGGCGATGCGGACGCTGTCGTGGTGGGCCGACCGCGTGAGCGGGGCGCGTGAGCTGATGACGGTGGCCATCGCCGACGAGCACCCGCGTGTCCGCCTCGAGGCGGTCAACGCGCTGCGTGAGCTGGGCACGGCCGAGGACGCCGCGCTGGCGATGCGTGCGGTAGACAAGGACGTGGACGGCTACCTCGACTTCGCGCTGTGGACGACGGCGCGCGAGCTGAAGGGCAAGTGGCTGCCGGAGTTCACCGCCGGGAAGCTCACGTTCGACGGCAAGGTCGGGCGGATCATCTTCGCGCTCAAGGCGGTGGAGGACGCGTCGGCGATCAGGCCGCTGGCCGCGATGCTCGCCGAGGGCAAGATCGCCGAGGGCGATGTGGGCGAGGTCGCGAACCTGATCGCGAGCAACGGCGGCGGCGACGAGCTGGCGGCGGTGTACACGCTGGCGGCGGACGGCAACCGATCGCCCGGCGTGCGTGCGGCGTGCCTCGCGGCGCTGGAGAAGGCGGCGGGGCGCAACGTGCGGCCGAAGGGCGACCTGGCGCAGATCGTCGGCCTGATCGAGGCCGCGAAGGCGCAACCTCAGCTGGTCAGACCCGCGGCGCGCGTCGCGGGGTTGTGGAAGGTCGACGCGGCACGCGACACGCTGGTGAAGCTCGCGACCGATGCCGACGCCACGGACGCGCAGATGCGGGCGGGCGTCGACGGGCTGGCGCTGCTCGGTGGCAAGGCGAGCGTCGACACGCTGACGGGCTTTACGGAGGCGGGCCGCGCGCCGCACCTGCGTGCGCTGGCGACGGCGGGCCTGGCGTATGTCGACGTGGGACACGCGGCGCGGCGCGCCGCGGCGGTGCTCGCAGAGCTCCAGGACGTCGGCGACGGCGTGGCGGTGTTCAGCGCGTTCATCGCGCTGAAGCCGGGGCCGGCGGAGTTGCAGAAGGCGCTGAACGGCGCGAAGCTGCCGGCCGCGATCGCCGCGGAGGGCGTCCGCATGGCCAGCACGTCGGGCCGCAAGGACGTCAAGCCGCTGGTCGACACGCTGACGCAGGCCGGTTCGCTCGGCGCGATGACTCAGCAGCTCACCGCCGAAGAGATGCAGAAGATGGTCGCGGAGGTGCAGCAGTCAGGCGACCCTCACCGCGGCGAGGCGATCTACCGGCGGCAGACCATGGCGTGCATGACGTGCCACGCGATCGGCGGCGCTGGCGGGCTCGTCGGGCCGGACCTGATCAGCATCGGCGCGTCGGCCCCGGTCGACTACCTGATCGAGTCGCTGCTCGAGCCGTCGAAGAAGATCAAGGAAGGCTACCACACGACGGTGGTTTCGACGAAGGACGGCAAGGTGGTGACGGGCACGCTGGTCAGCAACGACGACAAAGAGGTGGTCGTTCGCCTGGCCACCGGCGTGACGCAGACGATCGCGACGGGCAACGTGCAGCAGCAGACGATCGTGCCGACGTCGCTGATGCCGCCGGGCCTGACCGCTCAGCTGCGCCGCGACGAGTTCGTCGACCTGGTGTCGTTCCTCTCGCAACTCGGCAAGCCGGGCGAGTTCCGCGTGCCGACCGGGCGGTTCGTGCGAAATTGGCAGGTGCTGCAGTGGAACAAGGAGATCGATACCCAGCTGCGCCGCTCCTCGACGAAGCTCGTGACGACCGGCGACTCGATCCTGCAGTGGGCGCCGGGCGTGGGACGCGTCAACGCCGAGCTGCCGCTCGACGGCCTGCCCATGCTGCGGCGATTCCGCGGCGAGGAGTATCACGTCGTCCGCTTCGGCCTCGACGTCACGCAGCCCGGCAAGGTCGGCCTGCTGATGGACGACGCCGAGGGCCTGGAGATGTTCGTCGACGGCGAGGTCACGACCGCCAAGACGCGTACGTATCTCGACCTGCCCAAGGGCCGACACGTCGTGACGTTCGTTGTCGACACGCTGAAGCGGAAGACGCCGCTGAAGATGCAGATCGCCGATGTCGAGGGCTCAAGCGCCGCGGCCGAGGTCGTGACGCCGGAGTAACGCCGCGTGTGGACCACCGCCTATCGTTCGTTGACGTGGCTCGTGCTGGCGGTGTGGTTTGGCGGGTTCACGCTGTACGCGGCGGTGGTCGTGCCGATCGGCGCCGACGTGCTCGGCTCGCCGCTCGACCAGGGCTTCATCACGCAGCGGGTCACCCACTGGATCAACGGCATCGGGCTCGTCGCGCTGGCGCTGCTGCTGGGCGACGTGTGGTTGAGCCGTCACCGCGCGGCGATGGGTGCGGCGATGCGCGTGACGCTGTCGGTGATGGTCGTCGCGGTCGCCGCACAGATCGCGCTGCACCCGCACCTCGACGACATGCTCAACCCGGCCGGCGGGCACATCACGGGCCGGGCCCACTTCTACACCGCCCACCGCGTGTACCTGCTGATCGCCGCGGCGCAGTGGCTGGCGTGCCTCGCGCACGTCGTGCTGATGGTGGGGCGTTGGCGTCGGATCGACGCGCTTGGCGCGTTCGGCGCGGGGTAACAAATCCTCGACACGCGGCATCCAAGTCGGTGTGAGGCGTACACGTGCCTCAGGGAGGAGATGTGCATCATGATCAAGCGATGTTGCGGCGCAAGCGGGCAGGACGTGGCGTTTCTGTTGATCCGTCTGGTGGTTGGCGCCGTGTTCCTGTTTCACGGATCGCAGAAGCTGTTCGGCTGGTTCGACGGGCCGGGCATCGAGGGTTTCAGCGCATTTCTTGGCGACAAGCTCGGCATGCCGATGCCCGCGTTGATGGCGTATCTCGCGGCAGGTGGCGAGTTCTTCGGCGGGCTGTTCGTGCTGCTCGGCTTGCTCACGCGGCTCGCGGCGATTCCGCTGATCGTCTCGATGACGGTCGCTGTGACGCAGGTGCACTGGGGCAGGTTCTCGGTGGCCGACGGCGGGATGGAGTTTGCGCTAACGATGGGCGTTTTGGCGCTGGCATTGGCGCTCGCCGGGCCCGGCGCGATCAGCATCGACCGCCTCATCTTCCGCGGCCGGTGCTGCGCTAACAGGACGAACAACGATGTGTCAACCGGTGTCGCGAACGACCGGGCGTAACCGCGTGCGGCGGTTGGTAATCCAACACAGCGGCCGGTATCATTGCCCACGCCAACAACGCAGTCTTGCAACGGAATTGAACCACATGAAACACCCCTTCGACATCTACACGCCGACGATGCACGACCCGCGGCAGGTCGCCCCGACGCTCATGCCGCCGGGCGCGGGCATGCAGCGGTATCGCGAGATGACCATCGACGAGCTGCTGCTCGAGAACCGCGTCATCTTCCTCGTCGGTGAGATCAACCACATCAGCGCCACCGGCGTGATCATGCGGATGCTGTACCTGGCCAACTCCAACAAGGACCAGGACATCAACCTCTACATCAACAGCCCCGGCGGCTCGGTCGACGACACGCTGGCGATCTACGACACGATCAACTACCTGCCGTGCGACGTGGCGACGTACTGCATCGGCCACGCGATGAGCGGCGGCGCGATCGTGCTGACGTCCGGCACGAAGGGCAAGCGGTTCATCCTGCCGCACGCCAAGGTGATGATCCATCAGCCGATCGGCGGGGTGTACGGCCAGACCACCGACGTGGAGATCCAGGCCGAGGAGATCCTCAAGGACAAGCAGATGCTCAACGAGCTGCTCGCCAAGCAGACGGGCCAGACCGTCGAGCGGATCACCGAGGACTCCGAGCGTGACAAGTACTTCCGCGCCCACGAGGCGAAGGAGTACGGGCTGGTCGACGAGGTGCTCGACGTGCAGCCGACCGAGAAGAAGAAGATTTGACACTGACCGCGCCGCGGGCCGAGTGAGGCCCGGTCGGCGCGGATGAAAGGGATGACCATGTCCACCCTGATCCCGATGGTGATCGAGAAGACCGGCCGCGGCGAGCGTGCCTACGACATCTACTCCCGCCTGCTGAAGGACCGCGTGATCTTTCTGGGCGGGCCGGTGACCGACGACGCGGCGAACCTGATCATCGCGCAGCTGCTGTTCCTCGCGAACGAGGACGGCGACGCCGACGTGCACTTTTACATCAACAGCCCCGGCGGCTCGATCTCCGCGGGCATGGCGATCTACGACACGATGCAGTTCGTCAAGCCGGACATTTCGACGTATTGCGTCGGCATGGCGGCGTCGATGGGCGCGTGGCTGCTGGTCGCCGGGCAGAAGGGCAAGCGGTTCATCCTGCCCAACAGCCGCGTGCTGCTGCACCAGCCGCTGATCGGTGGCGTGATCACCGGGCAGGCGACGGACCTGGGCATCCAGGCCGAGGAAATGGTCAAGACCCGCAAGAAGATGTACCAGCTCATGCACGAGCATACGGGCCAGCCGCTGGAGCGCGTCGAGCGCGACTGCGAGCGCGACAAGTGGCTCAGCGCCGAGGAGTCGCTGGAATACGGCATCGTGGATGAAGTGCTCAAGCGAGCCCCCGAAGGTTTCGGCGCGAAACACGAATCTGACGACGAGTAATGACCCACACACGGCTCATGGCGACGCGCGTCGTCGGCGCGGTCCTCTGCGCCGCGATGCTGTCGGCGTGCAGCAGCGGCGGCAAGGTCTCGGCGGAGAACGACCGGCTCCGCGCCGAGAACATGGACCTCAAGGACGCCAACGCGAAGCTCACGCAGCAGGTCGCCGGCCTCGAGGTGCGCGTCACCCAGCTGAAGAACGAGATCGCGGGCAAATCGGCGCCGCTGCCGGAGGGTGTCGACGTGCCGGTGTGCGCGACGGTCGGCATCGGCTCTTACTCCGGCGGGTTCGACTCGAACGGCGATTCGGTCGACGATTCGGTCCGCGTCTACCTCGAAACGCTCGATGGCAAGTCGCGTTTCATTCAGGTGATCGGCGACGCGAAGATGTCCGTCGCGGTGACCCCCGCGCAGGGCGACGCGAAGACCGTCGGTTCCGTGTCGTTCGACGCCAGGGCGTTCGACGAGGCGTACCGCTCGGGCCTGACCGGCACCCACTACACGCTCGTCTGCCCGGTGAGCGGCGTGCCCGCCGGAACGACCGAGGTGACCGTCAGCGTCAGCTTCCACGACGCGCAAACCGGCAAGACGCACGAGGCGAAGCAACTCGTCCGCTGGTCCGGCAAGTAAGCAGATTCGAATGACGAAACTCGAATGACGAATCAAGCTCCAATGACGAATGTTCGAATTAGAGCTTCGGTCATTGTGATTTGATTCGTCATTCGGATTTCGTCATTCGTCATTTCACCACTATCTCGGCACCCACGAGTTCTCTCGCACGCTGCATTGCGTGATTCGCACTGGCGAAGATGCCGTCGGTGGTTTCAAACACGTTGTCGGCGCCGATGAGGTCGACGAGCCCGAACTCGCGGAACTTGTCGACCAGGTCGACACGCACGCCGCAGAGGATCACGTGCGCCTTGCGTGCGTGCATCTCGTTAACGAAGTGCTCGAGCGACCGCATGACGGTGCAGTCGACGTAGTGCGTGCGCTTGAGGCGGAAGATCACGGCCCGCGGCTCGTGCGCCATCAGCCGGCTCAGCGCCTCGTGCAGGTCGTCGGCGATCGCGAAGAACAGATCGCCCTCGAGTTGAAGCAGCACGATCTTGCGCGCGGCGTCGTGCTGATCGAGCGGCTGCTCGCGGAACGGGCCCTCGGGCGTCGGCACCATCTCGGCGAGTTGGAGTCGCCCGGCCTGGCGCAGGTACAGGCCGATGTTGAGGAACACGCCGATGAACATCGCGTAGGTCAGCGGGAGCACGAGCGTGGCGATGAGCGTCACGCCGCAGACCAGCGCGTCGGAGCGATCGGCGCGGACCGCGGCGCGGAAGAACCGCCAGTCGATCAGCGCGAAGCCGATGACGATGAGGATCGCGCCGAGGCACGCCAGCGGGACGAAGTGCGCGAGCGGCGCGAGCAGCAGAATAACGATCGCGACGGCCAGCCCGTTGATCGCGCCGGCGAAGCGCGTCGCGGCCCCTGCGTAAACGTTCAGCGCCGACCGCCCGAAGCTGTTGGCGCCGGGCATGCAGGAGAAGAATGCGGCGATGACGTGGATGACGCCCTGCGCGGCGACCTCGTCGTTGGTCCGCACGCGATCGCCCGTGGCCTCGGCGATGGCGTTTTCGACCGCGTGCACCTCCAGCAGACCCAGCGTCGCCAACGCCAGCCCGCCACCCAGCAACGCCTCCCACTGACGCCAGGTCAGGTCGGCGAGGCCGATGTGCGGCAGGCCGGACGGCAGCTCGCTGATGGTGAGTATGGCGTGCCCACCCTCGGGGGCGGTCGTCCAGCCCATCAGCCAGACGGCCGCGCCGCACACGAACACTGAAAGCAGCGGCGCGGGGAACATCTTCGATACGCGTCGCATGACGACGACGAACGCGATCGTCGCGCCGCCGAGCGCGATCGACCGCCAGTCGATCGTCGCACCCTCCGCCATGGCGGTCGACATCTGCTGCACCGTGCCGGGAATCCCGGGATACAGGCGCGACACGCCGGCGAGATCGACGCCGAGGAAACTAGGCAGCTGGCCGACCGCGATGAGGATGCCGGCGCCCGCGGTGAACCCGACGAGCACGCTCTGGCTGACGTAGCGCGCCAGGCCGCCGAGGTGCGCGGCGGCGGCGGCGATCTGGATGACGCCCTTGACCAGCGACAACCCGAGCACGAGCTGCACGTAGAGCGCCGCGTGCTGATCGGGCGAGAGGTCGGCGAACTGGCTGATGGCCTGCGTGGCGACCGACGCGGTGAGCAGGCTCTGCATGTTGATCGGGCCGACGGACACGAACCGGCTGGCGTTGAGCAGCGAGCCGAGCAGCGCGTGGATGACGAGCGTGTACAGGCCGTACTGCGGCGGCACACCGGCGACGAGCGCGTAGGCGATGGACTGCGGGATGGCGATGACGGCGACGGACAGCCCGGCGACGGTGTCGCGGCGGAGCTTGGTGGGCGTGTAGGTGCGCACGCCATCCCAGCGGCGGTTCAGCCAGCGGCGGATGGAGAAGGTTGCGGGGGTGGACATCGGGCTGGCCAGCATAGTGGGCCGGCGCGCCGCAGAGCAAGCGGCTCGCCGCGCCACGTGCCCGTGCGCGGGTGTTCGCCGGCGTGTCAGCGTGCGGCGATCACTCGCCGGAGTTGCCGTCGGAGAACGCCTTGAGGTAGCTGATCACACGCCGCGCACCGATGGTGCCGATGAGTCGGCCGTCGAGGTCGACGACGGGCAGGTGGCGGAACTGTCCGCTGCCCATGAGGTTCACCGCGCGGGCCGGGGGTTCGGACTCGTACACGACGACCGGGTCTGGCGTCATCGCGTCGCGCACGGGCTTCTCGGCCATCGCCTCGAAAGCGGGGGCGATGCGTGTCAGCACGTCACGTTCGGACAGGATGCCGACCGGCTTGCCGTCGAGGTTCGTGACGACGAGGCACGCGATGCCGCGCTCGTGCATGATCCGCAGCGCCTCGCGCACCGACGTGTTGGCGTCGATGGTCTGGAACGGGCGGTGGTCGATGACGGTCACCGCGTCTTCGGCCAATGACCGCTCGAGGTCGTCGGCGAATTTCGGCGGGTCGTAGTTCTCCAGCGGGTCCTGGAAGTCGACGTCTTCGGGCTCGTGACGTTTTCGCGGTCGCAGGGTCATCTCAGGCTCCTTCCCGCTGTTCGATGGCGAGTCTGGACTGCAGCGGCTGCATCTTCACCTTGTACGGGAAGTACTCCACGAGATACTCGACGACGCCGCGGAGGCCCGTCAGCGCGACCGGGCGGCCGGCGTCATCCACCACGCACACCCACCGCAGCTTGTGCTTCTCCATCGTCGCGATCAGCGTCGCGATCGACTCGCTCTTGCGGAGGCAGATGACGTAGCTGGTCATGTGGTCGCGGACCGGCCGGTCCATCGCGCCGGGGTTCGTCGACAGCATGCCGGGCAGCATCTTCTCGTTGTACATGCCCACCGGCTTGCCGTCCTCGTCCACGACGATCACCGCGCCCAGCCCCGCCTGCTGCATCGCCTTGATCGCCTCGCGGATGGTGATGTCCGGCTGGACGACCACGGCCTTGCGCAGGGCGAGGTCGCCGATCGTATCGTGCTGGATGTTCTCACGAAGGCCCATGCGACACCTCTTCAAAACGTCCGGCGGGTGGCGCCCGCGCCCGCGGGATGGTCGGTGGAAACCACCGGTCACAACGGCTGACCGGTTACCGGTCCTTTGTATCGGTCGCCCTCCGGAGTGTCAACATTTTCGGTGAGCGATTGGTGGGGCGTCGGCGTGCCGTCCCCCGCCGAGACACGCCCGCGGCCAACCGATACACTGTCTCCATGCCCCTGACGATGATCAGCAACCTGGGCGCCGCGATCAACCGAAACATCGAGTATTTCGGCCGGTTCACGCTGTTCTGCCTCCAGAGCATCCGCTGGTTCTTCCTCGACCTGTTCAACAGGCGGCGGTGGTCGCTCATCTGGCCGCAGATGTACGAGGTCGGCACGAAGTCCATCCCCGTCATCTGCCTGACCGGGTCGTTCATCGGCATGGTCATGGCCGTCGAGCTCTTCGAGCAGTTCCAGGCGTTCGGGCAGGAGTCGCGGCTCGGCGGCATCATCGACATGTCCGTCGTGCGACACCTCGGTCCCGTGCTCGCGGCGATCATGCTCGCCGGGCGCGTCGGCGGCGCGTTCGCCGCGGAGATCGGCACGATGGCCGTTACCGAGCAGGTCGACGCGCTGCGGGTCATGGGCGCGTCGCCCGTCGGCTACCTCGTCGTGCCGCGCGTGCTCGCCTGCCTCGTGATGATCCCCATCATGACCATCTTCTCCGACCTGCTCGGCATCTTCGGCGCGTGGGTCATCACCGTCGGCTTCAACCACGTCACCAACGCCGACTACTGGGCCTACTCCGCGCAGTTCGTCCAGATGTGGGACCTGTCGACCGGCCTGCTCAAGAGCCTGTTCTTCGGCCTCGCGATCGGCTGGATCTGCTGCTACAAGGGCTTCCACTGCGAGGCGGGCGCCAAGGGCGTCGGCCGGGCCACCACCGACGCGTTCGTCACCAGCTTCGTCGCCATCATCGTCCTTAACTTCTTCCTCGCGAAGTTTTCCAAGGATCTCTACTACTTCATCTACGGCCACAACGACGTGCCGATGCTCGGCATGAACGCCTGGGAGTCGACGCTGCGGCACATGCTTTAGCGGCGCGGTCCGCGGCGTGTTATCCTCCGCGTCGTGACCATCACCAGCCTGTCCAACCCGCGCGTCAAGCACGTGTCGAAGCTCCAGCGCCAGTCCGGCGAGCGGCGCGACACGGGTCTGTTCTGCGTCGAGGAACTGCGTCTGCTGACCCGCGCGCTCGACGCCGGGTTCGAGGTCGCCGACCTGTACGTGTCCGACGAGCACCCGCCGGCCGACGCGTTCGATCGCCTGGTCGCGGCGGGCGTCGAGCAGGTCGTCGTGGCGGACGCGGTGATGCAGAAGATGACGTACCGCGGCAACCCGCGGCAGTTCGTGGCGGTGCTGCGTGCGCGGACGGCGACGCTGACGTCGCTGTCGGTCGACGACTCGGTCCGGCCGCTGGTGGTCGTGTGCAGCGGCGTGGAGAAGCCGGGCAACATCGGCGCGATCCTCCGCTCGGCCGACGCGGCGGGGGCGACCGGCCTGATCATCGACACGCCGGGCTTCGACGTGTTCAACCCCAACTGCGTGCGCGCCTCGACCGGTGCGGTGTTCAGCGTGCCGATGGTCTGCGAGGAACCGGCGAGCATCCGCGCGTGGTGCGCCGACCACGACGTGCACATCTTCGCCGCGACGCCTGAGGCGGAACTGGTCTATACCGACGCCGACCTGACCGAGCCGGTCGCGCTCGTGATGGGCGCGGAGGACGAGGGCGTGGACGCCTGGTGGCGCGACGTCGCCGACGGCACCATCCGCGTGCCGATGCGCGGCGTGGTGGACTCGCTCAACGTGTCGATCACCACGGCGCTGCTGCTGTTCGAGGCGGCGCGGCAGCGCACCATGGTCTAACACGAACAGGACTTGCGCGGGGTGTCGCGTCAAATCATCCTGAAATATGAAGCAGTATTACCTCAACACGGACTTGGTCATCACCGGTGGCCGCGAGCTCGTAACACTCGCTTCTGTCTTTGATGCGCATTGCGACTTGCTTTACTGCGATGCACGCGCAGACGCCACGTGGCAAATCACCGCCGAGGCGGACGGATCGGGACGGCTCGATGACCCGACGTCATGCCCCGAACGTGATATCGCGTCGCTGCTCCATGTGATCGAATCGCTGGCGTCGGATAAGAGGGCGGTGTTGGAAGCATGCGAAAGGATTGAGTTCAACATCGGGTGGCAGTCAGCCGAAGTGCGGCCGGAGGGGTGTTTTGACCTGACTCCGGAACTACTGCAACGCATCGCCTTGGCAGGGGCGGTCCTCGTCGTGACGATCTACCCGTCATCCGAGAACGAATCAGACGAACTAGAGCATCTTGCGCGATCGTGTTGCACATGCGATGATACGGCATCGACAAGGAGGTCGCGTCATGCCTATTCCGGTTCAGACCCGTCAGAAGATGCTCGAAGCGATCGAACGCGGTGAGTCTGTTGCTTCGGTGGCT
>WGMA01000028.1 GCA_016125285.1 Phycisphaera sp.
CAACTGCTCGACCCGACGCTCCAACGCCTCGACCCGTCGCAGCAATGCCTCGATCTGTGCCGGACTCCATTCCGTCATGCAACCGAGCATAACCTGCCCGCGCCGACTGCGCCAGCATTATTGCACCCGGTAAACAGATACCCGCGCCACAATGAAGCCGAGATACACGTAAGCATTATGACCAGCGACGGACATACACTGCCGATTGTTCGCCCGATCGTGAAGTCCGGAAGCCGCAAGAAGAAGCGGCTTATGCGTCGTTTGGAGATGCCTCAGATTCGCGAACTATCGCGGCCACTGGTGGTGGTGTTTGTGCGATTGCGGGGCTCCAAGCGCTTCGCATTCAAGTTGTTGCCACAAGGAACGCGCGGGCACCGCGCAGCGAGCAAACTTCTTGATCAACATGGCCAACAAGGCGGTCGAGAAAGGCGCTACTACATTGGCAAGCGATCAGACGCTGTCTGGAAAGGGATCAGTTCGTTCATGCCGTGAATCAGCGGCACCTGCCAGCTGTGCGATTGCAGTGGCGATGCGAGGATCAAGCGTAACAGCTTCTTGCTCCAACCAGACGCCTTGTCGGCGTAGTTCTTGGACAAGATACGGCGCATCATCAAGGTTGAGATCGGCTGGCCATGCCGCCTTCAGGCCCTTCGCTGTGACCTGATCAGACCAGAAATCTGGGACCAGCCATTCGATCGTCGGCCGAAGTTCGCGGAGGTGGCGCACTATTCGCACGCCGTTGGGGTCCAGGTCACCAAAATGCACGCAGGGCACTGCGGGCAACAGATTGAAGACCATCCGAATCGTTCGCGTGTCCCATCCAGGTACGTGCGCCACCAGGCACCCCGCCGGGACACTGATGTCGAGATAAGGCCCAAGGTTCTCGACGGTGAGAAGACACCGCGGCAATATGCCGCCGAAGCGCGTTCCGGCCAATAGCGCCCGCTCGGTGAGGATCACTTCACCGAGCAGCGCGGCGATAGTGTCGGCCTTGAGGGCAGCATCGCCGCAAGTGATCTCCAAGCCCAATGAGGGTCGAAGGCGAACAGTACCGTCGTGCGTCAGGTTTGTGGATGCCAAGCTTGCTTGGAGCGTTCGAGACAACGTCGTCTTCGAGTGGGCACCGACCTGAGCCAATGCGGTCCTGCGGTTCAGGCGAGGCGGAAGGCCCGCTGCTACGCGTGCCCGATCCATATCCTGCAGTTGCCGCCAGCCACGTTCACTTACTGGCAAGTCGGCGGACTGAAGCTCGGCGAGAACATCGGGCCAGTCGGGCCAGACCTGGTCAAGCAGGCGTTTCCCCTCGGAAGCTCTGCCCTCGTCCAAAGCGATCTCCTCTCGCCGGCCAGACTCCCTTGTCCATGAAAGCTGGGCGAGCCATTCCCACGCGATCGTCTGGCTATGGCGCTTTCGCAGCTTGCCTGTAGCGATCAGTTCAAGCAGTGCCAGCTTGTGTTCCTGCCGGTCCCACATTAGCTCTGGCTCTCCACTGCCAATCGTCGGCCAGACACAATGACTTCCTCATGACCTGCCTCGTCAACGCGACGGACGAGTCGGTAGGTCGTGTTGCCTTCCGCCTGCGCGACTTCGGGTGCGGCGATGATCAACTGCAGGTCGAGACTCTGGCACAGATCGAAGAGCACGCTCAGGTTGTCTTGAGACAGCCGATTTGCCTCGTCGAGAAACAGCATTCGAAGGGTTCCGAGCGATCGCTTGGGGCGTAGAAGGTTGGCGTCGCGCTCCCAGGCGGTCAAAACCACCATCATGAGCGCCGCACCGACCCCAATGGCCTCACCCGTGGACATTCTCATTGGGTTGGCGACTTCCCAGTGCTCGCTCGATTGCCGGCGAACCTCCACCTTCGGTTCGATGTACTCTCGGTAGTCGAGGAGGCGTTGACCCGTAGTTCTGCCTCCACCGCCATACCGACGAAACAACTCGTCGAGGGCGGTTTCGATAGGCATGTCCGGCTGGAATAGCAGACTCTGCGCCTCTCCGTTCCGCAGTGCGTGAAGGATCTGATCCATTCGTTCGACACGCTCCAGACGCAGTCGGACGCCATGAATACTCCCGAAGCGAACATCGCCGAGGTCATGATTCAGCTTGCTGATTTGGCGTTGGGCTCGTCGGATATGGATGTCGATGTTTTTGGCCACGTCTGACGATTCACCACGAAGATCGGCTTCCTGCCGGCTCAGGCGCTCTTCCAGGCCATCGAGGTGACTGCGCAGTCGCTCGAGCGCTTCCACCGGTTCGGCGACTTCGGCGATCTGGGCGGGAATTCGGCGCTTCAGCCAGTCTCGCACCGTCAACCATGCCTCAAGGCATGACTCACCGGCAAGCTCCTGCGTGCCCAGCAACTCATTGACAGCACCTACGACGTCACTGCTGTCGCGGGCATGCGAAAGGCGCTCCTTAAGTCGAGCGGCCGCTTCCTTTGCATCGCTCCGCACATTCGCACTGCCCCGGCCACCGAACATGTCCACGAAGCGCCGTGTCATTGCCGACGACAGCACGCCGTGTTCGGTGGCCAATGTTTCGAGCTTGTCCCAACGCTCCTGGTTTGGACGCCAGCCCCGCTCGGCCTCACCCCGGTCGTTCCGTCGCTGAGTGGCACGTTCGGCGGCCGCTTTGCGGCGCTCATCTAACCGAGCGATCTCCTCGCCAATGGCTCGTGCTCTCGACTTCAGCTCTTTGTCGGTGTTCTCTGCTTCGTCGACGGTGTCGTTCGCAAGCTGAACATCTGCGTCAGTGGCGCTGTCGACCTCACACGTGTGCCATTCTTCTTCATCTCGTTTGATCGCCTCGGCCAGCTGCTGGACCTGTGCGTCGACCTTGTTGAACGCTTGGGTCGCAGCGTCGAGTGCTGTGTCTGCTTCATCGACTGCAGCCTGCCTGCTCGTTGCCGCAGTGCGGGCCTGCTCCATTTGCTGCTCCAGTGCGGGTTCCAACGCGACCTCACGCTTGAGAGCCGCTGCGGCATCGCTCCATGTCAGCGCCATCCGGTGCTCGTCGACGTACCGGAGACACTCAAGGGCCTCGAGTCGTGTCTCCTGTTCCTGATCCAAAGCGCCGACACGCTCCTGCATCGCCGCGATCTCCGCTGGCGACATAGGCGGCGTCCGCAGCACGTCCATCTGCGACTCGAGGACTGACCTGTGCTCGTCCACATCCTGCAGGCGCTCCGCGGCGGCCTTTGCCTCGTTCTGCCTCTCCTTGAGCTCGTTAAGCCTTTGCTGCTGATCGGGCTCGTCCAGCAACCAGGCAGCGGGCAGCAGTTCCTGTAAGGCGGTTCTTCGTGCCTTCGTCGACGCGACTTCCGTGGCTATCTGGGCGGCGGTCTGGCGATGCTCGTGCTCGACTTTGGCCGTCGTCGCGAGCGTCACGGTGACACGGTCCAGTTCGGAAGAGGGATCACCGCGCTCCAAGGCATCTGCCTCTGTCAGCAGGCCATTTATCGCATTTAGATGGTTGGCCACGTCCCGAAGATCGGCGTCGCATTGGTCGATCTGCCGTGCGTGGGACTCCGCCTCCTCACGCAGGTCGCGTATCCTGCGGGTGCGGGCACGACGCCCCAAAGTGGGGCGTTCAGGTATCCGCGACACGCGCCAGCTGGTGCCGCCGTTGACGATGGCATGGCCATCGTGGACGGTCCCATCAGGCCGCCCATCTGCATCAATCACCGGCGACGCGTCACCGCCAACGAGCCAGACGGAGTCAGGCGCGTCATCCAGATTGCACAGCGCGTTGGCCGCTGTTGCTGGATCATCCACGACAAGGGCATGGGCGAGAGGTCCAAGCAATGCCTCGATCTCGCTTGCCTGCTCAACGGTCAGTTCTTCGAACTGTGTCGCCAGCAGCTCACCGTCTAATGCATCGCGGACACGCAGCAGCGACATTGGGAATGTCCCGCCAGATTGCTCGAGTTGGGCGGCTTCCGCTGTGAGCTCCTGTTGTCTCTCGCGAAGTCGACCAAGTTGGTCGCGATAGCCATCACGTGCCTGATTCAGCCTGGACCGAAGAGATTGCAGGTTGTCCCGAGTTCGCAAAGGCTGTTCATATTGCTCTTCGAGCGGCTCCACCCGGCTTAGAATTTCGCTCCAGACAACGACAGCACGCTCCAAACTGCCTTTCCGCTCTTCCAGGTTCGAACGCTCTCTGCTGGCGGCTTCAGCCTTGCCTTCTTCTGACCGTAGGCGCTGGTCCAGCGACTCGATGTCGGCCTCGGCCTGAGTCAACGCTGACCGTACCGTGCTGGCCGAATCGAGCGTGAATTCATCGGTACTGAGCTGCGAAGCCGACTCATGGGCGCGTGCTTGCTGCTCGGCGAGCTTCTGCGTGTCATGGATCGTCTGGGCCAGATCATCTCGCTGAGCGGCCTTAGCTTCCAGCGACCTGAGTTCGCGGCTTATCGCCAAAGCGCGTCGAAACGCATCCGGTGGCGCGATGTCCTCTTCGGCTATCGTCAGCAACGCATCGTAGACGACTCCGAATTCTCTTCGGTGTTCTTCAGCGTTTCGCACCTGGTTGGACAGATGGCGGAACTCTCTTGATACATCAGCGTATTTGCGGTCGACGTCAGCCAACATCTTTGCCACCGTGTCGGCTTCGATCCGTTCGACGGGAAGGAGCTGGCGCGCACGGTCCATGCGACGTGTTGCCAAGCGGTGCTCAGCGGCCCGACGCTCAAGTTCCTCCAAGCCCTTCTGGTGATTGGCAAGACTCGCGCTGGCTGCTTCGAGATGGCGTTGCGCTTCATCGCGCTCTTTACGAGCTCTCGCACGATTCATTTCGGCTTGTTGCTTCGTCGAGATTGCCTCTTCATGCTCGCGATGCAGTTGGCCTAGCATCTCCTTTCGTTCGCCCATGCGCTGAGCGATGGCTTGTGCGCGCTTCAGTCGCTCCAGATATTGCCGAGCATCTGCGAGATGTCGTTCGGCGTCACGAAGGTCTTTGTCAAGACGGTCATTCTCCACCTTCTTCCCTTCCAGTTCCGTCGTAAGCTTCTGTTCCTCATTCTCCGCATCCTTGGCCATTCGGCTCGCGTCTTCGAATCGCCGACGCAGTTCCTCCGCGCGTTCGCGTGTGGCGTGAATTGCGGCCGCGAACATCTGCTGGCCAGCTTCGTAGACGCCGGCGATTTCCTGTTCCAGCTTTCGGGACTCTTCCACCTCAATGCGCGTACGCCGGCAGGCGTCAAGATTGGAACGCATCCGCTTGAGCGTGTCAGCCAGCCCTGCCTCCTCCTTGAGCAGGAAATCACGAAGCTCCGACGTCAGGGCCCGCGAGATACCTCCAGTCATGCTTGTGCGAAGCATCTCGTTGAGCTTGTTGCGATCGCTATCGCTGGCCAGACGCAGTGGCGTAATGCCTCGTTCGAACAGCGCGGCGAAGTATTCCTTGGCCGTCGAGTACACCTGCATCACCGCGCCCTGGGCGGCGACTTGATCACGGAGTTGGGCGAGTTCGGGTACGCCATCCATCTCTCCGCGTTCGAGAAGCAAGTCCTGGAGTCGGACCGAATCGTCGAGGCTGGTGATGATGAATGGGGTGAGTTCAACGGTCGGTTCGGCTTTGCGTTGAAGGTGGACACCGGCCAACAATCGCTGCCCGTGCTCGAGGGCCAACTCCAGGACGGCATAGGCAGGCCGACTGCTCTCACCCAACCGTCCCCATAGTCCGCGGTCACCGCCGGAGGGAGAGTGTTCGCCGAGATTGGTAAACCGCAGTCGTGTCATGTCTGGCAACAGGACCACGTAGCAGCCAATGAGCACCGTGGTCTTGCCGGCACCATTGGCACCTTCGAGGGCGGTCACGTGGGAATCCAGCAAGTAGCGCTCGTAGAAGACACCGCGCCAATTAACGAGAGCCAATGCTTTTGCGCGTGCTCGGTTCATGGTGCCTCCTCTGCCGATTCGTCGTCGCCGTCATAGTCTTCATCATCCTCCGAGCCATCCACCACCACGGCCTTGCCCTCCGCGACCAGCTTCGCCATCGCCTCACCAGGGTCGGCAAGACCCCTTACAGCATCCGCGAAGCGAAGCACCGAAGAACGCAGTCGGAGTTGTCCCTCATCGAGCAGGTCAACGAAACCCAAGCCCGATAGGCCGCGAATCGCCTTGAGGATTTCATCCCGAACGGTCCGCTGAGCAGTGCGCTCGTCATATCGACGACGGCGTGGATTGAGTGCTCGAATCAGCTCTTGCTGATTGATCAAGCCGGCCAACCGAGAGGCCACGACGTCCTGGCTCGTCACGCCACCGGCCTGCACGGTCGCGGGGTCGAGATACAACAATGCCAATGTTTGCCCAACGAGCATCTCGCCGGCGCTCAGGTGCCGGCGTCCCATTGAATCGGTCTGGGGCAGCAAGTAGAAGAATCCATCGCTCGTGTGAACAAGCTCGCATCCGTAACGACGGTAGAACTCTTCAAGCACCAGTTGGGCGTCAGACAGAAACGCGTAACGGTCAGGTTCATCGCGGTCGATGTGACACCCACGACGAAGAGCCAGGTCCACATCAGGGAACAAATCATCTTCGATGACGCTCTGAATGTCCTGAAAGCTTGAATCGTTCATGCTTGGCCCTCGGGCTGACCGCTCGAACGGTGCGGGCGACCGTTCCGAAGTTGCCAGTCTTCGATTTCGATGTCGTTCAAGATGGGCTTCCAATCACGCTCACGAGGTGATTGCGGTCGGGCTTCTTTGGCGACCTGCCAGGTCACGCGTCCGACGCTGACGTAGCGATGTACTGCTGCGACGTGCGGCAGCACTTCCTCAAGCACGTCAGCCAATCGCTCAGGGTCTTCAGCCAACGATTGCCGAACGCGATCTTCGAGCGTCACCAAGTCCGACTCGGGAATCACGTCCTCGATCTGTTGCTCGCGGTCTCGACTCGGCTGCCAGACCGGCGGACGTTCGACCCGATCTGTCGATTCGCGCAGCAACCGAATCGACGGGGTACGAGCGATCACCAGGGCAAACGGCTGACTCGGCCAGTCGGCCAGTCGGTTGCGAAGACGCTCGCTGATAGCGCGATCCGGGTCCAGCCGCACCACATCCCTGAGGAACCGATGGACGTACTGGTAGAAGTCAGACCATGCCCTTTGCCGCGCACCGCCCCAAGCAGCAACCCGATCCACTTGTTCGCCGACACGATGGACGGTCTGCTCCGCATCCGACATGTCGGCCATCGCCGCCAGTTGCTCGATGTCGCTGAGAATGGCCTGAATCTGGTTGGTGTCGCTGAGAAGCACCGTGTTGAGTTCGGCCAATGTGGATGCGGTCTCATCGAGGAGTGACTGGCATTGGTCGATAGCGCCGAACCAGTCCTCCTGCAGCAACTCGCCGATTCGTTTCTGCACCTGCTCTTGCTGAAGGTCCAACCCGCGCTGGCGGCGTTCGATGCCGCCGACCAGATCGCCGACCGTCACGCGCAAAGGGCCGATCACGCCTTCCCGCCATTGCTCGGGGCTGGTGGCCTGCTTGGCGTTGGCCTTCGCCTCGGCAAGGCTCGCCAGCAGCGTCTTGGTCAGGAGTGTCAGGCTCTCGCGCGTCAATGCTTCATCGGCCTGGAAGAATCGAATGATCCCCAGGGCCAGCTGGGTCAGTGCGTACTCGCCGGCCCGGACGACACCGGCTCCGTCCACCCGTGCAAGCAGTCGCTGGTCGCGCAGCCGCTGGATCGCATGGGTAGCGCGCTTGGCCACGTTGTCGGCGTCCGCCTCGACCGCGTCGCAGACTTGTTCGAATACGTCGAGCAGGACGTCTTCCTCGAAGCAGGTCAGGCCGCTCTGGTCAGCCCGGGCATGCAGAGCGACCAGAAAGCAGATGTCCACCGTCTTCAGATCGAGGTTCACGCCGTCGCGGTGGAGCGAAGCGATGACCCGCAGGAAGTTGTCGTTCATGGCTGCACCCCCGATTGGCCATCGACCAGGCAAGCAAGGGATTGACACCACACAGTCGCATGTGTAGATTGTCCTAAACGTTCGACGCCAGAATATCGTGGACCCCGATCGGATGCAAGGATGACATGGCGCGTAATCTGAAGCCCGCCGCTCCGGTGCTCAAGCCCCTCGACACCCGCCTCGCGGGTGCTGTTGCCGTGGGCGAGCCGAACTTTCCGGTTTGGGACCGAGCGGTGGACGCTTACGTCCGCAGTTACGAAATGCCCGATGGCGACATCGAGCGGCAATTGGCGCGGGACGAGGTGATCGGGGCCGGCAATGTGCTGTGCGAATTGCTGACCGTGCTGTGTGAAGTGGACCCACCTCAAGATCAGTGGACCCGGCCAAAATACTGCCCGAATCTGTCGGGGCTGGATGCTTGGATGCGGTCCGAGAAGTTCGGAGTGGATTTCCATCTGGGAATCGACATCGGGCAAGGCATCTATCTGAGCACGGAGTTGGTGAGCCCGGCTCCACTTTGGCGCATGCGAGACGACTTCTGGTGGTTGCTTGCGAGTATGACGGAGTTTGGCGATCTGCGTTTCGAGCAGAGCGAGTGTCCCACACCGCCAATTGACCAGCACGTCACTCGGACACTGGAGCGATCGCGTTCGACCGTCTTCACACTGATCACCAACTACGTCATGTTCCAGGCCGAGGATGGCTCTGAGGAGCCGCATCTCGGAAGCGTCGACGTGTACTGGCCGGGCGACGTTGAGTGGTCAGAACTGATCCGCTGTGGAGCCGAATGCTTCCGGCGGCTGTACCGCATGAACTACCTGATCTACCGCCTGAACTACATCGGACAGAAGGCGGCCGAACGGCAAGCACAGGAAGATTGACACCGACAGGTCGAGCGTGTAGTCTTGCCTAAACAGTTAGCGCCGCGTCATGTGGCGGATCAGACGAGGATACCCATGGCCGGCAACCCGAAATTCGGCAAGCGCGTCCGCGACCTGCGGGAGGCCAAGCTTCAGACGGACCCAAAGTTCACTCTACGGCAGTTTGCCGCAGCTGTGGGCATCAGCGCGACGTTCTTGAGCAAGGTCGAACGTGGCGAGTTCGACCCACCGGCGGCGGAGAAGATCATCAAGATGGCCGAACTGCTGGACGTCGATGCGGACGAGCTTCTGGCGCTGGCGAACAAGTTTGACCCGGAGCTGGAGAAGATCATCAAGGAGAAGCCGAGCATCCTACCCGATCTACTGCGCACGCTGCGGGGCCGGTCGGAAGAGCAGCTCCGCAAGCTGATGGAGCGGGAGCGGAGACGAAAGGACTGACACGCGAGGGCGACATGGCCAAGGTGAAGTACCTGACACAATCCGCGATCGAGCGAGCCGCACTCTGCCTTCTGGCCGAGTATGGCGATAAGTACGGTGAGGTGGTCGATCCGCCCGTACCGGTCGAGGCGATTGTCGAAGGTCACCTGCGATTGGGGTTCGACTTCGACGACCTGCCGACAATGCTGGGGATCGACGGGGTGCTGGGCGCGATCTCGTTCCCGCAGCGACATGTCTTTGTGGATCAGTCACTCGATCCCGAAACCTTTCCCCACAAAGAGGGTCGGTGCCGGTTCACGATCGCGCACGAGGTTGGGCATTGGGAATTGCACCGACACCAGTTCACCGCCGACACCAACCAGTCTGCGCTTTTCGGCGATGACAGCAAGCCGTCGATCGTCTGCCGCGCTCGCTCGCGCAAGGAGCCGGCGGAGTGGCAGGCGGACATGTTCTCGGGATATCTGCTGATGCCCAAGGAGATGGTCCTGCGCGCCTGGCGGAGCCGGTTCGGCGAACTCGATCCATACGTCGCGCGCGATGAGATCGCCGATCTGTCTGCGCGATGGGGCTTGGGCGAAGACGAGCAACCCACCGTGGAGGTGGCGAAGGACATGGCCCGTGACTTCAAGGTGTCCGGGCAAGCGATGCAGATTCGATTGATTGGGCTTGGGCTGATCCGGACCGAGGTGCCCGAGCCTGACTTGTTCACGCAATAGCCTCGGTCTTTTTATTTTGCGGCAATCGTTTAGTGTATAGGACACTAATGACGTTTGCCGAGAAAGGAACTTTCGTAATGGCACAGCAGTTCAACCCCAAGTCCGTGCTCCGGCACATCTCCAACCCCCTGCTCCAAGCGTTCTTCGAGCGGCAAGGTCATCGGTTGACCGTGCCGTGGGACGAACTGGCAAGCACGCAGGTGGACGACATCTTCGATGCGTGGCAGCGCCTCCCGGATGTGCCGCGCCAGAACATCGAGATCGTCCTGCACGACGTCCACGCCATGGCCAACGAGGAAGGCGTGCGTGTGATCATCGAAGAGGGATTGCATCATGGTGAAGACCTGACCGACCTGCTCGAGCCGATGGAGAGCCGCCACGACAAGGCGGTGTGGACGTTCCTACATCGGCCGGCGGTCTGGGACGCAGCGGTGCGATTCGCCAAGGCGGACACACTCTGGGGTGGGCGGTCGTGGGTGAAGCGCGGCAACATGCCGGCGGCGCGCCCCAAGACCGACACGGAAGTGCTGCAGGCGTTTCAGCATGCCATGTCGGCGTTCTACCGCGATCGTCAGGGGCGTGGGCATTACTGCAAGGTCGAGCACTTCCCTCGCGGCAGCGATCACGACTACTACTTCGTCTACCTGAGCGATTACGCCGACACGTACATCAACTTCGACGATGGCGGTCACTTCCAGCGGACACCCGAGCGGCGTGCGTTTGAAGTGGTGTTCGCGTACAACCAGGAATCGCGCACGCTGGAGATGTTCGCCAAGGGCGGCAAGAAGGTTGTCGAGCCGTTGCAGCGCGTGTTCTCGCGCATCATCCTCGGCGAGGGGCTGCCCGACGAAGACCCTGATGCGCATCCGTATCACCTCGACGGCCTGATGGACAAGAGCTTCGTGTTCCCCACCGACCCGGAGGACGAGATCGAAGCGGTGGTGCCGCGCGTCCTGCGGCTGTCGATCCTCGGGCGCAAGCGCGGCCGGATCACGCTCGAAGCCGACCCCGAGGAAGGTCCTGATCACATTTACGAGATGCTGGAGCAGGACCTCAACCGCCGGCGTCTGCCCAAGTCGATCCTGCATGTGACCAAGGCGACGATCAATATCCGCCGCAACGGCGACAGCTCATGGCATTCGCTCACGTTCAACGTCACGTACCCAAACAACTGCGACCTGAAGAGCAAGCCGGAAGATCAGCGGGTGATTGGCGAGAAGTACCTCAAGAAGTGGGGCATCGATGTCGCGTGACCCATTCGATTTGATCTGGCGCGTTGCCGACAGCCCGCAGCCGACCTTCAGCAGGGACGATGTTGTGGCGCTGCACGGTGACAAGGTGGAGCGCCTCACTAAACTCGGCGTCCTGCGTGAAGGTAAGACGGTCAGGCATGTGCCGTGTGACGCTTGCGCCGACAGTCACACCGAAGCAGTCGCAACGATCAAGTATCCAGACGGTAACACACGGTTCTTCATCAACTGTCCGGGCCAGGGCCGTGTTGAGGTGGAACGCCATCGGCTGATCCGATGGTCGGTTGACTTCGAGCCAATCTTGAGCGCTCTCGCGTCGGCGCTGTCGGTGCGTGTCGCGCCCACCGAAGTCGTGCCAACCCGCGTCTGGAACCTCGGCCGCGCATCGCTGGTAGGCAAGTCGAGGACTGTGTGGGTCGCACGCGGCTTGACGTGGCCGGACGCTGACCAGATCGCTGGAGCATTGCCCAAGGGCCGATCGCCCGTCTTGTTCTATCTGGGTCAAGCGGCGAATGATGGCTTCCTGGACATCCCGCGCGAGGCGATCATCGAACTGCGCACCGTGGTGCGATGCGATGATGAACTCGTGATCGACCGCGACGCCGTCGAATCGCAGCTCGCGGAGATCGCCGATGCACCGGTGAAGAAGCGATCGAGCAAGCGCGCTCAACGCGATGCCACAGTCGGCAAGCTGAAGCGCGAACTACACCAGCGCATTATCTCATTCAAGAGCGCCGTCCGCCACGCCGACGACGGCGATTCGACGTTCACGCTCCCGCACCTAACACAGAAAGAACTCGCCGAGGCGATCGAAGCCAACGAGTCGACCGTCTCCCGCGCGATCAATGAGAGTGGCGACCGCGAGTTGGCGATCCTGCTTCAGACCGTGGCGGACGAGGACCTGATCCGCCGCTACGGCCGCTGACTACCACATGGAATTGCAGTTACGGCGATTTGCTGCAACTGCAATTCCGAAATCTTTGCCCCGCAAGCCCATGCAATTGCATCGGTTACGAGCGGGCGAACATTTCTTGACACCGTTTCCTGCAATTCCGCCGCAGGTTGACAGGTCGCGTGAGGACGCTGCCGCCAAGGTCAACCGCAACGGAGTCTTGCCATGCAGGAGTACGGACACCCCCATCACAAGTCACACCTCTCCGCGCCGAAGGTTCGGCTCGTCGAGCTGATGCAGCGGATCAATTTCGGGCGCATCGAACGCCTCACCGTTCGCCAAGGTGAGCCTGTCCTGGACCCGCCGCCTCGGGTCGTCCGCGAGATCAAGTTCGGCGGGGACAACGGGCCACGGCCCGAGTCGCTCAAAGGTGACTTCACGCTCAAAGCCCAGGTCCGCGACCTGTTCGCCCAGCTGGAGGCGCTGGGCGATGGCGTGATCCCCTGCATCGAGATTCAACGCGGTCTTCCGTTCCGGATGACCGTCGAGGAGGTGTGCGCCTGAACGGTGGGGGTCGGCTCCCCTGATCGAATGTAATTCACGACTTGAAGACACAGCACAACTAACCGGCCACGAAGTGGAGGCGTTGTGGGTGCCGCAGAAGCGGCAATCCTGCAACGCCTCCACTGTTTGTGGTCGCTGCCTCTGTCGGCATCCACGCGACGCCTCCCGGCCAACGGGAGGTCCCAAGTGGACACCAACGAACGCATTCATGATTTCGACGATTTCGCACTGGACATGGTCAACATCAAGGCAACGCAGCTCGTCGGCAAGGCGGGCTTCACCCTCGACGACATCGATGACATCAAGCAGGAGATGATTCTGGACCTGCTGGAGCGGCTGACGAAGTACGACTCGAGCAAGTCGAACTTCAAGCTGTTCGTGACCTGCGTCATTGATCGCAAGGGCCGCAATCTCATCAGGCATCGCCAGATGGAGATGCGCGACCACCGTCGTGAGGTCTGCTCGCTCAACGACGAGATCAACGTGGGGATCAATTCGGACCCGGTCCCGCGGTACAGCCTCATGGACCAGGACGATTCCGACATTCGCAGCGGCAAGTACCGCCGCCCGGCGGAAGAGCGCAACCACCTCCGCATCGACATGGTGGCGGTGCTTGACGAACTGCCACCGGAACTGCGTCGGGCAGTTGAGTTGCTGCAGTCCATGTCCGTCACACAGACGGCACGGGAGATGGGCATTCCTCGACGCACCTTCCGCGAGAAGCACCTGGCTCAACTGCGCGAGCTCTTCAAAGCCAAGGGCCTCGATCAGTACCTGTCGTGATGTTTGTCCCGCCCGTTTTCCCCTGCGCCGGGTAATTGACTTATGCCCCCCAGGGGGAAACGGCTGCGGGCAACACAGATGCGAGTGAAAACCATGGATTTGAACATTGACCTGAACATCTTGGAAGTCGAGCCGGCGGAGCAGTATCACGCCAAGGCGAGCGAATACCTCTCCAGTCATCAACTCCTGGACTTCGTGAAGTGCCCGCTGCTGCATCGCCGTAAGGCGCTCGGGCTGATCAAAGACAAGGACTCGCCCACCTACCTCCTCGGACGCGCCGCGCACGCCCGTGTCCTTGAAGGCCGCGATGTCTACGAGACCCAGTTCGCGTTCGGTGGACCGATCAATCCCAAGACCAACAAGCCATTCGGATCGAACACGAAGGCGTTTGCTGAGTGGTCCGAAGCCCAGGGCAAGCCGGTGCTCAGCCACGACCAGGTGGACCTGATCGAACAGATGGCCACCGGTGTCGCCAGCAACAACAAGGCCGTGGACTTGCTGTTGTATGGCCGGTCCGAGGGCGTTCTGCGGGCCAAGTACTGCGGCACGCCATGTCAGATTCGTATTGATTGGACGCATCCGCATCGCGGCATCGTTGACTTCAAGACCTGCGATGACTTGTGCTGGTTTGAGTCCGACGCGCGCCGCTACGGCTACCACCGGCAGATGGCGTTCTACCGGGCCGTTCTCGCTCAGGTGATCGACCAGTACGTGCCGGTGCATCTGGTTGCCGTCGAGAAGAAGCAACCGTTCCGCTGCGGCGTGTGGTTGGTCAGCGACGACACACTGGCCATCGCCCAACGCGAAAACGAAGCCGCCATCCGGTGGCTTCAGGTCTGCCACCAACGCGACCACTGGCCCACGGGATACGAGGAGGTGCGCGTGCTCGACGTGGCTTGACCCACAGAAGTTCCCGGACACATCTCTCGCGCCCGTGCGGCTTGTGGCGAGTCCACCAAACGCGACGGCCACCCCACGGGCGCACCTCGGCAGGCCCCGGAATGGGCTTCGGAAGTCTCTCACATGAGAACTTCCGGGTGCGGGTTCGACTCCCGCACCTGCCTTTCCCTTGGAAGTTGCTGGCCAGCGACTGAGTACGTGAACCATGAGCCCAAGACAGTCAGGAGTACCGACATGAATCGGAACTACCGAACAAGCGACCCGCCGACCTCGGCGCTGGCTGGGCGAGAAATGGAGGTCGGCGGCGCTGCGAAACAACAACGCGCGATGTGCCTGGCGGCGCTCGTGAAGACGCCCGGCGCAACCGCCCGCGAGATCGAAGACTGCATCGGTATCAAGGCCCACAAGCGCCTGCCGGAACTGCGGGCTGACGGGCTGGTCTGCAACGGCCCGGCGCGCACCTGCCGCGTCAGCGGACGGCAAGCGATCACCTGGTACGCCCACATCTGCGGCGCAACCCCGAACAACGGAGAACTGCAATGCCACTGATGGACTCACTGATCAACACGACCACGCCCTCGCCGCCGAAGATGATCGTCTACGGCCAGCCGGGCGTCGGCAAGACCACCTTCGCCGCATCGGCCGACGCGATCCTGATCGACTGCGAGAACGGGGCCGGTGCCGTGCGCGGGCTGAAGCGCACGCCGTACCTGCAGTCATGGCCGCAGATGCGCCAGTGGCTGGTCGAACTGGCCTCGTCGCCGCCCCCGGACGATGACGCCTCGGCGCTGGCCATCGACACTATCGACTGGATGGTGCAGCGCATCGTCGAGCACGTCGTGCTGGACCTCGACGGCAAGGCCAAGGGAGACATCACCAACACGCTCGGCACCGCTCACGGCGGGTACTTCAAGGCCCGTGAGATCGTGCAGAACATCGTCTACCGCGACCTGCTGCCGATGCTCAACGCCGTGGCCGACAACGGCATGGCCATCATCCTGCTGGCCCACGCCGCCAACACCCGCATGACCGCGCCGGAAGGGTTCGACCTGCGACTGGCCGCGCCCGATCTGCCGCAATGGATCGCGCCGCCATTCATCGAGTGGGCCGACGCGGTGTTGTACGCCTCGCGCGACGGCGACCGGCGCACGCTTCTGACCCAGGGCACCAACGTGATCCTGGCGAAGAATCGCTACAGCCTGCCCGCCGAGCTTCCCCTCTCATGGTCAGCGCTGATGCAGGCGCTCACCGCCAGTCCTTCGCCCGCGCACGGCCTGCGCGTGGCGGGCAATGACACGTCCGCAAACACCACCCCTGCAAACCCCACGGAGAACTGACCCATGGCGAATCTCAACGGATTCAACGCGACCGAAGTCGAACCGACCACCAGTTTCGAGCCGCTCCCGGCGGGCAAGTACCTCGCCGCCATCACCGAAAGCGAGATGAAGCCCACCAAGAGCGGAACGGGCAGCTACCTCCAGCTGACGTTCACAATCTTGGAGGGTGAGTACAAGAACCGCATCCTCTGGGCGCGGCTGAACCTCAACAACCCCAACGCCACGGCGGTGAAGATCTCGCGCAGCGAACTGTCGGCCATCTGCCACGCGGTCGGCGTCATGCAGCCGCGCGACAGCGTGGACCTGCACAACCTGCCCCTGGTGATCACCGTCAAGCTCAAGAAGCGCGACGACACCGGGGAACTGACCAACGAGATCAAAGGCTACGCCCGCAAGGACGCCGCCGGTGCCAACGGCCAGCAGCGACAAGCGCCGGTGGCCGACAACACCCCGCCCTGGAAGCGATAAGGAGGCGAGCATCATGAACAACGACGACAAGTCCTTCAATGAGCGCGTCGTGAAGATCGTCGAGACCTGCGACGGCTCGGTGGCTCGCACCTTCTACTGCATCCACGATCCCGACTTCGGACACTGGATGAGCCGCGAACCGTTCGACGGCCTGATCTGGACGAAGGACGTCAGATGCAGGCAGGAGTTCGCCAGTCGCGCCGCTGCCGAGGTGGAACTGGAGGACTTTCTGGACTGGCGGCGCGAGCAGGAAGCCGGTGACGACCTGCTAGCCGAGATTCCATGGGATCGGGAGGCGGCATGACACTGACGCTTCCTTATCCGCCAAGCGTCAACCATTATTGGCGGCACTACCGGGGCCGGACGGTGATCAGCCGGGAGGGCCGGGCGTTTCGTGCGAGCATCTGCGCCCTCCTGGCCCGTGGCGCTGGTCACGGCCCGCGCAAGCCGCCGTCCGGCGGGCGCATCGCGCTGGACATGGATGCGTTCCCTCCCGACCGACGCCGGCGCGACCTGGACAACATCCAGAAGGCCGTGCTCGATTCGCTTGAGCATGCCGGCGTCTATGAGGACGACAGTCAGATCGACCTGTTGCTCACGCGGCGCTGCGAGGTCACGCCCGGCGGCCGGATCGAGGTGGGCGTTCACGACATGCCGCTGCGGCGCTGCCCACTCTGCGGCGGTGCGATCAACCCGGAGAACAACTGACCGATGACCAGCCAAGGACGCATCTATATCGCCGGCCCCATGACCGGTCTGCCCGAACACAACTTCCCGGCGTTCGACGCGGCGGCGCGCCGGTTGGAGAAGAACGGCTGGGAGGTCGTGAACCCGGCTGACAATTTTGGCGGCCTGACCAGCCTGCCGCGCGCCAGCTACCTCCGCATTGATATGGCGTTGCTGCTTCAGTGCGATGCGTTGGCGCTGCTGCCGTGTTGGGAAGATTCAATCGGGGCGCGGCTTGAGTATCTGCTCGCCCGCGAACTCGACCTGCCCATCTTCGACGCTTCGACCGGTGAGCCGGTTGCCGAGTTGCCGAGCGCCACAGTCAACGTCGACAGCGCCGTCAAGGTCGCGCCAGCGAACTCGCGCGAGGGCATTCTCGATGAGGCCACTCGCCTGACCACCGGCACGCGCCACAACGACTACGGCCATCCACGCGACGACTTCGCCCGCACGGCTCAGATGTGGACCGGCATCCTGGCCGAGAAGCTGCGACCAAACTGCGAGGTCACGGCGATGGATGTTCCGCTGTGCATGATCGCGGTGAAGCTGGCCCGGCAGGCGCACCGCCACAAGCGCGACAACCTGGTCGATGTCGCCGGTTACGCGCGCACGGCTGCCATGATCGCGGGGGAGGAATGATGGCCAAACGCAGCGGCAAGCCAACCAAAACCAAGACGATGCTCGCGTTTGGCGACGTGCATATACCGCACCAGAACGCACGGGCGGTGGAGGTGTTCTGCCGCGCCGCCGAGCGCATCAAGCCCGACCTGATCGTGTGCCTCGGCGACCTGCTCGACTGCGGGCAGTTCTCCAGTCATCCGCCGACGTATGGCGTGGCCGAAAGCGACTACCAGACGGACCTGATGACAGCCAACGCGCTGCTCGATCGTGTGCAGGCGACGTGCGATCGGTTGGTCATGGTCGAAGGCAATCACGAGTACCGCATCGACCGTTGGGCGGCGCAGACCACCGAAGGCCGCGGCGCGTATTCGATGCTGGCACCTCGCATCCAATTGAGTCGTGGGCGCGCCGGCTTCAAGTACGTGCGCTACGGCTCGGCGGACAGCCGTTACCCGCACCATGTCATCAATTCGCGCATCATCGCCGTGCACGGTTGGTCGCACGCGCGGCACGCGACGAAGAACCACCTGCAGATCAGCCAAGGTAAGAGCGTCATCCACGGTCACACGCACCGGGCCGATTCGAGCATCATCCAGAACATTTGGTCGCCCGGCCAAGTCATCCAAGCCCGCAGCGGTGGGTGTCTCTGTAAGCCGATCCCCCTCTACGGAACCGGCCGGCCCGTCGAGTGGGTCAACGGCTTCATCCTCGGCTACCTCGGCCGTCGCAGCGACACGCTCTACACCATCCCGATCATGGACGACCGCTGCATCCTCCCCGATGGCACGGAGGTGGCGGCATGACGACGGCCGTTGCGCCCTCCAACGCGATCACGTTACGTCCGTACCAGGCCGAAGCGATCGGCGCGGTGTACGAGCACCTGCGCACGCGCGATGACAATCCCTGCGTGGTCATCCCCACGGCCGGCGGCAAAACGCCGGTCATGGCGACGATCTGCCGCGACGCCGTGCAGCAGTGGGACGGCCGCGTGCTGATCCTGGCACACGTGAAGGAACTACTCGAGCAGGCGGTGGACAAACTGCACGCAATGGCACCGGACTTGTGGCACCAGATCGGGGTCTACTCGGCCGGACTCAAGAGCCGAGACACCGACCACCCCATCATCGTCGCCGGCATTCAGAGCGTGTACCGTCGCGCCGCCGAACTCGATCGTTTCGATCTGATCCTGATCGATGAAGCGCACATGATCCCGCCGTCGGGCGACGGGATGTATCAGCAGTTCCTGCGCGACGCGAAGGTCGTCAACCCCAATGTGCGTCTGATCGGCCTGACCGCCACACCGTATCGCATGACCACCGGCACGATCTGCGCGCCGGCCCCGGACGGGCTGTTGAACCACGTCTGCTACGAGGTGGGCGTGCGCCAATTGATCGTGCAGGGTTACCTGTGCCCGCTGAAGACCAAGGCCGGTCGGCGCAAGGCGGACTTCGAGTCGCTGCACCTGCGGGGCGGCGAGTTCATCGCCGGCGAGGTCGAAGCCCTTATGGACGACGACTCGCTGGTGCGCTCAGCGTGCCGTGAGATCGTCGACCACACGCAGGACCGCCACAGCGTGCTGATCTTCGCCGCCGGTGTGCAGCACGCCCTGCACGTGCAACGTGTGCTCGGCGAAATAGGGCACGACTGCGGGTTCGTCTGCGGTGACACGCTTCCGTTCGAGCGCGGTGAGACGTTGGAGCGGTTCAAGAACGGTGAGTTGCAATACCTCGTCAACGTCAACGTGCTTACGACCGGGTTCGACGCACCGAACATCGACTGCGTGGCGATGCTGCGCCCGACGAACTCACCGGGCCTCTACTACCAGATGGTTGGTCGTGGCTTCCGCCTGCATCCGTCGAAGGAGAACTGCCTGGTCCTCGATTTCGGTGGCAACATCCTGCGACACGGCCCGGTCGATGCGCTGCAAGTCAAAGACCCCGGTTCGGGCAATGGCGAAGCGCCGGCCAAAGAATGCCCGCAGTGCAACGCCTTGATCCACGCTGCGTATGCGGTCTGCCCGGAATGCGGACACGAGTTCCCGCCGCCGAAGCGTGAGCAGCACGATCGGCAGGCGTCGACCGCCGGCATCATCTCCGGCGAGGTGACCGAGACCGAGCACGAAGTCCAGGACATCTTCTATTCCGCGCACGTGAAGCGCGATGCGCCCGAGGGACATCCGCGCACGCTCCGCATCGACTACCGCGTCGGGTTCAACGACCACCGCAGCGAGTGGGTCTGCGTCGAGCACCCACTTGGCAGTTACGCCAGGCAGAAGGCAGAGGTGTGGTGGCACGCTCGCTCGAACGACCCGTGCCCGACAGACGCAGATGAAGCGGTCGAGTTGGCCGAGGCCGGTGCGCTTGCGCATGTTCACGGGATCACGGTGCGCCACGTGAGCGGCGAGAAGTACGACCGCATCGTGGACTACCAACTCGGTGACAGGCCGCCTGCCGTGACCGCCGGCGATTTGGCTGGCGGCGAACCCGACTACATGCCCATTCCCGATGACGAGGTTCCGTTCTGATGCTGGCTGATGCCGCCATGTCATATCGAAGCGCGGGCCTCTGCGTTCTGCCAGCGAAGCGCGCCGAGAAGCGCCCGGCTGTCGGTGCGTGGAAGCGCTATCAGAAGCGCCTGCCGACCGAGACGGAGTTATCCGCCTGGATGGCGAATGGCGCGGACGCTCTCTGCATCCTCTGCGGCGGCGTGTCCGGCAACACCGAAATCATCGACTTCGATGCCGGCGGTGAGCTGTTCGCCGCGTGGTGGGACCACGTGCCCGTTGACCTGCGCGAGCGGCTTGTCGTCGAGACCACGCCGTCGGGCGGCATGCACCTGATCTACCGGTGTGAGTCGGCGATCTGCGGTAATCTGAAGCTGGCGCAGCGAAAGACTGACGACCAGGTCGTCACGCTCATCGAGACGCGTGGCGAAGGTGGACTGTTCCTCTGCGCCCCGACGATGGGGTACATCCTCGCGCACGGCGACCTGGCTGATCTGCCCGTGCTGAGCGAGGCCGAGCGTGACGCGCTGCTCCAGGCAGCGTGGGAGCTCAACGAGTATTTGCCCCCGGTGATGAATGGTCCGGCAACGGCAACGGCAACAGGGCCAACACGTGGCCAGGTGTCGCGGCCCGTGGCGGGTGGCGTAGCCGATCGACCCGGCGACGACTTCAACGCACGTGGCGACGTGGGCGCACTGTTGGCCGAACACGGCTGGGTGCGGATCAAGGCCGCCGCCCCCGGAAGCGGCGGGAACGAATACTGGCGACGGCCCGGCAAGGCATCGGGCACATCTGCCACGCTCAAGGACGGCGTTTTCTACGTCTTCTCGTCGAACGCCGCGCCGTTCGAGCCGAATCGCGCTTACGCGCCGTTCGCTGTGTACGCGCTGCTCGAACACGGCGGGGACTTCGAACAGGCGGCGCGGGCATTGCGGATCGACGGCTACGGCTACGACGATGTGGTCGAGTCGTATCCCGGCGTCGACATCTCCGGCATCCTTGCGATGTCGTTCCCGTGCGATGACGATCATGACGCCGAGGGGCGTCTCGACATCGTTGACCCCGGCCCGATCCCCGAGCACCTATTCCGTGTGCCGGGCCTCGTGTCGGCGGTGATGGACTTCACGCTCGCCAACGCGCCTTACCCGAACGTCGGCCTGGCGTTCTGCGGCGCGCTGGCGTTGCAGTCGTACCTCTGCGGGCGGAAGGTTTGTGACCCCGGTGACCTGCGCCCCAACATCTATCTGCTCGCATTGGCCAGCAGCGGTACGGGCAAGGACTTTCCGCGCAAGGTCAACGCGCGAGCACTGTTCGAGATCGGGCATGTCGCAGCGCTCGGCGACAAGTTCGCTTCCGGCGAGGGCATTCAGGACGCACTGGCCCGCACCAGCGCCATGCTGTTCCAGAACGACGAGATGGACGGCGTGCTGCGGCAGATCAACCTCGACCGCGAGAACAAGCGCGAGTCGATTCCCAACATCCTGCTCACGCTCTACACGTCGGCCAACGACGTCTATCCGATGCGCGTCAAGGCCGGGCAAAAGGAAGCGGCGCACATCGATCAGCCGCACCTGACGCTGTTCGGCACGGCGACGCCGCAGTACTTCTATGAGTCGCTCTCGCAGCGCATGCTCACCAACGGCTTCTTCGCCCGGCTGATCATCGTGGACATCGGCAAGCGCGGCGAAGGCCAGACCCCCGGAAGCGCCCGGAATCTGCCCGAAGAGATTCTGCAGATCGCGCGGTGGTGGGGTGAGTTTCAACCTGGCAGCCGTCGCGCGAACCTGCTTGAGATTCACCCCGAGCCGCGCGTCGTGCCGTGGACCACCGAAGCAGAGGAAGCGTTCACGGCGCTGCAACGTCAGACGGAGAAGGAGTACGACGACGCACACGAGCGCAACGACGAGGTGGCGCGTGTGGCGTGGTCGCGCACGCATGAGAACGCCAAGAAGCTGGCGCTGTTGCATGCATGCAGTGAGAACCACGAGGACCCGGTCATCGCTCTTTCGGCGGTTGAGTGGGCGACGGCGTTCGCCATGCACCAGACGCGCCGCCAGCTGTTCCTGGCCACGAGCTACGTGGCCGAGAACCCGTTTCACGCCGAGTGCCTGAAGGTCGTGCGGAAACTGCGCGACGCGCCCGGTCAGCGCCTGTCGCACAGCGTGTTGCTGAAGCGCATGAAGACGAAGGCGAAGGACTTCCGCGATCTGATCGAAACGCTCGTCCAGCGAGGCGAAGTGCAGATCGCCACGACGCCACGCGCCGGCAGCCCGGTCGTCGAGTATCAGCTCGCCGAGGGGGCGAAAGGTGGGTGAAACGAGGGTGAAACGTGGGGAAACCAGCCCTCGAAAAGGCGGTCAGGTTTCTCAGGATTCACCCTGGTTTCACCCCCAAAGGGTGAAACGTGAAACAGGCGTATGTATATGAAAAACAACAACTTCTTCTCTCCATTCACTCTTTCACCCCCACGTCCTCGCGCGACGGTATTTGGGCCGTCTGCGCGCACGCGCGGGTGGGGTGAAACGAAACGAGAGAAACCAGACCCAGCCACACCCGTGTCGCCGACGTTGGCCCCTGTCGCGGCCGGCGCGCTGGGTGGTAGGACGCTACCACTGCCGCCACTCGCCAACAGGGGCGAACGTGGGCGAGACTCCCGGAATTCACAGTTCCCCACAATCTGCCAGTGTGGCAGTGGGGAACTTGGGCGGCATGGTTCCTTCCGGGGCCCAAGCGCAGGAGAGGGCCGCGGGAACAGTCGCCAGCATAGGCAGAGTTTGTTTTGCGTGTCCGGTATTTCCACACGAACCCCAGCACATGGAGGTGCAACCATGACCCCAGGAAATTCGACCAAGACATTTGACGTAGAACTGCGGCCCATCGACGCCATCAAGCCCTACGAGGCCAACCCTCGCATCAACGACGACGCGGTGGCCGCCGTGGCGGCCAGCCTGACCGAGTTCGGGTTCCGCCAGCCGATCGTCGTGGATGCCGAGGGTGTGATCATCGTCGGCCACACCCGTTGGAAGGCGGCGAAGAAGCTGGGCCTGGTCAAGGTGCCGGTCCACGTTGCCACCGACCTGCCGCCGGAGAAGGTCAAGGCGTATCGCATCGCGGATAACCAGACCGCGACGCTGGCCGAATGGGACATGGACCTGCTGCCCATCGAGCTGAAGGACCTGCAGCAGGCCGAGTACGACCTGGGCCTGCTGGGTTTCGACGAGACCGAACTGGCCAAGATGCTCGACGGCGACGTTGCCGAGGGACTGACCGACCCGGATTCGGTGCCCGAGCCGCCGGACGATCCGATCACGCAACGCGGCGACATCTGGGTGCTGGGTGATCACCGCCTCATGTGCGGCGACAGCGGCAGCGTGGCCGATCTGGACCGCCTGCTCGATTCCGGGGGCGGTGCGACCATTGATCTGGTTTCGATGGACCCCCCATATAACGTCCGCGTGGAACCGCGCAGCAGCACGGCCATCGCCGCAGGGCTGTCGAGCTTTCAGAACAAGAAGACTCAACTCCACCACCAGGGCTTCGACCAGGCGCGAGGCGTGACCGATCCGAAGAAGGCCCGCAAGAAGATGCGGGCCAAGGACCGGCCGCTGGAGAACGACTTCGTCACGGCCGAGGCGTTCGACGAGATGCTTCTGGCGTGGTTCGGTAACGCCTCGCGCGTGCTCAAGCCGGGCGGCTCGTTCTACATCTGGGGCGGGTACGCCAACCTCGGCAACTACCCCGCGCCGCTCAAGGTCGCAGGGCTGTACTTCTCGCAGGGCATCGTCTGGGACAAACAGCACCCGGTGCTGACGCGCAAGGATTTCATGGGCGCGTTTGAGATCTGCTTCTACGGCTGGAAGGAAGGCGCGGGCCACAAGTTCTATGGGCCCAACAACGCGACCGACCTCTGGCACGTGAAGAAGGTTAACCCGCAGGCGATGGTCCACCTGACCGAGAAGCCCGTCGAACTGGCGGTGCGATCGATTCAGTATTCCTCGCTGCCGGGCCAGAACGTGCTGGACCTGTTCGGCGGCAGCGGTTCGACGCTGGTCGGATGTGAGCAGACGGGGCGTCGGGCGTTCCTGATGGAATTCGACCAAGCCTACTGCGATGTGATTGTTGAGCGGTGGGAGAAGTTCACAGGGCGCAAAGCCGAACGCATTCCCGCGCCCGAAACTGACATGCCGGACAAAACCTCGGCCGACGTGGCCGAGGTGGAGGAGGTGGTGAGTTGATGATCTCAGTACGGCAATTCAGCCAGGAACGTGAACTCGATCATCGCGTCCTCGTAGAGGAAGTTCGATGCGGGGTAGTTGCGCCGCCCACGCGTCACAACACATCCGCGCTCCTTCATGAATTCGAGCGCGACGTTGACCTGCGTGAAGGGCAGGTCGAGCGCCTTGGCGAGCGGGTCGAGCGTGACGCCTTGCGCGCCGCGCTCCTCGATCGCGTGGGCGACCTCCTCGAAAACCTGCCGCGTGCAGCGGTGCGTGTAGGTGCGCCCATCGGGGAAGATCACCTTCCGCTCAAGGACTCCATCGACGACGTCGAAGATCACGTTGCGTTGCCGGTGACGGGTCCCCATCGCTCACGCTCCCTTCTTGTTTCCGGGGGCGGCGGCGCTGAGCGTGAAGCGGCCGCGCTCGACCTTGGTGAAGCGTGCTTCGTCGCCCTTGGTTTTCATCTCACGCAAAATGGAGGCGTACAGCGTGCTGGCCGGTGTCTTGCCCGCGCGCGGCGACCAAAGACCTCGCTCGGTGGCCTGGGCGACCATCTCACGCGTGTTGAGCGGCTCGGTCGATTCGGCCAGGATCTGCGCCGCTGCGTTGAGAAGGCTCAGCGGCTTGGCCTCGACACCGTCACGTTTGCCAACCTTGGCGCGACGTTCGCCCGTGTTGCGTTTCTTTCCGCGCTTGGCGTCCTTGGTCGCCCCGGCGGGTTCGGGCAACGTGTCGGGAACGTCGTCGGCCTTGCCGCTACGCTTCGCGACCAGTTCCTTGCGCTCGGCGGCCGTGAGCTTCTTCTTTACGGGCTTCTTTGCGGGCGTCGGCTCGTTGTCGTTTGGCGGCACGGTGATGCGGCTGCGAAGTTTCTGGGCGCTCTTGATGCGCACCTTTCGGTTCGTGTGGAGGTTGGTCGCGTCCCACCCGCCGCCCTCGGAACGTTCCGCGTCGATGCGGACGGGCACGACCTTGTCCGTGATCTTGGCGCTGTAGACGCCTCCGATCTTGACCTGCTGCTTTTTCATGATGCTGCTCCTTGTGAAAAGGTGTGGAAAGAAAAAGAGCCGGGGTCACAGTCCCAGCTCTTCACACAGTGCGTTGTACTGGTCGGTGCCGAGCATCTCGACGAGCTGCTCGATGAACCATTGAATCTGCCGGTCAACCTCGGGGTTGTTCGTGCTCGCGGGCTGGAGCCAGGCGGCGATCGCGGCGACGGCCTCGGGGCTGAACTGCTCGCGGATGTGCTCAAAGAGTTCCGATTCGTCGTGGCCTTGAGGTTGCTTGGTCATGGTGTGGTCCTTTCGTGGTTAGCGGGCGGCGTTCATCAACTCGATGAAGTCGCCGATCAGCGTGTCGATGTTGTCGATGCCCTGGGCCTTGAGCATCGCTTCGAACTTCTCGCGGCGCTCGCCGTCGGGGATGTGGCCGTCGGCAGTCTGGTATGCGCGAAGCATCAGGAGCATCGTGGTCTTCGCGTCGTCGTTTCGTGTGGAGGTCGTCATCGTGTTCTCCTTGGTCGGGGGTTCTTGGTGCTGGTTTCAGGCGCGGCAGGTGGCCTTGCCGCCGCTGGTTCGGACCCGATACGTCTCGATGTGGCCGTCGACGGTCAGCTTGACCGTGACCGTGTCGTAGTTGCTGGCGTAGGCGTCGAAGACTTCGAACCAGCCTTTGGCGAACCAGATCACGTCGCCGGGTTTGAGGTCATGCCAGTCGCGTTGGATGGTGCTCTCGTCGTTGTTTCGTGGGGCGTTCCGCATGGCGTATCTCCTTGTTGCGGTTTGCGTTACACACACATTGAGCCAGCATTCCGCCAGGACATCAAGGCAATTAACCGCCTGTGGTGAAAGAACTTACAGAATCTTCCAAGCTCGCACGGGGGCTAGAGATATGACCGCCGAAACACCGAAAATCACGGCCCTGACGCCTGCCCAGGCGGCGAAAATCCTCGCCACCGCAGGCAGTCGCCGCATTACCGAGGCGATGGTCCGCGCCGACATCGAGGCCGGTGCGCCGACCAACGCCGACGGCACGGTGAACTTGATGCACTACACCGCCTGGCTGGTGCGGGAGGCGGCACATGGCGATTGACCCGCGCAAACTGCGCCCGTCGGTACTGACGCGAATGCTGAACTCCACGCCGCTGGGCGAGGTGATCAGCGAGCGCCAGCTGCGCCGTCACCGCAATCGCGCGGGCTACCGCATCGGCGACGAGAAGTACGTCGATCTGCTGCGTTACGCCGCGTGGCTGGTGTGGCAGCGCCACGACCCATCCGGGCGCGGACCGGACAAACAGCTCGCCGATTACGAGGCGTTGAAGGAAGCCGCTCGCGCTCGCAACGCAGAGTTGTCGGCCATTGGCCGGGACATCGGCGATATCCCCGAGGTGGTCGATCCACAACGCAAGGCGCGGGCGCGCGATGACTTTCGTTTCTTCTGCGAAACCTACTTCCCCGAAACCTTCAACCTGCCCTGGTCGGACGACCACCTGAAGGTGATCGCCAAGATCGAGACGGCGGTATTGCGCGGCGGGCTGTTCGCCATGGCCATGCCGCGCGGCAGCGGCAAGACCACGCTGGCCGAGACGGCTTGCATCTGGGCGATGCTCACCGGCGCGCGCGAGTTCGTCTGCCTGATCGGCTCCGACGCCGGGCACGCCCGCAACATGCTCGAGAGCATCAAGGTCGAGTTCGAGACCAACGAGCACCTGCTGGAAGACTACCCCGAGGCGGTCTACCCGATCCACGCACTCGAGCGCATCCACAACCGCGCCAAAGGGCAACTCTGCAACGGCAAGCACACCCGCATCGTCTGGACGGCCGACGAGATCGTCCTGCCGACGACCCCCGGAAGTGACTCCTCCGGGGCTATCGTCCGAGTCGCAGGTATCGAGAGCCGGATTCGTGGTATGAAGTACAAGCGGGCTGACGGGCGTGCGCTGCGCCCCTCGCTCGTTGTGCTCGACGACCCGCAGACCGACGAATCGGCGCGGAGCGATCAGCAGGTACGCTCCCGGATGGAAACGCTCAACGGCGCGATCCTAAACCTGGCCGGTCCTGGGCAGAAGATCAGCGGCATCATGCCCTGCACAGTAATCCGGCCCGGCGACATGGCGGATCAGATTCTCGACCGAGACAAGCACCCGGCCTGGCAAGGCCAGCGCACGAAGTTGATCTACGTCTTCCCTGACAACGAGAAGCTCTGGGACACCTACGCACAGATTCGATCCGACAGCTTCCGCAACGACGGCGATGGCCACGAGGCCACCGAGTTCTACGGCAAGCATCGCAAGGAGATGGACGCGGGCGCGGTGATCGCCTGGCCGCAGCGCCACAACGAGGATGAACTGTCGGCCATCCAGCACGCGATGAACTTGCGTTTGCAGGATGAACGAGCGTTCTGGGCCGAGTATCAGAACGAACCGCTGCCCGAGGATGAAGGCGACGGCGATCAACTCTCCGCCGAGACCATCGCCGCCAAGACCAATGGCCATCCGCGCGGCAGCGTCCCCATCGGGGCCAGTCATCTGACCATGTTCATCGACGTGCAGGGCAAGATGCTCTTTCACACCGTGGTCGCGTGGGACGACGACTTCACCGGTTACGTGCTCGATTATGGAACCTACCCCGATCAGCAGCGTTCATATTTCACGCTGCGGGAAGCGCAGAAGACACTTGCTCGAGCCGCTCCGGGCGCGGGGTTGGAAGGCTCGATCTACGCCGGGCTGGAGAAACTCACCGAGGATTACCTGTCTCGAAGGTGGCGGCGTGACGACGGGGCCGAGCTGCGCATCGAACGCTGCCTGATCGACGCCAACTGGGGCCAATCCACCGACGTGGTGTATCAGTTCTGCCGTCAAAGCGCCCACGCCAGCCTGGTCATGCCCAGTCACGGGCGCTACGTCGGCGCTTCGAGCATCCCGTTCAGCGAATACAAGCGGAAGCGCGGCGAGCGCGTCGGCCACCACTGGCGCATCCCGAATGTGCAGGGACGCCGCCAGGTGCGCCACGTGTTGATCGACACCAACTACTGGAAGAGCTTCATTCACGCCCGCCTGTCGGTGGCGATGGGCGATCCGGGCTGTTTGTCGCTGTTCGGCCGCAAGCCCGCCGAACATCAGCTCATCGCCGAGCACATCACCGCCGAGTACCGCGTGCGAACCGAAGCCCGGGGCCGAGTGGTGGATGAATGGAAGCTCCGAGCGGGCGGCCCGGACAACCACTGGTTCGATTGCCTGGTCGGCTGCGCGACGGCGGCGTCCATTCAGGGCGCGGTGTTGCCCGGCACCGAAGCCAAAGCGGCTGTTTCAAGGCAACGGCTTCGGTTGTCGGAGATTCAAAGGACCAGACGGTAGATGGCTCAGGCAACCGACGAATCCTCGCCGCAGCAGAAGCGCGGGCTCGAATGCCCCAAGTGCGGCTGCGCTCACTTCCGCGTGCTCTACACACGCCGCGCGTTGGGCGGTCGATCGCTGCGTCGGCGTGAATGCCGCTACTGCGGGCGGCGCATCACGACGTATGAGACGAGCGCCGCGACAACTTCGTAGCCACGAGTCACACCTCAAGTTCTACATGCGGAACATTCTCCGCCTTCCACAACTATCTCACGCCCGTTTTTGTCTCGGCCGGGTAATTGACTAATGCCCACCACGCTTGGGTCGGCAGCAGGAGCGCCTTTTGGCTGAATCCCCAGACAACCTCGACAACACCATCCGTGAGAACGCCGGCGGTCCCAAGAAGGCCAGCGGGGACAGCGGCGCTGTCGAGCAGCACGACCTGCAGGACCAGATCGAAGCCGACAAGTATCTGGAGTCGAAGAAGGCCAGCCGCGCGAAGGGACTCGGCATCAAGCTGGCCAAGATTTCGCCGGGAGGGACCGTCTGATGTGGCCGTTCCGCAACAGGTCAAGGAAGACCCCACGGTCCCTCCCGGCTTCTCCGGTAGTGGTTCGGGCACGCTACGACGCGGCCCAGACCACGGCCGAGAACGCCCGGCACTGGGCAATGGCCGATGCGCTGTCGGCCGACAGCGCCGCGTCGGCGGATGTTCGCAAGAAGCTGCGCGAGCGCGCCCGCTACGAGGTCGCCAACAACAGTTATGCCAAGGGGATCGTGCTGACATTGGCCAACGACTGCATCGGCACCGGGCCGAGGCTGCAACTGTTGACGGCGGACACCACGATCAACAACCGCGTCGAGTCCGCATTCGCACGCTGGGCCAAGGCCGTCAACCTCGCCGCGAAACTCCGTGCGATGCGCATGGCGAAGGCGACTGACGGCGAAGTCTTCGCAGTCCTCACCTTGAACCCCCGACACCCGCGCATCGACTCGCCGGTGATGCTGGATGTGCAACTCGTCGAGGCCGATCGTGTGGCGTCGCCGGTCGCATCGCTGCTTCCAAGCGTCGATGCAGTCGACGGCATCACGCTCGACCCATTCGGCAATCCGCAGACATACACGATCCTGCGCCAGCATCCGGGTGACCTCAGTGCATGGCGGAATCAGTTCGATGTCGTGCCCGCCGACTCGGTGATTCATTGGTTCCGAGTCGATCGCCCCGATCAGCATCGGGGCGTGCCGGAGATCACGCCGGCATTGCCGCTGTTCGCCCAGTTGCGGCGCTACACGCTGGCGGTGATCGCGGCGGCGGAGACAGCGGCCGACTTCGCTGCGGTGCTGTTCACCGACGCGCCGGCCAATGGTGAGGCGCAAGCGCTGGAGCCGATGGACATCGTCGAACTCGAGAAGCGCATGGCGACGGTGCTCCCCGACGGTTGGAAACTCGGGCAGATCGAAGCCCAGCAGCCGGCGACAGGTTACGGCGAGTTCAAGCGCGAGATTCTCAACGAGATCGCACGCTGCCTGAACCTGCCATTCAACGTCGCCGCCGGCAACAGCGCCGGCTACAACTACGCCTCCGGTCGCCTGGATCACCAGACCTACTTCAAGTCGATCCGAGTCGAGCAGGCGCATTTGGCCGAGGCCGTGCTCGACCGCATCTTCGCGGCGTGGCTTGAGGAGGCGATGCTCCTCCCGGAGTTCGCATTCCTGCGCAGTGCTGGCGATGTCGTCCCGCGCATCCGGGGGCAATGGTTCTTCGACGGGACTGAGCACGTCGATCCGGCCAAGGAAGCCAACGCACAAGCGACGCGCCTTACGAGCAACACCACGACGCTCGCCGCCGAGTACGCCCGCCAAGGCAAAGACTGGGAGGTCGAACTGCGCCAGCGCGCCAAGGAACGGCAACTGATGCGCGAACTCGGTCTCGACGCGGCCGACACACCACCCACTTCACCCGACGACGATGAGGAGTCCGACACGGATGTCGATCCCGCAGACACAAGACAAGCAGCCTGACTACCTGACCTTCCGGTGCCCCCTGACCATCGAGGCGGCGGGCGACGCCGAGAAGAAGACTCCGGTCTTCCACATGGTCGCCTACACCGGCGGCGTGATGCGGATCGCCGGCTTCCCGCACCCGGTCGTGGTCGATCTCGAAGGCTTGGCCATTGATCGCCAGGACATCCCGGTTCGCCTTGACCACAACCCGCGCCAGGGAGTTGGGCATACCCAGCGCGTCGCGATCGAGAACGGAACCGTCGTCGCCGAGGGCCTGATCAGCCGCGACACCTCTTGGGCGCGTGACGTTTCCAAGTCCGCGACCAACGGCTTTCCCTGGCAGGCAAGCATCGGCGCTGCGGTCATCGACGCCGAGTTTGTACCCAACGGTCAGCAGGTGACCGTCAACGGCAGAACGTTCAACGGCCCGCTGCACGTGGTGCGCCGAGCCATCCTCAAGGAAATCTCGTTCGTCGACAGCGGCGCGGACACGAACACCAGCGCACGCATCGCCGCCACCAGCAAGGAGCAACAGTCCATGGAAGACACCGCCCCCGACACCGCCACGAAGGACACGGACGTCCAGACCACGACCGCAACCACGATTCCGGACAATGTCGACGCGCCCGACGGCAACACCTCCACCACCGAGCCGAAAGCGCCGGCGAACACCGCCCCCAATTCGAATGCGACACCAGCCGACGCGCCCGCGACGCCGACCACGCTCGCCGCGTCGACGGCGGATGCCGGTGGTGACGCGGTGGCGCAGATGCGGCAGCGCATCGCGGCCGAGACCCGCCGCGTCGAGGCGATCCACAAGATCTGCGATGGGAAGTTTCCGGGGGTCGAGGCCAAGGCCATCGAGGAGGGCTGGGACGTGACCAAGACCGAACTGCACATCCTGCGCGCCTCGCGCCCGCAGGTGCCCGCTGGCGCGTCGTCTCGGCCGCGCAACACGAGCCCGCAGATGTTCGAGGCGGTGGCGTTGATGGCGTCGGGTCTGCCCAACTCGCGCATCGAGGCGCTGTACGACGAGCCTGTGCTCGAAGCCGCCGACAAGCTGCGCGGTGTGGGCATCCAGGAGTTCTGCGAGCTGGCGTACGGCCAGCAGCTGCCTCGCTTCCGGCGCGACGCGACCGGCTGGCTGCAGGCGGCCTTCAGCACCGCGTCGCTGCCGGGCATCCTTTCCAACATCGCCAACAAGATGTTGCTGGAGGGGTACAACTACATTGAGGACGCCTGGCGTCGGGTCGCGAAGATCGCCAGCGTCAACGACTTCAAGGAGCACAGCCGCTACCGCATGACCGGCGCGTTCAAGTTCGAGCAGGTCAGCGCGGACGGCGAGCTGAAGCACGGCAAACTCGACGAGCAGAAGTTCGGTCAGAAGGCCGACACGCACGGGATCATGTTCGCGCTGACGCGCCAGATGATCATCAACGATGACATGGGCGCGTTCACCGACATCCCGCGCCAGATCGGCATGGGCGCAGCCGAGTCGATCGCCGATGCGGTGTGGGGACTGTGGCTCAAGAACCCCGTGCAGTCCGACGGCAAGACGTTCTTCCATGCCGACCATGGCAACTACGCCGACGGTGCGGACACGGCGCTGAGCGTTGACGGTCTGACCGACGCCGAGGTGCTGTTCGGCGAGCAGACCAAGCCCAACGGCCGACCGCTGGGCATCCCGGCCAGCGTCCTGCTGGTACCCACGGCGCTGAAGGTGCCGGCGGCTCAGCTGATGAACTCGATGCAGCTGAACGAGACGACCACGGCGAACAAGCCCAAGCCCGTGAACAACCCGCACGTGGGCAAGTTCGATGTCGTCTCCAGCGTGTACCTGTCCAACGCCAGCTTCACCGGCTCGTCGGGCAAGGCGTGGTATCTGCTGGCCGACCCCAACCGCCTGCCGGCCATCGAGATCGCCTTCCTCAACGGCGTGGACCGGCCGACCGTCGAGAAGACCGACGCGGACTTCAACACGCTGGGCGTGCAGTTCCGCGGATACATCGACTTCGGCGTCCGCGAGCAGGACCACCGTGGGGCTTTGAAGATGAAGGGTGAGGCGTAAGCCAGCATCTCGCGCCCTTTGTCGCACCTGATCTACTCAAGCATTCAAGGAGCAACGACTCATGACGGCACGATTCATTCATGACGGCGACGCGATCGATTACACCCCCACGGCCGACGTGGCCGCCGGCGACGTGGTGGTCCAGGACGACCTGATCGGCGTGGCGAAACTCGACATCCCGGCCGACACGCTCGGCGCGCTGCACGTGACCGGCGTGTTCGACTTCCCCAAGGCGACCGGCAGCGGCCAGTCGATTCCCGCCGGCGTGAAGGTGTACTGGGACGAGGTCGCCAAGCAGGCGTTCGCTGCCGGCGGCGGCTCAAGCTCCGGCGGCGAAAAGCTGCTCGGCAAGTCGGTTCTCGCTGCCGGCGAGGACGACGAGTTGGTGCGCGTGCGCCTGACACAGTGACCCCCGGCCCCCGGACCCGCATGTGCCCCCTCTGCTGCCATCACGCCCCCGGAACGCACCTCGTCTGGTGGCGTAACGATCGCGAGCGCCGGCGTTGCGACCGGTGCGGCTACGAATGGGAACGACAGTCATGGCCGACAACATGCTCGAACGCGGATCGGATTGGCTCGAAGGCATGCGCACCACGCACATGTCCAGCCCCGTCGAGTACCGCAGGCCGCCAGCGACCGAGCCAATGACGGTCAACGCCACGTTCGGCCGCACTGACATCGAGATCGCGGACGAAGGGGGGACCACGATCGAGTCGCACGTGTGGGACTTCCTGATCCTCGCCGAAGAACTGACCGTCGGCGAGCCGGAACCGGGTGACGTGATTGGGGCCAACGGACGGCAGTACGAGGTGATGGCGCTCGGCGACGACATCAAGGGCTGGCGATGGAGCGATCCGTACCGGCAGACCTACCGGATTCACACCAAGGACATCGGAGCGGCGACGTGAGTGATACGACGATCGACACAACGCAGAAGCAACTCGAAGCGATCAATCGCAAGCTCGATCGCCTCGACGAAGCGATCCGTGGGAACGGAAAGCCCGGCATCCTGATCCGCCTCGATCGGTTGGAGCAGGACGCCAAGCGACAGAGCAAGCTGATCTGGCTGATCGTCGGTGCGCTGCTCACCGGACTGTCGTCGGCCCTCGTGGTCTGGATTGGAGGTTGACGCATGAGCCTGGTCATTGACATCGCCGACGCCGTCGCCACGGAATTGAACAACGCCGCGCCGGGCACGTTCAGCCAAGCGTTCACCGCCGAGCGTCAGGTCCTGCCCATCTTCGAGCTGGCCGACCTAGCGGAACTGAAGGTAACCGTCGTGCCACGGTCGGTGCAGATCACCGGCAGCACGCGCGCCGCCAGCCAGTATGAGATCGCCATCGATGTCGGTGTGCAGAAGCGCATCGGCAAACAGGTGGACGACGACGTCGAAACGCTGAGCACGCTGGTTGACGAGATCGGCGACTACCTGCGGCGACGCCAACTCAGCCAGGCCACGTATGCGGCTTGGGTGTCGATCGACAACGAACCGGTCTACGCCCGCGAGCACTTGGCCGAGCAGCGTGTGTTCACCAGCGTCCTGACCGTGACCTACCGAGCGTTGAAATGACCCCGTGCGGATGTGAACAGCATGTTCGGCTTCGAGATCACCAAGCTGTTCTTCGACAAGAAGGCGGTCACGAGCAGGACCGACCGCACGACGCGGCGTGTGCTCAGCCGCTTCGGTGCGTTCGTGCGGCGCACGGCGCGGCAGAGCATCCGCAAGCGCAAGAAGCCCGCGCCGCCCGGCAAGCCGCCGAGCAGCCACATCGGTCTGCTGAAGAAGTTCATCTTCTTCGGCTACGAGCCGCAGAAGCGATCGGTGGTCATCGGCCCGGTACGGCTGAGTCAGAAGGGACGCGGTGAAGCGCCAAGCCTGCTCGAACACGGCGGGACCGGGAAGGTGCAGAAGAAGCGTGTGCGATACAAGCCGCGCCCGTACATGGGGCCGGCGTTCGAGAAGGAACAACCGAAGCTGCCGGCCATGTGGCGCGACAGCGTGAAATAGCAAGGAGGCCCGACAATGCCGCAGACATTTCTCCTTGGCATGAACGCCAAGATTTACCAGGGCCCGGCGGGCACCGCGCTCGGTTCGCTGACCGAGATGGACAACGTCAAGGACGTGTCGCTGACGCTCGAAGCCGGCGAGGCGGACGTGAGTACCCGCGCCAACCAGGGCTGGCGCGCAACCGCGCCAACGCTGCGCGAATGCTCCGCCGAGTTCGAGATGCTCTGGAAGCCGGGCGACGCCGGCTTCGAGGCGATCAAGACGGCGTTCCTCAGTTCCACGCCTCTGCGCCTCGCGGTGCTTACCGGTGAAAGCGCCACGAGCGGTACCGAAGGCCCGCTCGGCGACTTCTCCATCACCAACTTCAGCCGCAACGAGCCGCTCGAAGAGGCGGTGATGGTCAGCGTGACCGCCAAGCTCGCCGAGTTCGAGGAGTGGGTCGAGGTGGCGTAAGCCCCCCGGAAGCCCTCGGTCATCGTCTCACTAACGCATCCTCATAAGAAGGACTCACCACATGAAGACATTCACCGACGCGGGCGGGCGCACTTGGACGATCACGTTGACGCTCGGCACCGCCATGCACGTCAAGGCCAAGCTCGGAGTTGACCTGCTCCAACCCGAAACCGGCGATCCGCCGCTTCTCACGAGATTGGGCACCGACGAAATGCTGCTGGGCGAGGTCCTGTGCGCCATGCTCGAGTCGCAGTTCGAGAAGAACAACGTCTCCGCCGAGGACGTGCAGGCGTCGTTCGACGGCCAGACGCTGCTGGCGGCTCAGAAGGCGTTCTACGAGGAGATGATCGATTTTTTCCGCTCGCGCGGCCGCAACGATCGGGCCAAGGCGGTCGCCAAGCAGATGGCCATGATCGACGCGGCGATCGAAGCGATCGAGACGCGCATCGACGGGATCGACATCGACAAGACGATCGCTGGGGTGATGTCTGGCGAATCGCCGGAAGCCTCGGCATCGGACCCGACGGACTCCGCGGGCTGACGCTCCGGCAGCTGCTCTGGATGGCCGAGGGCCTCGGACGCGAGCGGTGGGCGCACACATCGCTGATCTGCACGTTGATCGCCAACGCCCACCGCGACCCGAAGAAGCGCCGGCCGTTCACGCCCGATGACTTCAACCCGTACACGGGTCGGCACCACCGGCAGGTCGCCGGAAAGCCGGACCTGACCCTTCTACGCGAGACGCTTGAAGCCCGCCCCCGGAATCAAACCCGGCCCCCTCAACCGAAAGGCAACTGACTATGGACAACACCACTCTCATCGATTCGCTCTCCGACCTGTTCAACTCCGGTCTCGGCTTCGCCCTGATCTGGGCGCTGCTGGTCGGTCTGTTCATCTGGCTGTCGAGCGCCTTCAACCCGTTCGAAGAGAAGTGGAAGCAATGGGAAGGCTCGATCATCACCGGTATCAAGCTGGCTGAGAAGCAGATTCCCGACGACACGCCCAATGCCGGGCTGGCCAAGTTGGATGCTGCGCTGCGGTTCGTACTCAAGGCCTACGCCGATGCGAACAACGGCAAGCAGCCGCCGACCAAGCTCATCGGGCAGATCAAGCAGGGCATCCAGATCAAGCACGCGGACCTCGACCGCTACGGCGGTCTCTCAAGCAAGTCCTGATTCTCGAACCCCCAAGCCTCCACGGAAGGAGCCCATCATGAAAACCACCCGTTCACTGCTGTTCATCGCCGTCGTTCTGGCGCTCACCGCCGCCGCCGGATGCGCCGCCACGCCCGAGGACCGCTGGTTCCAGCAGCGTGACGCGCTCAACACCGCCAACCGCATCTACCTGGCCCACGTGCCGGTCATGAACGACGAGCAGGTCGTGCATTACGGCGAACTGCTGCGTGCGGCCCGAGCGGAACTGGACAAAGCCAAGGCCCAGTTGCCTCGCGGCGGGTCCACGTTCGACACAACGCTGAACGTCGTCGAATCGATTCTCGCCCGCGTCGCGGCGCTCGAAGTCGCTGAAAGCACCAGCGTTCCCGGACATGACGCACCGGTTCAACCACCCCACACGGAGGACACACCCGATGACACCCGTTGAAATCCTCACCCTCGTTCAAGCCGCCCGGTCGCTTCTCGAACTGGGCATCACGCAGTATCGCCTCGCCGAGCAGGAAGGCCGGCTCACCGACGAGCAGAAGACCGCGATCCTCGCCGCTGCCGATCTTACGGACGACCAGGTGGACGCCGTCGTCGCCGCCGCCCGTCAGCGCCTTGAAAACCGGAGGTAATCGTTGCCGTCGACCCAGGGCATCCGAGCAGGCCGCGCGTTCGTCGAGCTGTTCGCCGACGACAGCAAGCTGGTGCGGGGACTCCGCGCCGCCGAGAAGAAGCTCAAGGCCTTCGGCCAGGGTATCCGCAACCTTGGCCTGAAGGTCGTGGGCCTCGGTGCCGCGATCCTCGCGCCGCTTGCCGCGTCGGCGAAGCTGTTCAGCGGCTACGGCGACCAGGTCGCCAAGATGGCCAAGCGCACGGGCCTGAGCGTCGAGACGCTCAGCGAGTTGCGCTTCGTCGCGTCGCAGACCGGCACGGAGTTCGAGTCGCTGGAGATGGCGTTCCGCAAGATGCAGCGGTCGATCTTCGACGCCGGGCGCGGGCTATCGACGCAGACCGACGCGCTGGATGAACTGGGTCTGAAGTTCGAAGACCTCGACGGCCTGTCGCCCGAACAGCAGTTCAAGTTGCTGGCCGACCACATCGGAAAGGTCGAGGACCCGACCCGGCGTGCGGCGATCGCCATGAGTCTGTTCGGCCGCACCGGCACGAATCTGCTGCCGATGTTCGCCGCCGGGGCCAAGGGTATTGAACAACTGCAGGCCGAAGCCCGGCGGCTGGGCCTGACTATGAGCAAAGAGGACGCCGAAGCCGCTGAAGAGTTCACCGACGCGCTCGACTCGCTGTGGAAGGTGATCAAGATGGGCGTGTTCAACGTCGGCGCGGCCCTCGCACCGGCGCTGCAGATGATCGCCGAGAAGATCACGGCCGTCGCGATCCGAATCAGCGAGTGGATCAAGCAGAACCGTCAGGTGATCGTCACCGTGCTCAAGATCGGCGCGATCGTCATGGCCGCCGGTGTGGCGCTGGTCGTACTCGGGACGCTCATCTCCGGCCTCGGTTCGGCGATCGGCGTGCTGATCACCGTCGTCACGGCAGTCGTGAGTGTGTTCAAACTCCTGGCCGGCGTGATCGCGTTCCTCGTCTCGCCCATCGGGTTGGTGATCGCGGCGCTTGGAGCGCTCGGCGGCTACCTCGTCTACGTGACCGGCGCTGGCGGCAAGGCGCTGACCTGGCTGGGCGACCGTTTCAACTCGCTGAAGGACACGGCGCTCGCCGCGTGGCGCGGCATCGGCGATGCGCTCGCTGCCGGCGACATCGGCCTGGCGGCGAAGATTCTCTGGCTGACGCTCAAGATGGAGTTCCAGAAGGGAATCAACGTCCTCAAAGCCGCGTGGCTGAAGTTCAAGCACTTCTTCATCGAGATCGGCAACAAGGCGTTCTTCGGCCTGCTCGCGGCGGGTGAGATCGCATGGCACGGGCTCCAGGTCGCGTGGATCGAAACCGTCGCCTTCTTCAAGAAACTCTGGCACAATTTTGCATCGAGCGTGGCCAGTGTCTGGCGCAGTGTCGTCGGCTGGGTCGAGCGCCGCATCCACGATGTGCATGGGGCGGTCGACAGTGACTTCGACGCCGAGGAGGCCAAGCGTCTGTCCGAGCAGCAGGAGCGTGCCGACCTCAACCGCATCCAGAACGAGAAGGACGCGGCGATCTCACAGGTCGATCGCGACCGCGACGCCAAGCGCCGACAGGAAGCGGCGCTGCACGAGCAGACGCTGGGCCTGATCGGCCGGCAATACGAGGACGCCCGAAACCGCCTCGACGACGAAGCCGAGAACCAGCGAAAGCAGTCCGAAGCGGCGCTGGAGCAGGCCCGCCAGGAATGGCTCGACGCGCTTGAAGCGGCGAGGCAGAAACGCGAGCAAGCCGAGGCCGACGGCGGCCCCGAGGGCATTGAAGGTCCCGGCGACATCATCGAGAAGGCACGCCGCGCGCTGGACGGCCTCGGCGACGTGGTCGAGCAGGAGGCCGAAAAGATCGGCGTGCGCGGGACGTTCAACGCCGCCGCAGTTCAGAGTCTGCAGTCCGGCGGCAAGACCGAAGAGCGCATCGCCAAGGCCGCCGAGGAGACCGCGAAGAACACGCGCCGCATCGAGCAGGCGATCAACGACCACGCGATCGCCTTCGCGTAAGCACACGCCCCCCGGAATCGAAGTGCGTCAATGGCAGTCACGGTTCAAGAGCGATACGGCAGGCGACTCAGCGACGAAAGCGCTGAACTGCTGTACCTCATCCGTGGCACAACCGACGACGCCACGGCGCGGGCTGCGCTGCTGGGCAACTCACCCAGCTTCCACGATGGCCTTCCGCGTGACGATACCGAGGTCGAAGAACTCGAAGGCCTCGACGCCTACCTCGGTACGGTGCGGTACGTCTCACCAGACGGCCAGCCGCCGGACACCGGCGAGTCGTCGTTCTCGTTCGATACGTCGGGCGGCACGCAGCACATCACGCAGTCATTGTCCACCGTCGGCACCTACGCATCGCCCGCTATTCCCGCCGCCCCCGACTTCGGCGGTGCGATCGGCGTCACGCAGGACAACGTCGAGGGCGTGGACATCACCGTCCCGGTCTACACCTTCTCCGAAACGCACTACTTGTCCGCGGGCACTGTGACCAACGCCTACAAGGGCACGCTGTTCAACCTGACCGGCAAGGTCAACAGCGGCGGCTTCAAGGGACTGGCCGCCGGCGAGTGCCTGTTCCTTGGCGCGTCGGGTTCGCGCCGTGAATCCGAGGACGACTGGGAGATCACGTTCCGCTTCGCCGGCAGCCCCAACAAGACGGGCCTGACCGTCGGCGACATTGCCGGCATCAGCAAGAAGGGCTGGGAGTACCTCTGGGTGCGCTACCAGGACACCGAAGACGACAACGCCAAGATGCTGATCAAAAAACCCATCGCGGCTTACGTCGAGATGGTCTACGACGAAGGCAACTTCGCGGCGCTGGGGATTGGAACCTGAGCCGCGTCCTCGCCCCCCGACACCGGAACTGAACTCGAACCATGAGCGAATATCCGAGAACACTTCACGTGATGTCGACGGGGCCGGGGTTTGGCAACTGGATCGCCGCCGAGGGCGTCCGCCGCTATTTGCCCGCTGGTATCCCGTCGATCGACTTCCGCCGGGTCGATCCGGCCGGCATCGACGTGCTGATCATCGGCGGCGGCGGATTTCTGCACAGCGGCGCGGAATCGTTCTGGCGTCGGGTTGCCGAGGCGCGCTGCCGGGTCATCCTCTGGGGCTTGGGCGCATGCCAGCCCCTGCCCGGCACACCCGATCGCGGCAGGATTCGACCGCTGGACCCGAGCGTCATGGCGAGGATCAGACCCCGGATCGCCCTTGCGGCGGTCCGGGATGAGTGGACAAGGGACCTCTACAGCCTCGACGCCGAAATCCTCTTCTGCCCCTCGATCAAGGCTCTCGAAGGCGTCCCGGTTCGCCCGTCTACACGATCCCTTTACGCCCACCATCCGGGACTGGTCGGCAAGACCGAAGCGCAGCGACTGGCTGGCCTTTGCGATCAGACGACGGACCACGTGCGAAGCCCGGGGGCGGCGACACCTCAAGCTGTCGTCGCCCTTCACGCATCGGTGGGGTTCTGCGTCACCTCGCGCCTCCACGGGGCGGTGGTGTCCAAGGCGCTGGGTGTGCCGTACGTCGCTCTTGCCAGGGACCGCAAGATCGTTGAGTTCGTGCGCCGATGGGGAGGCGGCCTGCTGATGCATGGGGAAATCGCGCGCGTGCTGGCCCCGGGGGCGGGGGCGATCCCCTCAGCCCCGCCGATCGACATCCTCGGCAATGACCGCTTCGCCGCGGAGGTCCGTCGTCTGGTGGAGGCAATCTGATGAACACGCCACTCCACGAAACACACCCAGTCATCCCGCGCATCATCCACCAGATTTGGCTCGGACCGCCGATGCCGGACCGCGTGCGCGCCTGGATCGACGGCTGGCACGCGAAGCACGGCGACTGGGAACATCGCTTGTGGACCGAGCAGAACCTGCCGGCGCTGGTGAACCAAGTATGGTTCGACGCGACGGACATCCCGGCGCAGAAAGCCGACATCGCGCGCTACGAGATCGTACATCGCTTTGGCGGCCTTTATGTCGATGCTGACTACGAGTGCCTGGGGCGTATCGATGGGGTGGTCGCCGGGTCCGAACACCTACTGATCGAGGGCGTCGAGCCGCACCTGTTGCACAACGGTCTGTTCGCCGCCGTCGCCGGCTCGCCGCTGCTGGCGCGAGCGGTCGAACTGATCCCACAGCGAATGCGCAAGCGGCCGGGCGTCGTCGGGCAAACCGGTCCCAGACTGTTCGCCGAGGCCGCGCAGGAGGTCGGGTTGTCGTGGCAGCCGGCACGGATTCTTGACGGCGTCGCGCATCACCACGCGATGGGCTCGTGGCTCGGCAGGAGGTTTCGGCCATGAGCGATCACCTCAAGAAAGTCCAGTCGGGCGACCCGTTGGTCATCCCGGCGGCGACGTTCAATGCGTTTGTCGATGCTGCGTTCGACTTCAGTCGCCGTCAGCGTGGTCTGGGTCGTGACAGCCAGGCGGTGTTCCGTCAGCTCGACATCATTCCCGTGCGCAACGACACGGGCGAGGACCTTGATCGGTTCAGCGCCGTCGGCATCGCCGCACCGATCATCGGCCCCGATGTCAACGCCGACGAGTTCAAGAACCGAGCCACCGCGATCGGCGTCAAGCCGATCGTGCCCGACCATCGCGGGCGCTTCGCGGTCTATCTCGAGCCGGTCAAGGACGGCAAGATCGCCCCGGCGTGCGTCAGCGGCGTGATTCCCTGCCAGATCAACGTTGAGGAAGAGACGCACCTGCGTGCCGACATCGAGCACGACGAGACGATCCTGCTGACCGGTCACCACGGCGGCGCAGAGATTCTCTGGAAGGAGTCGGGCAAGGGCGTCAAGTGGGCGCTGGTCAAGGTCGGCATCGCCGAGCCGCTGGCGATCACATTCGACGTGAAGCTCGTGAAGGCCGACGGTGAGTCGGGCGAGAATTGCGAGGAAGACTGCTCGTTCAAGTACGACATCTTCGACATCCACACCGGCGAGAAGCTCAACGAGGACGACGAGCCGCAGGGACCGATCCAGTCCGACATCCGCCCGAAGAAGACGCAGATGATCGCCGCCACGCGCGGCACGGCCTACTGGACGGTCAAAGAGGTCGACGGCAAACCGAAGATCGCCGTGCAACTGGAGGAGGCGTTCGAAGAGCCAACGCCCCGCGCCCAGCAGTATGTCGTCACCGGCATCAGTTGCGATGAAGGCAGCGGGTCGGCCTCCGGGGACGGGGGCGGCGGCACGCTCGGCCACGGTTCGGGCGACTGCTGCGACTTCACGCTCAAGTACCACACGTCGAAGGTGTGCTACCCGCCCGGCGTGAAACTTGAAGACGGCCCGACGTACACCGTGCGCTGCGGCAGTTCGTCCAGCGGCTCATCGTCAGGATCGAGCTTCGAGTCGTCGGACGGATCGCCAAGCGGATCGGGCAGTTCGTCGGGGTCACCGTCTTCCAGCGGTAGCTCTGGTTCGAGCAGTTCGAGTCCGCCGAGCAGTTCGAGCGGCAGTTCCCAAGGTTCGTCATCGCCCAGCAGCGGTTCACCGCCGTCTGGCAGTTCGGGTCCGCCGGAGTTGCCGCCGCCGCCAAGCGAGCCGGGCTACTACCAGCTCTGCGTCTGCTACGACGGGACCGTTCACTGGACCCGCACCGGCGACACCAGTTGCGGATCGTCTGATTCGAGCGGCAGCACACCGCCACCGCCACCACCTCCGCCGCCGTCCGGGTCGAGCGGCGTCGACTCGTCGTCGGGCAGCGATTCATCATCCAGTGGGTCCGCGAGTGGATCGTCGGACAGTTCCAGCGACAGCAGCGGTTCCGAGTCCTCGTCGTCATCATCGGTACCCGATTCTTCGGACTCGTCAGGCTCGAATGGTTCATCGGCCAGCGGCAGCCCGTCGGGTTCGTCTTCACCGTCGTCCGCAACGCCGTCGTCCGGCGCGTCCGGCTCGACGAGCAGCGATGGCGGCGACGGTTCAGCGTCGTCGGGGTCGGATGGATCAACCGCGAGCGACGGTTCTACATCATCGGGTTCGCCATCGGGTGGCGAATCGTCAGGCGATTCAAACACCAGCAGCGAATCGGGATCACCGTCGCCACCGTCGTCGGCACCATCCGGCTCGTCATCCCAGGGCGGCGACGGATCAACAACCAGCAGCGCGTCCGGTCAGTCCGGCAGCGCATCAAGTGGGAGCACGTCATCATCATGAATCTGAAGAACTACTTCGACAAGGTCGTCTGCATCAACCTCGACCGCCGTGCCGATCGCTGGCAGCGTTTCCAAGATAACGTCGCCAGCGCCAGTTGGCCGTTCCGCGAGATCGAACGGTTCACCGCTGTGGACGGGCACAACGTGCCGGCCCCGGGCTGGTGGCGCGCCGGCGGCGGCGCGTGGGGTTGCCATCAATCCCACGTCCGCATCCTCCAGCAAGCGATTCAGGAAGGCGCGGAGTCGGTGCTGATCCTCGAAGACGACGCTGTGCTTCCCCAGCGCTTCCCCGAGGTCGTCGAGACGTTCCTCGCCAAGGTGCCCGGTGAATGGGAGGGCATCATGCTCGGCGGACAGCACCTCCGCCCGCCCGACATCGTGGACAACGGCGTGGTCAAGGTCCGCAACGGCAACCGCACGCACGCCCACGCCCTGCGCGGCAACTATATTAAGGATGCATACCGGCACCTGTGCGACTACCCCAACCACGCCCAGCGGCCGCGTTTCCACGTCGACCATCGCCTGGGCATGCTGCACGAGAGCGGCAAGTACAAGGTCTACGCCCCCTCGCCCTGGCTGATCGGCCAGGACAGCGGCCGCAGCGACATCGCGGGGAACAACTTCAGCCTTCGCTTCTGGTCCGACGGCCCGTGGCAGCAGAACCAGCCCGACGAGCTGCCCCCGTTCGTCGCCGTCATCGGCCTGCACCGCTCCGGCTCCAGCGCCCTGGCCGGCGTCCTGCACAAACTCGGCGTCCACCTCGGCAACCAACTCGGCGGCTACGAGCCGCAGGGCGGATTCGAGGCGATCACCCTAGCCCACCTCTGCGAGCGGGCCTATCCATTCCCGTCGACCGAACTGGCCATGCCGCGCGAGCAACTGGTCAATGAACTACGATCGTTCATCGATGAGAAGCGCCGCGAGGCGTTCCACAAGAATACCATCGCCGGCGGCAAGTACCCGCACCTCTGTGCCATGGGCGACGAGTTGCGTGAAGCATGTGGCGACGCTCTGCGCGTGATCCACATCAACCGCCCGCTCGACGAATCGATCGCCTCGATCAAGGAGCGATCCGCCAAGGAGAAGGGCTGGCTGCGCATCACCGATGCCCAAGCCGAAGCCGTCCAGCGATGGCTTTGGGAGCGCAAGGCCGGGTTCCTCGCCGAGGTCGAGCACCTGACCGTCGAGTTCGACGATCTGCGGACCGATCCGACCGGGCAGATCGAACGGATCATCGACTACCTCGGCATCAAACCTACCGACGCACAGGTCGCCGCCGCGTTTGGGCACGTGCGCACTGATACACCCGTTACGACCTGAGAACATTTCCGACAGCATGATTGAGGCGGTCTTCCCGCCCGATACGATCTGAAGTAATCAATCAGCCCCCGGAAGCGCCCAGTTCGGCCCTCGGTCGGCCGGGCGTTTTGATGCGCGGGCTCAAAAGGTGAACAACTCCCTGACCCGTGCTGCGCGGTAATAGATCGTGGACATCGTCACGCCCATCAATTGTTCAAATTCGCTGTTGAGCACGCCCGGGACACCGACGGGAATCTTTCCATCGTTGAACACAGCGTAAATGGCCCCAGCAGCCCAGCCTTCGGGCTTTCCTTTTGGTGGCGGCTCAATCGTCCGAAGAAGACGCAACGCCTTGTGCGCCCGCTTCTGCATGGCCGGATCGGGGTGGGCGGCAAAGAAGCGATCGATGTGCTCACGGCAGGCGAGCTCGAATTCAGCGTTACTCACTATTGACCTCCCGTAGAGTTTGCAGCCTACCACAAACGTTACATCAATATAACCGCAACACTACGAGGGCGATCGGGCACGTGTGGGCGGAATCAACGGTGACGCATGACGATGTGGTGGCCGGCGTGCCGACGCGGTACGTGGCGGTAGACAGGCTGATCGTGACGTCCACAGTTGGTATAACCACCGCTAATGATGGTCGACCCGCGGGCGTGTTCGCATGACAGTTTCTGCTCGGTCACGCCGTTTCCACGCGGTCAATGCGCTGCCAAGTAGGCCAGCATGGCGCACCACTGGCCGGCGGTGATTTGCTCGTAGCGGGTGTGGGCGGCGCGGAACACATGCGGGTCTACCGTCACGCCATTGCCCGCATCGACCATTGCGGACAGCCGCGTGTACATGACAAACAAACCCACGTGGGCCGTTGTCACGATGAGCCACAGCATGAGCAGGATCACGGTGTGTTTCCGGGAAGCGCGCGTGGCCAGCAGGTTCCACAACATCAACCCGAGCGCGACGACGCCGACCTCGCCCGGCGCAAGCCGGGCGAACTGTCCGGCGGCCAGCAGCAACGCATCGCCCTGGCCCGCGCCATTGTCGCCAAGCCCGACTTCCTGCTGCTCGACGAACCCTTCGCCGGCCTCGACCTTCTGACCAGGGATTACATCCTCGACCACATCCGTAACCTGACCGACACGGTCGGCTACGCCGTTGTGCTGGTGACCCACGACCCGGCGGATGCAGCCCGCTTGTGCAGCCACGCGATCGCATTGGAAAACGCTCGCGTGATCGAGCACAGTGAACTGTCGGCGCTGTTGCAGCAACGCTCAGTCACAGTTGCTCAAGCGTTTCCAGCGGCACCAGCCCCGCCAATTGCGATTCGAACACATAATCTGCTTGGGCCCTTGACTCCGTACCAAGGTACGGCGTCTATGCTGAGATGAATGCCAGGAGTACCGCCATGCAGATGACCATCGGAAAGGTCGCCGAACGAGCCGGAGTGGGTGTGGAGACCGTGCGATTCTACGAGCGCAAGGGCCTGATCGATCGTCCACGACGACAGGGCTCGGCGTTCCGCCATTATCCGACGGAAGCCGTGCAGCGGATCCGCTTCATCAAGAGGGCGCAGGACTTGGGTTTCACGCTCAGCGAAATCGCCGAACTACTCGACCTGCGGCTTGAGCCAGGATGCACCTGTGGCGACATCAAGAACCGAGCCGAACAAAAGGCCCAAGACATTGATCGAAAAGTGCGAGACCTGCGTCGGATGAAGCGATCGCTGAACGAGTTGATCTCGGCATGTGACGGCAAGGGAAATGTGGACGGATGCCCCATACTCAACAGCCTGGGGGTCGAAGATCTGTGACGTGTTGAAACCCTAACTCCCAAGAAAGGAGCCTTGTCATGGCTGAACCACTGAAAAAAGGCGAACGGTACCGCTGTCCGAAAGATGAGTGCGGCTGTGAGATCGAAGTGACCAAGGGCGCGGACAACTGTCCGGCCGAGCACCCGCAACCACCGAAGTGCTGCTGCGGCTGCGATATGGTCAAGGTCTCCTGACGCCGTTGTCATGACCAGCGGCGCGCCGGCTTCGCGGCCGGCACGTCCTTTCACCTGCGGAGCCGACATGACCTCACGTCGTCGAAAGACACTGCGCTGGATTGCTGTGACCCTTACCCTGGTGGTCGGGCTGCCGCTTATCGCCTACCTGCTGTTCGGGTGGGGTTTGAATGTATCCGACCGCGTCGCCTCCTATCAGCGAGTCGAATCGTGGACGCAGGCGGACGGCATTCCATTTAATGACCCCTTTGCGATCGCTGTCGATCCGCGCAACGGCAATGTGTGCGTGACGGATGCGCGGAATCAGCGCGTGGTCGTGTTCGACGGCGATGGGACGTTTCTGCGACAGTTCGGCTCGGAGGGCAACGGCCCCGGCGAGTTCGAGCGGCCGACAGGCATCGCCGTTGGATCGGATGGATCGATCTACGTCGCCGACTACGACCTTGATCGGATTCAGAAGTTCGACGACACCGGCCGATTCATCCTTGAATGGGGAACGTCGGGCAGTGGGCCAAGGCGGTTTCAAGCGCCCAACGGGCTGGCCGTCGACGCCAACGGCAACGTGTATGTGGCCGACTTTCAGAACAAGGTTGTCAAGAGCTTCACGGACGAGGGCGAACCGATCGGAACCGTCGGCGAACCGGGCCAGTGGGGCGCAGGCAAGCTGGACTATCCGACCGACGTGGCGGCACTGCCAGATGGCGGCGTCATTGTGGCCGATGCGTACAACCACCGTTTGCAGCACTTCGGTCACGGTGGTGAACACCGGGCGAGTTGGGGCTGGCACCTGTTCTGGCTGGTGCCCCGGCCGGCGGCCGGGCGCGATGGGTTTCATGTACCGACCAGTGTCGCGTTCGATCCCACTCATCGACTGATCCACGTCGCCGACAGCGCCAACCAGCGGGTGGTCATGCTCAACGCCGACGGCGCGTTTGTCGCGGATTGGGCGCTGCCCGAGTCGAGCCAACAGTACAGCCCAACCATGGTCACGGTATCGCCGGACGGCAAGCATGTGTACGCCACTGACACAGAGAACAACCGCGTGATCGTTCTCGAAGTCCGGTTCGATGAATGAAGCACGCATCAATCAACATCATGCACAAGGAGCTGTTCCATGTTATGCAAACTACCGACCATCCTCTTGCTGCTGACCCTCATGACCGCTCCGGCACTGGCCGGTGAAAAACGTGTCACGGTTCATGTCAAAGGGCTGGCCTGTCCCTTCTGCACCTACAACCTCGAAAAACGCATCAAGACGCTCGACGGCGTGCCCGACAAGCCCAACTGGCGGGCCAGTGTCGAGAAAGGCACCGCCAGCTTTGACTGGAAGGCGGATGTGCCGTTCGACGAAGATGCGGTGCGAGAGCAAATCCGCAAGGCTGGCTTCACTCCCGGCAAGATGGAAGTCGCGGACGCGGACTCCCGCGCCAAGGAGCAGGCGTACCAGGGTAAGGCTCATCTGATCGAAGTCTCCAACGATCAGGACAAGAAGCAAACCGTAATCGCGTTACAGGTTGGCGCTGGGGAGAACAGGCGCACGCTCACCCTCCGGCCGGCCGAACGGGCTGATCGTCAAGAGAGCTACGCGACGCTCAAGGCACGCCTGAAGGATGCGGCGACAAACGATTCAGTGCTCGTCACGGTGTATGGATTGCCTGCCGACAAGCCGAAAGGCGACATCATCCTGCATCGCTGGTCACCGCAGCGCTTCGGAGCCGAGGTCATCCTGAATGTTGACGAGTTGGCCTGCGAGCGCTGCTCGACCGGCGTCATGCGAACCGTGCGAGAGGTCAAAGGCGTGCTGCATGTCGAATCCGATCACGACGAGGACCGCGTGCATATCTGGACGCAATCACACGAACCCGACACCGCACCGCTCCGCAAGGCGATCGAGGATGCGGGTTTCAAGGTGACGCATGTACACGTCAAGTCAGTGAAGGACGAGGATGCAAACAAGCATAAAGCCAAGTGAATGGGTGCACCAACGCATGAAAGGACAAATGAACATGACTCGATCCAACATTGCCACACTGCTGATGGCCGGGCTGTACTTGGCAATCATCGCCGCCTACCCAACGGACCTTTACGCCGCGGGCCTGAACACGGATGTCGCCCTCACACCGCCCGAAGGCGGCACGATCATCCGTGTGCAATCACGCTACCTCGAACTGTCGGACGACCCCACACCGATGGGCCGTGAGGCCTCCGTTCTGGTTCATCCGGTGACGATCGTTCACGGCCTCACGTCGGACTTCACCGTGCTGGGAACCGTGCCGCTGGTGTACCAGGATGTCGAGTTCGCATCCGGCACGGAGGTTGACGAGTTCGGCGTCGGCGATGTCACGCTGCTGGCCAAGTACCGCTTCTACCAGGACGACCAGCCGGGCATCACCACCCGTTGGGCTGCCATCGGCGGCCTGGAAGCACCCACCTACGATGAACCGTTCTCCAGCGAGAGCGTCGATCCAATCATCGGCACAGTCTGGACGCATCAGCGCCGCGACTGGTGGCTCGACTGGGACGTGCTCTACAAGTTCAACACCGGCGGCGGTCTCGACAGCGACGACGAGCTTCGCGGCGACGTGGCGCTTTCCTACAGATTACTTGGCGGCGAGAGCGGCGCAATCGGCCCTTGGGGCCTGTACGCCATCGGGGAAATCAACGCAAAGTACATCACCGACGGCAGCACGCAACTGTTCGGCTCCCCCGGCTTGCAGTTCATCACGCCGCGCTGGATCCTCGAAGCTGGCGTGCAGCTACCCATCCACCAGCACATGAAGTCACCGCGTCTGGAGACGGACTTCGTGTTCGTGTTCAGTCTGCGGTTTCAGTTTTGAGAGTTTCAACTGACTTTGGCCGGTCATGCTTTTTGTCCAGCGCGGCTGAGCGTATGAGTATCATGTCACTATGAAATCGCACTACACGATCGGTGAGTTGGCCAAGGCGGCAGACGTCCCGACTACCACTGTGCGCTATTACGAGCGTGCTGGCTTATTGCCGCCGGCGGGGCGGTCCAAGGCGAACTACCGGCTATACGACAACGCATCCCTGGAGCGGCTTCGATTCATTCGTGCCGCCCAGATGAGCGGGTTTTCGCTGGATGACATTTCCGTGATGCTGGAACTGAATGAGCAGCCGCGAGGCGCATGCGACAGCGTTCAGGAGTTGATCGAGCATCGGCTGGCTGGCGTGCGCAAGAAACTGGATGACCTGCAACACGTCGAGACCGTGTTGAAGTCGGCGCTTCGCTCTTGCCGCAAGGGCGAAGGACAGAAGGCGTGCGCCGTTCTCAGTCGCCTGCGGAAAGAGATACAGTCGGCGCGGAGCAAACGGACGTCCTCGCGGAAGGGTAAGAAATGATCGTCGTGTTGAAGACCACCGCACTCTTTGTGGTCACGGCACTGGCCGAGATCGTCGGTTGCTACCTCGTTTTCCGATGGCTTCGCAACGACGGTCCGATGTGGCTGGCTGCGCCGGCCATGGCGAGCCTCGCCGTGTTCGCCTGGCTGCTGACGCTTCACCCGGGCGCTGCTGGGCGGACCTACGCCGCCTATGGAGCGGTGTACGTGGCCTCGGCGCTACTTTGGCTTTGGTGGGTCGAGGGGCAGCGCCCTACAACAACTGATTTGATCGGTGCGGGGCTGGCCGTAACGGGCATGATGATCATGGTTGCCGGCCGACCGGCCGTCTGATTGACTCTCTCCAAGAAAAACTAGCGGTTGGACTTGACCTTATACCTAAGTGCATGGTGTAAGCTTTAGTGTGGCGATCTGGTCCTGGCCCCGAATGGGGGCTTGGTCGACGGATCGCCCGCACGGAGATTCAACCATGAACTCAATGCAGACCAATCCTTCAGTTGCGGAGACGAACAACAACGCTTGTCCCAGTTGCGGTGAGAAAGGCAAGGCCGTCAAACCCGTCACGCTCAAGTCGCTATTGACGGACGAAGCGCAGCGACGGGCGGATGACCTGGACGGCTTTCGCTTCTGCCCGACACCCGGCTGCGACGTAGCGTACTACCGCGCCGGCGGCGACCGCTTCGTGGTCGGCGACGTGCGTGTACCGATTGGTCAGAAACAGACCGACGCCTCGCGGTTGGTCTGCTACTGCTTCGACCACACCGCGTCCGAGATCGAGGCTGACGTCGAGGCGTCGGGCACGTCCACAATCCCGGACGACATTGCGGCCAAATGCAAACAGGGCCTGGACCGCTGCCCCGAAACCAATCCGCAGGGCTCGTGCTGTCTGGCCAACGTGAAGGCGGCGCTGAAGGACGCACAGGTGAAGCACGGCGTCACGGCTGACCCATCAATTGGGGCAGCTGGGGCGGCGGCGGCGGCGAGTTGCTGCGACGCGTCCGCGCAGGATACCGCCGCACAGCAAGGAGTTGATTGCTGCGGGAAACCCGAATCGACGAAGGCGACCAAGAGCAGTTCCGGTAAAGGCGGCCTGTTTGCCACGGGCGGCGCAGTGGTCGCGGCCATTCTTTCGTCCGCGTGCTGCTGGCTGCCGCTGCTGCTGATCGCGTTCGGCGCATCCGCCGCCGGCGTGTCGGGATTCTTCGAGCAGTACCGGTTTGTCTTCCTCGGTGCGACGGCCGTGCTGCTGGCCGGGGCGTTCTACTTGGTCTATCGCAAGCCGCGATGCGGACCCGGCGAGGCGTGCGCCGTGCCCAACGTGCGACTGCAACGATTCAACAAGGGCATGCTCTGGGTCGCCACGATGATCGTCGTCGCCTTCGCCGCGTTCCCGAACTATGTGGGCGCGTTGATCGGCGGCGGCTCAAGTGGTGCTGACACGAACATCACTTCCACCGCTGCGCCCGACCGGACCTTCCAAATCGAAGGGATGACCTGCGAGGGCTGCGCCGCCAATCTCGGATCTCAGCTCACTCAACTACCTGGCGTGGCCCGCGCCGAGGTGTCGTATCCGGACAAGTCGGCCAAGGTGTACTTCAAGGCCGATGCGCCCGCACCGCCGACGGACGAGCAACTTCAATCGCAGATCGTGGCCGCGGGGTTCAAAGGTGTTCCTGCCTCTTCCAACCACACAGTGAATATCAACATCAGTGGCATGACCTGCGAGGGTTGCGCCGCCGGCTTAGCGGAGCGCTTGAAAGCGATCCCCACCGTGAAAGCGGCAAGCGTCGATTACAAGGCGAAGCGGGCCGTCGTCATTGTGCCGGCCGACACGAGCATTGACCCGGTGCTTGAAGCGGTCCGCGCCGAAGGCTTTGAAGGCAAAGTCAGCCGCTGACTCGTCAGGATGTCCCCTCCGTGTGTCTGGGCGAGTGGAGCAGACGGGTGGGTGAGTCACCGGCCCACGGGTTGTTTTTTGGATCACACCATGAAGAAACGAACGAAAACCATTGCCCTTGTCGGTCTTCTCATTGTTGTGGTGCTGGGTGGACTTATCGCTTACCCATACGGTTCACGTTGGTTGCGTTGGCGGCATCTGGACCAGACCTATCAGGAGCAGTTCCAGCCGCCCGTTGAGCTTGCACCGGCGATGGCCAGCCAACACATTGTCTTTCACGTCAAGACCGGGCTGGCCCAGGACGACAGCCAGATTTGTGTGGGGTTCAACGTGATCTTTGCGGCGTTGGAGGCGGACGCCGATGTCACGATCATTTTCGACGCGGGGGCCATACTCGACCTGAACGGGGAGTTGGCATCCACCGGCGTGCCGCTGCGTTTACGAAAAGTGATCGCCGCCCAGATGAACCTGCCGCTCGAACAGATGCCCACAAACTATGGCGAGTATCTGGGCCTGCTCCATGACCGAGGTGCGAAGGTCTACGCCAACACCGCGATGCTCATTGTCACCGGCGACGCCAGTCAGGTTCAGGAGAAACTATCACGTTATCCCTACATTGAGCCCGCACCGTATGCACAGATCGCCCGGCTACTCTCACAAGCCGATTCCATGATCGTGTATTGATCCGAGACTGTACCGTGAATCTGAACCGGCATCATGATGAATGAGTTCGACTGCGATCTTCTGATCCTCGGCTCCGGCTCCACCGCCTTCGCCGCGGCGCTGCGCGCCCGTGATATGGGAAGGTCGGCCGTCATGGTGGAACACCGCACCATCGGCGGCACGTGTGTCAATCGCGGCTGCCTGCCGTCGAAGAATCTCATCGAGGCGGCGCGGATCGTACACGACGCCAGACACCCACGTTATCCCGGCTTGACGAGCCGCGGCATGGAGATCGACTTCACCGATCTGGTTCGACAAAAAGATGAGGTTGTCCGCGCCTATCGCCAGAAGAAATATGAAAGCCTCGTGGGTGATTCTATCCGCATCGAAAACGGTCATGCCCGATTTGTTGATCCCCACACGATCGACATCGAGGGCAAGACAATCGTTGGCCGGTCGGTCCTGATTGCCACGGGATCGCGGCCTGTCGTGCCTGCCATCAACGGCCTCGACGACGTGCCGCACCTCACCAGCGACCTGCTCGCCAGCGATGAGCACATGGAACTGACGACGCTGCCCGATTCATTGATCATTGTCGGCGGCGGGTACATCGCGCTGGAACTCGGCCAGATGTTTCAACGCTTTGGTTCACAGGTTACCATCGTTGAACGAAGCGACCAACTGTTGACGCACGGCTACGAGCCGGAGGTGGGCAAGGCGATCGAATCCGTCATGCGCGAAGAAGGCGTCAACATCGCGTTGAACGCCGAAGTCACACAGGTGCGTGGCAACTCGGGCATGATCGCCGTCAGCATCGGCACGGGAGACGCGACGCGACAAATCAAAGGCACACATTTGCTGATGGCAACAGGACGCCGTCCCGACACCGATCACATTGCGATCGAACGCGCAGGCGTCGACCTGAATGAGCACGGAGCGGTCAAGGTGGATCTGCACCTGCGCACCAGTGTTGAGCACATCTATGCCGCCGGTGACGTGATCGGCCGCGAGACGGACAGCCAGATGGCCACACCGGTCGGTAGCCGCGACGGCGGCATCGCGGCGCATAACGCCCTGGCCGACGAGCCGCCCCGTGCGGTGGATCATCGCGTGATCCCACGTGTTATTTTCACCGATCCGCAAATCGCGGTGGTCGGCATGACCGAAGAGCAAGCCACATCTGCCGGCCATTCATGCTGGTGCAATACCGTGCCTATGAGTCAGGTGCCGCGCGCCGGCGCGATCCGTGATACTCGTGGTTTGATCAAGATGGTCGCCGATGCGAACAGTCACCAAGTGCTGGGTGTCGTCATGGTCGGCCGCGATGCAGGCGAAGTGATCCACGAGGCGGCAATGGCCCTGCGCTTCGGCGCGACATTACACGACTTCATCGACCTGATCCACGTCTACCCAACCATGGCCGAAGCATTGAAGATCGCCGCCATCTCGAGATTCAAGGACCCCGCGAAGCTCTCCTGTTGTGCCGACTGACGTTGACGCTCTTCGAAGAGAATCTCGCTCAGGTCAGATTCCCTCAAAAAAGCGTGCATATGTCACCGATTTGAATTTCGGGTGTTCGAATGCGATGTGGACCGCACTCTGATGCCGCGCCAAGCGGTTCGCTGTTTCCCCCAATCCGGGATGGCCGTGATCGGCCGCACCATGACCTCGCGGATGGGGTCGCGTCCGTGACGTGTACGCGGCAGGAACAGAATCTCTTCCTGGATGTCGGGGGCCAACAGCAGAAGGTTCATGACCTGCGTCACGCGGGCGCGGCTGACCTGACCGAGCCGGGCAAGTTCCGCCTGGTCGGTGATCTCGCCCTCTTTGATCAGCCGGTCGAAGCGTATCGCCAATGCCATCAGCTTCGAGATGCGCGGCACGCGGCCGGCGGGCGTTGGCTGCGGCGTTGCCGGGGACGGGCCTTCGCGCAGCACCTTGCGGCGCTTGCGGCCCTGTCCAAAATGCACCTGTCTTTGAATCGTCAGTCCCTTCATGCGGCAGTTTCCTGTTGGGCCAGTTCATCGGCCAGAGTCTTGATGCCCGTGGGGTGGAAGGTGATCGACACCGTGCCGTTCACCCCGTCGTAGTCGATCCGCTCGATGAGCAGGTGCAGGATGCGGGCCTGCTCGCGGGCGGTCAGCGTGTCCCAAAGCGGGTCGAACAGGGAGCACGCCTCGCCAACCTCGCGGGCGTCCACCAACTCGCGGGACAGCGCCACGATCTGCTCGCGCACCTCAGTCGTTTGCTGCTCGGCGATCTTGATGCGGTCCTGCACGTCGGCCATACGGTCGGTGGTGACGCCGTTGGTTCGCCCCTTCGCGGCCAGCTCCCGCAGTTCGGTGTTGTGGCGATGCAGTTCGCGTTCGAGCGTGCGCTTCTCATCCTCCAGTTTGCCGATGGTCTGCTCTCGGTGGCGGCGGCTTTCCTCAAGCGTCTCAGCCAGCAGGTCGGTGTCCTTGCCGATCGCCTTGACCTGCTCGACGACGAACCGTTCCAACTCGGGGGCGGGCACCGATGGCGACGGGCAGGTATGCCAGCCGCGACTCTGAGCGTTCTGGCAGACGTAGTAGCGATACCGCTTGTTGCCGCCGCCGGATGTCTTCTTCGTCGCATGTGTGGCCACCATGCCGCATTCGCAGGGCCCGCATCGCACCAGCCCCTTGAGCAACGCGCCGAATCGGTTCCGCCCGTATGGCCCGCCGCTGCGACCGTTGCGCTTGAGCAGGCGCTGCACACGCTCGAAGATATCGGTGTCCACGATAGCCGGGTGCTCGCCATCGTAGGCCTCGTCCTTGTAGGTGATCTTGCCCAGGTAGATGCGGTTGGTCAGCAGCTTGAACAGGCTGTTCTTGTTGAATGGCTTGCCGCCACGCTCGTGACCCTTCCGTGTGGTCCATCGCTTCGTGGTCCAACCGCGCCGGTCCAGTTCTTTGGCCGTCTCAATCAACGACTGGCGATCGAGGTACAGGTCGAAGATGCCCCGCACGCGAGTGGCCTCGTCGTCGTTGACGTGCAGCCGACCGCCACTCCCGGAAGTGACCACGTCGTATCCGAGCATCGGCATGCCGCCGGACCATTTGCCCTTGCGCCGTGTGGCAGCGATCTTGTCGCGGGTGCGTTCGGAGATCATCTCGCGTTCGAACTGGGCGAAACTCAACAGCACGTTGAGCATCAGCCTGCCCATCGACGTGCTCGTATTGAACTGCTGCGTCACCGAGACGAATGAGACCTTACGGCGCTCCAGCACGTCCATGATCTTCGAGAAGTCGATCAACGAGCGACTCAACCGGTCCACCTTGTAGACCACGATGCAGTCGACCTTGCCATCCTCGATGTCGGTCAGCAGCCGCTTCAGCGCGGGCCGTTCCATGTTGCCGCCGGTGAAGCCGCCATCGTCGTAGCGATCAGGCAGGCAGACCCAACCCTCGGACTTCTGACTGGCGATGTACGCCTCGCCCGCGTCGCGTTGGGCGTCGAGGCTGTTGAACTCCTGCTCGAGGCCGTCCTCGGTGCTCTTGCGGGTGTAGATGGCGCATTGCAACCGCGGAATGGTTGGCGGACTGTCGTTGCGTTTACTCATCAGTGTCTCCGTTGTTTCCGGGGGGCTGCAATTTGAAGAAGTGGTAACCGTTCCAGTGCTTGCCGGTCACGGCCTTGGCCACGGCCGAAAGGCTGCGGTACACCTCGCCCTCGTACTCAAAGCCCTTGGGCCTCACCTTCACCACGATTTCGCGGCCCTTGTAGCGGCGGGTTAACAGCGACCCCGGCAGCGGCAGGCGTGAGTCGTGGTCGGTCGGCGGAAGCGTCGCCGCTCTGGTCGTGATGCCCGGCGCGGTGTCGTCGGTCGGATGCTTCGGCGCGGTGGTGCGCAGGTCGGCGTCGTTGGCCAGTTGCTCGGCCCGCTTGCGGGCGCGTTCCGACAAGTCGCCCGACTCTTGGGCCTGCAGCCGCCAGGCGATACGCTTGACCAGGTAGTCCTTGTGACCCGAGCGGGTCGGTTCGCCGAAGGCCTCGATGTGCTTGCGGCGAAGCTCGGTCACCGTCATCCGCTTCAGTTCAGCGATCTGTCTACCTACGTTCATCGTCATGATTCGAGTTCCTTCATGTTCTCGTGGTCGTTAACCACCCCCGGAACACGCGGGCACATGAGGGCTCGTTCTCGCCCCCTCATCAAGTCGATCTGGGCCGGATTCTGAAGATTTTTCGGTGGTGCGAGATGGATGCGAATCGGGCGAGTTCTCGCGGCATTGGCGAAGGCGGAGCACGCCTCGCGCGAGAATCGCCGCGATCTCGAGGCGGCGTTGGGAGGACGTCATCGTGGCCGGGTCATCCAGCATGTCAGGCATTGCGGGCTCCTTGCGGATGCGCCCACAACGGCCTTCGCTTGGCGACCGGCTCGCTGTCTGGCTCAGGTCAAAATGGTCGGGTAGTAATCAATTACCCTGCGCGAGTTCGAAATGGCGGTAGGTTCCGAAAGCAACGGTTCCGTTAACCCGGCTCAACCTGTTCAAGAGAGAGTCCGAGAGTTCGCGGCCGCTTTTTCGGCCAACGGGCGGAACCATATTGGTTGCCTTTGAACCCCAAAGTCTCGCCCGCGAAACGGAGAGCGCGGGGGCGGGTGGCCGGAACGCCGTAACCCTTTGCCAGCGACGAGATATGAGAACGCCCGACCAGTTGCCTAGCCGGGCGTTCGCGTTAACTGGATCACCGGCCGAAGTTCGGTCTGGTGATTTAAGCTCCCCGAACTGGACTCGAACCAGTAACCTGGCGGTTAACAGCCGCCCGCTCTACCAATTGAGCTATCGGGGATCGATATGCCGGCCGGGCCGGCAACTCATTGGTGACGGGAAACTCTAGCAAACGCGGCACGTGAGTCAAGTCCGCGGCGGGCGATACGCCGGCATCTGTTGGCTGGCGCGCGGCGCGATCCGCTATTCGCTCGGGGATTCCGGGCTCGCGTCGGCCAGGTCGAGCGGCGGGCGGCCGAGAAGGCGGGTGATCAGCAGGCCGCTCAGCAGGATCGTCAGCGTGCCGATCACGATGATCATGAAGTCGTGGAACGGGCAGGCCAGGTCCTTCCATTCGTCGGGCCAGTTCTTGGTCTGCGAGAACACCATCCACGCGATGACGCCGAAGCCGAGCAGCACGGCGGTGACGGCTTCGGGATTGCGGGCGCGGTGGGAGATCATGCCGAGCAGGAACAGGCCGACCATGCCGCCGCTGAAGATGCTCGACAGCTTCCACCAGATGTCGAGCGCGCTGTCGGTCAGCTGCACGAGCGCCAGCGCCATGCCAACGCCGAGTATGCCCCACACCACGGTTCCGACGTGCAGGGCGAGCATCGACTGCTTCTCCGACGCGTCTGGGCGGAAGAACCGCTGGTAGTAGTCGCGCAGCAGCAGCGTGGCTGAGGAGTTCAGCGAGGTGGACACGGTGGACATCGCGGCGGCGAACACGGCGGCGATGAGCAGGCCGGTCAGGCCCGGCGGCAGGTGACGCGCGATGAAGTGGGGGAACACGCGGTCGCCGATGTCCTTGTCGGTCAGCGTCGCGGCCTTTTCGTCGATCTGTTGTTGATACGCGGGCGCGAACGCCTCGCCGCCGTCGTCGGTGGTGACGTACTGCGGCGTGACGCCTTCCTGCATCAGCCGCTGGTGAGCGACGATCTGCCTGACCTGCGGGACGGCATTCGCGTCGGCGTGGTAGTACACAAACAGCGTTGTGCCGATGAGGAAGAACAGCGCACTGATCGGCACGTACAGCAGCCCGCCGAGCCAGAGTCCGCGACGGGCCTCGCGGTCCGACTTCGACGCGATGTACCGCTGGATGTAGCTCTGGTCGATGCCGAAGTTCTGCAGGTTGATGAACAGGCCGTACACGAGCACGACCCAGAACGTCGGCTCCGCGACGCTGGGCCCGAACGACCCGAGCGAGAACTTGTGCTGCTCGCTGGCGACACGCACAACCTCCGCGGGCCCACCCTCGACGCCGAACATCATCACGGCGAGACACACGATCGCGCCGACCATCAGCACGATCGCCTGGATCGCGTCGGCCCAGATGACCGCGACGATGCCGCCGACGAACGAGTACACGATGACCGACACGCCGGTAACCACGATCACGAGCCGGATGTCCCAGCCGAAGATCACCGCCATCGGCAACGCCATCAGGTACATCACGACGCCCATGCGCGCGATCTGTGTGAGCAGGTAGAACGCGCTGGTGTAGAGGCGCGCCCACGCGCCGAATCGCCTTTCGAGCAACGCGTACGCCGAGACCTCGCCCGACGCGCGGTAGTACGGCAGGAACCATTTCGCGGCGATCCACGTGGCGATCGGGATCGACAGGCTGAACACGAACGGGTTCCAGTTTGCGGCAAAGCTCTTGCCGGGCAGGGCGAGGTAGCTGATGCTCGACAGGTACGTCGCGAAGATCGACAGGCCGCACACCCAGCCCGGCAGCGAGCGACCGGCCGCGGTGAAGCCCTCGGCGGACGTGCTGCGCCTGTGGAAGTAGAACCCGATCGACATCGTGCCGACGAAGTAGATCGCGAGCACGGCCCAGTCGATCGCCGTGAAGTGGCTGCTCATTGGGCGGCGGCTCCGTCCAGCGGGGCGGGGGCGCGTCGGATGTGTTCGGCGAGCTCCTTTGCGAGCCGCTCGACCGTCGCGGACTGTTCGGCGTGCCCGGCGATGTTGACGGTCTCGCGCGGGTCGTCGCTATGGTCGTACAACTCCCGTGCAATCACGTGACCGTCGTGCACGTCGCGCCACTCGGTGTAGCGATGACGCGCGGTGCGCATCGAGTAGCCGATCGCCTTGATCGGTTCGTTCGCGGAGGGATAAGCGGGGCGGCAGTGCCACGTGAACGCGGCGGGCTTGATCGTCGCGGCCGGATCGTCGAGCACGGGGCGGAGGCTCACGCCCTCGAGGTCGTCCGGCGGGGTCACGTCGCACAGGTCGGCCAGCGTAGGGTAGACGTCGAGCAGTTCGACGATCGCGTCGGTGCGACGTCCGCCCGCACGATCCGGCGTGACGATGATCATCGGCACGCGTGCGTCGAGCTCGAAGTTCGACGTCTTGGCCCACAGCGTCTGCTCGCCGAGGTGGTAGCCGTGGTCCGACCAGAACACGATGATCGTGTTGTCTGCCAGGCCCAGCCGGTCGAGCTCGCCGACGACCTTGCCGATCTGTGCGTCGACGTAGCTGATCGCGGCGTAGTAGCCGTGACGCAGCGCGAGGACCTCATCGTCGGTTGGCGGCTTGCCCTTGAACCCGCGCAGGATCTCGCGGCTGTCGTGCAACGCGATCGGCGGCACGTCGATCGGCGCGTCGGGATTGATCGGGGGTGTGACCTGCGAGCGGTCGTACAGGTCCCAGTACTTCTTCGGCGCGTTGAACGGCGCGTGCGGCTTCCAGAAACCCACCGCGAGAAAGAACGGCTGCCCCTTCGCCTTGATCTCGCGCAACGCGTCGACCGCCTTCGCCGCGATCCGCCCGTCGAAGTACGCCTCGTCGGGCACGTCGCGCATCTCCGTGCGCGGCACGCCGCTGAGGTCGGGGGGGACGTCGCCGTCGACGATCGGCTGGTCGTTGCCGTGGCTGTTGTAGTGCATCTCAGCGGGCACGGACCACGACGCCGGATCGCCCTCGATCTTCTGCCGCCAGTTGTGAAAGATCTTGCCGATGTCGCGCGTGAAGTAGCCCTGCTGCATGAACGCCTGCGGCAGGGTGACGACGTCGGGGCGGCGCTCGCGGAAATGCGTGGCGAGGTCCCAGATGCGCAGTGTCTCGGGGCGCAGGCCGGTCATGATCGACGCACGCGACGGGTTGCACACGGCCTGCTGTGCGTACGCGTGAGTGAACAGCGTGCCGCGCTTCGCGAGGGCGTCGATGTTCGGCGATTTGGCGATCGTGTCGCCGTAACAGCCGAGCTCGACACGCATGTCGTCGACGGCGATGAACAGCACGTTGCGGCGGAGCTTGCCGTCGTCGGCGCGCGCGGCGGATGGCGGTGTCGGCTTGGGCGCGGCGGCGATGAGCGCGACGCCGCCGGTCCAGTTGCCCTGTGGGACATCGATGGATTCGCCCGCCTTCGCGCGGCGCTCGTAGACCTGCATGCGCGTGCGGCCGCCATCGGTGTAGCCGAACGTCAGGCCGTCGACCTTCGTCCAGCCGGTCAGGTCGACGCCTTTGGCGCCGGTGGCGGTGGCGAAGTGCACCGTCGCGTCGGCGTCGGCGCGGAGGACGACGCGGGCGTTGACGCCACCGAGGTTCCGCACGAAGCGCCAGCCGCGTATCGCCTCCGGCACGTCGAACCACGTGTACTTGCGGTTGCCGTACGCCTGCTCGCCGTTGTCCAGTTTGCCGATCTCGTGATTGGCCGACATCTGAATGTGAAGATTGCCGATCGTCACGGCCTTCGTCGCTGGCGTAGCTGCATCCGCCGTTTGATCGTGCGGCAGGTAATACAGGTGGCCGTCCTCGGCGCCGACGAGAAGATCGGGCACGCCGTCACGGTTCCAGTCGACGGTGGCGGGGCTGGTGGTGTGACCGGCGAGGCGAGCGTCGGTCAGTTGGCCCTTGTCACGGAAGTTCCACGTCGCGCCGTCGCCGGTGGGTAGCCCCGTGGTTTCGTTGCGTAGCCAGTCGACGCTGGTGGAGTTGATCAGCAGGTCGCGTCGGCCGTCGCCGTCCCAGTCGACGACGCACAGCTTGCGCCGCCCGCTCTTGCCCGCCGCGCCGCCGCTCAGTTGCAGCGGCTTGCCCGACGGATCGACGAACGCGCGACGCCCCGGCAGCAGCGCGAGCCCGTCGCCTTGACGCACGCGCTTGAACAGCGACAGATAGCCCTCGTGATCGAGGACGATCAGGTCGTTGAGCCCGTCGCCGTCCCAGTCGACAACCAGCGGCGTCGTGCGCCACTGCGTGACCAGCTCACTCTTGCCGGGTTTCCACCAGTTCCACGCTGGTTTAGGCCCAACGCCGTCGCCGGGCCACTTCACCTCGATCGGCTGCGCCGCCGCGAGCTTCGGCGCGGTCTTCGTGCCGGTGTTGCGGTACCAGTGAATGCGTCCCCAGATGTCGTTGACGATCAGGTCGAGCCGCCCGTCGTGATCCCAGTCCGCCACGCTCAGCGTCGTGTAACCCCACTTTGCCTCGGCGGGGCCCTGGATCGAACCGTTGCCGCCGGCCTGCGAGCGGATCACCTCGCCGTCGGCCTCGAGCCGCACCGGCTCGGCCCAGCGGGGCGGGTTGCCGCCGTCGAGGTTCTCGATGAACCCGATGTACCCCGCGCTGTTGCCCGCGATGATGTCGTCGTCGCCGTCGCCGTCCCAGTCGACGCTCGCCGGCGTGACCAGCGCGCCGAACTTCACGTCCGCGGCCTGCTGACGGAAGTACACCGGATCGTCGAACACCGGCATGCCATCGACGACGCGCCCCGTGTGCTCGATCAGCGCCACGCGTCCGTCCTCGTCGCCGCACACGAGGTCGACATCGCCGTCACGGTCCCAATCGAGCGCCACCGGCGTGATCATCTGCAGGTCCATGTGCACCGGCTTGCCGTCGCGCGTCAGCTTGCGTCCCGCGGCGTAGCGCGGCTTGGTGCGTGTGCCGACGTTGGCGAAATACGTGAACCCGTCGAGGAACTCGCCGCAGATCAGGTCGAGATCGCCGTCGCTGTCGAAGTCGGCGAAGCTCGGGCTCGGCATGCCGAACACGTCGATCGGCTTGCCGTCGGCGTCGATCTTGACCGCGTCGGCGTAGGTGGGGTTGGCGTTGTCGCCGGTGTTGGTCAGCAGGTAGACGTAGCCGTGCAGCGGTTCGCGTGTCCAGCGCCCGGCGTCGTCGTACGCGTTGTCCCAGCCGTAGCCCGCCCAGTCACCGACGCCGACGATCAGGTCGAGGTCGCCGTCGCCGTCGTAGTCGACGTACCGCCACTGATTCGCGCGGACCTTACCGCCGTGCACGTTCGAGGATTTGTGAATGCGGTGAGACTTGGTGAAGTCCTTGCCGAGAAAGTCGTCGTACTCAACGCCCGGCGCGAGCACGCGCGGCTTGCCATCGACGTAGCTGATCTGCGCGTTGCGCACCGCCGAGCCGATCCGCACGCCGGGCTTGAACACGGGCAGCTTGTCGCCGTTCGCCTTGCCGGGGTTCTCGAACAGGTACGTCCCGTTGTACGGCGTGTCGGGGCACGCGACGACCAGGTCGAGGTCGCCGTCACCGTCCCAGTCCATCGGCATCGGCCACGCCCAGAGCCCGACGCCGAGGTCGACGGTCAGGCCGGGGTTGTTGTAGGTGACGCGCGTGGGTGGGTCGGCGTGCGCGGCGGCGGTGAGGGCGAGCAACGTGATCGCGAGACTGATCGTGCGTGTCATGGCGTGTTCCCGAAGAGGCGATGTCGTTGTCGTGTGTCGTGCGAGGGTCAGCGGTCGAAGCTCAACGCGGCCAGCCGATCCTGGGTCGTCGCGGTCGGCGGTACGTCGAAAGGCGCGGTCATGGCGTCGGCGCAGATGCCGCGTGTCGCCAGGGCAGCCTTGAGGTTCCTGATCGATTCGCCGAGCCTGCCCGGGATATAGATCGCCCGGCCGAGTTGCAGCACGCGATCGTGCAGCTCGCGCACGCGTTGGTGGTCCGCCGCGGCGGCCGCTTCGTACAGATGGACGAGCAGCTTCGGATAGAGATTGGCGCCGCCGTTGACGCCGCCGTGTGCGCCGAACATCACGGCCTCGGCGGTCAGCGTTTCCGGCCCGATCAGCACGCACCAGTCGGCCCGGCCGCGTGCCAGCGTCATGAGTTCGTGAACGTATCGCATGTCGCCGGAGCTGTCCCTGATGCCGATGATGCGATCGGATTCCATGAGTCGCCGAACGGTGGTCGGCTCGTAGGTCACCTTCGTCAGCGCGGGCATGTTGTAGAGCACGACCGGCAGCGTGACCGCGCCTGCGAAGCTGTCGACGTAGCGCAGCAACTCGGTTTGATCCATCGGGAAGTAGCAGGGCGGCGCGAGGACCACGGCGTCGGCGCCCGCTTCTGCGGCGTACGCGGCGAGCCGAACCGACTCGGTGAGTGACGTGTGGGTGACGCCGACCAGCAAGGGCATCCGCCCGGCGACCGCACGCGCCGTACGGTCAATCAGGTCGCGCTGCAGGTCGTGACCGAGCAACGGCCCCTCGCCGGTGGTGCCGAGGATGAACAGCCCGTGTACGCCGCCTTCGACGAGGTGCTCGACGAGTCGCTCGACCCCCTCGACGTCGAGCGCGTCCGGCGTGCGTAGCGGCGTGACCATCGGCACGACGATGCCGCGCAGCGGCCTTGAGATCGAATGTTGGGGCGTTGTGTACGTCATGTTTGTGGTAAGTGGCTAGGCCTGCGACAGCAGATCATCGGGGACCGCCGGCGCCATCGCGTCGCGCGTGCGGTTGTAGTTGAGGTGATCCATCGCGCGCTTGAGGCTGCTTCGGATGTGGTCGGCCATAGCTGCGCCGGCCTGCTCGCTCTCGCCGGCCGACACGTGATGCAGGATCTGCGTGTGTTGCCGGTGCGCCTCGGTGAGCACGTCCAGGTCGTGTTCCTGCCGCGGTGACCACAGCACGCGCATCAGCACGCGGGAGTCGGAGACGATCTTGAAGATGCGCCGGTTGCCCGCGGCCTGGATCAGCACCATGTGATACGCGGTGTCCAACGCCAGGTATCGCCGCATGGCGTCGGCGGTGAGCGTGTCGGCGCCGGTGGCCTTGAGCGACTCGGTCGCGTTCTGCATCTGCTCACAGATCGCGCGCAGCTGCGACAGGCTCTGTCCGTCGATCCGCTTCGCGGCCCGCGAGGCGGTGTACGATTCGACGGCTTCGCGCACCTCGTAAAGCTCGATCAGGTCGGACTGATCCAGGCGCCGCACGAGCGTGCCTCGCTTGGGTAACTGTTCGAGCAATCCCTCGGTCTGCAACTGTCCGATCGCCTCGCGAACGGGGGTGCGGCTGATGCCCAGTTCCTTGGCCAACTGCTGCTCCGAGACGACCATGCCCCCAGCGAGTGATCCGTCGACAATCTGCTGCTGTATGTACTCGTAGGCCTGCTGGCGTAGCGACATCGGACTCGCGGTGGTGTACTTGGCTTGATCTTGCATTCTTGTAGTATACTAGTCGAATACGAAATGTCCAACGTCGAGTCGACATTGGGATCTGACATTGGCTCATTGTTCGTATAAAACACTATATCATAGTGCTTAACATGCCATGGTCATTTTGTGGCTCTTGCTGTGAATGGTAGTGGCGATCCACCGTGACGGACACCGAGGCGTCTTGTGAGGCGGCGTATACGCCTGCTTGGTTGAAGGGAGGTGCGGGGCCGCCGTGACCATAGGCTGCGATGCCCCAATACGAAGGTTCTGCACTTGCGTGCTGACTGTTTCGCCGTGCAAACCTCTTCCATCCATTTCGCGGGGAGGGTGTTTGTGTCGATGTCGGATGCGGCGAAAGCCTTGATGAGGCGTAGCGGGAGCGCGGGCGCAGCACGCGCTGGTTGCCGGGTTCTTTGACGACAAGGCGTCGGTTGGTCGGTAGTCGCGATTTCGTGGCTGGTCTGGGCTCAAAATCCCGGTCATTTATTGGTGTATCGGGTTCCGATTTCCGGATTTGCAGCGTATAATCGTCTGTCAGTCGCACCCCCCGCCGTGGAGTCGTAGTGTTAAGGTGCGCCGTAAACGGTCGGCGAAAGACCAGGCGGTTGTGATGTCGGGCGAAGATCAGACGATTTCAGACAGCAAGGCGACGGTGCCCATGGGGACCGGCGCGGGCGGTGCGTCCGGCGAAGAACTCGCCTCGGGCACGAAGATCAGCAAGTACGTGATCAAGGGCCTACTCGGTCGCGGCGGCATGGGCGCGGTGTATGAGGCGATGGACATCGCCCTGCAGCGCCCCGTGGCGATGAAGGTGCTGCCCAAGTCATTCGTCGCTGACGAGATTGCGCTCAAGCGGTTCATCCGCGAAGCGCAGCTCGCGGCGCGCCTCAATCACCCCAACGCCGTGACCGTCTTCGACGTCGGCAAGAAGGGTGAGATCTACTTCATCTCGATGGAACTTGTCCGCGGCGGCAGCGCTCAGGACCGGATCGATGGCGGCAAGCCGATGCCGTTCGACGAGGCGACACGCTGCATCGCCGATTCGTGCCGCGCCCTGTCGGCGGCGCACAAGGCGGGCCTCATCCACCGCGACATCAAGCCCGACAACATCATGCTCGCCGACGACGGCACGGTGAAGGTCGCCGACTTCGGCCTGGCCAAGGGCGTGGACTCCGGCAACCAGACCATCACCGCGAAGGACGCGGTGCTCGGCACGCCGAAGTACATGAGCCCCGAGCAGTGCCAGAACGAAAAGGTCGACGCCCGCACCGACATCTATTCGCTCGGCGGCACCTACTACACGCTGCTCACCGGCAGGGCGCCGTTCGAGCGCACGTCGGCGTTGCAGGTGCTCTACGCCCACTGCACCGAGCCCGTGCCGGACCCGCGCGACAGCACCGCGGCGTTGCCCGCGGATTGCACCCGCATCGTCTTCAAGGCGATGGCCAAAAGTCCCGACGAACGCTACCAGTCTGCCGACGAGATGCTCGCCGACCTCGAGGCCGTGCTCAGGGGCGCCGCCATGTCGACGAGCAATACGGCGCTTAATGAACTGGCCGCCTCCGCGTCGACCGGCGCCGGGTTGCCCTCGCCCGCGATGCGACGCGCCGCGGGCAACAAGCCCGCCTCGGACAGTTCCGGGTACGAATTGTCTCCGCTGATGGAGACGCCTTCGAGCAACACCCAGCATCTCCCGCCGGTGTCCGGCACGATGGCCGGCGTGTCGGGGTCCATGCACCCCGGCCAGATGCCCGGCGTGTCCGGCTCGATGTACCCCGGCCAGATGCCCACGCTGCCGATGATGCAACTGGAAAAGCCCGGTCTCGACCCGAAACTCGTGATCGGCGCCGCGATTGGCGTCGGGGCTGTGGTGCTTCTGGCGATGGTGTTCTTCCTTGGCTCGATGTTCAGCGGGTCGGGCAACGATAGCAATCCCACCGGGAACAACACCGTCGCGATGGGCAACACGGCTCACAAGGATCCGGGCAACACCGGCCAGCCGTCACGGCAGACGCAGACCAATGCCGCAACCGACGCCCTGGCCTCGCAGGTTGGCCCCAATTTCCTGTGGTTCAAACAGCAAGTCGCGGGGGGCCGCAACCAGCTGGACCCGAAGGCCACGGCGTTGCTCGACCTGTTTGACAGAGGTTTGGAGGCGAAAGCGCAGAACAAGAGCGCGGAGCTCGCGGTCGTGGTCACACGGGCCGTACAACTGATGGATTTCAGCAAGTGGGAATCGTCCAACAGGACCCCGCCGCCGCCGAATGCCTTGAAGATGGCCGACGCCGCCAAGGAACTGGCCACGTACTTCGACCCGAGCGCCAAGAGTCAGACGAGCAGTTATCCGAGCGGCCCACCGCAGTGGCTGACCAGCGAGTACGGGCTGCCGGGCCCCAGCGGCGGACCTCCAGGTGGCTCAGTCGTTACGACCACTAATCCGACCCCGAGCAACCCGACCCCGAATGTTGGATCGGGTTCGCCGAGATTGAACAGTCGTTCCATCACCGATGGCTATCCGCCGAACGCCGAGAAAGATCCAATGGTCAGGGCGCTGGCTGACCTTGAGGTTGCCGGAGCCAATCAGGCGCTGGTCAACGACCTGAGCGGCTTGAAGACGACCGTCACGCGCCTGCTTGAATTGGGTGACTACGCCCAGAGCATCTATGACAGCCGCGGCTTCCCGCCGCATATGGCTCGGGTCGGCACCGACGCTAAGACGCTGGCCGACCGGTACATCCCCGGCGCCAGCTCGCAGCCGCGCACTTCTACGAGCCAGGCGCCCGAGTGGCTGCTCGCGTACGGCAAGACGCCGACGCTTGATCCGCCCAAGCTGGGTGGAAACACACCGACATCGCCGTCGCCGGCGCCGTCGACCTCCAACTCCAGCGACCGGCCGATTCTGTCGGAATACGCGGTTCAGGCTCAGGAGGCGCCGGTCGTCAAAGCGCTGGTCGACCTGTCGGATCGGGCGTACAAGGCGCATCAGGCGAACGACAAGGCGGCACTGGGTACCGAGGTGGCGCATCTGCTGACGCTTGGGGATTACGCCAAGGAGTTCGGCGCCCGCGTCGGCAACAAGCCTCCGCATTTCGGGATGGTTTACGACGACACCATCAGGCTTGCCAGGTTCTACATGCCCCCGACGGCGGATCAGACACGCCCCGCGTTTACCTCGGTGCCGGGGTGGATGCTGCAGTACAACCTGCCGCCGCTGCCGCATGAGAGCGTGGGGACAAGCACGCCCGTCGCCGTGACGCCGGAACCCGACCGGCCCAAGCGCGGCCCCACGCCCCCGGTCGAGGTGCTCGACGAAGAGTTGTCGATGCTCACTACGGCGGCCATCCGGTCTCCGCAGGGTGAGGCGCGCGAGATCGCGATGGGCAACCTGCTTGTGTTTGCCACCTGGTACAAGGAGGTGGCCGGCGATGCGTTGCACACCGCCGAAAAGGCGCAGGGCTATTTCGACAAGTACAGCGCGATCATGAAGCTGTCCGAAGCCGACAACGAGCGTCTGGTCAAGGCGGCGACGTATCAGCCCAAGGACTCGCCGGGCCTGGCCGGCGCCGAGGCGCTGGCGTTCCTCGGCGTGGGAGTGAAGGCGACGCCGCGGCCGCCGACCCCCACGGACACCACGCCCACGCCGCCGCCGACCACTACGCCGCAACCGCAGCCGCCCCAGCAGCCCGCCGGCGTTGCCACGACCAAGTTCAACACCGACGCGGCGATGACCACGCTGCCCAAGGACGCGCCCGAGCCTCAGGCTGTCATTAAGCTCAACAACGAAGCGTGGAATGCGATTCAGAGCCGCGACGAGAAGGGCTTTGCCGAGGCGCTGGGCTCGCTGCTCCGCGTCTACGACCAGTTCAAAGAAAGTGACGAGCACCCGCATCAACGGCAGACGGCCAAGGTCGCGATGCAGGTCGTCGACTACTACAAGCCCGGTCTGACCGAGGCGCAAAAGAATCAGCTCCGGCAGTTGTCGAATTTCTCCGTGACGCCGCCCGAAGGCGGACCCAACGGCGGCGGGCCGCCCAACGGCGGTCAAGGCGGACAGCGCCCTGGTCCGCCCAATGGTGGCCAGAACGGCCAGCGCCCCGGGGCCCCCAACGGCGGGCAGAACGGCCAGCAGTTACCTCCGCGGCGCTGAGTCGCGTTGACGCTCGGGGCAATCTCCGGCATCATTCGCATACCGAATCGTTTCGCATTCATCTTCTCTGTCGGTTTTGCTCAGGGGTCTGAAATGGATCTTGAATTTGTTGTCGATGCCGGCCCGGACAAGGGCGTCGTATTCAACGCTCCCGCCAACGGCGCCGTCCTCTTCGGACGATCCGACGCCGCGCAGTGCCGACTCAAGGACCCCGACGTTGCGCTCGTTCACTTCGAGATCCGTCTCGAAGACGGCTCGCTGTGGCTCTCCGACTGCGGCGCGCCGGAAGGCACGCTGATCAACGGACGCAAGTCCAAGTCAATGGAGTTGCAGGAGGGCGACGAGATTCAGGTCGGGCAGACGACGATCCGCCTGCAGAAGTCCGGCCGTGCCCCGACCGCCGCGCCCGTCGGCGCGCCCGGCCAGTCGTCCGCCGGCGGCGCGAAGGCGCAGGCCGCTGCGGCGCTGAAGTCCGGCGTCGCCAAGGTCTGGTGGGCCGGCATCCCCGGCTCGACGTTCCAGGACACCTTCGAGATCGGCAACAAGATCGCCGAGGGCCGTTCGAGCATCGTCTTCGAGGGCCGCGACACGCGTAAGAGTCGCAAGGTCGCCATCAAGGTCCTCAAGCCCGAGTTCGCCTCCACGGACGAGAAGGTGCAACGCTTCATCCGCGCGATGAAGACGGTGCTGCCGCTGCGTCACCCCAACCTCGTCGAGGTCTACGGCGCGGGCAAGTACGGCGACGTCTGCTGGGCCGCGCTCGAGTGGATCGACGGCGAGAGCCTCGACAAGGTCATCGAGCGTATCGGCATCGCCGGCATGCTGCAGTGGACGTACGGCTACAAGGTCGCCCTTCACGTCGCCCGCGCACTCAAGCTCGCCTACGATCAGCACATCATCCACCGCAACATCACGCCGACCAACATCTTCATGACCACCGACGGCGTCACCAAGCTCGGCGACCTCAACATCGCCAAGAAGACCGAAGGCGAAGGCGCCGAGGACGTGACGATGGGCGACTCGGCCGGCAAGAAGATCGGCGAAGACGTCAACTTCATGGCGCCCGAGGCCCGCACCGGCGGCGAGGTCGACACGCGTTCTGACATCTACGCGCTCGGCGCCACCGTCTACGCGCTGCTCACCGGACGCGTGCCCTACGAGGGCGCCAACCCGATGCAGGTCCTGATGGGCAAGGTCGAGATCGTTCCGCCGAAGAAGTACCAGATGGCCATCCCCGACATGTTCGAGAAGACCGTCAAGGCGATGCTGTCCATCCGCCCCGAAGACCGCTTCGACTCGCCCGGCAAGCTGCTGGCCGAACTCGACCGCGTCGCGAAGTTCACCGGCGCCTCCACCGAGTGATCGACGCGTTCAACACGCAACCTCTACCAGACCCACGGGTTCCGCCCCGTGGGTTTTTCATTGCGTGTGGGCGCTTATACTGACGGGTCATCGGTTCAAGACCTTCGGTCGCGCGCGACCCGGTGACGCAATGTTCCACGCGGATATGCGTTAATCATGCTCGCCGACCGTCGACCCCGCTTAGGAGTTCCCATGCGACACCTGCTGATCTGTCTGACGCTGTTGATCCCGCTGGCGCGCTTCTGCGTAGTCGCCCGCGCGGACGAACGACCGAACATCCTGTTCTGCATCTCCGACGATCAGTCGTATCCGTACACCGGCGCGTACGGCACCAAGTGGGTCAGCACGCCGGGCTTCGACCGCGTGGCGCGCGAGGGCCTGCTGTTCAACAACGCGTATACGCCCAACGCCAAGTGCGCCCCGTCGCGCGCCTGCATCCTCACCGGTCGCAACAGCTGGCAGCTCGAGGAGGCGGCGAACCACTGGTGCTACTTCCCCGAGAAGTTCAAGGTCTACACCGAGGCGTTGAGCGACGCGGGCTACTTCGTCGGGTCGACCGGCAAGGGCTGGGCGCCGGGCAAGGTCGTCGGCAATCGCGGACCGCTGGCCGGCAAGCCGTATCAGAAGCAGCACGCCAAACCGCCGACCAGCGGCATCTCGTCGATCGACTACGCCTCGAACTTCAACGACTTCCTCGACGATCGGCCGACCGACAAGCCGTTCTGTTTCTGGTACGGCGCGACCGAGCCGCACCGCGGGTACGAGTTCCAGTCCGGCATCAAGAAGGGCGGCAAGAGCATCGATCAGATCGAGAAGGTGCCCGACTTCTGGCCCGACAACGAGACCGTCCGCACCGACATGCTCGACTACGCGTTTGAGATCGAGCACTTCGATCACCACCTCGTGCGCATGCTCGATGAGCTCGACAAGCGCGGCCTGCTCGACAACACGCTGATCGTCGTCACCGCGGACAACGGCATGCCGTTCCCGCGCGTCAAGGGGCAGGAGTACGAGATGTCGAATCACCTGCCGCTGGCGATCATGTGGAAGAAGGGCATCACGAAGCCCGGCCGAACGATCGATGACTACGTCAGCTTCATCGACTACGCGCCGACGTTCATCGAGGTCGCCGGGCTGAAATGGTCGCAGACCGGCATGCAGCTGTCGCCGGGGCGCAGCCTCGTGGAGATCTTCGACTCCGAGAAGTCCGGCCACGTCATCCCGGAACGCGACCACGTGCTGATCGGCAAGGAGCGCCACGACGTCGGTCGGCCGGAGGATCAGGGCTACCCGATCCGCGGCATCGTCAAGGACGGCTACATCTTCCTGCGCAACTTCGAGCCCGACCGCTGGCCCGGCGGCAATCCGGAGACCGGCTACCTCAACTGCGACGGCAGCCCGACGAAGACCGAGGTCCTCAAGGCGCGGCGTGACGCGTCGACGCATCACTTCTGGCAGGAATCGTTCGGCAAGCGGAAAGACGTAGAGATGTTCCATGCGTCGGCCGACCGCTACTGCCTGACGAACGTCGCCGATTCGCCCGACGCTGCGGCCCGCCGCGCCGCGCTCGAGCAGCAGATGACGACCGAGCTCAAGCAGCAGGGCGATCCGCGCATGGAGGGCAAGGGCTACCTCTTCGACCGCTACCCTTACGCGGACAAGAGCGGCCTGGGGTTCTACGAGCGCTATATGAAGGGCGAAAAGATGCGAGCGGGGTGGGTGAACCCGTCGGACTTCGAGAAGATCGACGAGTGAGCCGCCGCGTCAGCCGGCGCGGGTCGGAACCGTGTCGCCTGGTGTGTTGACGGCGTGTCGTGGCGTGCGGCCCTCGAGGGTGTCGATGATGCACCGCGCCGCGCTGAGTTCGATCTGACGGCGGACGTCGGCGACCGCCGAGCCGAGATGCGGGGTGAGCAGCGTCTGGCCGGGCCGCTCGATCAACCCGGGCGTGATGCGCTTCGGGCGATTGGGCAGCGACAGGTCTTCCATCTCGTAAACATCGGCGGCGTACCCGGCGAGGTGGTCGTCAGCGAGCAGGGCGACGACGGCGCGTTCATCGATCACCGAGCCGCGCCCGACGTTGACCACGTAGGCGCCGCGTCGCAGACGCAGCAACGCGCTGCCTCCGATCAGGTGCCGTGAGTCGGGCGTCAGCGGGGCGGCGAGGATCAGCACGTGCGACTCGGCCAGCAGCGTCGGCAGGTCACGTCGACTGACACGCAGCGCCGCTTCGTCGGCGACGTTGAGGGGCGCAAGGTCGTGGTAGATCAATTCGCATCCGAAGCCCGCGAGTCGTCGAGCGACGGCGCGGCCGACCTCGCCCATGCCGACGATGCCGACGGTCGCGCCGCCGAGCGTCGCGCCGTATAGCGTCGGCCGCCAGCCGGTGAAACGCTCGGTGCGCACGTAGCGGTCTCCCGCGGCGACGTTGCGCAGCAGGCCCAGCAGCAGGGCGATGGCGAGCTCGGCGGTGGGCTCGGTCAGCAGGTCCGGCACGATGCTGACCCACACGCCGCGCTCCGCGCACGCCTCGACGTCCACGTTGTCGAAGCCCTTGAGCGCCCCGGCGATGACACGCAGGCGCCGGCAATGGTCGAGCATCGCCGCGTCGACACGGTCCGGCATGAACAGCATCAGCGCGTCGGCCTGCTGCGCCCGCTCGACCAACTCGTCGTGCGACCACGAATCGAGTGTGTCGTTCGCCACGACGTTGCCGTGCTCAGACAGCAGCTCGATCACCTCGGGGTGAACGCGGTGCGTGACGACGATGCACGGCCGGTGTGGGGTTGCGGTCATTTGAATCGCCTTCGCAGCACGTTGCTCATCGCGTCGACCAGGGTGACGCAGATCAGCACGAGGATGAGCAGGGCGGTGGTCTGTTGGTACTCCATCAGCGAGATCGACGACTGGATCATCAGGCCGATGCCTCCGCAGCCGACGAGGCCGAGCACGGTCGACGCGCGGAAGTTGTACTCCCAGCGGTAGAACGCCACGTCGGAGAACTGCGGCAGCACCTGCGGCAGCACGCCGTGCCACAACACCTGCAATCCGCCGGCGCCGGAGGCTCGCGCGGCCTCGACCGGCGCCGGGTCGACGTGCTCGATCGACTCGGCGAAGAATTTGCCCACCATCCCTACGGAGTGGAACGCCAGCGCGAAGATGCCGGGCAGGATGCCGGGCCCGACGGCGATGAGGAAGACGATGCCCATGATCAGTTCGGGTATCGCTCGCGCGAGGTTGAGCAGGCCGCGCGCCGCGTAGTAGACGGTCCAGTGCGGCGTGGTGTTTGGCGCGGCGCAGAAGGCGACGACGAAGGACATCGCGATCGCCAGGGCCGTGCCCGCGATCGACATGATCAGCGTGTCCCAAAGCGGCACCAGCCACGGCACCGACTTCTCAACGGCCTCGATCAGCGTGCGGTCCGACACGCCGGCCCACCAGTCGCGCAGCGGCTGGGCGGACATGCGGAAGTTGGGCGGCAGGCCCTCGCGGATCATGATCCGGATGACGCTCGGCACGCCGCGCTCGTACGGACCGAACTCGAACGCCCGGCCGTACCAAAGGCAATACCCCACGACCAGCAGCATCGTCAGGCCGATCCATCCCTGTCGACGCCAGCCGCGGCGTTCGCGATCGACGATCTGATCGGTCGTTAATGTGGCGGTCTGTGTCATGGTGATGGCGAGACAGCCCCGGCCGAACTGCAACCGACCGGGGCTGACATCGAGGGGTGCGTGCGACGCTGCCTACTTCTCCAGCGACGCAAGGTCCTTGCCGAGAATCTTCGCCGCGTCACGGATCGAGTTGTAATCCTTGTCCTCGATCTTGGCGAAGCGCTCGGCCTTGAGCGGCTTGAGGATCGCCGCGTCATCGAGGTCCCAGAACGCGTTCTTGATCTTCTCCTGCAGCTCGGGCTTGAGATCCTTCTGGATCGCCCACGGGTACTGCGGGATCGGGGCCGACTCGGCGATGATCTTCACCTTCGAGCTGTCGAGCTTGCCGCCGGCGATCATGCCTTCGAAGATCGGCTTGCTCATGCCGCCGGCGTCGACGCCGCCGGCCTCGACCGTCTTGGCCACGACGTCGTGCTTGCCGAGGAACTGCTCGCTGTAATCGCCTTCCTTGACGCCCGCCGCCGCGAGCACGCCCTTGGGGATCAGGTGGCTGGACGTCGACGCCGGGTCGCCGTAGCCGACCTTCTTGCCGGCCAGGTCCGAGACCTTGTTGATGCCGGCCGAGGTGTTGGCGATCACGACCGAGGTGTAGGTCGGCGAGCCGCCCTTGCTCTTGGCGGCGAAGGCGTACATGTCGGCGCCCTTGTCGATGGCGATGCAGTAGCTCAGCGGACCGAAGTAGACGAGGTCGAGGTGCTTGGCGCGGGCCGCCTCGACCATCGCCGTGTAGTTCGGCAGCACGATCAGCTCGATCTGCTTGCCGGTCTTCGCTTCGAGGTACTTCTTGAGGCCTTCGTTGTCCTGGATCAGCTTCGAGGCGTCTTCGTCGGGCAGCAGGGCGACCTTCAGGGTGTCGGGGTCGCGGTAGCTCATCGGGGCGTCGGCCTTCGCGGCGGCGCCGCCGTTCGTCTTGGCGGTCGAGGCCTCGGCGGACTGTCCGGCGGAGCCCCCCTCGCCACAGCCCATCAGGCCGAAGGCGGAAAACGCCATGAGCATCAGCAGGCATCGGACGGAGGTGTTCATTGTCGACATCGTGCTTCTCTCCTTGGTTGCGGTGGTGTGCGCGGTGCGGGGTTGGGTTTGCGGTGTATCGGGCGTGCGGGATCAGACCGCCACGGAGGCGGGTTCGCGGTGAGGGTTCTTGCGGATACTGCGGAAGATGACGGACAGGTCGTCTTCGACGAGGTCGCGCGGCGGGCCGTCGTACACCACGCCGCCGCACGACAGGCCGACGAGCTGGTCGGCGAAGCGGTGCGCCAGGTCGAGCTGATGCAGGCTGATCACGGCGGTTAGCCCGTCCTCGCGGCAGATGCGGCTGAGCAGTTCCATCACACCGTTGGCCGTTGCGGGATCGAGGCTCGCCACCGGCTCGTCGGCCAGCAGCAGTCGCGGCTGCTGGGCCAGCGCCCGGGCGATGCCCACGCGCTGCCGCTCGCCGCCGCTGAGCTGATCGGCGCGTTGCAGCGCCTTGTCAGCCAGGCCCACGCGGCTCAGGCAATCCATCGCCAGCTCGACGTCCGCGCGAGGCAGCGGCAGCAGCGTGCGCCACGTGGGGTGATAGCCGAGACGTCCCATCAGCACGTTGCGCAACGCCGTCTGCCGCCCGATCAGGTGATGCAGCTGAAAGATCATGCCGGTGCGCCGACGGTGTTCACGCAGCCGCTTTCGACCGGTCAGCTCGCCCACACCGTCGGCGATCACACGCCCCGACGTGGGCCGCTGGAGACCGTTCATGCAACGCAGCATCGTGCTCTTGCCGGCGCCGCTGTGACCCAGCAGCACGACGATGCGATGGCGCGGCACGGTCAGCGACGCCGAGTTCAGCGCGGTCGTGCCGCACGGGAATCGGACCGTGACCTGATCGATCTCGACGATGCCTTCCATCGCGGCCCAGTCTAGGGGCCGGGTGCGCAGCGTTGGTTAGGTTCTCATGACCCGAAGCGATAACTTTTGCATGATCCTTACAACCCTGAGTTATGAAGTGGTGATGGACTACACGCTCAGGCAGCTCGAAACGTTCATCGCCATCGCCTGCTACGGCGGCACGTCGCGCGCGGCGCGTGAGCTTCACATGTCGCAGCCCGCCGTCAGCAAGGCGCTGACGGCGCTGGAGTCGCAGCTGTCGTGTCGGCTGTTCGAGCGGCAGGGCAAGCGGCTGCACCTCAACGAGGTCGGCCGGGCGCTGCTGCCGCGGGCGCAGAGCCTGCTCGCCGAAGCACGCGAGATACAGCGGTCGTTCGCCGGGTCGCGCCCCGGGCTCATCGGCCTGCTGCGCGTCGGCGCCAGCTCCACCATCGCCAACTACATCATGCCCGAACTCATCGGCCGCTTCGTCAGCGAACAGCTCGACGTCCGCATGTCCATGTCCGTAGGCAACACGCAGCACGTGCTCGCCAGGCTCCGCGCCTACGAGATCGACATCGCGATGATCGAGGGCTTCGGTCACGGCCACGACCTCGACACCCGGCACTGGCGCGACGACCGCATGGTCGTGCTCGCCGCGCCGGACAACCCGCTCGCCGGCACGGACGGCGTCAGCCTCGATCAGCTCGTCGCGGCTCCGTGGATCATGCGCGAGCCCGGGTCCGGCACGCGGCAGAACCTCGAACGCTCGCTCGGCGACAAGATCGGTCAGCTCAACATCGCCCTCGAGCTCGGCCAGACCGAGGCGGTCAAACGCGCCGTCGAGCTCGGCTACGGCGTCAGTTGCCTGTCCGAGATGGCGATCCGCCGCGAGGTCGACGCCGGTCGGCTCGTCGAGCTGCGCACGCCCGACGTCCAGCTCACCCGCGCGTTCTACATCGTCGTGCACAAGACCAAGCACCGCAGCGACCTGCTCCGCGCGTTCCTCGACTATCTGATGACGCAGCATCAGCCGGCCGACGCGGCACGCCCCGTAGACGTCGTCACCCGCGGATGATGTGCCCCATGACTTCCGCCAGCTTCTCCGGCGTGCAGACCAGCACGTCCATGCCGACCTTACGCAGCTTGCGCGCGATGGGCTTGTTGTACTGCGGTCGCGCGTCGTAACCGAGCGCGCCGAGGCCGATCATCCGCACACCCGACTCGGCAAGGAGGTGCGCCTGGCGGACGAGGTCACGCTCGTCGCGCCCCTCGTAGAAATCCGTGATCAGCACGACGATCGTGCGGGCCGGCTCGCGGATGAGCTGACCGGCGTACTGCAGGGCGCGCGTGATGTCGGTGCCGCCGCCGAGCTGGATGTTCAGCAGCACGTCGACCGGCTGGCCGACCCGATCGGACAGGTCCGCGATCTCGGTGTCGAACAGGAACAGACTCGTGCGCACCGCCGGCAGCTCCGCGAAGATGCTCGCCATCACCGCCGAGAAGATCGCAGAGTCGAGCATCGAGCCGGACTGGTCCACGGCGACGATCACGTGCCACGGCCGGCGGTTGCGCTCCGCGGCGTGATACCACACGCGGTCGACCAGCAGCTTGCCACGCTCCGCGTCCCAGTTGCGCATGTTGCGCCGCACGGTCGTGGGCAGGTCGAGGTTGCGGTACACGCGGCGTGGGGCGTGCTTGTCACGGCGGATCGCGCCCGTGATGGCCGGCTCGACGCTCAGCTTCATCTTCTCCGTCAGCTCGCGCACCACCTTGTCGATGATCTTCCGCGCTAGCACGCGCGTCTTCTCGTTCATCAGGTCGCGATGCGTCAGCAGCGTCTTGACCAGCTCGACGTTCGGCTCGATCCGCTCCAGCAGGTCCGGCTGCTCGAGCAGCTCGCGGATGCCGCGCCGTTGCACCAGTTCGCGCTCGAGCACCTCCTTCGCCGAGTGCGGGAACAGCTCCGACACGCCGTCGATCCACTCCGGCACCGTCATCGCGTGCCCCGGCGCGACGCCGCCGGTGCGCTCGCCGCCGGTGGGTGTCAGGCCCAGTCGCCCGCCGCTGCCGTCGCCCTCGCCGAACAGGAACCCGATCAGCTGCTCGACCCGCCGGTAGTCGCTCGACACGCCCGCGCCGCACGCGATGCCGTGCTGCTCGGCCGCCTTGCCCAGCACCAGCCGCCACCGCGCGAGCCGCTCGCGCTGGTCGTCGGTCAGATTGTTCACGTCGGCGCTCATCGAATCACTGACTCCTGGCTACTGACACCCGACTCCTGTCACAGCTCCCACTCCTTCATGATTTCCGCGACGCGTCGGTCGATGTCGGCGATCATCGCCGCGGCGCTGACGGAGGTTTCGATCTGCGTGAGCGACTCGTGCTCGGCCAGGCCGTACAGTCTGGCGACGTGGCCGGCGAGGGCGTCGCGTTGGCGGTCGTGGAGGCGATCGAAAGCCGCCCGCAGGCGTGGCAGCATCGTGAGGAACGGCTCCCACGCCGCGGCGGAGAGCAGCTCGTCGACGGCTCGCACAAGCGACTCGGCGCCGAGCAGGATCGCCGTGCGCGACACCGCCATCACGCCGTTGAGAAAGTCGCCCGCGACGATCATCTGCTCCGGCGGCGCCTGCGCGTACGACGCCAGCTCGTCGGCCAGCGCCTGCGGATCGAGCTGCCGCACCTCCGTGAGCATGCCCAGCAACGCGCCCCGCAGGAACGGCACGGTCGACAGCGCCGCGGCCTGCCGCACGTACGTGACGAACACGTCGCGGTCGAGGCCGTCACGCTGCATCGTCGCCTCGGCCAGCGCCAGCAGCGCCGCCACCACGTCGTTCCACTGATCGTCCGGCGACGCGGCGATCTCCGGCACGGCGAAGCACGCCCGGTCGTAGCACCGCTCGATCAGCTCCGTCAGCCGCTCGCGCCGCAGCGCACGGTACGTCGCGTACCGCTCCAGCAGCAGCAGCGAACCGAGGGCTCCGCTGAGCGACACGAACCGCCCGTCGGTGTCGATCGCCTCGCCGACGGTTGTCTCGGCGTGCCAGACGATATCGGGCAGGTCCATGTTGATCGCTTCGACGAGCCGACGGCAGGAGGTGTCAGCGTCGTGCGCCGCGCGGTGGAGCCGCTCGCGCAGCAGCGTTGTCGCCGCACGTTCGACCGTGTCGCCGTGCAACGACTTTTCGACGAGCGCCGGCTCCAGCTTCGGGCTCCATCGCAGCTGCCAGTTCTCGCGGAAGATCGCGCCCTGTCCGAGTTCGCCGCCCGCGCCGAACACCCGCCCGATCTCGACGCCGAGGCTGAGCAGCCGGTGCAGGAACGCCGACCGCTGCGCGTCTAGCTCGTCGCGTTTGTCGAGGTCGAGCTTGATAAGCTGCTCGCGTTCGACAACCTCGCCGAGGCCCAGCGCGTCGAGGCGTTCGTAGAAATCTGCGACGAGCGGCAGGCGGCCGAGCCGATCGGTCACCTTGCCGACGCGCGTGCCGATATCGATCGCATCGATTGCCTTGCGAAGGGTGTGGCCGTCGGTGTCGGGGTTGCCCTTGCAGCAACAGGTGATCAGCGCGTCGTGGACGTCGTCGAGGATCGGCGCGACGCGGCCGCGCAGGTTTGCCAGCAGGCGCGCGTGCTGCGTCACGGCGATCGCGTCAGCGGGTGACACAGCCTCGCCGAGCTTCCGCGCGGCCTTGAGCGTCGCCACCACGTGCTCGGCCAGCACGTCGGCGTCCGTCGCGCCGCGCTCGTCCAGGTCGTAGCACGTCTGGTACCAGCTCGGCGCACGATTGCCCGACGCGTAGCCCGACAGCTCGCTGACGCGGAAGAACGAGTAGGGCACCGCCGTGACGCTGACGGTTCCCGCGGGAACAACCGGCGGGTCGGCGTCGTCGGCGTGATCCATGAACAGGTGGAACCCGCCGCAGACGACCATCGCGTCGGCGGGCTCGATGTTCCGCGCGGCGAGCGTGTCGCGGATGACGCGACGCATGTGCCGCTCACGTGCGAGCGTGCCGTCGTCGGCAATCCGCTGCGGCGACGACGTCGCCCGCGCCGCGGCGCAGAACGTCGCCAGCTCCCGGCGGAACGCCTCGAAGTCACGCTCCGGCCGATCGATCTCGAACAGCGTGTCCCACGCCTCGTCCCACGTGCGATACCCCGCCGCGTCGGCCAACGCCCGGTAGAACCCGCTCTCGAACATCAGCTGCTCGACGTCGTGCGGCGACGGCTCGCGCACGCGATCCGCTTCATCGCCGTCACGCGCCGGAGCCATCTCCGCCCAGTGCGGCAGGTCCATGAAGACCACCTCCGCGCCGACCTGCTTCGCCGAGATCATCGTCACGTACTCCGGCGAGTAGCTCAGCAACGGGTACCACGTGGCGTACCTGGCCGGTTCATCGCCATGCCCGCTCAGGTTCGCCGCGGAACGCAGAGCGTGGTGGTCGTCGCGGAAGCTGGAATAGATCGCGATCGGCGGGCGCGTCCTGCTGTCGACGATGTGCTCGACGAGGTGCTGCGCCTCGCTCGGCGCTTCGAGGAAGATCACACGCGGGCGGCGCTGCGAGATTACGCGCTGGACGACTCGTGCGACCATCGGCGAGTGGTGCCGCACGGGGAACCAGTACAGCCCGTCGCTCAGCACCGCATCGACGCACGCCGCGATCGCTTCGACGTCGAGGTCGATGCGATCGGCGGCGTCGCGCAGCGGGGTGTCGGTGTCGGATGCGGTGTGCGGCATAGCGACTCGTGTTACGCGCGGTCGGCGAGGATCAGCGGGGACATGCTCGGGGCGTCGAACAGGCGGACGTTAACGAAGCCGGCGTCGGCGAGCCAGCTCGACATCTCGGCGAAGGTGAACGTGTCGCCCTCGTCGGTGTTGACGAGCATGTTGACGGCGAACAGCGCCGCGCCGGCCGGGCCGCGACGGTCGTCGTCCATGATCCACTCGGCGATGGCGATCGTCCCGCCGGGCGCCAGCGCGTCATGCACCTTCGCGACGAGGTCGCGGCTGCGCTGCTCGCCCTCGCTGTGCAGGATGTGCCCGAGCGTCGCGACGTGGTGGCCCGAGCCGAAGTCCGCCTCCTTCAGGTCGCCCTCGACGAAGGTCACGCGGTCGGCCACGCCCTGACGCTCGGCCACGCGCTTCGTCACGGGGATCACGCCCGGCCAGTCCACCGCGGTGACGCGCACGTGCGGAGACTGCTCGGCGAGCGTGATGCTCCACACGCCGGACCCCGCGGCGATGTCGAGCACCGACACCGTGTCGCTCGCCTCGGCGATCCGCAGCTCACCGGCGAGCGCCGCGGCGGCGGCGCGGCTCATCGGGAACAGCGACTCGACAAACTGCTCGAAGAACTCGGCGCCGGCGCCTTGCTGGTTCACCGAGGACACCGGCCGACCCGTGCGGACGACGTCGTGGATCCCCATCCAGCGCGGGATCAGCTGCGTGCTGGTGTGACGGATGATCCCGCCGCGGTAGGCGGGCCGACCGCTGACGAGAAACGCGTCGCTCTCTGCGGTCAGGCGATACCGCCCGTCGTCGTCGCGCGCGAGCAGCTCGAGGCTGACCAGCGCCGTAAGGATCACGCGTGCGCCGCGCGGCGAGGTGCCGGTCGCGGCGGCGACGTCGTCGGCGGTCTTCGGCGACTCGGCGAGCGTGTCGAAGTAGCCGTGGACGACGGCGGTTTCGAGGATGAGCGGGGCGGAGTAGCCGAAGGCCATCTGCATGATGCGCTGCGGTGTGACGGGTGGGGTGGGTTTGTCAGACATGCGAACTCCTGGGTCGTGAATGGGGCGGTGTGCGGATCGCTGCGTCACGATAGCGCAACCATCGCGCTGTCGTGGAACGCCTGCCAGGCCTTGTCGGACGCGCCGCGCTTGCGGGCGACGAGGGTGACGTATTCCTTGAGGATGGCGAGGTCGGCCAGGTCTTCCTTGACGACGGAGCCGACGAGGTGGCGGCCGATGTCGGCCGGCGTCACCGCGCCGTTGCCGAAGTAGTTGGCGTGCAGCGCGGCGTCGAGCGCGACGCCGATCGCCTCGGCGGTCGACAGCGTCGTGCCGGGCGACCTGATGCTCACGCCCTCGGCGGTGCGACCGTCGCGGATCTCGCGGAACACCGTCGCCAGCAGGTCGATGATCGGCTTGTCGATCTTCGTCGGCAGCGCGTACCGCTTCAGCAGCTCCGCCGAGCGCCGCTGCACGATCTCGATCTCCGTCTGCTTGTCGGCGACGATCGGGATGTGGATGTAGTTGAACCGCCGCTTGAGCGCGGCAGACAGGTCGTTGACGCCCTGGTCGCGCGAGTTGGCGGTGGCGATGACGTTGAAGCCCGGCCTGGCGAAGACCGTGTTCGCGCCCGGCAGTTCGGGCACGCTGATCGCCTTGTCGGAAAGGATCGACACCAGCGCGTCCTGCACGTCGGGCACGCAGCGGGTGATCTCCTCGAAGCGCAGCAGCGTGCCGGTCTTCATCGCGGTCATCGTCGGCGAGGGGATCAGGTTGTCCGGTGTCGGCCCTTCGGCGATGACACGCGCGATGTTCCACGCGTAGCGGATGTGATCCTCGGTGGTGCCGGCGGTGCCCTGGATGGTGAGCGTCGAGTCGCCGCTGATCGCCGCGGCGAGGTGTTCGCTGAGCCACGACTTGCCGGTGCCGGGCTCGCCGACGAGCAGCAGGGCGCGCTCGGAGGCGAGCGTGACGATCGCGCGTTCGACGATGGCGTCGTCGCCGTAGAACTTCCGCGTGATCTCGACGTCGGTCTGCGCGCCGTTGAGCTCGGCGGAGAGCGTCTTGCCACCGAGGACATACGTCAGCACGGCACGCGGGGAGAGTCGCCACGACGGCGGGGCGGTCTCGGCATCGTGCTGTCGCAGCGCCTCGAGCTGGTCGGCGTAGTCCACCTCGGCGGGGCGGCGCAGGACTGCGTCGCCGTTCGTCGGCGGTGCGGACGTGTCGGACTTCGTGGTGCGTTTGGCCATGGGCGTCTCGCGGGGAGCGGTGCGGGTTACAGATCGAACTTCAGCGCCTTGACGAGTTCGGCGGCGGAAACCTTGTCGGTGGCGAGCGGCAGAAAGTTGGGCCCGGCGTCGGTGACGGTGGCGAGCGGCTGGAGGATCAGGCGGCACGACTCGTAGTGCAGCAGCGCGTACAACGCGGGTCGAGTGTTCGCCTTCGAGAGCCTGGACAACGCCGCGCGCAGCGGCGCGCCGTCGTCGGTGGTGGGTACGCGCGCGTGCAGCGTAACCTCGGTGTCGCGGGGCGTTACGGGATACAGCGCGTGGTGGTCGGCTTCGCGCTCGGGCGATGCGGCGATCGACCACGTGTCGGCCGGGAAGACGACCTCCTCGGTGAGCTCGACGTCGAGGTCGAGCGGGCCCGGCTTCTGCCCGCGCACGCGTTGGAGCGCGGCGTGCGGATCCCACGTCAGCAGTTCCGGCCACGCGTCGAACGGCTCGCCGGGCGCGACGACGGTGTGCTCGTTCATGATCAGCCGCGCGGCCAGGCCGTCAGCGGCGTCCGCGTCCGAGTCACCGGTGCCCAAGGCGTGCTCAACCACGAACGAGCGAGGCTCGAGCAACGCGGCGGGGCGGAACTTGTCGGCCTGCGCGAGCTTCTGCGGCAGGTGAAGGTACGCCTCGGCCGGGAGGTCGACGTCGGCTCGCATCGGGTACAGGCACGTCCAGACAAGCGGCTCGCCACGGCGCAGCGTCACGGTGTCGCGGGTGACGCGCAGGCGAAACTCGAACAGACACATCACGCCGCGCACGACGCGCTTGTTGACGCCGAGAGCGACCACCTCGACACGCTCGAGCGGGCGCGACGCCGGCGTGGCGCTCAGCTCGGCGAGCCGCGCGTCGTCGTCACCCCGCAGCGCCCGGCCCATCGCCCGGCTTAGCAGCCACGTGCGGTTGAGGAACAGCGACAGCCGCGACGCGCTGAAAAGCGGTGAGTCCTCGGTGTAGCGTCGCACCTCTTCGTTGACGATGCGGAGCGTCGACCCCAACCGCAGCAGCCGCATGCGCGACGCCTCACGGAAGCTGACGTTGAGCTGGTCGAGCGTCGCTCGCGACGCCGTGGTCAGGCCCGTACGCAGCACGGTTTCGACGGTCGACGCCAGCTCGTCGACGAGCGCGATCACCTTGTCTCGTTGGGCGGCGTCCGGGGTCACGCGTCGCCTCCCCGTGTCGTGTCGGCCATGGCCGCGCAGGCGTGCTTGGCGACGTCCAGCGTCAGCAGGCGGTCGAACAGTCGCAGCGTCGCCTGCGCCCGCATCAGGTGCGCGGGCCCGTCGTCGTCGTCGGATGTGATGGCGTCGATGACACGCGTTAGGCTTTGCGCGAGGTGCGTGGCGCCGGCGCCCGCTAGCTCGTCGCGCGTGGTGCGCAGCGACGCCAACTGCTCGCCGCCACACGCACGCAGCCCGCGCACGGTCAGGTCGTCGAGCGCCTCGCGGAGTCGCTCGATCACCAGCCCGATCTGTCGCGTGTCGTCGGTCAACATGGCGGCCTCACCGCGTCAGAACGCGTAGTAATCCTCCGGCAGGGTCTCGGTCGGACGCCAGTCGACCTCGCCGGCCTCGGCGCCCTTGTAGCGGAGGAACACGTCGCCCATCGCGTCCTTGTCGAGCTGCGGGGCGTTGTGATGCGACATCTCGACCCACTCGTCGATGACCGCGGGGTCGAGCTCGCCGGCCTTCGTCAGGCCGATGATCAGCACGAGCAGGTGTTTGCACAGCGCGCCGCGCAGGCCGCCGCAGACGTTGAGGTTCTGCGTGCAGCAGCTGAACTGCCCGTCGTCGGTGAGTCGGCACGCGTAGACGAGCTCGTCATCGGTCTGCGATTTGACGACGCCGACGAGCTGCGCGTCGGTCGTATCGGCGTAGAGCTGGAAGCCCGACTTCTTGAGCATACGCAGCGCCTTGTCGAGCCGCGACGCATCGGTGCGCTGCTCGAGTTCCTTCATGAAGGCGTCGATATCGATCGGCCCGGCGGCCTGCCTGGCCTCGACCTTCGCCTGCACCTTCTCGCGGATGCGCGGGTCGGGCCCCGCGCCGGCCCAGACCCAGCCATCGGGCGGCATGAATCCCTCGGGCAGCAGCGTCTGTTCGTCGTACCGGCAGTGTTCAAACGTGGCGTCGGCCAGTTGCAGCGCCGTCGACAGATCGGCGCCGCGGAGGTCGCAGTTGCTGAACGCGGCGCTCGCGAGCGTCGCGCCGCGGAGTGTCGTCCGCAGCAGGCTGACGCCGGTGAATCGCACGCGTGTGAGATCCGCGCCGTCGAGGTCGGCGTCGTTGAGCGTCAGGCCCCAGCCGGATTCGGCCTTCGTGAGCGTCGCGCCGCGCAGGCTCGCGTTCTTCAGGTCCGCGCCGGTCAGCGTCGACTTCGTCAGGTCGGCGTTGTCGAAGCGACCCGCCGCGAAATCCATCTCGGTCAGCTCGACGCCGCGCAGGTCCGCGTCGGCCAGGTCCGCGTTGCGGTAGTTCTTCGGGCGTTTGCGTTCGACGGGTGTGAGGCCGTTCCACGCCGCCACGCCGTCGGCGCCGGTCCGCAGCAGGGCGATGCGCTCGGCGCGCAGCGTGTCGAGCTCGGCGCGTGCCCCGGCCTGTGCCTGCCGCAGTTCCCCGGCGGTGGGGATGTCGACGCCGAACGCCTCGCACCACGCCGCGATCGTCAGATCGCGGAGCGTCTTGCCTTTGACGGGGCTCTTCGAGCTGCTCGCCTTGACGGTGTCGATGTGCAGCTCGCCGTGGCCCCACTTGGCGCCCATCGACGCCATGCACCCGGACAGGTTGTTCGCCTGCACCCAGTTGCCGCCGTAGCGCGTGCCGTCGTCGTCGTGCTGGTAGCCGTGACAGGTCGACCCGTGCCGCGACGCGGACGTGTGGATCGTCAGACGCACACGCTTGTGGTCCGGCGTGTCGATCGCCGCGCTGAGCTCGAGTCGACCGGCCTTCTGCGAGACGCGCTCGAGCTCGAGCACGTTGGGGCCGATACCGCCGCCGACGGATCGCGCCGGATCGAGGCCGGTGGCGCGAGCGACGTCGACGCCGTCGAGGATCGCGCCGGTCACGTTGGCGCCGGTGAAGTCCGCGCCGTCGACGATCGCGTCGGACAGGTCGGCCGAAGCGAGGTTGGCGTTGCGCAGGTCGGCGTGCGACAGGTCCGCCTTGACGAGCTTCGCGTTGGCGAGGTCGGCCGCGTTGAGGTTGGCGTCGGCGAGCAGGGCGTGGGTGAGGTTGGCGCCCTCGAGGCGGGCGCTGACGCAGGTCGCACCGCGGAGGTTCGCGTCGGTGAGGTCGACGCCGGCGAGCTGCGCGCGGGTCAGGTCGGCGTGGTCGAGGTTCGACCCGGGCATCGCCGCGTTGACCAGTACCGCGTCGCTCAGCGCGGCGCCGGGCATGACGCACTTCGGCGCGTGCAGGTAGTAGCTGTGGACCTGTCGCAGCTGCGCGTCGGTCAGGTCGACGTCGTCGAGCTTGGACACGTGCCCGGCGTTGAACTCGGCGCCGCGCGCGGTGCAGTGGCTCAGCTCATCGATGTAGCAGCCGTCGCCGCGTGCGCCGTCGAACTCGCATCGCACCGCGCGGTTGCACCACATCCGCTCCACGCGGGCGTTGCGGAAGCGGCAGCCGATGGCGATGTGGATGTGCGCGTTGTCGAGGGTCGCGCCGTCGAAGCGGACGTCGGTGATGTCGCCGAGCCGCGCGTCGCTGAGCGTGGCGCCGCGGAGGTCGACGTCGGTGAGCTTCACGCACGTGAGGTGTGCGGCGGTGAGATCGGTGTTCGCCAGGTCCGCGCCGGTCAGGTCGACCTTGATGTCCCGGGCCCGCTCGCCGCAGATCCGGTTCCACCGCGTCACGCCGTCGACGCCGGACCGCAGCAGGGCGATCGTCTCATCCGCCGAGGGCACGAGCATGTCGACGAACTGCGCCTCGTCGATCACCGCGATCGCCGCGCCGTTGGCGTTGTGTTTCTCGGCCTGCTTCTGCGCCGCGGGCTTGCCCCGGCCGCGCGTCGCGCCGACGACCAGACAGTCGATGTCGTGTGTGACCGATGAGGCGACGTCGCCGCCTTCGGAACGGATGAGTTGCTCCACCTTGCCGCGCGCACCGAGCGTAAGCGTGCCGACGAGGGCAAAGGTCTTGCCCTTGAGGCGTGGCGCAACGGCTGGCGCGGTCATGAGCGGCTCCCGATGAACGATAACGGGCCGCATCGTACCCCATGCGTCGGATCGCGCGTAGGCGATGTCGCGATGTGGATAACTGCGTGTGCGCGGGGTTAGCCGCCTGCACCATCTCCACCGCCGCCACCGCCGCCACCGCCACCGTCGCCGCCGGCATTGCCACCACCGCCGCTGCTTTCTCCGCCGGCGTTGTCGCCACCGCCGCGTCGTCCGCGACCGCGTCCGCGGCGACGTCGCCGACGCTTCTTGCGAGGCTGACCATCGCCGGACGCTTCACCGCCGCGCTGCGCGTCGTTGGTGTCCGACGAACCGCCGGACTGCGACGGCTCGGCGTTGGGTGTCACGTTCTCGTCGATCGCATCGGCGCGGTCGCCTTCGCGTGATTCGACCTCGCTGTCCTGCAACGGTTCGCCGGGCTTCGGGCGACGTGGCTCGTCGGATCGTCCACGCCCGCGCTTGCTGCGCGACCCGCGGTCGTCCGATCGCTTGCTGTCGCCCCCACGGCTGTCGCCACCACCGCCGCCGCCACCGCTATCACCGCGCGCGTTGCCGCCGCGGCCGCGGCCTCCGCCACTGTCACGCCCGCCGCCGTCGCGCCCGCGGCTGTCACGTCCGCCGCGCTCCGCCGGTTCGACATACGCCGGCACGTTGTCGCGCCCGAGTGATTCGACCGGATACGCGAACCGCTGCCTGTTCTCGTCCAGCTCCACCAGCGCCAGCTGCGTAAGGATCTGCGTGCTGATCACGATGCCCGGGCCGTCCTCGGTCATCACGCGGCTCTTGCGCTTCGGCAGCTTCTTACGCAGCTCGTCGTACGTCTCGTCCTCGTAGCGCAGGCAGCACATCAGCCGCCCGCAGCGTCCGCTGATCTTCTGCGGGTCGAGCGTCGCCTTTTGGATCTTCGCCGACTTCATCGACACCGGCTTGAGCACCTTGAGGAACTGCTTGCAGCAGCACTGCTGGCCGCACTTCTCGTAGTCCGCCACGAGCCGGGCCTCGTCGCGCGCGCCGACCTGACGCATCTCGATCCGCACGTGCATCTCCGCGGCCAGACGCTTGACCAGGTCGCGGAAGTCGACGCGGTCCTCCGACGTGAAGTAGAACACCACGCGGTCGCGGCTGAACAGCGGCTCGGCCTCGATCAGCTTCATCGGCATGTCCAGCTCGCGGATCGCCTCCCGCGCCGCCTTGATGTAGCGCGGGCGCTCGGCCTCGATGCGGCTGTTTTCGTTGAGGTCCTCGACGCTCGCCACGCGCAGCACCCGGCCGTCCGTCGTGAACGGGTACTGCTTGCCGCCGGAGTTCTGGATGTACTCCAGCATCTTGCTGCGCGACACGCTGGACCCGCAGCCGGAGTTGGTGCACGTCGTGGTCAGCATCTCGGCGATCTCCACGCCGCGGCGCGTGCGGATCACGAGCTTCGTGCCACAGCCGAGGATCTGGTCGCCGTCGTACGGCAGCTCGGCGATGCTCTTCATGTACCCGTAGCGGACCACCACCGTCTTCGGCGGCTTCAGTCGCTGCAGGGCAAGTTCTTCCTCTTCCTCGGAAAGGACGGGCAACGGATGGATAGGCATGATGTTGATGTCACACCGGCGTGCTGAGGGGCGTCGACATCGTGGCGTGCGGCGCGCGTGAGGCGTCGCCGAGGTCGTCGAGGCGTGTCAACCGAGCCGGGTCGTGATTCGCTTTGTCGTCAGGCCGATTTTTTTAAGGCCGCCGGTCGTCCTGACTGCCGACGCGGCGGGTCCAAACGCGTGTGAGTCGCCCGGTGATCGCCATCGTTCAGCGGGCCGCGTGTTGAAGAGCGTTCTTGTCCGACCATTGTATGGCGAGGTTGTCCAACAGCAAAGCGAGTGCGACGTTGGATTCCATCTGCCGCTCGGCCTCCTGCAGCAGCTGCACGCCGACCAGCCACGGACGCAGCTTCGCGTCGGCCTCGTCGCCGGGGGCCTCGTCGCCGAGCCGGCCCGCCGCGTGCCGCAACCCGTCACGGCACAGTTCGCCCAGCAGCCCGAGCATGTACCGCACGCCGGCCTTGTTCGCCGCGTCCTTGCTCGCGCCCTTGTGCCCGTCCACCCACGCCTTGGCGAACGCCTCGACCAGCTTCGCCATCGTCTCGCCCAGCGCCGGCGCCGGCTTGCCTTGCACGGCGTCACGCACCATCGGGACTACTTGCGTGTACCACTCGTCGAAGTGATAGGTCATCGCCAGCAGTGCCCGTCCGAGGCTCCCGCACGCGAACTTGATCACCCACTTGCGCTGCTCGGCGTTCAGTGTGCTTGCCTCTTCGCGTCCATCGAGCCACCGCTCGACATCCGCGTCGCTCAACGGTCCGAACCCCACGCGCTGGCACCGGCTGCGGATCGTCGTCAGCAGGCGGTCCTCGTGCGACGTGATCAGAAAGATGAACGTCTCGGCGGGCGGCTCTTCGAGCGTCTTGAGCAGGGCGTTCTGGCCCGTCGCGTCCAGCAGCTCCGCCTCGTCGATGATGAACACCTTGCCGTGCTTCATGTTCGGCTTGCGGCCGATCGCCGGCTCGACGTATCGCTTGCCGTCGCCGCTGCCGATCCACCCGCCGACCATCCGCTCGCGGAGCAGGTCGATGGGGATGTTCATCTGCTTCTTGTTGCGGAGCGACGCGATGTCGGACACCGCCGCGAGCTCCTTGCGGATCACGTGCAGGTCGGGGTGCGACTCACCGAACTCGCGCGGCGTGTCTTCGTCGTCGTCATCTTTTGCGGGGCGGTCGATGAACATCTTGCATGACGCGCACGCGCCGCACGCGGTGGGGCGGCCGGTCAGGTCCGGCGTCGCGTCGTGACACATCAGCAGCTTCGCCATCGCCCTGGCGGTGGTCGCCTTGCCGACGCCGACCGGCCCGTGCAGGATCCACGCGTGGTGCATCCGCTCGCCCGTCATCGCCGCCATCAGCACGTCGATCGCCCGCGCCTGTCCGATGATCTGATCCAGGTCCATGCGTGGCATTGTAGCGGATGCCCCGCGCGCTGCAGTGCGCCGATTCCCTCTCCCTCGCAGGGAGAGGGTGTCGATGCCTGATACATTTCTCCGCCCGCGCGGCAGACTGGCATCCAGCGTGCAGATAGGTTGTGGGCACCCGGTGCGCGCCGCGGGTCATCCGGGCGCGTGCCTTTTTCCGCGATCACAGGGCACACACCATGCGTCATCGTTTTGCTGTCGTCACCGCCGGCTTCCTCACGTGCCTTGCCGCGTCGCTGCTCGCCGCGGACAAGGCCGACCCGAAGCCCGCGCCGCCGGACCCCAACTGGCATCCGCCGTCGGCCCCGTGGTCGGAGGAGGGCACGTGGGCCTTCGAGCCGGGCCACGACGCGTTCACCGACAAGGCGATGCTCGACCTGCGGTGGCTCAACGAGAAGCGGTCCGGCGAGACCGGCTTCGTGCACCTCGCCGCGGACGGCAACAGCTTCGTGCGCGGCGACGGTCAGCCGATCCGCTTCTGGGCGTCGGGCACCGACGCGTACAACTTCACCCCCGAGCAGATGGACACGCACTGCCGCTGGATGGCGAAGCTCGGCGTCAACATGCTGCGCGTGCACACGACGTTCGCCGACACAAAGGAAGGCGCGAAGATCACCGACGTCGACGGCAGGAAGATCGACGCGGTGCACCGGCTGATCAAGGCCGCGAAGGACAACGGGATCTATATCACGATCTCGCCGTACTACCCGAACCACGACGTGCCGAAGTCGTGGGAGCTCGACGGCTACGACAAGGGCGGCAAGCCGTGGGGCGCGCTGTTCATCGATCCGAAGCTGCAGGACGCCTACCGCGCGTGGACACGCGAGCTGTACACACGCAAGAACCCTTACACCGGCCTGAGCATCGCGGAGGACCCGACCGTCGCGATCCTCCAGGTTGTCAACGAGGACAGCATGTTCTTCTGGACGCTGCAGGGCGTTCCGCAGGCGCAGAAGGACAAGCTCGCCGCGCAGTTCGCCGACTGGCTGCGCACGCGGTACGGCACGCTCGACAAGGCGCGGGACGCGTGGGGCGGCGACGCGGCCAAATGGAACGGCGACGACGTCGACACCGGCGTACTCGGTCTGATCGACACGTGGCAGATGACGCAGGACAACCAGAAGTCGAAGTTCGGCGTGCGACTGCGTGACCAGCTGCGGTTCATGGCCGAGCATCAGCGGGCGTTCTACGCGTCGATGGGCAAGTACGTGCGCGAGCAGCTCGGGTGCCACCAGCTGCTCAACGCCACGAACTGGCGCACGGCGAACGACCTGAAGCTCAAGGAGATCGAGCGGTGGACCTACGCGGCGCTCGACATCGACGCGGAGAACGAATACTACGGCAGCGACTACCAGCACCAGGGCCCCAACGACGGCTACCGCGTCGACCCGGGCGACTACATCGTCAACGAGTCGGTGCTGCACAAGCCGCTGGAGCTGACCGCGAACTTCAAGTCGCAGCGCGGCCACCCGTTCATCGTCACCGAGACGAGCTGGAAGAACCCCAACCTTTATCAGACCGAGGGTCCGCTGCTGATCTCCGCGTACCAGTCGCTCAACGGGACCGACGCGGTGTTCTGGTTCAGCGCCGACGACGTGACGTGGCGGCTCGACCCGCGGCGGACGTTCTGGCGCGTCGGCAAGGACGACTTCGCGCAGCACAAGTGGTCGTGCACGGTGCCGTCCATCGCGGGGATGTGGCCCGCCGCGGCGCTGATGTACCGCAACGCCTACATCAGGCCGGGCGACGTGGTCGTCGACGAGGTGCGCTCGACCGACGCGTTGTGGGATCGCCAGCGTCCGCTGATCGACGACAACGAGATCGGCGGGATCAGCCGCGAGCAGGACGAGCTGAAGGCGGCGCGCACGTCGGACGGCAACGTCAGCCGCGCCGCGTTCCTCGTCGGGCAGGTGCGCTACGAGCTCGGCGGCGATCCGGCGCAGACGAAGATCGCGGACCTCTCGCCGCACCTCGACGCCGAGCGCGGCCGCGTGACCGCCAGCAACGGCCAGCTCGCGTGGGACTACAAGACGGGGCTCGTGACGATCGACGCGCCGGCGGCGCAGGGCGTGGTGGGCTTCTGCAAGGCCGCCGGCGGGCGGTTCGAGCTGAGCGACGTGACGATCGAGTCGGCCAACGCGTACGCGACGATCACGGCGGTGTCGATGGACGGCAGGCCGCTGCGGGAGTCGGGCCGCGTGCTGGTGCAGGTCGGCACGACGTCGCGCCCGACGGGCTGGGTCACCGAGCCGGCGGACTTCGTCTTCCGCAAGCGTTTCACGATCGCCGGCGAGCGCATCGTGCACACCGGGCATCCGCCGTTTCTGTTAAAGAACACCGAGGCGACGATCACGCTGCGCAACGGCACGATCAACGCCGCGTCGCTGCTCGATCCCAACGGCTACCCCGTTGAGCCGCTGACGCTGGCGCCGACCGGCGAGGGCGACACGCGGCGTATTTCACTGAAGCTGCCGGCGAACGCGATGTACGTCGTGCTCTACGCGAGCGGGGCGCGGTAGCGGGTATAATCTCTCCAGCCGCTTCGGGCCCGTCACCTCCGCTGGAGAGAGTCACATGCATCGTCATCGGACCGCGCGACCGATTGTTGTCGCACTGTGCGCCGTCGCTGTCGTCGCCACGTCACACGCCGCGGAGATCGTGCGGCTCGACGAGTCGAACTTCGACAGGTACGTCCCGGCCGGCAAGGAGGTCGACGCGATCTACGGCGACTACGTCCTGCGCAGCGACGACGTGATCGCCGTCATCGCCGACCCGATCCCCACGCGCAACGCCAACCTGACCATCACCAACATCGGCGGCTGCGTGATCGACCTCACGTCGGCGCGTCGGCCCAACGATCAGCTCGGGGCGTTCTTCCCGCTGGCGGCGCTGGCGGTGTTCCGGCACGCCGAGGTCGTCACGGCGAACGGCCCGCGCGTCGAGCTGCGGTGTTTCACCGAGGCGGCCAACGGTCGGCCTGCCGTCGAGGTGCGTTACGTGCTCGAGGACCACAAGCCGTGGCTCACGGTGCGGTCCGCCGTGACCAACACCGCCGACAGGGCGACGCGGATTGACCTGCACGACGACATGCGCGCCGACAAGAACTTCACGCCGGGCGAGACGGGCGACGGCGGCGCGGCGTGGGTGTACGACCCGTGGTGGGAGCAGGCGTACGGCGTGGCGTGCGCGGGTCGCAAGGTGGGGCTCGTCGGCGCGCGACCGGGCAAGAGCCTGACGCGGTTCGGCTACGCCGACGCCGGCGGGCTGAAGGTCGCGAACATCGACGCCGGCGGGACGTTCACGTTCGAGCGACGGCTGATCCCCGCGGCGAACGAGCTCGGCGTGCGATCGCTCGCGGCGGGCCTGGCGGGCGCCGAGCTGCGCGGCGTGGTGTTGAAGGTGACCGACCCCGAGGGGCCCGTCGCGGCGGCGATGGTGTCGATCGACGCGGACGGCAAGCATTACGGCGACGGGCGGACGGACGAGCAGGGCGAGCTGTTCGTCGGGCTGCCCGCCGGCCCGGCGTACACCGCGAAGATCGCCGCGACCGGTCGGCCGGTCGTCACGCGCTCGATCGACGAGTCGATGCGCGACCAGCCGGTCAAGCTGGAGTCGGCCGGCTACGTCAGCGCGCAGATCACCGACGAACGCGGCGGGCCGATCCCGTGCAAGGTGCAGTTCGCCGGCGTCGACGGCACGCCGACGCCCAACTGGTTCAACGATACCGGCGAGCACGCGGTGATGGACTGCTACTACTCGCACAACGGCGTGTTCACGCAGCCGCTCGACCCCGGCAGATACGACGTGATCGTCAGCTACGGCCCGGAGTACGACGCGATCTTCACGACGCTCACGGTCAAGCGCGGCGAGCGCGCGATCCTCGCCGGCAAGCTCGTCCACTCGGTCGACACGCGCGGCTGGATCAGCACGGACTACCACTCGCACTCCAGCCCGTCGGGCGACAACGTGTCGAGCCAGCGCGGCCGCGTGCTGAACCTGCTGTGCGAGAACATCGAGTTCGCGCCGTGCACGGAGCACCAGCGGATCGACAGCTACACGCCGCACCTCGAGGCGCTGGGCGTCACGAAGCTGATGGCCACGTGCCCGGGCATCGAGCTGACGGGCAAGCCGCTGCCGCTGAACCATCACAACGCGTTCCCGCTCGTGTTCAAGCCGCACCACCAGGACGGCGGCGGGCCGCTGCTCGACGCGGACCCGGCGGTGCAGATCAAGCGGCTGGCGATGTGGGACGACAACTCCGACAAGTTCGTCCAGCAGAACCACCCCAACATCGTGGCGCACGCGTGGGACCGCGACGTCGATGGCAAGGCCGACGGCGGCTACGCGGCGATGCTGCCGTTCATGGACGCCATCGAGGTGCACCCGCCGATCGCGATCCTCAGCGGGCCGACGCTGAAGAACGGCGTGAACACCGGCGGCAACCGCATGCACACGTGGCTGATGCTGATCAATCAGGGCACGTACATCCCCGGCGTGGTGAACACCGACGCGCACTACAACCACCACGGGTCGGGCTGGCTGCGGAACTGGGTGGCGTCGCCGACGGACGACCCCTCGAAGGTGAAGGTGATGGACGTGGTGCACGCGTCGGAACGCGGGCAGATCGTGATGAGCAACGGGCCGTTCATGACCGTCAAGCTGTTCGCCACGGACGCGAACGGCGCGGCGAGCGGGTCGACGCTGCCGGGCGGCACGGCGACGGCGAGCGCCGGGCGGGCCACGGTGCAGGTGCGCGTGCAGTGCCCCAACTGGTTCGACATCGACCGCGTGCAGGTGCTGCTCAACGGCAGGCTCGACCCCAACCTCAACTTCACCCGCAAGTCGCACCCGGGCATGTTCGCCGACGGCGTGGTCAAGTTCGACAACCTGATCGACCTGTCGTTCGACGGCGACACGCACGTGATCGTGGTGGCGGCGGGGGAGTCGTCGAAGCTCGGGCCGGTGATGGGCAAGCCGCACGGCGACGACAAGCCGGTCGCGGTGAGCAACCCGATCTTTGTCGATGTCGACGGCGGGGGGTTCAAGGCGAACGGCGACGAGCTGGGCGGGGCGTTGCCGAAGTGACGGGGGCTCGCTGTGCTCGCGATGCTTGATGCTGGATGGCTCGCTTCGCTCGCGATGCTGGATCGGCGCGGGTGTACGCTGGACGCATCCAGCATCCAGCATCCAGCATCCAGCATCCAGCATCCAGCATCCAGCATCCAGTATCCAGCATCCAGCATCCCCGCGGCGATTCTCACGGCCACGTGTGTTCCCAGACCTCGACCTTCTCGATGGGCTCAAACGGCTTGCCCGGCGGCGGGGTGTCTTCGCGCATGTAGTAGATGTTGAGCCGGACGATGTACTGCGACGCGTCGTGCCGGCTGTTCCACACGCGACGCAGGTACCGGGCGTACCAGGGGCGGTAATCGCTGTGGCTGCGTAGCCAGAGGTTCATGCGGTGCTTCCTGGTGCGCTGGTCGCCGTAGGCGACGTAGACCCGGTCGGGCTTGTCCCACGAAACGGGGCCGCCTTCGCACTCGACGCCGCTCGCGCCGAGCAGCTGCACGGTGGACCCGTCGGCCAGGGTGCCGGTGATGACCAGCCAGCCGTCGTCCATGATCGGGTAGGGCGCAAACATGTTCCACTGCTGATCCAGACGCAGCGCGTCGGCGACGAAGTCTAGGCTGTGCGGCAGCAGGTCGTCGGTGTTCTTGCTGGGCAGGCCGCGCAGGTTCCAGAGGAAGACGTAGAGCATCAGGGCGGTGACGACGACGTTGGTCGCGTTGCGGGGCGTGACCGTTGGCGCCGGCGGACGCGGCAGGCGGAATCGCCAGACGATCTTGAAGGTCAGGTCGCGCAACCTCGTGCGCAGCGCGACAAACGGCGACGCGCCTTCGAGTCGATCCCACAGCGGCCCGGGGAGGATCGCGAGCCACATCGCGATCCCGGTGAGCGGGAACACGCCGAGGGCCATGAACAGGCCGAAGCTCGCGTGCAGGCCGACGAAGCTGAGCACGGCCAAGCCGCGGAACCAGTGGTTCCGCCAGGGCACGAGGATCAGCAGCGGGCCGAGCCCCTCGAGCCAGAGCGTCGCGATCGTCATGAGCGCCATCAGCCCGGGGAACTGGCGTATCCAGATCGCCGGCGACTTGGCGAAGATGTCGACGTTCATCGCGTAGTACACGGCCGAGTGTTCGGTGGTCCAGACCGGGTGCTGCTTGTGAACGGCGGCGAAGCAGTAGATGAAGCCGACCTGAAAGATGTACGCCGCGGTCGCGAAGGTGGCGAGGTGGTTGGGCCGCTCGGCGTCGGTGCGGCGTGCGGCGGCGCGGGGTGGATTGAGCATGGCGTCGATCGACCAGCGGGCGCCCAGCGGCAGGAACATCGACCAGAACAGGACCATGCGCAGCATGACGTCGCCGCCGTCGAGGATCACGGCGTTGCGGTTCTGCAGCGACACGAGCAGGACCCACGACACCGCGGTCACGACGCGCGTGCGGTAACCGACCATCATCGTGATCGCGGTCAGCGCGGCGACGATGAACAGCGCGGCCTGGAAGGGCCACGAGCCGTTGATCAGGTGCAGCGACCAGTTCCACGGCGTCGCGAACTCGCCGGTGGCCGCGGAGCGCGGCAGGACGCCGTCGTCGGTGTAGTGCGCGGTCAGGTTGCCGGCGCGGATGGCGAGATCGACCAGCACGCAGCCGGCGATGGCCATCCGCATCAGCGCGAGCGAGCGGAGGTCAAGGCCGAACGCGACACGCGCGGCTCGGCGGACGGGCTCGGGGGTGACCGGCCGGTGGCGTGCTGGGGTGTCGGGGGCGTCGGTCATCACCGTCTATGGTAATGCAGGGGCGGCGCAGTCGCTTACGTGGTTTGGCCCGGCGTGATCAGCCGAAGAAGCCCGATAGCGCGACGCAGAGCGCGTCGAACACCGTGTCGGCGTCCGGGCGGGCGTCGACGACGCGGTAGCGGTCGGGGTGTTCGGTGGCCTGGTCGAGGTAGCCCTTGCGGACGAGGGCGTGGTAGTCGGCGGCGCGCTGCTCGATGCGGTCGAGCAGGGGGTTGAGTCGGCCGGAGGCGGTCTTGCCGTCGACGTCGAACACGACGACGAGGTCGGGCTGCGTGTCGCCCACCGCGACGTCGGCGACGTGCTCGATGTCGGCGATGGGCAGGCCGCCGGCCGTGCCCTGATACGCGAGCGTGGAGCTGATGAATCGGTCGGCGAGGACGAGGTCGCCGCGCTGCATGGCGGGGCGGATCTTCTCGGCGATGAGCTGGGCGCGGCTGGCCATGTACAGCAGCATCTCGCACCGCATGTCCATCATGTCGTGCTCGGGCGCGAGCAGCACGTGGCGGATCTGCTCGCCGATGATCGTCCCGCCAGGCTCGCGGACCTCGGTGACCGCGACGCCCGCCGCGTCGGCGGCGTTCGCCAGCCGGCGGAACTGCGTCGTCTTGCCCGAGCCGTCCGGCCCGTCGAACACGACGAACCGCCCGCGCAGTCGCGTGATCCATTGCATGTCATCCGCGTTCGGCATGGCGGGCATTGTAGGGGGAAATGGCGGTCGGCCAAGCACCATGTCGGATGGCTCGCTGTGCTCGTGATGCTGGATGCTAGATAGGTCGCTGCGCTCCCGATGCTGGATCGGCGCGGGTCATACGATGGACGCATCCAGCATCCAGCATCCAGCATCCAGCGTCACTTGTCGTCTGTCGGGCCGATCGTCTCGGCGTCGGGCTCTTCGGGCTCGCTGGCCTCGCCGCGCTGCACGGTCTTCATCGCGATGCGGGCCCCGCGGAGGTAGGGCAGGCCGCTGAGGATCGTGACGATGACCGTCGCGTAGACCAGGCCGTTGCGTGCGTGGCCGAGCCACGGGTGCGTGATCGGGTCGAGCCAGATGATCAGCAGCACGAGCGGGATCGCCACGGACTGCAGCACCATCTTCAGCTTGCCGAACAGCTTCGCACCGAACTTGTGGCCGGCGCTCTCGAGCTCGCCGCGGATGCCGGTGACGAACAGCTCGCGGGCGAGGATCACGGCGACCATCCACGGGTACACACCGCTGACCATGTTGCCGCGGATCAGCCCGAAGATCTTCTGCCCGGAGGACACCGCTTCGAGGTCGACGAAGCGCGGCCCGCAGAGGTAGATGAACGCGCCCATCACCAGCACCTTGTCGCAGAACGGGTCCATGATCCGCCCGAACTGCGACTCGACCTTCCACTTGCGGGCGAGGTATCCGTCGGCCCAGTCGGTCACCGCGGCGCAGATGAACAGCACGATCGCCCCGAACAGGATCAGCGTCTGGTCGACGAGGACGCCGTCGGCGGTGGTCGCGCCGTAGCGGTACTGGTTGAGCACGAGGAAGAACGCCGCGGCGAGCACGAGGCGGAGCAAGGTCAGTTGATTCGGGAGGTTGGGGTAAATCGCCATCGCGGTCACTGTAGCAGCGTGGCCGGGCGGTTGCACGGGGCTGTGTTGGAACGGTGTTACGAGGGGGCCAAACCGCGGAACTTGTGCCCGGCTCACGCGTCAGTACAGAGGTCGGCGGCCTATGATCAGCCAGTGAAGGGAGCCGCATCACGTCGTACGGGGAAGGTCATCTCGGTCGATTTGTCCGGCGTCGTGCGACGTGCCTGATCGTCGCGCTGCTGTGCCTGTGCGCCGTGGCGGTGAACGCCGGTGAGGTGGAGAACGACGCGGAGGTTCCGGACGCCCCGACGCCGGGCGTGGCGCCCGACACCGCCGCCGTCGCGACGCCGCGCCCCGTCACCGACGAAGACGTCCGCCTGACCATCGACGCCCTCGTCCAACGCATCTACGCCCTGCAGAACGACAGCGGTCACTGGGACGCGCCGACGCGCCCCGGTGAGTGGCACGCGGTGCACTGGGGCGGCAAGACGGCCTTGGCGACCTACGCGCTGCTGACCGCCGGCCAGTCTTACCAGGACGCGCGCCTCCGCACCGCCGTCGACTTCCTCCGCCGCATCGACCTCCGCGGCACGTACGCCCGCGCGTGCCGATCGCACGTCTGGGCCGCGCTGCCGGACACCTTCAGCCAGTACCAGCGTAAGGACGTCGCCTGGCTCGTCGCCTCGCAGCACCCCACGCTCGGCTACCACAACTACACCCAGCTCGAGCGCGACTACTACGACAACTCCGCTACGCAGTACGGCGTGCTCGGCGTGTGGGAAGGCGCGAAGCGCGGCGTGCCCGTCCCGCTGAGCTACTGGCAGAAGGTCGAGCAGCACTTCCTCCGCACGCAGCTGGCCGACGGCGCGTGGGAGTACCGCAATCAGCCCGACTGGTCCGGCTCGCGCGCGACGATGGTCACCGCCGGGCTCGCCTGCCTCCACATCACCCAGGAATACCTGCACGCCGACGACTTCCGCGAGCCCGGCGTCGCGCGCACCCATCCGCTGCAGCAACGCATCGACGCCGCGCTCGACTGGCTCGCCGGCAACTACGTCCCCGGTCATTCCGTCGGCGGCGGGCCCGAGCACTACTACATGTACGGCATCGAGCGTGTCGGCCTCGCGTCGGGATACCGCTACCTCAACGGACGCGACTGGTACCGCACCGGCGCACGCTGGATCATCGATCACCCCGGCAACGACGTCGTCGAGCTGTCGTTCAGCCTGCTGTTCCTCGTGCGCGGCCGCGTGCCGGTGCTCGTCAACAAACTTCAGATCCCCGGCTACGACTGGAACAACCGCCCCCGCGACGCGGCCCACCTCGCCGAGTGGGTCAGCGACGAGGCCGAGCACCCGCTCAACTGGCAGATCGTCACGCTCGACAGCCCCGTCAACGACTGGCTCACCGCGCCGCTGCTCTACGTCGCCAGCCACGAGCCGCTCGCCCTCGACGCCGACGCCAAGGCGAAGATCAAGCGTTACATCGACTCCGGTGGCATGCTCGTCACCACCGCCGACGCCGGCTCCACCGCGTTCACCGCCTCCGTCCGCGACCTGCTCGCCGAGCTCTACCCCGCGTACCCCGCGCGGCCGCTGACCGCCGACGACGAGCTGATGAACGTCGTGTTCAAGATCGCCGACAACCCCGTCGGCGCGACCGTCGTGCACAACGGCGTGCGACCGCTCGCGATCCACCTGCCCAGCGGCGACGCCTCCTGGACCCTCCACGCCAACCAGCACGACGACCCGTTCGTCTGGCGTCTGCTCACCAACGCCTACTACTTCGCGACCGAGATGGGCCGGAACTACGCCCGGCTCGACACGCCGATCGAGCCGCGCCTCGACCTGCACGCCGATCGCGCCGCGCCCGACGATCACGCCGCACCGATCGATGTCGTCCGCGCACGCTACGCCGGCAACTGGAACCCCGAGCCGCTGGCGTGGGACGCGCAGGCGACGTTCATGCACAACAACGGCCGCGGCGAGATCGCCGAACGCGCCGTCGACCTCGACGCCATCGACACGCCCGCCGCCGGCGACGCCCGCTTCGTGCACGTCGCCGGGACCGACGCCGTCCGCTTCACGCCGAAGCAGGTCGACGCGATCCAACGCTACGCCGACCGCGGCGGCGTCATCCTCTTCGAGAACGTCGGCGGCATGGGCCCGTTCACCGAGTCCGTCATCGAGATGCTGATGCACGCCTACCGCGACGACGGCGACGCGTACAAGCTCCGCCCGCTCAGCCTCGCCGCCGACGTGCTCACCGGCGAGCACATCGACGGCGCGTACGACCTCGCGGCCGTGACGTACCGCCCGTACACCGTGCTGCGCATCGGCAAGATCGACACGCCGCGGCTCATGACGGTGATGATCGACGGCGAGCCGCGCATCCTCGTCGCCGCCGACGACCTGTCGTTCGGCATGCTCGGCCAGCGCTCGTGGGGTGTGTTCGGTTACTCCACCGCGTCGTCGCGCCGCCTCGTGTCGAACATCACGCTCTGGGCCACGCAACGCGCCCGCCCGACGCCGCCGACACCGCCGTCGCCCACCCCGCCGCCCGTCGCGCCGCCCGCGCCCGCCGATGGCATCGCCGAAGCGCCACACGCCGTCACCCCCAACGCGCCGTCCGCCTCGCCTTCGCCGCCCGCCACGCCCGCGCCCGTCAACGCCACCGCCACACCGACCAACGCGGACCTGCTGAAGAAGGGCCCGCGCCCCGGCACGACGTGGTTCTGACGATGCTCCCTCTCCCACCGGGAGAGGGCCGGGGTGAGGGTCCGCGTCTCCCTCTCCCTCCGGGAGAGGGCTGGGGTGAGGGTTCGATCGCGATCTTGCACGCCGCACCCTTCGGCCGCATACACGCCTGTGTTACAGTGGTGCAGGGTCAACACACTGGGGGATCACGTCATGTCCAGCCGCCACGCGTTCACGCTCGTCGAAACGCTCGTCGTCATGACGCTCGTGCTCGTCGTCATCAGCCTCTCCGTCGTCGATGCCACCATGTCGCGCACCTACGCCAACCGCACGATCTGTTCGTCCAATCTCGCCGGTATCTACACGGCGATGTACGTTTACTCGACGACCAACCGCGACAAGTTCCCCACGGCCGGCGTCGCGACGCCCGGCGGCAGCGCGACCGGCTTCCGCGAGGGCGACCGTTCCTCCGGCGCCGGCGCGGTTCTCGACGACAACGTCACCGCGTGCTTGTGGATGATGGTCCGTGCGGGAATGACCGGCACCAAGAGCTACGTCTGCCCGTCCACCACCGACAAGCCCGACGACTTCAAGTTCACGGCCACCGGATCCACGGGCGGCGTGGACCTCAAATATACTTTCGACTTCCTCGAACGCTCCAACCTTTCCTACTCCGTGATCAACCCGTACAGCACGGTCAACGGCCCGCAGTGGACCGCCGACGTGAACCCCGCGTGGGTCCTCATGGCCGACAACAACGCCAACGATCACCTCGACCGCCACCGCTCGTCCGCCGCCGCGCCCGCGGCCGATGTCGAGCACATGGAGAACAGCCCCAACCACAACTACGACGGCCAGAACCTGCTGTTCGGCGACGCGCACGTCTCGTACGCGCAGGATCCGTACCAGGGCCCGTCGAATGACAACGTGTTCGCGGTGACGGTGGCCGGCGTCGACGCGCCACCGTCGCTCGCGCACGACGCCGGCGACCCGGCCAACCGCAAGGTCGATGTCACGCTGCTGCCGGTCAGCGGCAACGGCGGCGTGAGCCTCAGCGGACTACCGATGGACGTCACGCCCATGGCCACGATCTACGCCGCGCGCCGCCGCCAGCAGATGATCATGTACGCCGCGTTCGCCGCCCTCGGCGTCGTCGTCCTGCTCGTCTACGTCCTGATCAAGAACCGCCGCCGCGAGCAACCGATCGAGGCGTGACGCCGCCCCCGTGACAAAGATAAAGCCCGGGGTAGGCCTACCCCGGGTCCGATTCGACTCACATTCTCAATCCCTCATCCGACCACGACGCGCCTACTCGCCGCGTTCGCGTTCTTCATCGCGTTCCGCGGTGAGCAGTTCCTGCGGATCGATCACGCTGTCGTACTCAACCGACGCGCTCGCGTCGACCAGCAACGCGTGCCCCACGTGACGCAGCAGGAACCGCTCGACGATCTGCGAACGCTGACGCTCGGCGTCGCTCCCATCGCCGTCGACGTGCGGCCCGGTGAAGTGCTCGGTGTCGCCGTCCGTCCGCTGCCCGCCGAGGTCCAGCTTCTCCCGGCACGTCACGCAGACCAGGCTGTAGGACGTGGCCGGCGCGGCATCCTGTTTGACGGGGTCGGCCGACGCGTCCGCGCCGTGCGCCACGCCGTGGTGCTGAGCCGGCGGCGGCACCCGCTTCGACGCCGGTTCGTCGAGGAGCCAGATCACGAAGCACAGCAGACCCAACCCGACAATCGCCGGGAGCGGTGACTTGCGTTGGCTGTAGTCGATGTACTGTTGCATGCGAGACTAGGCCTGCGTTGTGTTCCCCGGGATCACCCAGCACGCGTCGTGCGGCGTCATGCCGATATGCGGATAATACGCTCGCGCGGCCGGCGCGGCGAGCAAAATCAGCGTCGTGTGCATGCCCGCGGCCTCGTGCGTCCGGCGGATCAGCTCACGCCCAACGCCGCGCCGCTGGTGCGACGCGTCAACCGCCAGGTCCGACAGGTACGTGCAGAAGTGCCGGTCGGTGATCGCGCGGGACACGCCGATCAGCAGGCCGGCGTCCGCGCCACCGTCGAGCCGCGCGGTGACGATGACCCCGGCGTGCCGCAGCATCCCGGCCATCGTCGCGGCGTCGTGAACGGGGCGGCGCTCGGCGAGCGTCGAGCGACGCAGCACGTCGACGAACTCGCCGGCGGTGAGGCCGGGCTCGACCGCGTAGCGGATCGGTGGGGCGGCCGCGCCGGCCGAATCGGCGGGCGTCACGGCGCCGGCTCCGTGGGCGTCGTCGGTGGCGGGTTGACGGCGTCGCTCGGTGTCGCGCCGTCGCTCGGCGCGGCCTCCTCGGTGTTGAGTTCATGCAGGAACTTGTCGGCCCGCTTCCGCGCCGCCTCGCGTTCCTCGGGCAACGCCAGGTCGCGCAGCAACGCCAGGTCGACGTAGTCGATCAGCTGGATGTCGATTTCGACCATCTGGTGGTCGCGCTTGACCGCGACGTGGATCGTGTCGCCCGGCTGCTTGTCGATCGTGATCTTCCGCAGGTCCTGGATGTTCGCCACGGGCTTGCCGTCGGCGCTCTGGAACAGGTCGCCCGCGAGCATCCCCGCGCGGTCCGCGCCGCTGCCGGGCACGATCTTGGTCACCTGCTCCGGCGGGGCGCCGTGCGTGCCCATCTCGATCCCGAGGAACCCGTGATCCGGCAGCGTGTTCGCGGGCCTCGCCGAACCGATCGGCGGCGCGATCTCGGGCATGTTGCGCACCGACAGCATCATGACGGAAACCAGCACCGCCAGCGACACAAGCAACGCCGCCAACATCATCAGAAAACGACCGCTCATAGACGTGCTCTCTGCTAACAGCATAACAACGTCACGCCGCTGCTACGAGAGCAATCGTCCCGGCCCGGCGTCGTCGTCGCCGAGCGGCGCGTCACTTCGCCTTGTCGGGCGGAGCGGCGGGCGCGGGCTTGTCGAACACGCCCTGCGCCCGCAGCGTCGGGTACAGGCTCGCGTTCTGGTAGTCCTCGACGCCGAACGCGATCCACACCGTGTCCGGGTTCACGCGGTTGCCCTTGCCGATCTTGCAGTCGATCGTCGAGCCGTCGTCCAGCCGCAGCGTCATCCGCTGTGGCTGCGCGATGCCCTCGTGATTCGGGCTGTACGGGCTCGTGTCGGCCAGCTGCTCGGCGATGGCGCGCAACGTGGCGCGGTCGTCGATCACCAGCGCGGTCTTGTTGCGCTCGTCCTCGATCCGCACCTCGCGCAGCTCGCCCGGCCCCAGCGTCCGCAGATGCTGCAGCGTCCGCATGTGCGGCACGGCGTAGGCCCACACGCCCACGCTCAACGGAACCGCCGCCAGCGCAAACAGCAAGGCCGGCGGGCGACGCGACGCCGACCAGAAGTAGCACGCCGCACCGATCACCCCGCCGAGAAACATGAACGGGAACAGCAGCTGCGGCGCGAACAGCGTCGAGCCCCACACCAGCAGCATCAGGTCCGGCACGAGCACCAGCGACACCACCGCCCGGGGCCACGGCTTGAGGTACGGCGGCAGCGCCGCGAGCACCGACAGACCCACCGCCGCGATCCACACCTGGAAGAACAATCCCCCGGCGTCCGGCGGCAGCGTGCTGAAACGCACGACCAGCGACACCCCGACCACCAGGCCGAACAGGATCGCCTCGTAAGGCATCTTCAGCTTCAGCTCGCGCCGCCCGGCGCGACGACGCGACCCGGCGTCCGCATCGTTGGCATCCGCGGCATCGGCGTCCGCGCGATCGGCGTCCGTGTCGCGCGACCCCGGCTCGACGCCGTCCGCTGCGAGCCGCGCGCGAACCCGCGCCAGCAGACCCTCGAGCTCCGCCTTGTCGAGCGACTCGCCGAACCGGATGTCGAAGTCTTCGCCGTGGATCACCAGCCGCCAGTGCTCGCGGCCCCGTCGCTTGCCCTGCGGCAGCGCGTGCTTCACCTCCAACGCACGCAGCTTGTCCCGCCCGATCGTCCGCCGATCGAACGTCACCACCGCCTCCCGCTCCCACGTGATCCCCTCCGGCCCGACGATCAGCCGATCCTTCCCCGCCACCGAGTACACGATCAGCCCCAGCAAGAACAACCCCACCAACGCCGGCGCCGCCAGCACCCCGATCGCCTCCAGCGACCTGTCCCCGATCGCCAGACACACCAGCCCGAACGCCCAGAAGATCAGCCATGGAACGAGACACCCCACCGCCCCCGCCGACCCGTGCGACGCCGTCACCACCAAGGCGTCGGGTGAATCCTGGATCTGGATGTTGCTCACGATCACCCCGCGGTTCGTTCGTGTGCTGCGGCAATCCGGCCCGACACGCCACACAGGGGTCGGGTCACGGAGTCAGTATAAAGACCGAACGACACACATGTGTGCGAAAGGGGCAGGGCGATGTCTGGAAGGTTGGTATCATTCGCGCGTCATGCAAATCAGGCGGGGCGCTTTTGGGCCCGTTTCGCGCTCGGAATCGGCGCGGAAATGTCCCGTTTGCGCCCCATTCGCGCCCCGTTTTGTCCCGTGCAGGCGTTCAGATGTTCCGTTGGTGTACCGTGCCTAAATTGCTAAAAATACTCAATTTGCGATTAATTCTGGTCGGCGCGTCTCCCGGGGCCCCGATTCTGACGCGTGAGACGGGGGTTCTCGACGTCGATCGCGACGGCGGGGTGTTGTTTAGTATAATCTGCGCACACCGTGTTCGCAATCACTTCCGGGCGTCGAGCAGACGGATGACTTCGTCGACGTCCTTGTCGCCCCGGCCGGAGAGGTTGACCACGACGTGTCGGTCGGCGGGCATCGAGCGGGCGAGGGTCACGCCGTGGTGCAGGGCGTGCGACGATTCGAGTGCGGGGATGATGCCTTCGTACTTGCACAGCAGCTGGAACGTGGCGAGGGCGTCGCTGTCGGAGCTGGTGGTGTAGGCGACGCGGCCGGCGTCCTTCCAGTAGCTGTGCTCGGGGCCGACGCCGGGGTAGTCGAGTCCGGCGGAGATGGAGTGCACGTCGGCGGTCTGGCCGTCGGGGTCCTGCAGGACGTAGCTGAGCGAGCCGTGGAGCACGCCGGGGCTGCCCGCGGCGAGCGGCGCGGCGTGATCGCCCTGCGTCATCGCGCGGCCGCCGGCTTCGACGCCGATGAGCTTCACCTTCGTGTCCTCGATGAACGGATAGAAGATGCCCGCGGCGTTCGACCCGCCACCCACGCACGCGACGACGGCGTCGGGCAGCCGGCCGATCTGTGTGAGAGATTGCGCACGCGCCTCGCGGCCGATGACGGACTGGAAGTCGCGGACGATCATCGGGAACGGGTGCGGCCCGACGACGGAGCCGATGATGTAGTGCGTGTGCTCGACGCTGCCCATCCAGTCGCGCATCGCCTCGTTGGTCGCGTCCTTCAGCGTCTTGCTGCCGGACTCGACCGCGACGACCTTCGCGCCGAGCAGTCCCATGCGGACGACGTTGGGTCGCTGGCGGCGGACGTCCTCGGAGCCCATGTAGACCTCGCAGTCGAGGCCGAGCAGGGCGGCGGCGGTGGCGGTGGCGACGCCGTGCTGCCCGGCGCCGGTCTCGGCGATGATGCGCTTCTTGCCCATGCGGACGGTCATCAGCGCCTGGCCGAGCGTGTTGTTGATCTTGTGCGCGCCTGTGTGGGCGAGGTCTTCGCGCTTGAGCCAGATGTTGGCGCCGCCGACGTGCCGCGTGAGCCGCTTGGCGTGATACAGCGGCGTGGCGCGGCCGACGTAGTGCGTGAACAGGTCTTCGAGCTCGGCGGCGAACGACGGATCGGCCCTGGCCTTGTCGTACTCGGCCTGGAGTTCGTGCAGCGCCGCGATCAGCGTCTCGGGCACGTAAACGCCGCCGAACTGGCCGAATCGGCCGTGGCTGTCGGGGACGGCGGACAACGTTGCGGAGGGTGTCTGGCTCATAGCGCCACAGTGTAGGTGTGGGGCGTCGCGGGTACAATCTGCGCATGGGTGCGATCCGAATCTGACCACGAAGAGCACAAAGACGCGAAGAACACAAAGGAATCCCTTTCTGTCTCCGCTTCGAGTCTTCGTGTGCTTCGTGTTCTTCGTGGTTAACCTGATCGTTCGGAGGCGTCATGCGCACGATCCTCGCCGTCCTGTCTACGCTGCTCATCGTGTCGGCCTCGCTCGCCGGGCCCAAGCCCAGCGACACGGACGTGGCGCTGTGGCTGCGCGGCATCTACAGCGATGACTCGGCGGAGCGCATCACGTCGACGGTGGAGATCACCAAGCACGCCGAGCACATGGCGGGGGCGCTGCCGCACCTCAAGGCGTGCCTCGCGCGCGAGGAGGAGGTCGGCATCAAGAACCTGATGCTCGACGCCATCCACAAGATCGAGGAGGCGACCGGGCAGCGCGCGCCCGCGGAGCCGAGCGACGTGAAGGCGATCGCGGCGAAGGTCGAGGCGCTGGTCGGCCAGCTCGATAAAGGCTCCGACGCCGAGCGGCGACAGGCGGCCACGGGGCTGCGGCTGATGGGCGTGCTCGCGTCGCCCGCGCTGCCGGCATTGTCGAACGTCGCGGAGCACAACGGCGATGCGCTGACGGCGAAGACGGCCGCGACGGCGGTGAAGTCGATCCGCGCCGAGCTGTGGTTCGACACCGGCGACGCGCCGACGCAGATCAACGACCGCGCCGCGATCGAGGCGGAGCTGACACGCGTGATCACGCAGCTCGTCGCCGCGCTCGACGACAAGACGGCGTCGAAACGGCTGCGTGCGATCAAGTCGCTGTCGTCGACCGACGCCGCGGGGGCGCCGGCGCTGGCCAGGTTGCATCAGGTCGCGCTCAATGACGAGAACCCCGGCGCCCGTCGGCTCGCGGGGCTGGCGATTCGCCGTATCACCGCGGCGCGGGACGAGACCGAGGCGTATTACAAGCAGGCGTCGAAGAAGAGCGGCCAGTGAAGGGTTGCTGCGCTTGCGATGCTGGTTGCTGGATGGCTCGCTTCGCTCGCGATGCTTGATAGATGCGGCGTAGTACGATCGTCGCATCCAGCATCCAGCATCCAGCATCCAGCATCCAGCATCCAGCATCCAGCATCCAGCATCCAGCATCCAGCATCAGTTTCCTGTCTTTCGATGATTCCGCCGATGACGTGTAGCCTCGGCCGTTCGGCGTGCAATAATCAGTCGCACGCCCGGGCACGGTCGGGCGGTGGTTTTCTCAACGCTTAACGAAGGTGTGTGCAATGCTGAAGCTGCGTAACGCGATGCGTGTGGGGTTGGTCTGCGTGCTGATGACGGCGGCGTTGCCGATGGCGGCGACGGCCGGCAGCAAGATGAAGGACATGGACAGCCGGTCGTACATCTCCGCGTCGTTCATCAGTCGGCCGGAGGGGACGTTCGACAACGACACGGGCGCGTTCAGCGGCGACAGCACGGCGCGCGGCATCGCGATCCGCCTCGGCGGCGACTGGGCCGGCGGCGTGGTGTTCGACGCGGACCTGATGCGGTGGTCGGCCGGCTGGCTCGGCGGCGAGCCGGCGTGGCGCGGCCCGGCGTTCGACGGCGCGCACGGCCCGAGCCCGACGCTCACCACACCGATCTGGCAGACGCCGCACGGCCCGGGCTGGTCCGGCCCCGACGGCTCACTTGCCGACCCGCGCCCCAACACGATCAGCCCGCAGGCGCCGCCCGGCCGACTGCCGAGCGCCTGGGCCAAGTACCGCGGCCTGTACACGCACGGCGAGCGCGTGATCGTGTCGTACTCCGTCGGCGACACACTCGTGCTCGAGACGCCGTCGCTGGAGACGCACGGCAAGGCAACCGCGTTCGTCCGCACGATCCGCGTCGGCAAACTCGGCGGGCCGCGCACGGTGATGCTCGTCGACGGCAACCCCGAGATCCCGCAGCCCGGGCAGAAACGCACGGTCGGCGTGGCGGACAAGGGCTACGAGCCGAACCCCGGCAAGCCGACCGTGATCGGCACGCTGAGCGAGGGCGACACGGTGGCGCGCATCGGTGACGTGCACGTCGCGATCGCGCACGCCCCGGCCGGCGCGAAGCTCGTGGCGACCGACAAGGGAACGATCACGCTGTCGCTGCCGGCGGGCGCGGCGACGACGCTGAAGGTGCTGATCGCCGGCGGCGGCGACGACGCGCGCGGCGACTTCGTCGCGATGGCGAAGGCGACGGCGGCGCCCGACGACCTGATGGCGCTGACGAAGGGAGGGCCGGCGCAGTGGCCCGACGTGGTCGAGACGAAGGGCGAGGTCAGCAACGACGACAAGGCCGCTTACGTGATCGACCGCGTGTCGCTGCCGGAGCACAACCCGTACGACGCGCGGATGCGCATCGGTGCGTTCGACTTTTTCACGTCGGACCCGACCAGGGCCGCGCTGAGCACGTGGCGGGGCGACGTGTGGATCGTCAGCGGCATCGACGACAACCTCGACAAGCTGACGTGGAAGCGCTTCGCCGTCGGCCTGCACCAGCCGCTCGGCCTGAAGATCGTCGACGACGTGATCTACACCGTCGGCCACGACCAGATCACGCGCCTCCGCGACCTGAACAACGACGGCGAGGCCGACTTCTATGAGTGCTTCAACAACGACTGGGAGCTGACCACGGCGTTCCACGCGTTCGCGTTCGATCTGCACACCGACCCGCAGGGCAACTTCGTGTTCGCGTTCGGCTCGCCGGTCCGCAGCGGCGGCGGCAACTTCCACCGCATCACGAAGCACCACGGCTCGATCCTCGTCGTCACGCCCGACGGCAAGCAGATGAGCGTCTACGCCACGGGCCTTCGCGCGCCCAACGGCATCGGCGTCAACCCCGTTACCGGGCAGATCACCAGCGGCGACAACGAGGGCACCTACGTGCCCAAGAGCCCGATCCACTGGGTCTCGAAGGGCGAGTTCCTCGGCGTGATGCAGTCGGCGCACCGCGAGCTGAGCGACGGCGAGACGCCGCCCAAGCCGCTGTGCTGGATGCCGAAGGACGTCGACAATTCGTGCGGCGGGCAGGTGTGGGTGACCAGCGACAGGTGGGGCCCGTTCAAGGGCGAGTTGATGCACATGTCGTACGGGCAGAGCTCGCTGTACCTCGTGCTCAAGGAAGAGAAGGACGGCATGATGCAGGGCGGCGTGGCGAAGTTCGAGCCGCTGCGGTTCACGTCGTCGTGCATGCGGGCGCACTTCAACGCGCGTGATGGGCAGCTGTACGTCTCGGGCCTCAAGGGCTGGCAGTCCAACGCGGGCAAGGAGGGCGGCCTCGACCGCGTGCGCTTCACCGGCAAGCCCGTCCGCATGCCCAGCGCCCTGCACATCGACCCCGACGGCCTTCGCCTCACGTTCACCTGCAAGCTCGACAAGGAACTGGCCGAGGATACCGAGTCGTACAACGTCGCGACGTGGAACTACAAGTGGACCGGCGGCTACGGCTCGGGCGACTTCGACAAGGCCACGCTGAAGGTCACCGGCGCGAAGCTCAGCGACGACGGCCAGACGGTGACGCTGAAGGTGGATGGCATCAAGCCCGTGATGCAGATGCAGATCCAGTACGATCTGGAGTCGACCGACAAGGCGATCGTCAACGGCAAGGTGTACAACACAATCCACTCAACGGGCGCGGCGGGGGAGTGAGTGGGGGGTTTTCGAGTTTTGATTTTTGAATTTTGATTGGCGCGGCGCGCGGTGCCGTGTGACGTTTAGCGACGCCCCGTGGGGGCGTGCTTCACAATCGATCGGCCGCGCGTCGAACAACTCTTTGAAAACAGCGGAAAGCACGCCCCTGCGGGGCGTCGTTAAACAGCCGACCAGGCATCACTCGACGAGGTCGCCGATCAGCATGATCGCGCCGACGCGGAGGTTGGCGCCGTCGTATTTCTTGGGGTCGAAGTTGGGCTTGGATTTTTCGCGGTCGGTGACGGAGGAGCGGTCGGGTTGGCCGGGGGCGACTTCGACGGTGACGGTGTGGACGGCGGCGGGGTCGAGGCCGTCGGCGATCTGGAGTGTGGCGATGCGGTGGTAGGTGCAGTAGTGGTCGAAGCGGGGGACCGGGCCGCGGGTCTTGCCGTCGACGGTGATGGTGACCTGTCCGCCGTCGGGGCCGAGCAGGTCGTACAGCGCGGCCTTGGATCCGCGGAACTTGAACGTCAGCTTCTGCCCCGGCGTGTCGGCGAGCCAGAGCGAATCCATGCGGTTGCCGAATGATTTGACGAGGTTGTTGTCGGGCGGCAGTTGCTTCCACCCGCCGCTGGTCATCGACTCGGTCACGGGGACCATCTTCGCGGCTTCCCAGTTGTCGGCGATGAACGGCGTGGCGAGCTTCGCCTTGTGATCGACGGGCTTGGCGCTCTTGAAGTGCTGCATCGCGTCGGCGATGACCTCGAGGTAGACCTGATGCCCGGCGTCGACGGGGTGCACGCCGTCCTTCGAGAAGACGATCACGTCCTTCGGCGCGTCGCCCGAGTCCGGCGGCTTGATGATGAGCTTGTGGTCGTTGAGCAGCTGCGTGATGCGCAGCGCCATGTTGATCGACGGGATGCCGTAGTGCTCGGCGAGCATCTCGTCGGCCCCGGCGGCGCGCGGGTATTCGCCGGCGGTCAGGGGCACTTCGTAGTTGCTGCGGAAGGTGTAGACGAAGCAGATGTCGGTGTCGGGGTCCTGCTGCCAGGTCTGGCGGACGATGCCCTCCATGCCGCGCCAGATGTTCTTCGGGTCGGCGCCGCCGTCGTTGACGGAGAACTCGACGAAGAGGAGATCGGGCTTGCCGCGCAGCGCGTCGTGGCCGAGCCGGAAGACGCCGAGGTCGGAGCCGGTGCCGCCGATCGCGGCGTGGATCTCGTCGATCTTCGACTTGGGGTACTGCTCGCGGAACCAGTTGAGCGTCTTGTTGCGCCAGCCGTTCATCGCGGTGATGGATCCGCCGAGGTAGGCGATCTTCACGTCCTTGCCGGCTTCGAGCTTCGCGAAGAAGTGGCCGAGGCCGTCGCGCTGGTTGTACATCTCGGTCTTGACCGGCGCGTAGACAGGGTCGGCGGCGTGCGCGGCGGCGCAGAGCGCGGAGAGCGTGAGTATGAGGGTGACGGTCAGACGATCACGCTGTGCCCATCGTGTCATCGTGGTGGCTCCTGTGTTTAGCGACGCCTACTCCCTCTCCCTGCCAGGGAGAGGGCTGGGGTGAGGGTCGAGCGTTCGCATATGTATGACTGCTTCGCGTGAGCAGTGTCGCGTTCGCGGATCCATCCCCCTCACCCAGCCTCTCCCCCACTTGGGGGAGAGGGGTTTGCGTGTTGCATCGTAAGCACGCCCCTGCGGGGCGTCGCTAAACGCTGCGGAATACGCTGCGCGTGGCTTACTCCTTGACGCCGGGCTTCGTCATCGACATCGGGTCGAGCAGGGCGTTGAGCTTCTTCTTGTCGAGCTTGACCGTGCCGGCGTCGATCTTTTCGAGGGTGACCTGGCGGACGGTCTTGCCTTCCTTGTGGGCCTGCTTGGCGATGGCGGCGGCGTTGTCGTAGCCGATGACGGGGGCGAGCGAGGTGCACATGGCGAGGGACTCTTCGATGAGTTCCTTGCAGCGTTTGCGGTCGACCTCGAGGCCGTCGAGCAGGTTGACGCGGAACACGTCGCTGACGGAGGCGAGCAGCTTGATGGAGGTGACGAGGTTGTCGGCCATCATGGGCATGGCGACGTTGAGGTCGATGAGGGAGCCGATGCCGCCGAGGGCGCCGGTGGTGATCGCCGCGTCGTTGCCGATGACCTGGCACGCGACCTGGACCATCGACTCGCAGATGACGGGGTTGACCTTGCCGGGCATGATGGACGAGCCGGGCTGGATGGCGGGGAGGATGAGCTCGCCGAGACCGCAGCGGGGGCCGGAGCCGAGCCAGCGGATGTCGTGTGCGATCTTGCTGAACGACACGGCGATGGTCTTGAGCTGGCCGGATGCTTCGACGACGCAGTCACGCGTGGCCTGGGCTTCGAAGTGGTTGCGTGCCTCGCGGAAGCGGCAGCCGGTGACGGCGGAGAGCTTCTTGCAGACGAGGCCGGCGAACTTCGGATGCGTGTTGAGGCCGGTGCCGACGGCGGTGCCGCCGATGGCCAGCTCGCTGAGCGCGGTGATGGCCATGTCGGTGCGTTCCACGGCGTAGGCGACCTGCGCGGCGTACCCGCTGAACTCCTGGCCAAGGCGGATCGGCGTGGCGTCCTGCAGGTGCGTGCGGCCGATCTTCACGATCTTGTCCCACTTGCGTGCCTTCGCGGCGAGGGCCTTCTGGAGGCGTTGCAGCGCGGGGCGGAGCTGGGTCTTGAGCAGGACGACCGCGGCGACGTTCATCGCGGTGGGGAAGGTGTCGTTGGAGGACTGGCCGTAGTTGACGTGGTCGTTGGGGTGGACGGGGTCCTTCGAGCCGATGGGCTTGCCGGCGAGCTGGCTGCAGCGGTTGGCGATGACCTCGTTGGCGTTCATGTTGGTCGACGTGCCGGAGCCGGTCTGGAAGATGTCGACGGGGAAGTGCTCGTCGAGCTTGCCCTGTGCGACCTCGGCGCAGGCCTGCATGATGATGTTGGCGACGGCGGGCTTGAGGGTCTTGAGGGACTTGTTGGCGTCGGCGCAGGCGCTCTTGAGCAGGCCGAAGGCGTGGATCACCTCGGCGGGGACGGGTCGGCCGCTGACGGGGAAGTTGAGCACGGCGCGCTGCGTGGAGGCGCCGTAGAGCGCGTCGGCGGGAACGGTCATCTCACCCATCGAGTCTTTCTCGATACGTGGCTTGGTCTGCTTGGCCATCTTGGCGTGTCCTTCTCTGAAAAACGAAAGGGAGTTGGGAGTGGGTCTTGGTGGGCTCAGTTGTCGGTCTTGATCGTGGTCACGGCCACGTCTTTGTCGCCGAGGCGGGTGCGTGCGGTCATCGCGATGTTGAACGACACGTACTTGCCGACCTGCACGAGGTACAGCGTCGCGCCGTTCGGGGCCTTGCTGGGCATGACGCGCGGCGTGCCGATGCCCAGGCGTTCGCACTTCTCACGCAGGTCGCGGGCGCGGTCGTTGGCGTTGGTCTCGTTGGAGTACGCGCCGAGCTGCAGCGTGAAGCCGCTGGAGTCGAGCTGCTGCTGGGCGGCGAGCCTGAGCGACGGCGAGGTCGCCATCGTCGTGCACAGCTGCAGGTGCTTCTGCGCGTCTTCCCAGCGGCCGAGCTTCTGGTAGACGCTGGCCAGGTGGTAGTGGGCCTGGGCGGCGTCGTTGCCGTTCAGCTTCGTGGTGGCGCGCAGCAGGCACGACTCGGCGAGGATGTTTTCGCCGCGCTCCTTGTAGATCAGGCCGAGCGTCGCGTTGGTCGGCCCGCCGATTTCGTCGTTGCCGTTGAACTTCAGCGGGTTCAGCAACGACAGCGCCTCGGCGGTCTTGTCGAGGCGGTAGGCGCTCATGCCGGCGACGAAGCGGGCGCGGTCCTCGTCGGCGCCCGACGTGTTGCGCATCGCGGTCTTCGCCTTGACCAGCGCGGTGTTGTACTGGTGGTTGTCGTACTCCACCAGCGCCTCGTCGAGCGACTTGGATTGCGGGGGGGCACAGCCCGGCAACGCCGCGGCCAGCGCGAGCAGCGCGACGGCGGCGAGAGCGGGGCGACGGCTTGCCTTGAGTCTCCTGACCATTGGCGGGTATTGTAACGCCTCTCGTCGCCGCGTCATGGTGGCGTCGACAACTTGTGGAAAGGACACGCTTGAGCACGATCCACGGCCCGATCTTACGCATGGCGCTCAGCCACCCGACGCAGACCGCGATCATCGACGATCAGCGGCACTGGAAGTACATCGAGCTGGTCGGCGGCGCCTATCACCTCGCCGAACGCCTCTCGTCGATCAGCGAGTCGAAGCACGTGGGCATCCTGCTGCCGACCGGCGGCGCGTTCCCGATGGCGACGCTGGCGTGCTGGATCCTCGGCCGCGTGCCCGTGCCGATCAACTACCTGCTCAGCGCCGACGAGCGGCAGTACATCGTCGACGACTCCGGCGTCGACACGGTCATCACCGCCGGGCAGATGCTCGACTTCCTCGGCGAGGCGCCCACCGGCGTCAGGCTGCTCAAGCTCGACGAGCTGAAGTTCGAGGGGCTGCCGCCGCTGCGGTGGCCGGCGCGGACCGCGTCGTCCGACGACCTGGCGACAATCCTCTACACGTCCGGCACGAGCGGCCGACCCAAGGGCGTCATGCTCACGCACCGCAACCTGCGGTCCAACGTCGAGGGCGCCGTCATCCACGCCGGCATCCGCCAGGCCGACACGTTCCTCGGCGTGCTGCCGCAGTTCCACAGCTTCGGGCTGACCGCGCTGACGCTGCTGCCGCTGGCCGTGGGCTGCAAGGTCGTGTTCACCGCACGCTTCGTGCCGCGCAAGATCGTCCAGCTCATCCGCAAGCACCGCCCGGGCATCTTCCTGGCCATCCCGTCGATGTACAACGCCCTGATGACCGTCAAGGACATCAAGCCCGAGGACTTCAAGAGCCTCCGCTTCGCGATCAGCGGCGGCGAGCCGTTGCCACGCTCCGTCGCCGACCGGTTCGAGAAGACCACCGGCGTGCATATCCTCGAGGGCTACGGCCTGACCGAGACCTCGCCGATCGCGACCTGGGCCACGCCGCAGGACTTCCGCGACGGCGCGGTCGGCAAGCCGATCCCCGGCGTCGACCTGCGTGTCATCGACGAGCAGGGCCACACGCTGTCGGCCGACCAGGAGGGCGAGGTGCTCATCAAGGGCCCGAACATCATGGCCGGCTACTACAAGATGCCGGACCTGACCGCCGAGGTGATCGACGACGACGGCTGGTTCCGCACCGGCGACTGGGGCATGATCGACAGCGAGGGGTTCCTGCACATTACCGGCCGCAAGAAAGAGATGCTGATCATCGGCGGCGAGAACGTGTTCCCCCGCGAGATCGAGGAGGTGCTCAACCGGCACAAGTCGATCAAGGACTCGGCGGTGATCGGCCGCATGGACGAGTCACGCGGCGAGCTGCCGGTCGCGTTCGTCGAGCTGAACGACGGCGTCGACGTGCTCGACGAGACCGACGTGCGGGCGTTCTGCCGCAAGGCCCTGGCCGGGTACAAGGTCCCCAAAGAGATCAACGTGCTGGACGCGCTGCCGCGCAACCCCACGGGCAAGATTATGCGCCGCCAGCTGAAGGCGTAGCCCGATAACGCCACACATTTTCGCAACCTCCGCACGCCCTCTGGTCGAAATGAATAAGGAAGAAGTTTCGATCGGAAGGTGTCACATGCGCACGAATGAAAACAACGGTTGGATGACGCGGACGCTGGTCGCGGCCCTGCTGGTGCTCGGCACGGCCGGGTTCGCCGACGCGTTTCAGTACAAGGTCAAGCCCGGCGACACGCTGATGTCGATCGCCGACAAGCAGCTCGGCAACGGCAAGCGGTGGCGTGAGATCGCCCAGTTCAACGGCATCGCCGACCCGACGGAGATGCGCGTCGGGCAGGTGCTGCTGCTGCCCGACGACGGGCCCGGCGGCGGCGAGGCGCCCGTGGAGCCGCAGGTCGTCCGCCAGCCCGTGATCGTGCGCTCCGCCCCGGCCGCGCCGAATTCGCCGAGTGCGCCGGCCGTGCAGCCCGCGTCGCAGCCGGCGCCGGCGGTCGCGAACACGCCTGCGCCCGCGCCGGTCGCGCCGACCTACGCGTCGCGCTCGACGCCGACCACCGCCACGTCATCGACCACGACCACCGTCGCCGCCACGCCGACCGCCGACACCGGCGCCGGAGCCGGCAACTGGTCGATCGTGCAGTACATCGGCGGCAAGATCATGCAGAACGGCCTGATCGCGATCGTCCTCGCCGCGGGCTTCGCGGGCATGATGATCGCGTGGGTGTTCTCGCTGGTGACCCCGCGGAACCTGCTGGCGCTGGGGTTTGTGTTCCTGGTCGTCTCCGCCGCGCTGTTCTTCGTGATCCGCTGATCGCGGTGGCTCGGGTGGCGCTGACAAGCGGAGCTTGTCAGTGGCGAAGGTTGCGTGATCAACGCCTTTTCGCCTTCTGCGGTGTGTCGGCGCGCCGTTCCCCTCTCCCGCCGGGAGAGGGCGAGGGTGAGGGATCATCATCCGAGTTAGCGTCGCATCGCTCGATACGCCTTTGACATCAAACCGCAGAACTGTCGGCACAACGCCACTGACAAGCTCCACTGCGTTCCGCTTGTCAGTGCCACCCCGATGCCGCAGCAGACGCGTCAGACAGAACCTGACCTACGCCTCGGCGCTGCCGGTCTCTACCCATCGCTTCAGCGGCGTCGCGTCCGACAGGTCCTCGGCCACGTAGTCCGCGCCGGCCTCACGCAACTCCTCGACGCTGAACTTGCCGGTCGCCACGGCGAACGCGTAGCAGCCGTGCGCGTGGGCGCAGTCGATGTCGTTGGGCGTGTCGCCGATCACCGCGACGTGCTGCGGCTCGATCGCGTGGCCGTGCAGATCCTCGTAGCGCGCCAACGCGTAGGGCACCAGGTCGGGCCGGGTCTTGCCGCAGTCACCCCAGGCGGACACGGCGAACCAGCCGGGGTCGATGCCCGCGTGCCGCAGCTTGAGCGGGCCGGTCTGCGAGAGGTTGCCGGTGAGCATGCCGAGCGTCACGTCGGGCCGGTCGCGAAACTCGATCAGCACCTCGGGCATGCCGGGCAGGACCGTCATCGTCGCCTCGGACGACGACAGGCCGCGCTCGAGCTCCTCAACGAACGCCTCGACGAACTCCGCCATGTGCTGGTCCGTCGCGGTCAGCCCCGAGAGCTTCGCGCCGTCGAGGAAGATCAGCGGATCAAGGCACCCGGAAAAGGACACGCCGTGCAGCGAGTACTTATCACCCAGCACGCGTTGTCCGGCACGCTCGAGCGCGCCGATCCCCGCGCCGTTGGTCAGCAGCATGGTTCCGTCGATATCGAATAACAACAGCTTTGACATAATCGGGATTCTACCGATTAGCCGGTCGACCGCCTAACGGCTAAATTGATAGTGGCGCCAAACTGAAAGGGAGTGAGATGCTCACACGAAAACTCGGAAAGATTCTGCGCGGCAAGGCGACACCGGCTCAGCTGATGATGGCGTGCGTGCTCGGCGCGACGCTCGGGTTCATGCCCGGCTTCACGCAGGCCGGCGGACTCATCGTCTTCCTGATCCTGCTGCTGATCATCCTCAACGCCAACCTCGGCGTCGCGGCGATCATCGGCGGTCTGTCGAAGCTCGCGTCGCTCGCGCTGATGCCCGTGTCGTTCTACATCGGGCGCGGGCTGCTCGACGGCCCGACGCAGGGGCTGTTCAAGGCGATGATCAACGCGCCCGTCCTCGCGCTGTTCGGCTTCGAGTACTACGCGACGACCGGCGGCCTCGTGCTCGGGCTCGTCGTCGGCCTCGTGACGGGCTTCATGGTCATCAGCTCCATCAAGTCGTTCCGGCGGCGCATGGCGGACCTCGAAGAGAACTCCGAGACGTACAAGAAATACATGAGCAAGGGCTCGACGAAGTGGCTGCTGTGGATCTTCTTCGGCGGCGGCGCCAAGCAGAGCTTCGGCGAGCTGATGGAGCTCAAGGGCAAGGTCATCCGCCCGATCGGCGTGGTGTTCGCGGTGCTGGTGGTCGTGGCGCTGGTGCTGGTGCAGCAGTTCTTCTCCGGGCCGATCGTCACGTCCGTGCTCAAGCGCGAGCTGGCGGCGGCGAACGGCGCGACCGTCGACCTCGAGTCGGCCGACGCGAACCTCAAGGAGGGCCGCCTCGTGATGAACGGCCTGGCGATGGCCGACCCCAACGCGCTGGACACGAACCTGCTCGAGGCCGAGCGCGTCGAGATCGACATCAGCGGCACCGACCTGCTCCGCAAGCGGATGACGCTGGACAAGGTGACGGTGGTCAGCGGCCGCAACGGCACGAAGCGCGCGGTGCCTGGCGTGATCGTCGGTGCGGGCCCGCAGCCGACGCCCGAGGAGAAGACCGACAAGCAGCCAGGCGAGAAGACCATCGACGAGTACATCAAGCAGGCGAAGGAGTGGAAGGAACGACTCGCGCAGCTGCGCAAGTGGCTCGACGAGATGTCCGGCGATCAGTCGCCCACGGAGGGCGGCAAGCCGGAGGAGACGCTCGCCGAACGCCTGGCGCGGGAGATCCGCGAGAAGGGCTACGCGAACGTCACCGCGTCGCACCTGATCGAGGGCTCGCCCAGCGTGACCGTCACGCAGCTCATCGCCGACAAGGTGCAGACCGACAAGCTCGACGGCGAGACGCTGGACATCCACGGCGAGAACCTGTCGACGCAGCCGCGGCTGCTCGACGGCGCGCCGAAGCTGACGATCAAGTCGAGCAAGGGCACGCTGAACTTCGACGTCAACATGGCCGGCGTGTCGAAGGCCGGCGGCGACAGCACGCTGGCGATGTCGTACGCGGGCCTGCCCGTGGACACGTTCTCCGGGCAGCTGCCGGCGGTGGGCGGCGCGGCGCCGATCTCCGGCGGGACGCTCGACGCGTCGCTCAACGGCAAGCTCATGACGGCGAACGGCGCGAGCATCAACATGCCGCTGAAGATCACGCTGCACAACACGACGGTGACGCTCCCCGCGGCGGGCAGCGCGCCGGTCGATCAGCTGGCGATCCCGCTGAAGCTGCGCGGGCCGATCGACAACCCGCGCATCACGCTCAGCGACGACACGCTCGCCACCGCGCTGAAGGACGCGGGCGCGGCGGTGCTGGCCGGCAAGCTCAAGGGCGAGGCCGGCAAGCAGATCGACAAGGCGACGGGGCAGCTGCAGGACAAGCTCGGCGACAAGGTCGGCGGCGAGGTGGGCGACAAGCTCGGCGGGGCGGTCAAGGGCCTGTTCGGCGGCGACAAAAAGAAGTAACGCCGGCAAGCCGATCAGCCGAACATCTGCGTCCAGTGCTTGTCGTGCTCGCCGAGGCCGACGCGCTTGTGGCCACCGAGCATGTTCTTGAAGTGACCGGGGCTGTGCCACCAGCCGTGGATGGCCGCGACGCCGGTGCTCATCCCCGCGGCGATGTTCTCCGCCGATGCGCTGGTGCCGAAACGCTTCGCGCGATCCCACGGTGACGCCTTGCCCGGCACGGGCGACTCGTGCGCGAAGAACCCCTTCTCCGCCATGTCCGTGCTGTGATCGGTCGCCGCCGCGCAGAGCTTGGGGTCGATCGCCTGCGCCCCGAGCCCCAGCAGCAGACGGATGCGGTTGAGCTCGTCGATGCCGGCGACGACCTCGGCATCGAGCCGCGAGGCGTACCGCAGATTGCCCGCAAGCGTGTTCTGCGACACGCCGTCCGGCGCCAGCGCCATCAGGGTCGCGGTACGCTCGGCCGGGGCCAGCACGTCGTCGACCGGCCGCCCGGTCAGCGCGGCCCAGTCCGCGGCCTGCTCGACGATCCGGTCGCGTGTCTGCTTGAGCCGTTCATCACCGGCGATCGCATCGGTGACGTTCGGCATCAGCAGTCCGCCGAGCTTGTCGAGCGCCGGGTCACCCGTGGCCACGATCTGCTCCTTGCTGAGATTCGCGTTGTCGCGCAGGTCCAGCACGTCGTGGCGCAGCTTCTCGACGGTCGCGGCGTCTGCGGTGCGACGCTTCTCGATCGCCGAACGCTGCACCGCGCGGAACAGCTGCAACTGATACCCCTGAATCGGCGATCCGAGCGTCTTGTCGAGCACCTCGCTCATCTGCTCGATCGCGGCCGGCCCCAGCGCCCGAATCTGCCCGATGAGCTGCCCGCGTGTCGCGGCGTCAATGCCCGGCTTGCGGTAGTCGTACATCAGTTTGCGCAGCGTCGCGGCGTCCTCGCGCGACAGCGTGCTCTCCGCCGCGGCCAGCGGCCCCGCGGTCGCGCACGCGACGAACACCAGCGTCAACCAGGCAACGTGTCGATCGAGGGGGGATCGCATGAGATGATTGTAAGCCGCCGGTTACGTAGAGTGTACCGGCGGATTGCGGGTGGCCATGCGGCAGATTATCCTCGCGGCACACGGGTGTCTCACATCGAGGGGCGTGATGGGCGAGCCGAACAGCAAGATCCTCCAGACGATGCTCGACCGGCTCTTCGCGTCGATCGTCAACGGACCCAGCCTCAACTGCCGACCCCACAACAGCCGACAACGCCTCGACTGGACGCACCTCGCTCACCTCGGCGACCAGAATCCCGTCGAGACGATGCAGCGCCTGCTCGGCGACGACCGCGAAGTGCGACTCGCCGCGCGGCACGCGTCACCCGGCAAGCCGCCCGAGGCGCCCGCGGAATCGAAGGACAAGGCCCACACGCCCGCGCCGACCGCCGACGCCGCGCCCGCGCCGCCTGAACCGACGGCGGAGTCATCCGACGCGGACACCGGCGAAACCAGCGAAACCAGCGAAACCGGCGGAGCCGTCGACGCGGACATCGTCGACGCCGCGCCCGCCGAGCCCCCCGCGCCGCCCGTCAACAACGAGATCAAGCACACCGACGCGATGGAGGTCTACCGCCGCGCCGTGCGCGATCACGGCGAGCAGAAGAAGGTGCTCAGCAAGCTCCGCGTGATCGCCGAGGAAGCCAAGACCTACGAAGACGACACCGGCGTGTACGTGCTGAACGTCGGGTTCCCGCTGCTGAGCCTCAACGCGTCGTCGCTGAGCGGCGGCGGGTTCGGCGGGTCACGCCGCATCCTCGCGCCGCTGGCGTTCGTGCCGGTCAACGTGAAGGTCAAGGCGGGGGCGCAGCCCGGCGTCGAGCTGGCGTGCCGCGAGGACGAGGTCGACCGCGTCGTGCCGAACACCGCGTTGCTGGCGTGGCTGGAGCAGCAGACCGGCAAGCCGCAGCGCGAGCTGTTCGAGGACGAGGAAGGCACGCACACCTGGCAGGAGATCTGCGACATCGTCAAGCACGTGTGCGCGTCGCTGGAGATGCCCGTGCCGTCGCACTACACCGCCGAGGCCTGGCCGGACGACCTGACACTGCGCGCCGCGCCGCGTGCCGACGACACGACCGGCGAGCCCGAGATCTTCGACGCCGCGGTGCTCGGCCTGTTTCCGATGTCCAACCAGGGCCTGCTGCGCGACACGCAGGCGATGCTCGGCGGCGAGTCGCTCGAAGGCCCCGTCGAGAGCTTCATCCGCGTCGACGTCTCGCTCGACCAGCAGCCCGACGAGTCGTACGAGCACGAAACCTCCACCGGCGCGAAGAACCCGCGCAACTTCACCGCCGAACGCCTCGTCGCCAACGCGGATCCGTGCCAGGCACGCGCCGTGAGCCTCGCGCGCACGTGCAAGGGCCTCGTCGTCCACGGCCCGCCCGGCACCGGCAAGAGCCAGACCATCACCAACATCATCGGCGACCACCTCGCGCGCGGCGAACGCGTGCTGTTCGTCTGCGACAAACGCACCGCGCTCGACGTCGTGTCCAACCGCCTCGACTACCTCGGCATCGGCGGACTCTGCGCCGTCGTGCACGACCCGCAGCGCGACCAGAAGGACCTGTACATGTCGATCCGCAACGAGCTCGAACAGCTCGCCGAAGCGAAAATCGACGAAAAAGCCGCCGGAAAACTCGAAAAAGTCGACGTCGAGCTGCAGAAGCTGCACGACGAGCTGACCGACCACTGGCGTGACCTGATGGAGGCCGACGCGGCGACCGGTATGTCGTTCCACCAGCTGATGGGTGACTGGCTCGCGATCGATGTCCGCCCGGAGCTGACCGTCGACGAGCGAACGCTGGCCGACGTCACGCTCGCCGCGTTTCAGCAGGGCGCCGTCGAGATCGACTACGTGTTCCAGCGCGGCGAGGCCGTGGGGTACAGCTCGCACCCGTGGGTCGCTGCGGCGGGCGTGACGATCGGCGAGTTCCTCTCACGCTCGGTCGACGCGATCCGCAAGTCGATGCGGGCGACCGGACCGGCCGCGGCGAACGCCGACGCCACACGCCACGAGTCGATCCCCGCGTTCGGCGTCACCGTCGACCTGCTCGAACAGGGCGCCGCACGCACGAAACTCGCCGAGCAGTTGGACGCCGTGCTCAACGACGCCGACGCCGAGCTCGCCGCACGCTGGGCCAACCAGCGGGCCGACGACATCCGCCGCGACGCGCAACGCCTCGCCGACGTGCAGCCCGCCGTCGATCGATTCCGTGGCGGTCCGCTCGACGCCGAGCTGTCGATGCTCGTGCGCACGCAGCCGCCGAATCTTGCGACGATCGCCCGTCAGATTGCCACGCTCGAGGCGTACATCGACAAGGCGTCGCGCTGGTACGGCTTCGCGTGCCTCGGCGACAAGTCGCGCGCCAAGAAGGAACTGCTCGCGTACGGCCAGCAGCTCACTCCCGACGCCGCGCAGCGTGTGCTCACCTTCCTGCAGGGCCTGCGCGACCGCCTGATGCTCGCCGCGCTGTGCGACGAGTTCGCCGGCGTGTCGCCCACCGGTCGCCTGCCCGACGACGCGTCGCTCGGCCGTGAGCTCGCCGGCCACGCCCGCATGCTCGGGATGCTCGCTTCGCTGCACGCAGGGGCCACGCTGGAGGGCCTCGCCAAGCCGATCTGCGAAGCGCTGATCCAGCGCGGCCGCGCCGCCGACGAGCACGCCGGGGATCACGCCGCGCAGTTGCTCGACGGTTTGCGCCGCTCGGAGGATCGCGCCAAGGCCGTGCACGCGCTCGAGCAGGCGATGGTCGACACGAAGCTGATCGGCGACGACTGGCTCGGCGACGCGTCGACACGCTGGCGGGGCGGCGCCGCAGCGGGCGACGACATCGAAGCACTCAATGACCGGCTCGACACGCTCGAGGACGTGCTCCGCATCGCCGACACGCTCGGCAAACTGCCCGCGCCGATCGCCGCCGCGGCGCGTCAGCTGCTCGCCCGGCCGATCGCCGCGTCCGAGGGTATCGCCGCGCTGCGCAAGGCCGTGTACACCGCGGAGATCCGCCGTCGCCTGGCCGACAACGCCCGGCTTCAGCAGATCGACGCGCACCGGCTGACCACCGTGTTCGACCGCTACCGCAAGCTCGACCAGGACAAGCTCGCGCTCGTCCGCGCCACGATCCTGCACCGCTGGGTCGGCAAGCAGCAGGAACGCCTGCTCGTCGGCACCGGCTCGCGGCTCAACGGCGCCGGCGCCGACCTCCGCCGCCGCCTGACCACGCGCGGCCGACACGCGATGCGCCTCCGCCAGGTGCTCGCCAACGGCCGCAAGATCGAGGGCGGCGACCCGCTGATGGACATGTGCCCCGTGTGGATGGCCAGCCCCGAGACCGTCGCGCAGGTGTTCCCGCGCGAGCCGTTCTTCGACGCGATCATCTTCGACGAAGCCTCGCAGTGCCGCCTCGAAGAAGCGCTGCCGGTGCTCACCCGCGCCAAGCGTGTCGTCATCGCCGGCGACCCGAAACAGCTACCGCCCACGCGGTTCTTCGAGTCGGCCGTGACGGTCACCGACACCGACGAGATCGAGACCGACCAGGACCTGTTCGAGGCGCACCAGGGCGAGATCGAAGACCTGCTCGGCGCCGCGCTCAGCCTCGACATCCAGCAGTGCTACCTCGACGTGCACTACCGCTCGCAGAACGCCGACCTGATCGCGTTCTCCAACGAGCAGTTCTACAGCAAGCGGCTGCAGGCGATCCCGGGCCATCCGTCGCACGTCGCGATGCACCCGCCGCTGACGCTCTACCGCGCCGACGGCACGTACAGGAATCGCACCAACGCCGCGGAGGCCGAGCAGGTCGTGCGCATCGTCGCCGATCTGCTGCGTCGCGCCGGCCCGCCGTCGATCGGCATCGCGTGCTTCAACATCACGCAGCGCGACCTGATCTCCGAGAAACTCGACGAGGCCGCCAACAACGACAGCGACTTCGCCCGCCGCCTCGACAAGGCTCGCGCCCGGCGCGGCTCCGGCTCGTTCGAGGGCCTGTTCGTCAAGAACCTCGAGAACGTGCAGGGCGACGAGCGCGATCACATCATCATCTCCACGACGTACGGCCCCGACGAAAAGGGCAGGTTTTACCGGCGATTCGGCCCGCTCGGTCGCGCCGGCGGCGGGCGTCGGCTCAACGTGCTCGTCACCCGCGCGCGGCAGGAAGTGCACCTCGTCACGTCGATCCCCGCCGAGATCTACCGCGCGCTGCCGCCCGTGCCGCAGGGCCAGTCGCCCAACGGCGGCTACCTGCTGTTCGCGTACCTGCACTTCGCCGAGCGACTCGCCGACACGTACGAGCAACTCAAGCAGAGCGACGCGACGCCGGGCGAGCGCGGCGGCGCAGGCGTGGGTGGCGCAAGTGACGACGTTACGCCCGCCACGCTAGCGAAGCGCGGACGCGTGATGGTGCGCCCCAGCGAGTACCCGTCGCGTTTCGCCGAGGCGCTGGCGCACACGCTCGACGCGCAGTACGAGTGCGGCAGCGTCGTGCATTGGGGCAACGACGGCTTCTGCGTCGACGTCGCGCTGCGTCACCCCGATCGGCCCGACGACGTGACGATCGGCGTGCTGTGCGACGGCTGTCGCTTCGCACAGGCGGAGGACATGGTCGAGTGGGACGTGTTCCGCGCCGCGGTGCTCGAATCGCAGGGCTGGACGCTGCACCGCGTGTGGACGCCGCAGTTCTTCCGCGATCCAAAGGGGCTGACGCAGAGCGTGCTGCAGCACGTGGACGACATGCTGATCGAAGAAGCGGGGCGGAGCACGACGCCGGCGGCGGACCCCGAGGACGCCGAGGAACGGTGACGATAACTCGCCGACGCACGTTTTCTGTCGGGCGAGAGCGATTTTTGCCGACTCCTTCATGCGATGCTTGACAGAAACAAACGGATGACTAGAATGACGCGTCTGCACTGCGATTGAGGTTGCAGTCAGTTAGGTGAAGTGAGGTTGACCACGTACGAGGATTTCATGCTGAACATCACAGGAATGCGGTTGCTGTAACGGCAGTGAGATCCGTCGGACTGACCCTTGAAAGGTCGCGGCGCCCTGCCAGCGACCTTTTTTCTTCGGCATGCAAAATCAGTGGTTGACAAGGCGTTTGTAAACGCTATATTGCCTCGCCCTGCATCGAGCGAAACTGTCCGCGACGCGGATGGCTTCGCCCGACGCAAGACGGGAAAGACAAAGCGGTAAGCAGCAATGCGAGTCGCGGCGTCGAGTAGATCTTTGACAAGTAGATGATGGGTTTAACCGTATCTCGTTGTGGATATGAAATGAATTGCACCGAGAGCGCATGGCTTTTAGGCTGGCCCAGTTGTTGAACCGTCTCACGCAAGTGGGGTGGGGACACCGCTGGGTTTCTCGATCGAATTGGCAACGATCGGGAGGTGGCATCGACTTCAGGTCGATGTGATCAAGCTACTAAGGGCATTTGGTGGATGCCTTGGCGTTAGGAGGCGACGAAGGACGTGGGAACCTGCGATAAGCCCAGAGGAGCTGGAACCAAGCATCGATCCTGGGATTTCCGAATGGGGCAACCCGGCATGTCGTGGCAACACGGCATGATCACCGGCACATGAATGCATAGTGTGTCGGAGCAAACGCGGAGAACTGAAACATCTAAGTACCCGCAGGAAAATAAAGAAACCTCGATTCCGTCAGTAGCGGCGAGCGAAATCGGAATAGCCCAAACCAACCTTCGGGTTGGGGTTGTGGGCGCCAACATCTGAGTCTAGTCGATTGTGAATCACCTGGGAAGGTGAACCAGAGAAGGTGACAGTCCTGTATCAAGAGACGAAAGCTTGGTAGGCGTACCAGAGTAGCGTCGAGCTCGTGGAACTCGGCGTGAAGCTGGGGGGACCACCCCCCAAGGCTAAATACTACCTAACGACCGATAGTTTACCAGTAAGGTGACTGAACGGTGAAAAGCACCCCTATTAGGGGAGTTAAAAGTACCTGAAACCAAATGCCTACATACTGTCGTAGCCTGCCTTCGGGCGGGTGGCGGCGTGCCTTTTGCATAATGAGCCGGCGAGTTAGCCTCTGTGGCAAGGTTAAGGCCTGACGGGCCGAAGCCGAAGGGAAACCGAGTCTTAAAAGGGCGCATAGTCGCAGGGGTTAGACGCGAAACCTTGTGATCTACCCATGGCCAGGTTGAAGGGAAGGTAACACTTCCTGGAGGACCGAACCCGTTAACGTTGAAAAGTTATGGGATGAGCTGTGGGGAGGAGTTAAAGTCTTATCAAACTGGGAGATATCTCGTTCTCCTCGAAATAGCTTTAGGGCTAGCCTCGCGTTACAGCATATGGGGGTAGAGCTACTGGATGAGGTTGGGGGGCCAATCGCCTACCCGCTTCAACCAAACTCCGAATACCATATGCCTTTGTCGCGGGAGTCAGTCTGCGGGTGACAACATCCGTGGGCAAAAGGGAAACAGCCCAGACCGCCAGCTAAGGTCCCCAATTCAGTCTCAGTTCGTAAGGAAGTCAAGTTGCTATGACAGCCAGGATGTTGGCTTAGAAGCAGCCACCATTTAAAGAAAGCGTAATAGCTCACTGGTCGAGGAACTTGGCGCCGAAAATAATCGGGAATAAGACTGAAACCGAAGCTGCGGACTTGTGTTTACACAAGTGGTAGAGGAGCGTTCCTGTCGGCGATGAAGCGAAACGGCGACGTTTCGTGGAGCGTCAGGAAGTGATAATGCCGGCTTAAGTAACGATAAACCAGGTGAAAATCCTGGTCGCCGAAAGCCGAAGGTTTCCTGGGGAAGGTAAATCCGCCCAGGGTTAGTCGGGTCCTAAGGCGAGGCCGAAAGGCGTAGTCGATGGATAGCAGGTTAATATTCCTGCACTCGGTTGTGCGGTTGAAGCGGCGTGACGGAGTCTCAACGCTAAGGGGGGCGGCTAGATGTGCCCCTGCCCGAAAGGGTGAGTCCTTAGATGACAGAGCTGGTCGAGAGATTTCCAAGAAAAACCGTCCGTGGACAATCAGCCGATCCGTACCAAAACTGACACAGGTAGGCGTGGCGAATAGCCTCAGGCGCTCGAGAGAATGGTTGTTAAGGAACTAGGCAAATTCACCCCGTACGTTCGCAATAAGGGGTCCCTCCTCCTTCGGGAGAGGGCGCAGAGAAGAGGCTCTGGGGACTGTTTATCAAAAACACAGGACTGTGCGAACTGGCAACAGGATGTATACAGTCTGACGCCTGCCCAATGCCGGAACGTTAAGGAAGTCGGTCAGCTGTTCTTCGGATCAGCGAAGCTGGCAACTGAAGCGCCGGTCAATGGCGGCCGTAACTATGACGGTCCTAAGGTAGCGAAGTTCCTTGTCGGGTAAGTTCCGACGCGCATGAATGGCGTAACCACTGGAGCACTGTCTCAACAACCAACTCGGTGAAATAGAAGTGACGGTGATGATACCGTCGACCCGCGGCAGGACGGAAAGACCCCGTGGACCTTTACTGTAGGCTTGTATTGGCCACGGTTGCATCATGCGTAGGATAGGTGGGAGGCACTGAAGCCGGGCTCCTGGGCCCGGCTGAGCCATCCTTGAAATACCACCCTTGATGGAATTGTGACCTAACCCGATCCCGTGAATCCGGGTCGGGGACCGTGCATGCTGGGCAGTTTGACTGGGGCGGTCTCCTCCCAAAAAGTAACGGAGGAGCGCAAAGGTTGGCTCAGCACGGTTGGAAACCGTGTGTTGAGTGTAAAGGCACAAGCCAGCTTTACTGCGAGACGTACTTGTCGAGCAGTTACGAAAGTAGGCCTTAGTGATCCGGCGGTTCCGTGTGGAAGGGCCGTCGCTCATCGGATAAAAGGTACCCCGGGGATAACAGGCTGATCTCCCCCGAGCGCCCATAGCGGCGGGGAGGTTTGGCACCTCGATGTCGGCTCATCGCATCCTGGGGCTGAAGGCGGTCCCAAGGGTTCGGCTGTTCGCCGATTAAAGCGGTACGCGAGCTGGGTTCAGACCGGCGTGAGCCAGGTCGGTCCCTATCCGCCGTGGGCGTAGCAACACTGACAGGAGTCATTCATAGTACGAGAGGACTCGAATGGACGTACCCCTGGTGCGCCAGTTGCACTGCTAAGTGCACCGCTGGGTAGCTAAGTACGGCAGGGATAACCGCTGAAAGCATCTAAGCGGGAAGCCCCCCTGGAGATGAGTGTTGCATGGCCTTCGGGCCGAGAGACCCCAAGTAGACTACTTGGTTGATAGGCCGCATGTGTAAGGACCGAAATGTCCTAAGCTGAGCGGTACTAACGGTCGAATGCTTGATCACATCGACCAGACGTCGATGTATGTCAGCCCCAAAGCTGATACGCTCAACGTGCATTTGCACGCATCTACGATATCTTCGATATCAACGACGCCATCCCACGGGATACGACAAACCCATTATCTGACTTCAGCCGGCGCCGTCTAACGGCGACGCCGGTTCTTGTCGGTGACCAAACAGGCACGGGGAAACACCCGATCCCATTCCGAACTCGGCCGTTAAGCCCGTGTCGCCGATGATACTGCAACAGCGGGAAAGTAGGTATCGCCGACTTTTTGGCCCCACGCGAGGGAAATCTTGCGTGGGGCCTTTTTTTTGCACCGTTCACGCCGACCCTCGCACGCCCCGGTCGATCATCCGTCGACCAATTGATAACATGTCCGTCGTCATTCATCCCACAGCGGAGCACGCGCATGTCGATGCAACTCACCACCCTTCGTCGCCTGTTGACCCTGTCGGTTTCCGCTCTCGCCGTGATGCTCGGCGGGTGTGAGACCGTCGGCCGATCCGTCGACAACGCGTACTACGCGACCATGGAAACCGTCGGCGTCCATAAACGCGACATCCTCGTCGACCGCGTCGAGGAGGCGCGCGACGCGCAGTCCGAGGCGAAGCAGGCTTTCCAGTCCGCGCTCGATCAGTTCCGCTCCGTGGTCAAGTTCGAGGGCGGCGAGCTTGAGACCGAATACAACAAGCTCAACAACGAGTACGAGCTGGCCAAGTCCTCCGCGGAGACCGTCCGCACGCGGATCGCCTCGATCGAGAGCGTGTCCGAGGCGTTGTTCCGCGAGTGGGCGGCCGAGCTCGATGAATACAAGGATCCCGACCTCCGCGCCGCGTCGCAGCGGCAGCTCGGGCGGACCCGCCAGGTCTACAAGCAGATGGTCATCCGCATGCAGATCGCCGAGGAAAAGATGCAGCCGGTGCTCGACGCCCTGCACGACCGCGTGCTGTTCCTCAAGCACAACCTCAACGCCAGCGCGATCGCGTCGCTCGAGGGCGAAGTTGTCAAGCTCGAGGACGATGTCAAACGCCTCATCGAGGACATGGAAGCCTCCATCGACGAAGCGAACAAGTTCATCGAGCAGATGGGCACGAAGTAGCGCTGCACTTCAGGTGTCAGTAGTCAGTAGTCAGTCGGCCATCGGATCGCAGATGGTTTGGCAGACTCCTGACGACTGACCACTGACTACTGGTCACTGATTTCGTCGAACCACTTGATCTCGTCCGCGATACCCGCCGCGAGTTCGGGCTGCTGCAGTTCCTTCGGCAGCACGCCCCACGCGTAGGTTTCCACCTCGAAGTGATCACACGCCGGGTGATGCTCGCGCACGGCGGCGAGGCACGCGGTGATGTCGTCGCGTGACGTGCCCAGCAGGCCGAACTTGTCGAGGTAGATCGGCACGTGGAAGTGGATGCGCCATTCCTCGTTGAGCGCGGCGGGCGCGTCGACCTCGGCCAGCGCTTGGGGCAGGTCCTCGACGAACCTCGCGTCGTCGTCGCCGGGCTTGCGCACGCAGGTCTGATGCAGGTAACGATCCTCCGCAAAGCCGCGCAGCTGATCGAGCGCGGCCGGGCGGTCGTCGGGCGCCATCGCGTCGAACCGCACGATCACCGCGCTGCTGACCTGCACCTTGCCCACGCCGATACCCGCCGCCGCGAACTTTCGCAGCACGTCCGCCTGCGGCTCGAACATCACCGCGGCGTGGCACACATCGTGGCACACGCGGACATGCCGCCTGGTCGTGGCTTCGTCGCCGTCCTTCAGCAGGTAGTCCTCGAAAAACCGCACGATATCGTCGCTGGTCTGGATCGCGCAGCCGGGCTCGGGCTCGATGCACACGTGGAGGAGTCGGCCGGTGTCCGCCTCGAGCCGCGCCATCTGTGTCGCCAGCACGCGCAGGTGCGTCGCGGCGTGCTCCAGCTGATGCGGCGTCGGCTCCGGCCAACCCCAGCTCAGCGGCAGCGTGCTGATCGAGCCCTCCACGCCTTCTGGCAGGATCTCGTGCATCACGTTGATCAGGTTGCGGGTGTAGGTCACGCGCCGCTGGTCGTACCACGTCGGCTTGTACACGCGGTGCTTGACGATCGGCTCGTGGAAGTCGCCGTAGGGGAAGCCGTTGATGGTGAACGGCACGAGCCCGCGCTCGGCGAGCCAGTCGCGCAGCCGGGCCGCCTCGTCGCCCTCGGCGATCTGGGCCGCGGCGTCGTTGGCCAGCCAGAGCCCCACGCCCATCGGCCCCTCGGGGCGCACGCGTTGCTTGACCGCCAGGGCGTGGCGTTCGAGGTTGGCGCGCATCGTCTCAAGCGTCGGGCCGGCGTGGACGTTGGTGCAGTATCCGATTTGCATGGCGGGATTGTAGGACGTTTAGCGACGCCCCGCAGGGGCGTGCTTTCGCCAATGGATTGTTGCGCGACACGCGTGGCGCACGACGCAACACGCCCGTGCGGGGCGTCGCCAAACGGGCGGTGTGATCAAACATGGTGGCGGGCGAAGTCGGCGACGTGGGTGATGGCGTCGCACATCGCGGCCCAGTCGACTTCGTGAACGTCGATCGGATGGCCGACCTTGCGGATCATCGTGACGGTGAGGCGACCGCCGAGGTGCTGGCGGAACTCTTCGAGGCCGGCGTGGAGCGTGTCGATGTCCTCGAGCATCGGGTGATACAGCGGGATGCCGAGGTCGTTCAGGCAGTTGAGCACGCGGCCGGCGATGGCGGGGTCGAGGCCGTGCACGGCGGCGGAGTAGACGGTGTCGATGGCGACGCCGATGGCGACGGCCTCGCCGTGGGGCAGCTCGAAGTTGCTCATCGCCTCGAGCTTGTGTGCGGACCAGTGTCCGTAGTCGAGCGGTCGGGCCTCGAGCATCTCGAAGGGATCGCCGCCGCGGGTGATGTGACGCAGGTGCCACATGGCGGCGGCCTTGATCATCGGCATCGCGGCGTCGGGCTCGCGTTTGGCGATCCGCGGGGCGAGCTCGCACAGCTGGTCGAACATCGCCGGGTCCTTGAGCAGCGAGACCTTCACCGCCTCGCTGAATCCCGCGACGAAGTCACGGTCGGGCAGCGTCTCGAGCAGCTTCGCGTCGTTGATCACGGCCCACGGCACGGCGAAGGTGCCGACCCAGTTCTTCTTGAAGAACAGGTTGCAGCTGTTCTTGACGCCGACGCCCGAGTCGTCCTGCGACAGCGTGGTGGTGGGCAGTCGGACGAGGCGGATGCCGCGGTGGGCGATGGCCGCGGCGAATCCCACGGCGTCGAGCACGGCGCCGCCGCCGATCACGACGATGTAGCTGCGCCGATCGAGGTCCGCGGCGTTGATGACTTTGAGCATGCGCTCGAAGATGTGGATGTCGTTCTTGGCCGACTCGCCGCCGGGCACGACCTGGATGTTGCCGGGCTGGATGATGCGGTCGGCGTTGTCGCGGTAGAAGCCGTTGATCCGCTGGCGGAGGTCGGGCTGAGCGTTGAGGACCTGTTCGTCGACCCAGAACTGGACGCGCGCCCGCTGATCACCCGACGCTTCGAGCAGGTCGGCGAGCACCGCGGCGTCCTGTCCAAACACGTCCTGCGTGAACCGCAGGCGGTGCGTGAACGGGACGTTGAACGGCATGTCGATCGAGTCGGGTACTTCCATGGCGGGTTTTATTTTAGCTCAAACTTTGCGTGAGGCGAACATTCGGGCAAAAACGCCACGCGCCTCCTGAACCAGTATTGTCCGCGTGCCGGCCTGAGGTTACGCGCGGGTGACGATCACTCGGCCAGCGCCTTTTCGATCGTCGCCACGACGTTCGCGTCGTCGGGCTTGGTGCCGGGGGCGATGCGGGCGATGACCTTGCCGTCGCGGTTGACGACGAACTTCTCGAAGTTCCACTTGATGGGGGCGTGGGGTAGTCCGGGCGCCTCCATCGTCAGGTACTTGTAGAGCGGGTGGGCGTCGCCGCCGTTGACCTCGATCTTCGACATGATGTCGAACTTGACGCCGTAGTTCTGGGTGCAGAACTGCTTGATGTCCTCGGCGCTGCCGGGCTCCTGCCCGCCGAACTGGTTGCAGGGGAAGCCGACGATCGCCAGACCCTTGCCAGAGTATTTCTCGTGCAAGGCCTCGAGCTGCTTGTACTGCGGGGTGTTGCCGCACTTGCTGGCGACGTTGACCATCAGCACGACCTTGCCCTTGTAGCGGTCGGCGAGGTTGACGTCCTTGCCGTCGATGTCCTTCATGGTGAACGCGAGGGCGGGCGACGGCGCGGCGGCGCTGTCGCTGCCGGTCTTCTCACCGACCGCGGCGAGCATCTGGTCGGCGACGAAGCGGTTGCCGGTCTCGTTGAGATGCACGCTGTCGCGGGTAAGCACGCCACGCTCCTTGTTTTCGGTGTTGTGCTCCTTGAGGTAGGCCTTGAACGCCTCACGCAGGTCGAGCATCTGCGTGTCGGTCTCCTTGGCGACCTTGCGGCTGATGTCCGAGTACTCCTCGAGCATCGAGTCGAACTTGTTGGAGCCGTCGGTCTTCTCGCCGATGACGCTGGGTGTGCAGAGGATCACGCGTGCGCCGGCGTCGGTGATGCGTTTGATCAGGTCGTTGAGGCCGGCCTCGTAGTCTTCCTTCTTCGTGCCGGCGTTGCGGTTCCAGTGCCACACGTCGTTGATGCCGATGTAGATGAACACGATGGTGGGCTTCTTGGAGATCACGTCGCGGTCGACGCGCTTCTGCAGGTCGGGCACCTTGTGGCCGGAGATGCCGGCGGGGATGACCTCGACGCCGAGGTCGGGGTGGGCCTCCTTGACGGCGGCCTCGAACAGGCGGATGTAGCCGCCCTTGCCGGCGCCGGCCTGCGTGATCGAGTCGCCGAAGAACGCGACGCGGTCGCCCTTCTTGAGCGGCTGGACCTCGGCGGTGTGCGCGAGGTTGGGCAGGAGCAGGGCGGCGACGAGCGTAGCGGTCAACGAGAGGATGGTGCGACGATGCATGCGGTGTTGCCTCGTGGGGTGTGACTATGGGGAGATACGGTGCCGGGCGTCCGGCGGTTCGGGGACATAATAGGCGTACGTATATGCGTGGGGCAACGCGTTACTCAAATCCGTAGAGCGCCGCGATTTGCGAACGAACGAAAATGGCGGGCGCGGCGTATAATACATACGGAAAGGGGGCTTACATGTCTGATCGGGCGTTGAACTACATCGGTGGCGAATGGTGTTGGCCGGACGGGGCGGCGGAGATTCCGTGCGTGAACCCGGCGGACACGCGCGACGTGATCTGCGTGGCGCCGGACTCGCCAGCGGAGGAGGTCAGTCGCGCGGTCGCGGCGGCGCGTGCGGCGTATCCGGCGTGGAAACGCACGCCGCCACCGGAGCGGGCGAAGATCATCACACGCGCCGGACAGATCATGGCCGAGCGGAAGAACGCGATGGGCGCGCTGGTGACGCGCGAGTGCGGCAAGCCGCTGCCCGAGGGGCTGGGGGACGTGCAGGAAGCGATCGACATGGCGCATCTCGCGGCCGGCGAGGGGCGGCGGATGCACGGCAAGACCGCGCCGAGCGAACTGCCCGACAAGCTGTGTCTGTCGTTTCGCGAGCCGAAGGGCGTGTGCGGACTGATCACGCCGTGGAACTTCCCGGTGGCGATCCCCGCGTGGAAGGGACTGCACGCGCTGATCTGCGGCAACACGATCGTGCTGAAGCCCGCGGAGGACACGCCGATGTGCGGCGTGGAGTTCGTGCGGGCGCTGGTCGACGCGGGCGTGCCGAAGGGCGTGGTCAACCTCGTGCACGGCAGCGGCGAGGTGACGGGCAAGGCGATCGTCGAACACGGCGATATTGATCTGGTGAGTTTTACGGGCTCGACACAGACGGGCTGCTACGTGGCGAGCACGTGCGGCGCGACCGGCAAGGGCGTGTCGCTGGAGTGCGGCGGGAAGAACGCACAGATCGTGATGGACGATGCGAACCTCGACCTGGCGCTCGAAGGCGCGACGTGGGGCGCGTTCGGCACGGCCGGGCAGCGCTGCACGGCGACGAGTCGGCTGATCGTGCACGAGAAGGTGCACGACGCGATGGTCGAGCGGATCGTGAACGCGGCGAAGAACGTGAAGGTCGGCAACGGCATGGACGATGGCGTGCTGACCGGGCCGATCATCAACGAGACGCAGATGCGACGCGTGCTGGAGTACATCCGCATCGGGCGCGATGACGACGGCGCGACGCTGGCGTGCGGCGGCGAGCGGATGAGCGACGGCGCTCTGGCGCACGGGTGGTTCGTGCGGCCGACGGTGTTCACGGGCGTGACGCGCGGCATGCGGATCTTCAAGGAGGAGATCTTCGGGCCGGTGCTGAGCGTGGTGAAGGTCGGCTCGCTGGACGAGGCGGTCGAGACGCTCAACGACTGCGCGTACGGGTTGAGCAGCTCGATCTACACGCAGGACGTCAACGCGGCGATGCGCGCGATGCGCGACATCGAGGCGGGCATCGTGTACATCAACGGCCCGACGATCGGCGCCGAGGTGCACATGCCGTTCGGCGGCGTCAAGGGCACCGGCAACGGCCACCGCGAGGCGGCGTGGACGGGCCTGGACATTTTCAGCGAATGGAAAACGGTCTACGTCGACTACAGCGGCAAGCTGCAGCGGGCGCAGATCGACAACGCGGAGTGACGAATCACTCACGGAGCGAACATGACACGAACCGACTTTCTACAAACCGCGCCCGAAGGATTTGTCTGGCCGCTGTGCCCGGCGGCGGACACGTTCGTGCGTGGGCTCGTGGACGAGTTCCTCGCGGATCGCGCGTTCGCGGCGACGCTGGCGAAGCGGATGCACGACGAGTCGAGCACCTATTTCTTCGACTGGGTGGATCACGTGATCGTGCCGCAGAGCCGCGTGACGTCGGCGGAGCTCGCCGAGGAATATGGATACGTGGTCGAGTCCGTGGCGGAGACGCCCGACGGGCACCGCGCGATGTGGCACCCTTACGCGCAGCTGCCGCGGATCGTGCTGGCGGACGATATCGACCGCGTGTCGGTGGCGATCAAGGTCGACAGCATCGCGGACTTCCAGACGGCGCACGGGCTGAGCCTCGGCGTCAGTGGCACGCCGCTGTCACGGTACCGCGTGATGTACCTGTCGAACGGGCCGGAATCGCGTCGCGGCGGCGAGCTCGGCGTGGTCGAGCGGCGCGGGTACCGCGGGTACGTGCCGGACTCGACGGACGCGGCGGGCTGGATGATCGAGGCGATCGAGATGTGGACGAACCGTCGCCGCAGGTTCGACGACGACGAGGAGGGCATGCACGACACGCTGACGCTGGCCGAGAGCCTCGCGGGCGAGCTCGACGAAGACATCGCCGCGTGGGTGTTCGCGGAGGGCGAGCGGCGGTACTGGCAGGCGCGGAACACGGCGGGCCGCGTGCAGAAGTGGCGGCAGGACGGGCTGGGCCTGGGCTGGGCGAACCACGACCACCATACGTTCCGCTCGAGCCGACGGCACTTCGTGATGCTCATCCGCATCCTGCAGGCGTTCGGTTTCAAGAAACGCGAGCGGTACTACGCGGGCGCCGAGGCGGGTTGGGGCGCGCAGGTGATGGAGCAGCCGGGCGCGGGGTTGGTGATCTTTGCGGATGTGGACCTGCGGCCGGACGAGGGCGCGATCGACTTCACCGTCGAGCCGCTGCCGACGCTCGACAAGCCGGGCACGGTGGGCATGTGGTGCGGTCTGCACGGCGAGTCGATGCTGCGTGCGGGCATGCATCACCTCGAGGCGCAGTTTGATTTCGACCACCTGCGCGACGCGCTGAAGAAGTACGACGTGGAAACGATGAAGCCGTTCAGCGACTTCGCTCACCTGCGTCAGGCGTTCACGGTGGGCGAGCGGTGGAAGGTCGACCCGAAGCGGCTGGACGCGATGCGCGACCGCGGCGCGATCACCGCCGAGGCGTACGCGAAGTTCGCCGCGGAGGGCGCGATCGGCAGCCACCTCGAAAACCTGCAACGCAAGCAGGGCTTTAAGGGGTTCAACCAGCACTCGGTCAGCCAGATCATCCGCGAGGTGAACCCGGAGAAGCAGGCGCTGGAGCATTGAGCAGACGCACACGCACGGACGTGAAAGGGGTGGTGTATGAGCACGGACACACGCAAGATCGCGGTGATCGGAAGCGGCAAGATCGGCGAATTGGTGATCGCGCACCTGTCGACGAAGTATCCGCTGGCGGTGTATGACATGGACCTGAAGCGCGCCGAGGCGTGCGCGGCGGGCGTGGCCGAGGCGCACCAGCTGGACGTCAACGACGGCGAGTCGATGCGTGCGGCGTTGAAGGACAAGGCGCTGGTGATCAACTGCTGCCCTCACTTCTGCAATTTGGCGATCGCGACCGCCGCCGCGGACACCGACACGAGCTATCTCGACATGTCGGAGGACGTGGAGACGGGGCACGTGATCGAGGAGCTGTCGAAGAAGGTCAGCGGCAACTTCGTGCCGCGGTGCGGGATCGCGCCGGGGTTCATCCAGATCGTCGCCGGTCACATCATGCGGAACTACGCGGACGTCGAGCGGGCGCACCTGCGCGTCGGCGCGCTGCCGGAGAACCCGACCAACGCGCTGAAGTACAACCTGACCTGGTCGACCGACGGCCTGATCAACGAGTACGGCAACCCCTGCGAGGCGATCGTCGACGGCAAGCTCACGCAGCTGCGCCCGCTGGAGGGCTACGAGCAGGTCGTGATCGACGGCGTGGAGTACGAGGCGTTCAACACCTCGGGCGGTCTGGGCACGCTGGCGCACTCGATGCTCGGCAAGGCCCGGAACCTCAACTACAAGACGATGCGTTACATCGGGCACCGCGACCTGATGAAGTTTCTGATGTTCGACCTGAAGCTCAACGAGTACCGCACGATCCTCAAGCAGATCCTCGAGTCGGCGGTGCCGACGACGAAGCAGGACCGCGTCGTCGTGCTCGTGACGGTGGTCGGCCGAACCGAGCAGGGCATCCTCACGCAGCAGACGTACACGAAGATCGTCAAGCACGGCGAGCTGTACGGGCGGCACTGGACGGCGATCCAGATCTCGACGGCGTCGAGCGCCGCGGCGGTGGCGGACCTGGTGATGCGGGGCCTGATGCCCCATCGGGGGTACGTGCAGCAGGAGGAGATCGACTTCAGCGCGTTTTGTGACACGCCGTTCGGGCAGTTGTTCAAGGAATGACGGGCGGCTGTGACTTTGCGTAACGCGTGAACGAAGGGGTGTTTCGGGCGTCTAATGCCTTGGGATGCGGCCCCGTTGCGCGCCGATGGGGTTTGTCCGCAGGCTCGGTGACGGATAGCATAAGCGTAATAAGTACAGCGGTTTCTTATCAGCCGCAGCACAGGAGACGATGATGGGGCACCTTCGTACGTTACTGTTGCCGCTCGCGGTCTGCGTTTGCAGCGCGGCCGTGTGGGCGGGGCCCGGCGCCGACCAATTTGATCAGAAGTTCACCAAGCGGATGTTGCAGGTGCGGAGCACCGCGACCGTCGACGACGACGTTGAGCTCGGGCAGGAGATCTACGCGTACGCCAAGCAGTACGCCGAGTCCGAACCGGAGTCGCTGGTCGAGTTTCACACCAAGATCGAGTCGCTGTGCAAGTTGTCGGTCAAGGGGTACGGCACGATCGTCGAGTCGCTGATGCTGATCGCCAACAACGTGCCGGACCGCCGCGAGCAGAGCCTGGTCGAGGCCGAGAGCCGGCTGCTGAAGATGGTGCGTCTGGTTCCCGACAGCGACAAGAAGTTCGTCGGCAACCGGCTGATCGACGTGCAGCTGGAGATGGCGTCGGACTACATCAAGGTGCACGAGTGGCAGGGGGCGACGACGACCTACGACCTGGCGATCGCCAAGGCGCAGGAGATGGGCCTGGAGGATCGCGTTGCACAGATCGAGGCGAAGAAGTCGCAGATCGCGCAGATCAAATCCGTGTCGGCGCTGGAGGCGACGGTGCGGAGCCAGCCGCTGAACTTCGACGCGGCCAAGAAGCTCGTGCTGCTCTACGTGGTCGAGATGAATCAGCCGGGCAAGGCGGTCGAGTACCGCTTCCGCACGAACGACGAGCAACTCAAGGAGTTGGTGTATCTGGCGTCGAAGGGGCCGGACCGCGTGTCGAAGACCGACGCGCTGCGGCTGGGCGACTGGTACAGCGAGCTGGCGGGCATGGCGTCTGAAGGCGCGCGGCCGGACATGCAGAAGAACGCCGCGACGTATTACGAGAAGTACCTGGCGATGCACCTGACCGACGACGCGGAACGGCAGCGTGTGACGGCGGCGTTGGCGTCGCTGGGCGGCACGGCGCCGGACGTGAAGGTGATCAAGCCGCGCGAGGTCGCGGTGGCGGACACGACGCCGAGCGAGCCGTTCGTGCCGAAGGTGCCCGAGCCGGGCGCGAAGCCGAGCGTGACGCTGCCGCCGTCGTCGACGCCGAGCAGCGAGCCGGCCGTGACGCCGGTGTCGTTGCCGAGCAAGCCGGCCGAGCCGGACGAACCTGCGGCGCCGCAGATCAAGACCGACGCGTCGGGTAATCGCGTGACGGCGACGGGCGTGAAGCTGCCGAACTACAAGCAGCCCGCGGGGCTGAAGCTGCCGTCGGGCGGGTTGTCGCTGCCGGGTGGGGCGCCGTCGCTGCCGGGCGCGAAGCCCGACGACGGAGACAAGCCGAAGCTGACGATCCCGACGACGCCCGACAAGCCGGCGGCCGATCCCGAGCCGGAGCCCGCGCCCAAGCCCGCGCCGGCGCCCGTGGAAGCGGAGAAGCCCGCCACGCCAGCGCCGACACCGACCAAGACGACGAAACCCGACACCCCGACCAAGGTGGCGTCGAAGTCCGACAAGCCGGCCACGGAGTCCGAGTTCGCGGTCTCCACGAACGGTGGCGACTGGATCGATCTGTTTGCCGACGTCAACACGACGCTCAACGTCAACCGCGGCGAGTGGAAGAAGCTGGACGACGGCATCCACGCCAACCCGCCGACACCCGCGCAGCTGTCGCTGCCGACCGTGCCGGAGGGCGACTACGTCGTTGAGACGCTGTTTGAGCGCGACTCGCCCGGCGGCGCGTTCGCGATGCAGCTCCCGTTCGGCAGCGGCAACGCCGTGCTGCTGAAGGTCGGCGAGCTGCACCGTCGCGAGAACAAGTTCATCGCCGGCCTGAACGCGATCAACGGCAAGGACGTGACGGAAAACGAGACGACGACGCCGTTCACGCTCGAGTCGCACCGCATCTACGTGGCGCGGATCGAGGTCCACGGCTTCGGCGGCGGGCAGGTCGACGTCAAGACGTTCATTGACGGCAAGCTGCTGTTCAAATGGAGCGGGTCGGCCTCGTCGTGCTCGGTCGCCAAGGCGTGGGGGCCGCCGCGCTTCCACCCGCAGACGCTCGGCTTCGCGACCGACCAGGCCGGTGTGATACACTTCCACTGGGGCCGCCTGAAGATGCTCAGCGGCAAGGCAACCAAGCAGTAACCGAACGGACGCCGGTGAGTTCCTCTGACATTCAAACGTCGCGTATCCGCCGCCTCAACGACGCCGAGCCGCGCGCCGGTCGTTACGTGCTGTACTGGATGCAGGCGTCGCAGCGCGCGGTGTTCAATCACGCGCTGGAGCACGCGGTGCGCGAGGCGAATGCGATGGGGCTGCCGCTGGTGTGCGCGTTCGCGCTGGTCGGCGATTACCCCGACAGCAACCGGCGGCACAAGGCATTCATGCTGGAGGGGCTGCGCGACGCCGCGGCGGCGCTCGAGCGGCGGGGCGTGCGGATGGTGATCCGTCGAGGTGCGCCGGTCGAGGTGATCCCCCAAATCGCGCAGGACGCGTCGCTGGTCGTGACGGACCGCGGCTACCTGCGGCACCAGGTCGTGTGGCGGCACGCGGTGGCGACGGCGATCGACTGCCCGATGGTGCAGGTGGAGACCGACGTGGTGGTGCCCGTCGAGACCGCGTCGAACAAGGCCGAGTACGCGGCGCGGACGATCCGGCCGAAGCTGATGAAGCGGCTCGACGAGTACCTGGTCGAGCTGAAGGCCACCCCCGTCAAACACGACGCGCTCGGCATCGACATCGAATCGATGGACATCGGCGACACCGCCGCGGTGCTCGAGAAGCTCGGCGTCAGCGACGCGGCGGAACCCGTGCCGCAGCACTTTCGCGGCGGGACGGCCGAGGCGATGAAGAAGCTGCGCGAGCTCGTCGAGGACAAGCTCGATCGTTACGCGGCGAACCGCAACCAGCCGCAGACCGACGACGTGTCGTACATGAGCATGTACCTGCACTACGGGCAGATCTCGCCGGTGGCGGTCGCGATGGAGGTGCGTAACGCGAAGCGCGGCACGGCGGAGGACCGCGAGGTGTTCATCGAGGAACTGGTCGTGCGACGCGAGTTGGGGTTCAACTTCGTGCGGTTCACGCCGGAGTACGACCGGTTCGCGTGCCTGCCGCGCTGGGCGCAGGCGACGTTGAAACAGCAGACGCCCGACGAGCGTGAACACGTGTACACCGCGACGCAGCTGGCCGACGCCGAGACGCACGACCGGTACTGGAACGCGGCGATGAACGAGATGCGTCACACCGGCTACATGCACAACTACATGCGGATGTACTGGGGTAAGAAGATATTGGAGTGGACCAACACGCCGCAGCACGCGTACCGCGTGACGCTGGAGCTGAACAACCGCTACTTCATCGACGGGCGCGACCCGGTGTCGTACGCGAACGTCGGCTGGGTGTACGGGCTGCACGACCGGCCGTGGACACGCCGACCGATCTTCGGCACGGTGCGTTACATGGCGGCGTCGGGCCTCGAACGCAAGTGCGACATCGACGGCTACGTGGAGAAGGTCGCGAAGCTGATGACGAAGAAGGCGACGTAGACGCGCCGGGTCAGCCCTCGCCGAACGTGGTCTTCGGCTTGTCGCGCGGGGGGTTGCAGTAGGCCTCGAGCTCGACGACGTGGAAGCCGGAGTTCTCGTTGTTGTACGTGCCGCGCACGCGGATGAACTTTATGGCGGTGGGGCGGAGCTTGATCAGCTGCCAGCTCATCGGTCGCTCGTTGTCGCCCGTGCGGTCGACCACCGTCACGTACTTCTTGCCGTCCTTCGACACGTCGATCGCGTATCGGTAGTAGCGTTTGTCCCGGTCGATGTCCCACAGCAGCATGCGGATCTCCCGCAGTGCGTAGACGGTCGGCAGCTCGACGACCCACTCGCAGGGCCACGATGAATACGCGAATCCGGTGCTGCCGGTGTATTTCGTCGAGTTGCCGTCGAGCAGTTCGTCGGGGTGGTTCGCCACGCCGCGGACGTGGGCGCCGCGCTCGGCCAACGCGACGTTGCCCGCTGCGACCTTGCCGACCGACCGGACCGCCGGCGCCATCGTCTGCTCGAGCGCGGCCAGCGCCTTCTTCGTGCGGTCCAACGCGAACTTCGCCTTCGAGCGCGCCAGATCGTCCTTCACGTCGCTGTCGACAAACGCCTGGTAATGCGCCTCGGACCGCGACAGCAGGTTCCACCGCGCCGTGCCGCCCGCCTTGCCCGCCAGCTCCGTGTACCAGTCGCCCAGCGCCAGCGCCCGCAACGGTTCGACCTCGGCCGGGTCCTTCGACGCGTCGCGGATGTTCTGCTTCAGCGCGTCGTCCTGCAGCAGGAAGGTGTACTTGCGTGCATCGATCGGGCTGTTGAGATCGACGAGGTACAGCATCACCAGATCCGTCGCGGCGTCGGTGTCTTTCGGGTCGGCCTTGAGGCGGTCTTTGAGCTGGTCCGCCTTACGCAGCATGATGATGCGTCGGTTCTGCTGCTCGATCAGCTTGCGGATCGTGTCGCGTTCGGGCGAGCGGATGGAGGTGGCGACCTTCAACGCCTCGCGGTACGCGGTCATCGCGTCGTCATCGAGGTTCGCGCGGCTCTTCGCGTCGGCCTCGTCCATCAGCATGTCCAGCAGCTCCCCGCCGGCGTCGATCTTCGCGTCGCCCCGCGCCGTCGCGAACACCTGCTGATATGCCTCGCGCTTGCGCTGCAGGCCGAACGCCTCGCGTGCCGGGTCGACGCCGATCAGCTTGTCCATCGCTTCGATGGCGATGTCCAGGCCCTTGGCGTCGACGATCGCCGCGTCGTAGGTCTTCTCCATCAGCAGCGACTGCAACGCCGGCGTGTTCGCCGCCGCGCCGGCCGCTTCGAGCAGCGACTTGGCGAAGGTCAGGTCGTCCGCCGTATCCGGCGTCAGCCTGACCTGCTTCTCCCGCTCGCCGAACAGGTCGACGTACACCTTGTTCGCCTCGGCACGCTGCGCGTCGGTGATCTCGACGGGGGCCGGCGGGGAGATGACCGTCGCGGTCGGGGGCGCGGTGTCGATGGCGCCGTCGGCGGCGAGCAGTGTGGCGGCGCACGCGACCGCCGCCGCGCAGGTCACCCATGCCATTGGATTGCCGATTCGGGTTCGGAACATTCGGTCGGGCTCGCGAGTTGTCTGACCGGACTCACCCAGCCCCGCGGAATTACGGAGCGATTGTAACATGCTACGCAGCTCGTGCGTGCGACGTTGCGGAACTTTCGTCCGCGAAACGCGTCGAACCGACTATACTGAAGTGTCATCACGCCGGGCGGGGGGCTTTGGGGTCGAAGGAGCCGCACATGTCGCAGGCGAGAATCGCGAGAATATGGACGGGCGTGGCGTTGCTCTGTGCGCTGTGTGCCGCGGCGACGCCGGTGCTGGCGCAGCCGAAGCCGGAGAGTGAGCTCGATCGCATGCGTCGCGAGATGCAGGCCCTGCGTGCCGAACTGGCCACGGCGAAGCTCGAGCTGGCCAAGACGCTCAACGAGCTGGACCAGGTCAGGCAGTTCATCGCGTCGAAGAGCGTCAACGAGGACATCAGCCGCTGGAAGGACGCCCGGGAGCAGCTGGAAAAGGAACGCAATCAGCTGTCGCTGGAGCGTCGCAAGCTGATCCAGGCGAAGCAGTCGTTGCAGGACGCCGCACGCGTGGGCACCTTTGAGCAGGAGCAGGCCCGGCTCGATCTCAGCCCCGAGGAGCGGGCCGCTCAGCCCCGCTGGGAGCTCGACTACAAGATCGCCGTCGTGCAGGGGCCCGATCAGGGCGAGTCGATCTACATCGATCCGACCGGCGGCGACGTGCTGCTCGAACGCTACCCCAACATCGATCGCAAGCACATCATGGTCCGCGGCACCTTGCAGAACACCTCGTCGGCGCCGTGGCGGTACACGTTCGAGATCCGCATCGGCGACAAGTTCGGCCGCATCATCGGCAAGTGGAAGCACCAGACGCCGCTGCTGACCACCAACCAGTTGCACGCCTTCGAGGTGAAGGTGCCGATCACCGACGTGGGCTACATCCACAGCTACCAGATCGGCAACATCATCGCCGACCGCCCCGGCGCTGCCGCGGGCGGCGCGGACGTCGCGCAACCCGGCGCGGCCCAGCCCGGAGCCGCGCAGCCAGGCGCCCAGCCCGCCGCCCCTCAGCCGCAGCCCGAGCCCAAGCTCCGCATCCGACCCGACGGCCGGGCGTACTGACCAGCCGCGACTCGCCTTTCGATGTCGACTTGGTATACTGGGTGACACAAAGGTCAACATCGCAATCGCAGTACGCGGGGGTATAATCCAGTTATGACAGTCGATCAGTTCAAGATGGTCCTTCAAGCAGAACCGTTTCATCCATTCACCATACACATGGCCGATGGACGCGTATTTCTCGTCAAGCATCGGGACTTCATTGCCCGCTCACCGTCGGGACGGACGTTCATCGTCTACGGAGACGATGACACCTTCAGCATCCTCGATCTGCTGCTCGTGACGGAGTTGGAGGTTCATGCCGCCCCGCCCGGCCAGGAAGCCGCGTAATGTCCGCCTCACGCGACATGATGCTTAGCAAAATCAAGCGGACGGTTGTTCCTGTATTGCACGACCTCGGGTTCAAAGGGCTAATGCCGCATTATCACCGAGTGCGCGGGAGGCACGTCGACTTAGCTTATATCCAGTTTGCGAGCGGGGGTGGTAGTTTCGTCGTCGAGTTGTCTTATGCGGATTCCGCACGTGACAATGTCGACATTCCGAAGTTCAAGGCCTATGTGCCGGACAAGTTACGCGTGTCACACATGACCGTAAGTCGGCGGCTCGGCGCAGGTGATGACAGCGATGACTTCTGGTTTGCCTTCGAGAAATGCGAGCGGGCAGGGATGGCTGGCACGCCATCGGACCTGGCGTCGAGCGTGGCGAGATTGTTGGAGACAGACGCCGTGAGTTGGTGGGACAGCCAGCGGACGGACGACTGAGGAACCGACGAGCGCAATTCCACCAGACGCAGCTACGTGGCGAGGATTTGCAACTCTGCGGCCGGCGTTGGTTTACCCGTGTCTGACCCGGTAAACTTTCCTCAGCGGGCTGCAACCGCCGGGCTCACAGCGGGTATCCATTAGCGTGAACGGCATGATGGTCCAAGCTGCGGCGACGGCGTGTGCCTCGACGGTCTCGAGCCTGGCGATGGCCCGCGGGACGATCCACGTGAGTGAGACGCAGGGCGATGGTGAATTGGCGCGCCTCGCGGCGAAGGGTGATCAGTCCGCCGCGTCGCGGCTGATTGAACGCTATCAGGCCCCCGTGCGCAACTTCCTGCGGAAGCTCACCGGCCGAGACGATCTCGCCGACGACCTTGCCCAGGACACCTTCGTCCGCATGCTGCGTTACGCCGACCGGTACGACCCGAAGTACCCGATGCGGACCTGGCTGCTGACGATCGCCCGCCGTCTGACGATCAACCACGCCCGCCGACGCAAGCGCGAGACCCTGGCCGACCAGTGGGACCACAACGCTTCGGGCGACACCGGCCCCGTCGACCGTGTGGCGCGACACGACGAACTGGCCGCCCTGCGTCGCCACCTCAGTGCGGCGATGGCGGACCTGAGCGACGTACAGAAGCAGGCCGTGCTGCTGTTCCACCAGCAGGGCCTGAGCGTACAGGAAGTCGCGGAGGTGATGGAACTGCCGACGGGGACCGTCAAGAGCCACCTTCATCGCGGGCGTGCCGCGATGCGGAAGGTGCTCGGCAGCATGGACGACGTGTGGAACGCGTGACCGACGAGGTGCAACGATGAACTGCCAACACATCCAACAGCAATGGGACGCCTACCGCGACGGCGACCTGGCCGGCCCCGACCGCGAGGCCTTCGAGCGCCACCTGCGCGAGTGCGACGCGTGCGGCGAGCTCTGGCGTCGCGAGGCGCTGTGGCTGCAGGCGCTGGGCGAGACGCCCGCCGATCTGGCCGACCCGTTCTACGCCGCGGACTTCGCCGAGCGTGCGATCGATCGCTGGCAGCGTCCGCGTGTCGGCGTGATCGGCCGCATCGTCCGCTGGGGCGCGATCGCCGCGTGCGTGCTGTTTGTGGGGGTGGTCACGCTGGCCGTCATCAGCGGCGGCGGCAAACGCGACCGCGGCGCCACGCCGGGCGACGTCGCCGTGATCAACAAGCCGCCGGTCAAGCACGACAAGGTCGTCGACAAGCCGAAGGAGACCGACGTCGCGGCGAACACCGACGCGCCGGACAGCCCCGACGCCGAGGCGACCGACCCGGTCAGCGTGCTGGTGCTGGACGTCAACAAGCAGATCAGCGACCAGCCGTCGAACATCCGTCAGACGTACAACGAGACCGCATCCCTGCTGAGCTTCGGCCAGATGATCAACATGCTCACGCCGTCGCGTCCGGCCAAGCCGGGCGTTGAAGAACAGCGGACGCAGTAAGCAGACCCGTCGCGCCGCGTGGCGTGACCGGCCTCGATCTACGCACATGGGTACGCACCGAACCAATCCGACGCACGCACTGCCGCTCGTCGCGGCGCTGACGCTCTGCGTGTCGCTGACCGCGGCGGTGACGCGTGCCGACGAGCCCGTCGATGGCGCACACATCGCGCCCGCCGGCACGGGGTTCTACATCGAACTCAACGACCTCGAGTCGCTCCGCTCGACCATCAAGAACGACCCGCTGTGGAAGTACCTGCGTGCGAATCTGCCCGTGCCGGCCAAACAGGCGGGCGCGTGGGCGCAGGTCCAACAGAAGATGCAGATGGACGGCGGCGAGATCTTCGACCGCTACTTCGGCCGCAGCGTCGTGCTGATCGCCGAACACGCGGGCGACAACCCGCCCGGCGTCCTGATGAGCCGCGTCGACAAGGCCGACGCGAAGCTCGCGGTGGATCGGCTCGAGTTCCAGCCGAGCGCCGACGGGCCCATCGGGCCGTTCGCGATCTATCAGACGACCGACACGCGCACCGGCGTGGCGTTCAGCGAGCGCTGGATGGCGATGGGGGACCGCAAGCACGGGCAATACATCAAGCCGATCTTCGAGTCGTTCGGCCGGGGCGCGAAGCTCGCCGACGATCCGTACTACAAGGCATGGACGGGGCTGCTCCCGGCCGATCGCATGGGCACGATCTTCGCCCGCACGCCCGACCACTCGGAGTTTCACGCGATCGGCGCGGTGCGACATGGGCTGAACCTTTCGCTGCACTACGCCGGTCAGACACGCGACGCAACCGCGCTGTTCGCGAAGCTGGGCGACGCGCAGGCGCGCGAGTTCGGGCCGCTGCCGATGTCGACCGTCGCGGCGGTGACGCTGAATCTCTACGACAGCGAGCCGAACCCGGACGTCGCGCGTGCCGCGGACGCGATCCTCGCGCCCAAGACGCTCGCGGGCGACGTCGTGCCGAAGCTCGCGGCCCCGCTCGTGTTGTTCGCCGCGCGCGTGCCCGGCGACGCGGTCTCCCCCGCGCCGGGCTTCGACGTGCCCGCCGCGGGCCTGGCGATCAAGCTGCGTGACCCGGCCGTCGCCGACGACCTGTCCCGCGTGCTCGAACACGTGCGGGTCATGGCGAACTTCGCGTTGATGCAGCAGCAGAAGCCGACGATGGAGGTCCGGCTCGGCGAGCACGGGGACACGAAGTACATGATCGTTGATCTGGGCGCGGCGCTGGCCGCGCAGACGGGGCGCCCGGAATTGCGCGGCGTCGCTTCGTTCGCGTACGGACGCGTCGGCGACTGGTTTGTCGTCACGACACACGATCACCTTTTCCAGGAGTGCCTCGATACCCTCGGCAGCGAGGGGGCGAGGCTGACCGACAGCGAGGCGTTCAAGGCGCTGCCGCTGGTCGACGCGGACCGCCCGGTCGGCGCGGCGTTCGTGCGTGTCGAACCGCTGACCGAGATGTTGGACACGTGGGTCGCGCACCTGCGGAAGATGCAGCCCGAAGCGTTCGCCGAGGCCGAGCAGCGCACGCCTTCAAGCCCCGGCGCACGCTGGGCCAAGGGCGTGCTGCTGATCGACGGCGTGCTTCATCACTTCAAGTCGTTCACGCTGCAGACCCACCGCGGCGACGGCGATCAGATGCTCGGCGTCGCGCACTTCGAGCGCAACTGACCGCCGCGCGACCGGCGCCGCCGCGACCCGACAAGCCCCTGCATGTCCATGGAAACTCAGCCCCCGCCGCCGCCCATGGCCGCGAGCGTGTGCTTCAGTTCGGCCAGCGAAAGCAGCGCCATCGATGTGGTGTACAGCGGCTGGCGGTTGTCCCACAGGCTCACGCGCACGCCGCCGATCGCCTCGGCGGGGTTCCGCACGTAGAACGCGCCGCTCGGCTGCATCGTCAGCTGCTTGATGAAGCGCGCCGCCATGCCCGCGTTGACGATCCAGCGGATGCGGTCGTTCTCGGCCATCGCGTTGGCGTGTCGCAGCACGACGGACTGGCCGGCGAGCGTCACGGCGCTCTGCCACGTGGGTTCTTCGAACAGACCGTTGGTCGTCAGGTAGCCGCCCACGGCGTCGGGCTGAGCGCCTTCGAGCGGCTGGACCTGGTTCTTCCACATGCGTTCGCCCCAGCCGATCAGGAACTCGATGCGCTCGGCGCGGTTTTGGCCGAGCCGCTCGAGGTCGGTCTCCGCGTAGCTCAGCCACGGCATCAGGTGGTCGACCGTGCTGTCGAGCGACTGCTCCTTGCCGAGCTTCTCGACACGCTTCCACAGCGAGTCGAGGGCCGCCACGGCCTGTCGCGCCGCCGCCGGTTCGCGCGTCTGGTCGAACAGCCTGGCCAGCGCCGCGGCCCCGAGGGCCTGGTCGATCGGCGTCGCCTCGCGTGCGCCCTTGACGTTGTTGTCCGCGAACCAGCCGGTCTCCTCGTTGAACATACCGCTCAACGCGGTGCCGAGCCGCAGGCGGTCGTTCTTCAGGTCGCCGGTGTTGGGCGTCTCCATCAGCGACAGCAGCAGCAGGGCGGTCATCTTCAGGTCGGCGACGGCGGGTCCCTTGATGATGGCGGCGCCGTCGTCGGCCTTGAGGATCTGCGCGTCGAGCAACGCCTTGACCGCCTTGCGCGCCGCGTCCTGGGCCAGCGTCCGCTGCTCGAGGTCGAGTCGGCTCAGCCGCGCCGTCCGCGCCAGCGCGAACGCCGCGACCGCCATCTCCGGCGCCGCGGAGATGGCCGGCTCGTATATGTCCGACGTCGGTTGATATGTCCCGGCGAACAGGCCGTCCTGCCGCTGGCGGTGGATCAGGTGGCCGGACAGCTGAACGAGCAGCGCGTCGAGCGGCTTGTCCATAATCGGCTGGGTGGGCAGCAGCTCGTTGCCGCGGTGCAGGAACACCGGCTCGGCGTCGAGCGCGGGGCGGACGATGTGGATCACGTCGCAGCGGTACAGCTCGGGCCCGTCCTGCTGGCCGACCTCCTGCAGCTTGTCGAGCGGGTAGTGCAGCTCGCCGAGCAGGCGGTTGATCTGACTGAGCAGGTTGGCGTTGGTGGAGATGTTGTTGCTCGGCAGCGACCACGCCCACTCGGTCGCGCGGCGCATCGACAGGCCGTCGGCGTCGAGCGTGATCAGGCTCGGCAGGTCGCGCAGGTTCTTGGCGCGGACCTGCTTGAGATTCACCGCGAACTGCACGTCGAGCAGCAGCTTCTCACGCTCCTCGACCAGCGCGTTGGGCGCCTTCAGCGTCACCGCCGCCGCCTTGATCGCCTCGCGCGTCGCCTGCTGCAGCAGCGGCATCAGGTCGACGCGCTTGGGTTTGCCGGGTTTGCCGTTGTCGTCGAGCGCCGCCGGGTCCGCGACCGCCGCGGTCGCCTGACCGAGCGTCGGGCCACCCTTGCGGATCGTCACGTGCACCGCGGCGAGTCCCTCGATCTCGATCGGCAGCACGAACTCCGCGACGCGCAGCTGACGCATCCAGCCCTCGGCCAGGTCGTACGCCTGCCGTGCGGCCACGCGGTTGGACGCCGCGACGTCCTGCGCGCTTGCCGCCGGCCCGCCTGCGCACACAAGGAGCGCAGCGAGCATCAGCGTGGAAATGGCTTGGCGTACGGTGGGGCGATCGGTCGTCATCATCCCCGCATCATCCCTGCTCGGCGCGGCCCGGGCAAGTGAGACGCCCGATACGCCCGTCACGGATGCGCGGTCGACGCCGCCTCGGCCGTGCGATAGTCCAGCGAACGCAGCCGGTTGATCGCCGCGAGGTACGCCAGCGCCGACGCCTCGATGACGTCGGTGCTCACGCCGCGCCCGCGCACGCGGGTGTCGTGATGACGCAGCTCCACGCGGACCTCGCCCATCGCGTCCTTGCCGCCGGTGACCGCGCGGATCTGGTAGTCCGTCAGCTCCGCGGTCACGCCGGTGATGCGCTGGATCGCCGAGTAGATCGCGTCGATCGGGCCGTCGCCGGTCGACGCGTCCGTGCGCGTCTCGCCCGACGAGTCGGTGATGGTGACGGTTGCCGTGGCGATCGGGTGCGTGCCGCCGTTGACCTGCAGGTAGGCCAGCGACCACAGGTCCGTGCGCGACGCGCTGTCGAGGTCCGACTCCAGCAACGCCTCGATGTCCTCGTCGTACACGTTCTTCTTGCGGTCGGCCAACGCCTTGAACTTCGTGAACAGGCGATCGACCGCCGCGTCGTCGACGCTGTAGCCCAGCTCCTCGATGCGGGCGCGGAACGCGTGTCGGCCGGAGTGCTTGCCCAGCACGAGCTTGCTCTCGGGGATGCCCACGTCGCGCGGGTCCATGATCTCGTACGTCGTGCGCTCCTTGAGGATGCCGTCCTGGTGGATGCCCGCCTCGTGCGCGAACGCGTTCTCGCCGATGATCGCCTTGTTCCGCTGCACGTCCAGCCCGGTCAGCTTCGAGACCATCCGGCTCGTGCGGTAGATCTCCTTCGTCTTGATCTTCGTCGTGAGGTCGTAGTAGTCGCCGCGCGTGTTCATCGCCATCACGACCTCCTCGAGCGACGCGTTGCCCGCGCGCTCGCCGATGCCGTTGATCGTGCACTCGATCTGCCGCGCGCCGTTCATCGCCGCCGCGAGGCTGTTCGCCACCGCCAGGCCCAAATCGTTGTGGCAGTGCGCCGAGAGGATGATGCCCTTCGCGTCGATCACCGGCAGCTGTTCACGCAGATAGGAGAAGATGCGGCCGTACTCCTCGGGTGTGGCGTAACCGACGGTGTCGGGCAGGTTGATCGTCGTGGCGCCCGCGTCGATCGCGGCGCCGGTGATCTCGACGAGGTGGTTCAGCTCCGTGCGCGACGCGTCCTCCGGGCTGAACTCCACGTCGTCCACAAACCCGCGCGCCCGCTCGATGTGATCGACGCTGATCTTCACGATCTCGTCGAACGCTTTCTTGAACTTGTGCTCGAGGTGGATCTTGCTGGTGGCGCAGAACACGTGGATGCGCCCGTGCGCCGCGTTCTTCACGGCCTCACCCGCGCGGTCCACGTCGGCCGCGACGCAGCGGCTCAACCCGCACACCGTCGCCCGGCCCAGCTCGCCGGCGATCGTCTTCACCGCCTCGAAGTCGTCGTTCGACGTGATCGGGAAACCCGCCTCGATGATGTCGACGCCCAGCGTCTCGAGCTGACGAGCGATCTCGATCTTCTCGGCGCGGTTCAAGCTCGCGCCGGGGGACTGCTCGCCGTCACGCAACGTCGTGTCAAAAATCCTGACCGTATCCATCGGAATGCTCCGTCTCTGTCAAATTCGAGCGTTTCGCTCGTGTGTGTATTCGTATCGTCTTGACGCGTAGCCTGGTCCAACAAAAAAGCCCCGTCCGCTTCAGGCAGACAGGGCAGGTTGGTCCGTTGATTCCGTGTGGCTAGACCGATCGCTCCCTATCCGCCCGAAGCGGACAGCAGTAGGACGAGGCTCAGGAGCAGGCCGTCGTTCTGGTAAGCGTTGCGATCCATGACGCGAAAGTCTAGCAGGGCGGGCCCCGGCGGACAAGCGCCGATCAGTCGTTCGGCGCGCTCTCCCAGAACACGCCGTGGACGCCGGTGACGTTGCCCGCGTCGTCGAACACCGGGCTCTTGAGCACGCGGACCTCGCGCCGCTCGCCGGTGGGGGTGTAGTTTTCCTCGACGATGTCGAGCGTTTCGTGCGATTCGATGACGTGCCGATCATCCGTGCGGTACTTGCGGGCCGCCTCGTACGGGAACAGGTCCTCGTCGTTCAGGCCGACGATCTCTTCGGCGGGGCGGTTGACGCGCCGCGCGAACGCCTCATTGACGAACGTGAAGCGGCCGTTGGCGTTCTTGCGGAACGCCGGGACGGGCATCGCCTCGATGAGCTTGCCGTAGATCGCCTCGACGGACTGCTCGGCGGCGTGGCGCTTCGTGGCCTGGTCGACCAGGTCGTCGTTCATCAGGCGGACCTCGGCGTAGGTGCGGCTGTGGTCGAGCAGCAGGCCGCCGAGGCGTGAGAGGTACGCCACGAGCACCAGCACGTGGGCGAGGAAGAACGAGCGGTCGAACGCCGCGCCGGAGCCGAACGCCATGTGCGCGTGTGCCGCGAACGCGGGGATCGCCGCGAGCCAGATCGCCAGCGCGAACTGCGTGCGGATCTGCCGGTACAGCGCCGGGAACACCGCCACGCCGCCGATGAAGTACACGGCCAGCGGCAGCAGGTCCCACGGCCGATGCAGCCACGTGCTGTCATGGACGGCGCTGGTGACCGCCGGGCTCGTGCCAACGAACCGCGCCACCGAGTAGCCGACGACGAACACGACCGGGCCGATGATGTTGATCAGCGTCATGTCCGAGTCGTGCGGGTCCTGCCCACGGCGGCGGACGATCAGCGCCGCGCCGCTCACGAGGATAAACCCGCTGCACGCCCGACAGACGGCCCAGACGAACGCGATCACGTTGGCTTTCGCGGCGGCGCCTTCGACGTTCGCCACCAGCGCGTCGCTGAGCATGTAGTAGTACACGTCGATCGCCGCGGCCCAGCAGACGGCCACGCCGATCACCGGCGCGGCGACGTGCACCTTCATCCGCACCTGCTCCCACGACGCGACCGCCGTGAACGCCGCGGTGAAGACCATGCCCGCCGCGAGCAGCGTGAGGATGAAGCTGTCGCCGAGCCGCTCGTACAGGAACGACGAACCGAGCGCCGACACGTCGGGCATGCCGAACGCGACAAACGCCAGCTCGATCAGCACCGCGGCGCCGATCACGCCGGTGATCAGCGCCTTGGGTTCCCACGTGACGGGCAGTCGTTGGAGGGTGACGTCGGGGTGGATGGTTGTGCTCATGGTTGTTTTCCGATCCGGGAAATCGTCGCGGTCGAGCCGCGCGCCCTGTCACTTGTTCTTGCCGTTGCCGTTGCCATTACCGTTGCCGTTCCCGTTGCCATTACCGCCATTGCCGGGGTCCGTCGGGCCGTCGATGCCGTAGGGGTAGATGAACATCCACGGGTACGCATCGGGGTAGGCCGCGACGTGCCAGTCGGCAAACAGCACGTTGCCCAAGCCGTCGTTCAGCTCGTGGCGTGGCAGGAACTGCGCCGCACCGAATTCGTATGGCGTGAATCCCTCGTCGCCGGGCTTGCCGCTGCCCGGGCACGGGCCGAGGAAGTCGCCGTGTGCGAGGTGGGCGCGAACGGCCGGAGCGCCGATGCTCAGCGTGTGGGCTGCGCCCGGATTGCCCGGCGGGATGTGGCAGATCTTCACCTTCTTTTCCTTCTTCGGATTCTTGCGGTCGTCGTCGCCTTCATCGAAGCTGCCGACGACGCCGTCAAAGGCAACCGAGCGGTACATCGGCGACTTGACGCGTGGATAGGAAACGCCAAAGACCGCATACTCGATGTTGAACGCGTAGCTGATCGGAATCGCCTTCTCGCCGCCGACCATCTCGGGGTCTGCGTAGTACGGCGAGGCGTCCTTGGGACAGAGCAGCGTGTCGGCAGGATACGTCTCCGCCGTGTTCGCGAGCGTCGGGAAGCTTACGCCGTGATCCACGAGATAGTCTTCGGTTGCGATGCCGACCTGACGCAACCTTGTGGCGCACACCGCCATCTTGGTGTATTCGCGAGCACGTGCGCCGAGCGGCGCGAGGATGGACATCAGGATGAGGATGATCGCAATCACGATCAGCATCTCCGTGAAGGTGAATCCATTCCTGCTGGTTGTGTGGTTTGCCGTTTTCATCTCACGCCTTCGATTCTCCCGGGGATCGGGCGCGCGACGTATCGTCGTCGCGCTATTCGCGGTCGCGGCCTTCAGGGAACACGAACATCGACGGCCGCAACGCTTCGTGTGACTCGACGTGCCAGTCGGCGTAGAGCACGTTGCCCACGCCGCCCTTCAGATCGTGCCGCGGCGTGAACACGCTGTCGCCGATGTCGAACGGCTTGAACGCGCCGTCGCCCGGCTGACACCGTCCGAGGTAGCCGCCCTCGGCGAGGTAACCCATCACCTCCGACGCGCCGACCGTGAGTGTCTGTGAACCGTCCGGATTGCCCGCCGGCACGCGGCAGACCGTGACATTCGCCCCCTCGCCGCCGCCGGGCGCGCTGATCAACGCGTCGTAGGCGACCGCTCGCTTCCCGCCGGGCACGGCCTGCCCGTAGCGCAGTTCGTACGCCGGGTATTCGGCGTTGAACCCATAGCTGATCGGGCGCGGCGACTTGGCGCCGGTGATCGCGGCGCCGAGCTTGTACGGGTCCTTGTCGCTCGGGCACAGCAGATCGTCGGGGCTGAACGTCCCGACGATCGCGCCCACCGTGGGGAACCGCCGCTGGTTGTCGACCATGTAGCCCTCGATGTCGAGGCCGACGCGGCGCAAATTCGTGCCGCACGCGGCCAAGTCGCTCATCTCGTGCGCCCGGTTCGCCCACGGCATGAAGATCGACAGCAGGATAAGGATGACCGCCATGACGATCACGAGTTCTGTGATGGTAAAGCCAGCACGTGTGTTCAGGGGGAGCGAGGCTTTCATGATGCGCCTCTCGATCTCTCGACGGGACCGACCGGGCCCGTCGCTCGTTCTTTCCACCTTCAATATCGTGTCGTGGCGTCGCCGCCTCAATCAGGCTATCCCTGACGCTTGGACCTGGGCCTCGGTGATACACCGATCCCGTATCGGTGCCGACGTGCTAAGCTGAAGGTATGGCAAGTTTTTCCAGTATCGTGAGCGTGTCGTTGAACTCGGCGATTGATCGCACGATCCAGGTGTCGAACCTGCGCGTCGGTGCGCACCTCCGCGGTCAGCGCATCGCGTTGCAACCGGCCGGCAAGGGGGTCAACGTCGCACGCACGCTCGGGGTGCTCGGTCAGCCCTGCACGCTGACAGGCTTTGTGGGTGACGAAGACGCCGAGTGGTACCGCCGCTCGCTGCACGTCGACTGCGCCGGACGTGTGGGCGACCGTCTCGTGCCGGTGGCCGGTCACACGCGTCAGAGCATCACGCTCATCGACCCGGCCGCGGGCGTCGACACGCACATCGTCGAGCAGGGCTACGCGATCGGCCGCGACGACCTGCGTCGCGTGCGCGCGGCGTTGGACGAGCTGGCCGCGCCGCACACGCTGATCTGCTTCTGCGGGTCGCTGCCGCCGGGCGTGACGGTCGACCACTTCGTCGCGATGATCAGCGACTGCCTCGACAAGGGCGCATCGGTAGCCGTGGACTCCAGCGGCGAGGCGTTGCGCGCGGCGTGCGAGCTGCCGCTGGCGCTGGCCAAACCGAACGTGTCGGAGCTCGCGGAACTGGTCGGCGCGGAGCTGAGCAGCGAGGCCGCGGCAACGGAGGCCGCACGCGAACTGGCCAAACGCGTGACGTGGGTGCTGCTGTCGCTCGGCGCCGACGGCGCGTTGCTGACGCACAACGATCACGCCTGGCGCGGCCGCCTCGACGTCGAACCGACACGCGTCGTCAACACCGTCGGCTGCGGCGACGCGCTGCTCGCGGGCTTCGTCGATGGCTGGATACGCACCAAGGGCGACCCGGCCGCGTCGCTTCGCCGCGCCCTGAGCGTCGCCGCCGCGAACGCGACTTCGGCGACCGTGGCCGGGTACGACGTCGCGACACTCGGCGACACCGCGGAGGTCGCCGACGTCCAACCCTGTTAACATGGCGGCGTGACGGACAACGATTCATTGGAACACCGGGAACCGAGCAAACGCGTATCGGTCGCGCTGGCGATCGGCGCCGTCGTGGCGCTGATCGTGGTCGCGGTCCTGGTCGTGGGCTTCATGGGTATGAAGTCGAAACGCGACGCGATGGCCGCGATGAACGCGCGGGAGTTGATGATCGGCGTCATCACGTACACCACCGACAACGGCGGGGCGTTCCCTGTTCGGATCGAACAGATCGAACCCTACGTGGGCGGGCCGGCGTCGCTGCACGATCTGATGACGAACCCGCGCACCGGCCAGTACCCGGGCTACGAATACATCCGACCCGCGAGCGACATCGCGTCCACCCCCACAGCGACGATCGTGATCCATGAACTGGACGAAAGCGGTGGCCACACCGGTGGCGTGGTCGCACGTGTGGATGGTTCGGTGGTGCGAACGGCTCCCGCCGGGCCGTAGCGGCTTTGCTTTCGCGGGTCAGAGGTACGGCATCAACTCGGCGGGCAGGCGCTTGATGCCGCGGCGGACCGCCTTCGACACCGCGTACTGCAGGCTCAGCGCGACGCGGTCGTGGACGCGGTCGGAGATGGCCAGGTCGAACTCGCGCATCGTCTCCAACGCCCACTCCCACGCCTTGTACTCCTCGAGACAGCGCGGCCGGTACCGGGTGAAGCCGATGGCGTGGTGGCCGACCTCGTGCAGGAACACCGCCGCGCTGACCGGGCCGCGCGGGTACGGCGCCTCGATCAGCCGCGAGATGCGCCCGCTCTCGTAGACGACCTGCCACGCGCAGCCGGTGTTGCTCGTCCGCCACTTCCGCACGCGGATCTCGTGGCGCGCCTTCATCAGCTTGACGATCTCGTCGTAGCGATCGCGCATCGTGGCCGCGGACTCGACGATCGCGACGGCGCTGCCGTTGTGTCGACCCTGCCCGACCCGCGCGGCGCGCGTGACGATCGACGCGGACACGTCGTTCGCGACGATCGGTCGGCGGGGCGCACGTGTGTTGGTCGAATGATGCACGGCTCGGCTCGCCTCGGGGAACAGGTCCCACAACGTCTGCGGTTCGTTGGCGTCCGTGCCGTGGTGCATGACTCAAGCATAACCCGCGTCGACGGCGCGGCCAAGCAATTTCTGTCGCAATCGTCACACGCGTGGCCGCGCGGCGCAGTCGGTGTTAAGTTGCTCGCATGCGCATCGTCTTCATGGGATCGGGTGAGTTCGGACTGCCGACGCTGTCGGCGCTGTGTGACGCGCACGACGTGCGCCTCGTGATCACGCAGCCCGACCGACCCGCCGGCCGCAAGCGACAGATGACCGCGACGCCGATCGGCGCGTTCGCCGAACAGCGCGGGCTGCCGCTGCTCAAGCCCGAACGCGTCAACCGCGACGAGATCCTCGACGCCGTGCGCGCCGCCGAGCCCGAGGCCAACGTCGTCGTCGCGTTCGGGCAGAAGGTCGGCGACGCGCTGATCGAGTCGCCGACCCACGGCCGCGTGGCGACGATGAACCTGCACGCGTCGCTGCTGCCGAAGTATCGCGGCGCCGCGCCGATCAACTGGGCCCTGATCCACGGCGAGACCGTCACCGGCAACACGGTGTTCTCGCTGGTCGATCGCATGGACGCCGGCGACATCCTCGGCACGCAGATCACGCCCGTCGATCCGCTGGATACGGCGGGCGAAGTGCACGACCGGCTCGCGGCGATGGGGCCGGAACTCGTGCTGCAGACGCTGGATAGGCTGGCGGCGGGCACGCTGACGCCGACGCCGCAGGACGAGGGCGCCGCGACGCTCGCGCCGAAGCTGAGCAGGGCGGACGGGGAGTTGGATTTCGCGGCGTCGGCCGAGGTGGTGCGCTGCCGCGTGCACGGGCTGACACCCTGGCCGGGCGTGACGACGTGGTGGGCGACCAGCCCGACCGCGGAGCGTCACCCGCTGCTGTGGCGCCGTGTCGAGGCGTTGGCGGACTACAGGGTCGGCGCGGCCGAGCCGGGCGCGGTGCTGGATGAAGCCGAGGGTGTCATCGCCACGGGCGGCGGGGCGGTGCGTCTGCTGGAGGTGCAGCCGCGCGGCAAGCGGGTGATGTCGTGGACCGACTTCGTGCGCGGGCGCCAGCTCGAGCGCGGCGCCTTGTTCTTCGCTACCGACATGGCGACGTGACAACGCCCCGGCCAGTTCGCACGCAGGCCTACTTGTCGGATTGCGGCGGTCCCTGCGGCTCCGCGCTGTTGGGTGTGTGATCAGCCGGACCGTTCCGCGCGGGGACGTTCTTGCCGAGATGCTCGGGCAGGCCGAGCAGCACCGGATCGTCGGTGTTGTGACCGACAATCTCCGGGATCGGTTTGTCGCTGAACCACTCGGTCATCGGCAATTTGCCGGGCGGCACGACGACCAGCTTCTGCCAGACCAACAGCGACCCCATCCACAAGTCCGACTTGGGCAGCACGCGACCCGTGTCGTCGAACGCCAGGTCGTAACGGATGCCGTGACGGAGAACGCCCGTGGGCGGGTCGTTGTCCCGTCGACCGACGTAGAGGTAGACCACGCCCTGCATCGCGGTGGCCTTGCCCGGCGCGGGGCCGATGGGGAAGTGGGCCGACCATCGCTGCAGGGGCTCGATCGTCTGCAGATCGACGATGGCGTGTGACGGCGTGCGCCGGTCGCTGGTCATCAAGCCGTCCGACAGCCACACGCGTGAGATCGTCATGTCGGTGAACAGGTGAGGCGTGGTCAGCGGGGCGCGTTCGATGTTCAGGCGGATGTACAGTTCGCCCGGCGCGGGCACGTCGCCGTAGTGCAGCGTGTTCATCTGGGCGTCGCAGACGTCGACGTGGAACGTCGCGGTGCGGTAGTAACCGCCGTTGAACAGCTCCGGATCGCGTTCGTCGTTGCCGCGGTAGTACACGCGTTCCAGCGCGGCGGGCTGCAGCGGACGGAACGGGATCGGCGGATCACCGAAGACGTTCCACACCGTCTGTTTGCCCGTCAGGCCGTCGCGTTCCAGCGCGAGCCGATCGGCTTCGATGGTCTTGTCGCGGGCGTAGTCGACGAGGATCGCGCACGTCAGCAGCAGCAGGCCGACGGCGTAGTGGCTCGGCCGTCGCGCCGCACACATCCTGAACAACCATCCGCCGCGCCCCCGGGTCCAGCGGTGATCCGCCTGCTTCAGCTTCCGTCCACGCTCCACCAGCACCACCACGCCCAGCCCCGCGACGATCACGAAAAGGTACGGCCTGATGTACCCGACCGCCGTGTGATACCAGTGACGCAGAGTCTGTGTCGTGTGATCCCACCACCCGGCGCGCTCCGCGAGTTCGGCGTTCGACGTTGCATCGGGCCACGGTGATCCCTGCTCGACCCAGCGACGCAGCGTCTCGCGTTCGTCATCGGGCAGCGGGTCGGCCTTCTGTGGCATCCGCTCTTTGGGGGCGTCGGCGGTGACACGTCGATAGATCTCGTTCGTGCCGACGTCGCCGCCGACGATCACACTGCCCGAGTCGGTGCCCGCGACCGCGTATTGGCGTTCGTCGAGGCGCAGGCCGCCTTTCTGCTTCATCGGGCCATGACACGACACGCAGCGCCGCTGGAGGATGGGGCGCACGTCGCGTGCGAAGTCGATCGTCGCGTCAGCCGCGGGCGTGCCGGGTGTGTCGGGCGTGTCCGGGGTATCCGCGGCCGCCGGCGTCGGGGCGTGGGCCAGCACGACGAAAAGCAGGGCGGTCAGCGCGGCGATCAAGGTCGTGGCTGGAGGTCTGACGGCGTTTGGGTGCGAACGGCGCATGTCTGGCGATTATAGGATCGTGCGACGGAGCCGAGGCGTGGGGCAGACGCGCGCGCCCGCCGCGGTCACTGAGCGTAGTCGGCCTCGAGATCCTTGATGACGCGGCGGTGGGCGATCTTGTCGAGCCGGGACATGCGGTCGAGGATCAACACGCCGTTGAGGTGGTCGGTCTCGTGCTGCCAGATGCGGGCGGGCAGGGCGTCGTCGGTCAGCGTGAAGCGGTTGCCGTCGAGGTCCGTGGCGTCGACCGAGATCGATTGCGGGCGTCGGATGTCGGCGTGGACGTCGGGAATCGACAGGCAGCCCTCGCTCTGAACGGCCACGATCTCGGCCGGATCCCGCAACTCGGGGTTGATGAACACGCGGTCGTCCTGGGGCTCGCCGGTCGGGTTGGCGACGAACATCCGCCACGACAGGCCCACCTGCGGGGCCGCCAGACCCACGCCGTGAGCCTCGTGCATGAGGGTAATCATGCGGGCGGCGACCTCGCGGACCTCGTCGTTCAGCTCGATGGGCGCGGCCCGCTTGCGGAGCACCGGATCGGGATACAGGACAATTTGCAGTTGGTCGACCTTGACGGGCATCGCGACATCATAGAAGCTACACGTATCACCGCCAAGGTCTAGGATTTACTGTGCGGGGCGGCGAGCCTAGAATCCAAGTGGATGGTCGGCGGCGACTTCCGGGTGTATGTTTTCGAGGGTGGTCTTGAACCAATCTATCTGAGGCGGGTTAAACGCGTGTTTGGATTATTCAAGAAGAATGAAAGTGACGGCGACAGCAAACAGGACAAGCCTCAAGAGGAGATGTCCGAAGAGGAACGCGCCGAATTCGAACGCAAGCAGGAGCTTGCGAAGCAGCGCGAGATCAAGAAGGCCAAGCGGTTCTTCGAGTTCGGGGAGGATGTCGCGGCCAAGAGCAACTACGACTATTCGATCGAATGCTACATCAACGGTCTTCGCCTCGATCCCGAAAACATGAAACAGCACGAGGCGCTGCGCGCGGTGGCCCTCAAGCGCAAGCAGAAGGGCGGCAAGGGACGCCCCCCCAAGGCGCCGACCAAGACCCCCGTCGAACGCGCCATGAAGGCCGAGCTGCTGTGGAGCTACGATCCGGAGAACGCCAGCCTCGCGATGGCGATGATGGACGAGGCGGTCAAGGCCGAGCTCGGCGAGCTGGCCTACTGGGTCGGTGACTTCGTGATCGACGCCAACCGCAAGTCCAAGTCACCCAACAAGCACATCTACCTGCGGCTGACGGACCTGTTCTCCGCGGTCGGCGCCTGGGACAAGGCGGTCGAGTCGTGCCGGCTGGCGCTGTCGCTCGACCCGATGAACATGCCGCTGCAGAAGAAGCTCAAGGACTGCCAGGCGGAGCTCGCGGTGCACCAAGGCCGCTTCGAGTCCGAAGGCGGCTTCCGCGAGTCCATCCGCGACTCGTCGGCGCAGCGTGCGATGGAGCAGGAGACGCAGGTCGCGCGCACCGAGGCGGCGCAGAACGAGATGATCAAGCGCGTCAAATCCGAATTCGAAGCCGATCGGGAAAACGTCGACGTCCTGCAGAAGTACGTTCGGCTGTTGCTGCAGAAGGATTCGGAAGACGGTGAAGACGAGGCGATGGGCCTGCTCAACGAGGCGTTCATCAAGCAGAAGCAGTACCGCCTGAAGATGCAGATCGGCGACATCAAGATCAAGCAGTACACGCGTCGCGGCCGCGTGCTCCGCGCCAAGCGGGCCAAGGCCGAGGGCGAGGAACGCGAGGTCATCAACACCGAGCTCCAGCAGCTTAAGAAGGAGCAGCTGGAATTCGAGCTCGTCGAATACGCCGAACGCGTCAAGAACTACCCCACGGACATGTCGCTGAAGTTCAAGCTCGGCGTGCGTCAGCTCGAAGCGGGCAACGCCGACCAGGCGATCTCACTGTTCCAGGAGGCGCAGTCCGACCCGAAGCACCGCGCCCAGGCGCTGCGGTTCCTCGGCGAGGCGTTCGCCCAGAAGAAGTGGCTCGACGAGGCCGTCGATACGTTCCACCGTGCCATCGAGGTCCATCCGTTTAACGACGACGCGCTGGCCATGGAGCTGCGTTACAGCCTGATGAAGGTGCTCGAAACCAAGGCCCGCGAGGGTGTCGACATCGACGCCGCGCAGGAAGCCACCCGCCTCGCCAGCCAGATCGCCCAGGCCGACATCAACTACAAGGACATCCGCGAGTGCGTCAACCGCCTCCGCGGCCTTGTCGACGAGATGAAGAAGGGCGCCTCGGGCGTCTGATCCCCCCGCGCAACCGAACAACCGAATCTTCCGACAATCGCCTCGGCATCACCGGGGCGATTGTTGTAAAGTCTCAACCCATGACCACCGTCGCCATCATCCCCGCACGCTACGCCTCCACGCGCCTGCCCGGCAAGCCGCTGCTCGACGCCACCGGCAAGCCGATGGTCGTGCACGTCATCGAGCAGGCGATGCTGGCCGAGTCGATCGCCGATGTGCTCGTCGCCACCGACGACCAGCGTATCCACGACGCCGTGCTCGCGCACGGGTTCAGGTCCGTGATGACGCGCGACGATCACCCCAACGGCACGTCGCGCGTCGCCGAGGCCGCCGAGTCGCTGCCCGACGACGTCGACCTCATCGTCAACGTGCAGGGCGACGAGCCGCAGATCGAGCCCGGCGTCATCGACGCCCTCGTCGATCGCATGCGGGCCGGCGACGAGCCGATGGGCACCCTCGCCTCGCACTTCGCCCACGACGAGAACCCCGCCGACCCCAACATCGTCAAGCTCGTGACCGACCGCCGCGGCCGGGCGATGTACTTCAGCCGGTCCATCATCCCGTTCGACCGCGACGGCATGGGCGTCCAGCCGCTCAAGCACCCCGGGCTCTACGCGTACCGCCGTGACTTCCTGCCGGTCTACGTCGCCCTCGAACCGACCCCCAACGAGGAGGCCGAGAAGCTCGAGCAGCTCCGCGCCCTCGAGCACGGCCACGCCATCGCCGTCGTCCTCGCCGACGTCCGCCACCACGGCATCGACACGCCGGCGCAGTACGAGGCGTTCGTTGCGGCGTACCGCGCCGAGCGTTCAGGAGACAGGTGACAGGAGACAGTCGCATCCATCTGTCTCCTGTCTCCTGTCCCCTCGCGACTTTCCCGACAATCTTGCACGCTTTCAACATCACTCTTGCCACGCGACGCGCCAGCGCGTTACAGTAGGACATGCCCCACAACGAACCCGACATTCTTGCGTCGGCCGGTCACAAGACCACCGAAACCGAGTTTTACTCTCCAATTCCCGAGGGATACCAGCGCGGCCGCCACAAATTCGTGGTCGTGATGGGTACCGTCATGAGCGGTCTGGGCAAGGGGATATTCTCCTCTTCGCTCGCCAAACTCCTGAAAGACAAAGGCCTGAGGGTCGCCCCCATCAAGATGGAAGGCTACCTCAACCTCGACAGCGGTACGCTCAACCCGTACCGCCACGGCGAGGTCTTTGTCCTGGACGACGGCATGGAAACCGACATGGACCTCGGCACCTACGAGCGCATGCTCGATCAGAACCTGACGCGCGACAACTTCGTGACGTCCGGCCAGATCTACAAACGCGTGCTCGACAAGGAACGCCACGGCGGTTACCTCGGCCGCGACGTCCAGATGATCCCGCACGTCACCGGCGAGGTGAAGTACCTGCTGCGCAGCCTCGCGGTCAAGCAGAACGCCGACGTCGTGTTCGTCGAGGTCGGCGGCACCGTCGGCGACTTCGAGAACGGCTTCTACATCGAGGCCCTCCGCGAGCTCGCCTTCGAGGAAGGCCCCGGCTCCGTGTGCTTCGTCGGCCTGACGTACATCATCTCCCCGCAGGCGCTGGGCGAGCAGAAGTCCAAGGCCGCGCAGCTCGGCATCAAGCGCATGATGGAGCTCGGCGTCCAGCCGCACATGATCGCCTGCCGCTGCCGCAACGTCGTGACGCCGAAGGTCATCGAGAAGATCGCGATGTTCTCCAACGTGCCGTCGCGCCGCGTGTTCTCCATGCACGACCGCAAGTCGATCTACTCGATCCCCGAGGCGATGCACAAGCAGGGCCTCGACATCGAGATCCTCACGCTGCTCAACCTCCATCAGCAGGTCCAGCCCGCCCACGAGGACGCGGCGCGCCAGGAGTGGAGCGGCTTCGTCGCCAACCTGAGCACCGACAAACGCAAGTTCACCGTCAACGTCGGCATCACCGGCAAGTACGCCGAGCTGCGCGACGCCTACGCGTCGATCGACAAGGCCCTTGAGCACTGCGGCGCCAAGCTCTCGGCCAACGTCAAGATCCACTGGCTCGACACCACCGAGATGGACGACGCCTCGCCCGCACGCATCGCCGAGCAGCTCGAGCCGCTCGACGGCGTGATCGTGCCCGGCGGGTTCGGCCACCGCGGCACCGAGGGCAAGGCCTCGTGCGTCCGCTACTGCCGCGAGAACAACACGCCTTACCTCGGCATCTGCCTCGGCTTCCAGATGGCCGTGATCGACTTCGCCCGCAACGTCTGCGGCCTGGCCGACGCGTCCAGCACCGAATTCAACCCGCAGACCGCCAACCCCGTCATCAGCGAGCTGCCCGAGCAGAAGAAGATCGAAGGCCTCGGCGGCACCATGCGACTCGGCGGCAAGGACGTGCTGGTCAAGCCCGGCACGCTCGCCGCGTTCCTCTACGCCGACCACCGCCCGAAGAACAAGGCCGCCGGCGACCCGTTCACCATCCGCGAACGCTTCCGCCACCGCTACGAGGTCGACCCCAGCTACATCGAAACCCTCGAATCGCACGGCCTGATCTTCTCCGGCCGCCACCCGCAGCAGCCGATCATGCAGATCCTCGAGCTGCCCATCGAGAAGCACCCGTACTTCATCGGCGGCCAGTTCCACCCCGAACTGACCAGCCGTCCGCTGCACCCCTCGCCGCTGTTCATGGGCCTGATGGCCGCGTCGATCCGCCACGCTCACCCCGACGTGCCCGCCCAGCAGATCTCCACCCGCTGGCTGCCGCTGGCGACCCAGCCCGCCGGCGCGTGACTTGCGCTACAATGACGTGATGGAACCGACGAAGGAACTCATCGACGACATCTATCGCGAGAAGGTGCTCCACGCGCGCAGCCGATCGCCTCGGACGAAACTCCTCAGCGGTCCGCGACTGTTCGAAGCAGCCTGTGAGCGCATGCGCGCCGGGATTCGTTACCAGCATCCGGACTACGACGATGCGGCGGTCGAACACGAACTGCGTCGTCGACTCGACATCTCACGCAGACTCGATGATTGGCGAGCCCGCCACGCGGGTGTTGTTCCGACGGAGCCGTCACAATGATGGCCGATGAAGCCGTTGTGGCGGTCATCGATGCCCTTGAGCAACTCAGCGTGCCATACATGCTCGTCGGTTCACTTTCTTCGAGCTATTGGGGGATTGAACGCTCTACGCGAGACGCCGACTTCACCATCAAGCTTGAAGATGTCTCTATCGAGCGCATCGCTCAACAACTGGGGCCATCGTTTCGGATGGACCCGCAGGTGCACTTCGAGGCTATCGCCGGCAAGACGCGCCACATCGCCCTTGCGGCCGGCACACAATTCCGTATCGACTTTTTCGAGTTGGGTGACGACCCACACGGCTTGTCCGAGTTCCAGCGACGACGGCAGATGGAGAGCCACGGTCGCACGGCATGGGTGCCCACGCCCGAGGACGTCATCATCGAGAAAGCCCGCTGGTCCAAGCAGGGCGCCCGGCGAAAGGACGAGGACGACATCATCGGCGTCATCGCCGTCCAGGGCGTCGAGAACCTCGACTGGCAATACATCTACCGCTGGGCCGACGAGCACGGCACGCGCGAGCTGATCGAGCGCCTCCGGGCGTCGGTCCCGGAGATTTGATCGGGTCCGGCTTTCTGCTAGCATATTCGGTTCGCCCTCTGTCGGGGAGACGGTCCGCGTGGACCGACCGGCGTGGGCAAGTAGCAGGGCGGCCTGGCGTGTCTGTCACGCGAGGTCCGTCGGCCCGAGGCAGTCCGCCGCGTGGTGGACCGGGCAGGATCAAACGTACAAGGAACTCTCTCTAGTGGTTGATTACAATCTCATCCGTCAGCTCGAGCAGGAAGCTCAGACCAATCAGGCCGTCATGGACGAAGCCGAGCAGGTCGATCTCAACCTGCTCATGGACAAAGAAACTTCAGACTTCAGCCCCGGCTCCATCCTCGAGGGCACCGTCGTCGGCTTCGCCGGTGACGACGTCGTCGTCGACGTGGGCTTCAAGGCCGAGGGCCTGATCAACAAGAACGAATTCGACGACTTCGCCGAGGTCAAGCCCGGCGACAAGATCGAGGTCCTCCTCGAATCGCTCGAGGCGACCGACGGCGAGATCAGCCTCTCGAAGCGCAAGGCCGACCGCATCCGCGGCTGGGAGCGCATCATCTCCGAGAACGACGAGGGCGACACCGTCGAAGGCAAGGTCATGCGGAAGATCAAGGGCGGCCTGCTCGTCGACATCGGCGTGCCGGTCTTCCTGCCCGCGTCCCAGGTCGACATCCGTCGTCCCCCGGACATCGGCGACTGGGTCGGTCGCGACATCCGCGCCCAGATCCTCAAGATCGACACCGACCGCCGCAACATCGTCATCTCCCGCCGCAAGCTCGTCGAAGAGGAGCGCGCCGAGAAGCGCGAGAAGCTCCTCGAGAACCTCAAGGAAGGCGACAAGGTCGAGGGCGTGGTCAAGAACATCGCCGACTTCGGCGCGTTCGTCGACATCGGCGGGCTCGACGGCCTGCTGCACATCACCGACATGTCGTGGGGCCGCATCAATCACCCCTCCGAACTCGTCAAGATCAACGAGCGGGTCACCATCCAGGTGCTCAACATCGATCGCGAGAAGGAGAAGGTCGCGCTGGGCCTCAAGCAGCTCCAGAGCAACCCGTGGGACGAGATCGAAGAGAAGTTCCCCGTCGGCTCGAAGGTCCGCGGCGTCGTGGTCAACATCGTGTCGTACGGCGCCTTCGTCAAGCTCGAAGAGGGCATCGAGGGCCTCGTGCACATCTCCGAGATGTCGTGGACCCGTCGCGTCAATCACCCCTCCGAGATGCTCAGCGTCGGCGAAGAGGTTGACGTGGTCGTGCTCGACATCAACAAGGACAAGCAGGAGATCTCGCTCGGCATCAAGCAGACCGAGGTCAACCCCTGGGAGCTCGTGGCCGACAAGTACCCGCCCGGCACCATCGTCGAGGGCGTCGTCCGCAACCTCACCAACTACGGCGCGTTCGTCGAGATCGAGCCCGGCATCGACGGCATGCTGCACGTGTCCGACCTGTCGTGGACCAAGAAGGTCGCGCACCCCAACGAGGTGCTCAAGAAGGGCGACACCGTCCAGTGCATCGTCCTCGAGGTCGATCAGGACAAGCAGCGCATCAGCCTCGGCATCAAGCAGATGTCCGAAGACCCGTGGATGGAGGCGATCCCGTCGGCTTACCAGCCCGGCATGATCGTCAAGGGCAAGGTCACGAAGATCACCAACTTCGGTGTCTTCGTCGAGCTCGAGGACGACCTCGAAGGCCTGCTGCACATCTCCGAGCTGGCTGATCACAAGGTCGAGAACCCGAACGACATCGTTCAGGTCAACCAGGAGCTCGAGGTCAAGATCCTCCGCGTCGACATCGAAGAGCGGAAGATCGGCCTGTCCCTCAAGCGTGCCGGCGGCGACATGGACGACATGCCGCAGTCCGTCAGCGGCGACCCGACGCTCATCACCCGCGGCGGCATGGACGACCACGCCGGCCTGCTCGGCACCGACAAGATCAGCTTCGGCCCAGGCGGCGCGAAGAAGGCCAAGTCGGAGCCCGATGACGCCGACGACGACCAGGACTAAACCCCGGTCGACATCACCCGACACCCTCAACGGCACACGCACCCGCGTGTGCCGTTTTTCATGCGCGATTGTTGTTGAGGTGAAGCTCGGCGCGCGGGCAAACGACGTCGATCAAATTGCGATGCGCCTTCAGCGCGCCGGTGTTTCAGCCGATGGTGAGATGGTCCGTAAAGGAGGGCGGCGCGCCGCCTGGGGGATAGACGGCGCGCCGTGGTGGTGAGGATTCTGGTTGTCTAACGCGGGGCCGAAGTCCCGCGGATCATTCTTAAAAGGGGGCGACAACAGATCCGGGCAATCTGCGGCCGCGCCCCGACCCCGTTTTCCCTCCGTAGAGGGGGAACGTCTGGTCAGCCCGCGGCGCGCTTGTTCTGCGCGACCCACGTGTCGTGGTCGGCGGGCTCGAACTGCTCGTCGTACACCGGCTGGATCAGCTGGTCGGCGAGCTGTTCGGCGTACTTGCTCATCATCGCGACGTCGAGTTGATCACGTGCCGGCCCCTTGGCAGAGTCGACCTGATCGTCGTGTTTGCTGTTGCTGGTGGACATGAAAAACTCCTCTGCTCGGTACCTGCGGAACGATGAAGCGGACGGAAATGATCTGCACGGCATGATGGCGTCCCTTACTGACTGACACGGTCGAAATGAACCGGATACGATTTGCGTCAACAACTACAGCGACTCGACCTTCCGCACCCGGATGTGAAGGGGGCGCGGAGCGGGCGTGACGATCCCGTGGACGCTTGACGCACCGAACGCAACCCCGTCGAGGGCGTCTTCGCGGCCGTTCGTGAGGTGCACACGACGAACTTCACACGTGTGACATCACAAACAAGATTCACTTGTCATCGTTTACGAGCCGGCGCTGCCTGGCCGTCAGGTAGGAGAGAATGGATAAGGCCAGATACAAATATCCTGACGATCTTTTGGCTGCGTTTTTGTGGCTCAACTAAGTATAGAACTGTCCCGACTTGCTTATACCAAATATAGCCCTCGGTCCAATCGGTGTCAAGCATCGATGCGCAATTTACGCTGAAATACAGGCACAATATGCCTGAGTGGATTGATGGCACGTGTGCGTGCTGCGCGATGAGTTTCGGGAACCTCGTCGCGCCGCGTTGCCAAGCCGCGCGCGGCTCAGCGCGGCAGCACGTAGATCGGCATCGTCAGGTTCACACGCTCGTTCTGGAACAGGCTCAGCTGCTCGAGGGCCTGCATCACGGCGTCGACGCGCTGCGGCTCGAGGTCGCGCAGGTGCGGCAGCGCGGCGTTGAGCAGCGGCGACACGTTGCGCGCCGGCGCGACGAGCTGCGCGGCGTTGGGCGCGTCGAGTCCCGTCGTCATGTGCGCGTCGCCCGCGCCGCCCATCAGCATCTCGAGGAAGCCCTTCGTGCGCGGCAGCACGCGGATCTCGTAGTCGTGGATGTTCGCCTTCTCCGCGGCGAACGCGATCGCGTCGTCGAGCGTGCCGATGCGATCGACGAGCCCGAGCTCCAGCGCCTGCGCACCGGTGTAGACGCGTCCGCCGGCGAGCTGATCGATCGGCTTCTTGAGCCGGTCGCCGCGGATGTCGGTCACGTGCCTCTTGAACACGCCGTACGTTTCGTCCATCCACTTCGTCATGAGCGCGCGCTGCTCGTCGGTGAACGGCGCGGCGGACGACATCATGTCGGCGTTTTTGCCGCGGTCGTGCGCCTTCCAGTTCACGCCGATGCGTCCCCACATGTCGGTCGTGGCGAACTTGCCGGAGATCACGCCGATCGATCCGGTGAGCGTGGCGCGGTCGGCGAAGATCGTCTGCGCGGCGCAGGCGACGTAGTACCCGCCGCTGCCGGCGACGTTGCCCATCGACACGACCAGCGGCTTCTTCTCGGCGACGCGCTTCGTGGCGTCGAGGATGATCTCGCTGGCGACGGCCGACCCGCCGGGCGAGTCGATGCGGAGCACCACGGCCTTGATCGAGTCGTCGCTCGCGACCTGGCTGAGCGTCTTGCGGAGCGTCGTGCTGAACGCCCCGGCCGTCGCGCCGCCGAACGGGCTGGACTGCTGCTCGCCGGGCATGATCGTGCCCTCGATGTACACCACGGCGATCGAGTCCTTGTTCGACACCATCACCTTCGGGCCGCTGAGCAGGTCCATGTAGAACCGCATCAGCCCGGCCGGGCTCGACAGGTCGATGCCCATCGCCTTCGGCCGGCCGTACCTGGTGTTGAACGCGACCGCGTCGCCGTGCTCCTTCTTGAGTGATGCGACGAAGTCGTCGCGGTGCTCGACGGCGTCGATGATGCCCGCGGCCTTGGCGCCCTCGGCGGTGTAGATCGCGCCGTCGATCCACTGACGCGCCTTGTCCGCGGTGACCCCACGCCCCTCGGCGATCTGCTTGATGTAGCTCTCGTAGAGGCTGTCGAACAGCCACGTGGTCATCTTCTCGGCGGCGGGGCTCGGGGCGGTGTTGGTGAACATCTCGCCGGCGGACTTGTACTCACCCATGGCGATGAAGTCGGGCGTGACGCCGATCATGTTCAGCAGCCCGCGCAGGTAGGGCGATTCGCCGTGGATGCCGTTGATGATCACGTGGCCGGTCGGCACGACGCTGATGCGAGACGCGCCGGCGAGCAGCGCGAGTCGGCCGGTCGTCAGGTAATCGACGTGCGCGTAGATCGGTTTGCCGGCGTCGCGCACGCGCTTCATCGCCGCACGCAGCTCCTCGACCTGCGCCCAGCCCATCGACTCGCCGCCGTCCATGATGAACACCACGCCCTTGACCTCGGGGTCGGTCGCGGCCTTGTTCATCCGCTCGACGAGCTGCTGCAGCGACTCGGAGCCGGCCGTGCCGAAGAACGGGTCGTCCGCGCCGGGCTTCTCGGTGATCGGCCCGTTGAGCTTGAACACCGCGACCTCCTCGCCGGGCTTGTTCAGCTCGGCGAGCTTCGCCTGGATCTTCTCCTTGGCGTCGGCGGCGATCTCCTTGGCGCGCTCCGCGGCGTCGGCGGCCTTTTCTTTGGCGGTCTCGGCCGCGTCCTTGACCTTCTCCTTCGTGGTCTTGTCCGCCTCGGCGGGCTGCTGCTTGTCGGCCTCCTTGGCCAGCGCGGCGGAGGAGGACAGCGCGGTGATCGGCGTGACGGCGAACGCGACGGCCAGGCCGAGCGCGACGAGGAAGCGGGTCAGGTTCATCTTGGATTCTCCTCCGAAGGGATCGCCCCGTGTGTGTGATCGTTGGTGTGACTGGTCAATGATACATTACGTTCCGACCACGGAAATGGTTGTACGCGTCGAACCGGTCGGATGTGGGACTGACGCGGGCTGGATTCGCGTGAATGCGCTGGGGGAGGGGCGTTTTGGGGGTCGCGCGTGATCTGTTGGGGGGGAGGGGTGTGGATTTTCCATTTGTCGTTTTCCAGTTTCCATTTTCCATTTGATGGGGGGGAGGGGGGGTGCCGACGCGTGTCGTGTCGGCGGTGCAAGATGCAGACTGGTCGATGCACAGTGCACAGCGGTCGGACGCGTGCGTTCCGCGCGCAGTGTGGGTGTGGGTTGGAGCATGTGGTGGACCTCCATATAGGGACGCGGCGACGCGCAGGTGCGCACGGGGGTGTCGTGACAGGGCGGGGGCGGCGTTGTAAGTCGTGTGCGGGGAGTCGGATGACTTTTTTGTGGCAAAATGGCGCTGAGGGTGTTTTTCGGGTCGGATTGTGCGCAGGTTTTGGGTGTCCAAACGGGACGGCGGTGGCACTTAGATGACAGCGCCGCCGCTCGGGCACGTGTGGCTGGCCGACATCACCCCGACGCGGCCGCGCCTCGCAAGGCCGCGTCGGGGTTTCAACACACGCGAAAGGGTTTTGACATGGTGCGAACGACTGGTTGGCTGGCGGGCGTCGTGGGGGTCTGCATCGGGGCGCTGATGGTGTGTACGTCGGGCGCTAACGGGGCGGCGGGGTTGAAGGTGACGCCTGAAATGTGTGTGCAATCGGACGTGCCGGTGGAGGTCGACGCGCCGGATCCGTCGATGACGAAGATCGTGCTGATCTCGGACGCGCACACGCCAAGCAAGGCGCCGGGCGGTCACGAGTACTTCGCGGGGCTGGCGTTGCTGGCCGATCAGTTGAAGCAGACGAAGGGCGTCTGGCCGGTGATGGTGAAGGACGGCTGGCCGACCAACGAGAAGATCCTCGACGGCGCCAAGGCGGTGGTGTTCTACTGCGACGGCGGCGGCAAGCAGGGCTTCCTGGCGAACGAGCAGCGCGTGGCGACGATGCAGAAGCTGGCCGACGCCGGCGTGGGCCTCGTGATCATCCACCAGACCGTCGACTTCCCGAAGAACTACGCCGACCAGGGCGCGTCGTGGTTCGGCGGCGTGTGGGTCCGCGGGTATTCCGACAGCAACCGCGGCCACTGGGACAGCACGCACGACAACTTCCCGCAGCATCCCGTGACCCGCGGCGTCACCGCGTGGTCCATGAACGACGGCTGGCTCGGACACCTCAAGTTCGTCGACGGCCTTAAGGGTGTCACGCCGCTGGTCTGGTCCGGCAAGAAACACCTCGGCTCACCCGAGGGCGGCGAGTACGACATCACCGGCTGGGCGTATGACCGCCCGGGCGGCGGTCGCTCGTTCGGCTTCTCCGGCCTCGACGCGCACTACGCGTGGGCGGCGGACGGCCTGCGCCGCTTCGTGGTCAACGGCGTGCTGTGGTCCGCGGGCGTCGACATCCCGGAGACCGGCGCGAAGTGCGACCTCGACACCGCGACGATGAACCGGCATTTTGATCCACTGCCGGCGAAGAAGTAGAACGTTTAGCGACGCCCCGCAGGGGCGTGCTTTCGATGTGTTCGATGGTCCATTCAAGCACGCCCCTTCGGGGCGTCGCTAAACGGGTCAGCCGAGTCCCTCGATGCTCCAGCCGTTGCGGTATTCGTTGCGGAGGTGCTGGTTGGCGTCGGCGACGTTGGTGAACTTCATCGCGGCGCCGTCCCACTCGAGGCGCTGGTTGGGGTAGCGGACGGCGATGGAGCCGAGCAGGACGGTCTCGGTGAGCGGGGCGGCGAAGTCGAAGTTGGCGCAGGCCTCGCCGCCGTGGAGGATCGCGTCGCGCCAGTTGCCGTAGTGGTCGCGCGGGGCGAGTTTCGGGACGTCCAGGCCGTTCTTGAGTTCGACAGGATAGATGACCGGTCCGCCCATGTGCGCGTGCACGACGCAGCCCTTTTCGCCGATGAAGACCGTGCCCTGCGTGGGCATCTTCATGTCCTTGGGGATGTGGCTGCAGATCTCGTGTCCGGGCGGGGCGTACTCGCCGTCGTACCAGGTGAACTTCAGCGTGTCGCCGGCGGTGTACTGCGTGCCGGGGAATTCGTAGCGGATTCGGTTGGAGGGCGTCCACGTCTCGGGGTTCGCGGCGGGGCCTTCGCTGGTGATCGATTTGGGCGCGCCGACACCGAGCGTGGTGACCATCGGCTCGTAGATGTGGATGCCCATGTCGCCGAGCGTGCCGGTGCCGAAGTCGATCCAGCCGCGCCAGTTCATCGGCGTGTACAGGCGTTCGACGTAGGGCCGCTGCGGCGCGACGCCGAGCCACAGGTCCCAGTCGAGATTGTCGGGCACGGGGTCGGACTTGTCGGGGCGACCCTCCGGCGGACCGGCCCAGCGTTTGAACGACCACGAGTGCACCTCGCTGACCTTGCCGATGACGCCCTGCTGGATGAGGGCGGCGGTCATGCGGTGGCCGATGAGCGACTGGTTCTGGATGCCCATCTGCGTCTTGACCTTGCACTTCCGCGCCTCGGTCAGCAGCACGCGGGCTTCGTGGATGGTGTGGGTCAGCGGCTTCTGGCAGTAGACGTGCTTGCCGAGTCGCATCGCGGTGAGCGTGATGGACGCGTGCATGTGGTCGGGCGTGGAGCAGGTGATCGCATCGACGTCCTTGCTGTCGTCGAAGAGCTTACGCCAGTCCTGGTAGGTCCGCGCGTCGGGCCACTTTTCGGACGCCGCGCCCCAGCCGCCGCCCTTGCGGCCCTTGCCCTTGAGCACGTCGCAGAACGCCACGAGGTTGTGCTCCTTCGTGGCGGCAAGGTTCACGTCGGTCCAGCCCTTGCCGCCGACGGCGACGGCGGCGAAGTTGATCTTGCTGTTGGCGGAGGCGGCGCGGACCAGCGCGGGCATCACGGTCGGCAGGGTCGCACCGGCGACGGCGATGTGCCTGATGAACGAGCGGCGGGTGGGGCGGTGCGGCGTGGACGGCGTGGTCATCGAATGTCTCCGAGGGTGATGGCGTCGGGTGGGTTTGACAGCATAGGCCCAACGCCACGATCGGACGCTTCTTGCAGCAGTCGCGGTGTAAGTTTGCGTGAAATGACGCGTTATGGCGTGCGGATTAGCACAGGGCTATCGCGGCTTCGCATGAACCTGACTCGGTGGATCGCACTGATTTGAACCGCCAAGACGCCAGGAGCGCCAAGAGGAATGACGAATGACGAAATTCGAATGACGAATCAATGACGAATGCTCGAAGCTCCAATCCAGACCTTCGTCATTGGAGTTTGTTTTGTCATTCGGATTTCGTCATTCGTCATTCGCGTCGAAGATGCGTCAGATCATCTTCACTTCGCCCGAGCCCGAGACGACGGTGCCGAGTCGGTAGACGGTTTCGCCGGCGTCGGCGAGTTGTTGGGTGACCGAGTCGGCGAAGGCGGGGCGGACGAGCAGGCAGTAGCCGATGCCGCAGTTGAACACGCGGTCCATCTCGTGCTGCTCGACACCGCCGCGTTCCTGGAGGAACCTGAAGACGGGCGGGATGGTCCACGCCTTGCGGTTGACGCGTGCGTCGAGGTGGTCGGGCAGGGCGCGGTTGAGGTTGCCGACGATGCCGCCGCCGGTGATGTGCGCCATGCCGTTGACGACGCGCTTGACGCGGTAGTTGCGCAGCGTGCGGATGACCGGGCGGCAGTAGATGCGCGTGGGCGTGAGCAGGACCTGGCCGAGCGGCTGGTCGGTCTCGAGTTCCTTGTAGACCTTATTGAGGTCGAGCTTTTTCTTTTTGACGATGGCGCGGACGAGCGAGTAGCCGTTGGAGTGCAGGCCGTCGGAGGCTAGGCCGAGGATCACGTCGCCGCGCTCGACACGCTGGTGGTCGACCATTCGGTCTTCCTCGGCGACGCCGACAGCGAAGCCCGCCATGTCGAACTCGCCGGGGGCGTAGACGTCGCCCATCTCCGCGGTCTCGCCGCCGAGCAGCGCCGCGCCCGCCTTGACGCAGCCGTCGGCCACGCCCTTGACCATCGCCGTGCCCTGCTCGGGGCTCAGCTTGTTGACCGCGAGGTAGTCCAGGAAGAACAGCGGCTCGGCGCCGGTGACGATCAGGTCGTTGACGGACATGGCGACGAGGTCGATGCCGACGGTGTCGTAGACGCCCATCTCGGCGGCGAGCTTGACCTTCGTGCCCACGCCGTCGGTGCAGGACACGAGGACGGGCTTGCGGTAGTTGCGTCGGAGCAGTCGCTCGGCGTAGTCGAGGCGGAAGAGCCCGGCGAAGCCGCCGTGGCGGTCGATGACGCGCGGGCCGTAGGTCCGCTGCATGTGGTGCTTGATCATGCCGACCATGCGATCGCCGGCGTCGATGTCGACACCGGAGGCGGCGTAGGTCATGCCTTTCTTGGAGTCAGCCATAGGCGGGCAGTTTAGCGGGGAATTTTCCATTTGCCATTTTCCAGTTTCCATTTGTCATTTCAGAGACATTTGCGGGTGACATGGGTCGACTGGGCCTGTCGCTTCAAATGGAAAATGGAAAACGGAAAATGGCAAATGGAAAATCGCGGGTTACACTCGCGTCATGGCGATGGAGCGTCACTTTCTCGGATGGACTCGGCCCGGGCTTCCCGCGGCGTGCGACTGGCTGATCGGGCGGTACGGGGTCAACCTGCACAACGTGACAGCCGTGCTGCCGGGCGGGCGTGCGGGGCGGCGGCTGATGGAGTTGCTGGTCGACGCGGCGGCGGAACGCGGTGAGCCGCTGGTCCCGCCGCGGATCGTGACGGTAGGGCGACTCGCGGAGCAGTTGATCCCGCTGGAGCGCGTGGCGGACGACGCGGCGCGGGCGTTGATGTGGACGCAGGCGTTGCGCGGGTTGAGTCCGGCGGAGCGCGACACGCTGATCCCGCACCCGCCGGGCGACGACGACGTGCCGGGCTGGGCGACGCTGGCCGCGGAGATCGAGCGGCTGCACACCGAGCTGATCGGCGAGGGCGTGTCGTTCGCCGACGTGACTCGCGCCACCGACGAGATGGACGCGCCCGGCGAGGCGGCGCGATGGGGCGTGCTCGAAGCGGTCGCCCGTCGGTACCTCGACCTCGTCGCCTCCGTCGATCTGGCCGATCCCCAGACCGCGCGATGGCGCACGCTTCACGACCACGCCGCGACGATCACCACCGACCGCGACATCGTCATCGTCGCGGCGGCGGACCTCAACAAGATGCAACGCCAGCTGCTCGGCGCGGTCGCCGATCGCGTGTCGGTGCTCGTGCACGCGCCGGAAGATCGGGCCGACGACTTCGACGCGCACGGCTGCGTGATCGTCGAGCGGTGGGCGGAGGCGACGCTGGACCTCGACGACGGCGCGCACCTGCGTGTCGTGCAGCGGCCGATCGATCAGTCGATGCAGGCGGTGCGCGAGATCGCGTCGCTCGACGGCGCGTACCCCGCCGAGCAGATCACGATCGGCGTGTGCGACGACGCGGTCGCGCCGTACCTGCTGCAGATGCTGCCGGGCTACGACCTGAAGGTGCGTTACGCGGCCCGGACGCCGATCGATCGCACGGGGCCGATGCGCCTGCTGAGCGCCGCGGCGGAGTACATCGAGCACCGCCGGTTCGCCGACTTCGCCGCGCTGATCCGTCACCCGGACCTGCGCGACTGGCTGCTCGAGCACGGCGCGCCCGGCGGCGGACCGCTGCACGCCGACGCGATCGACACGTGGCTCGGCCTGATGGACGACTACTACACGCGGCACCTGCAGCAGCGGTTGACCGGTCGATGGCTCGGCGACGACGACACGCGTGCGGCGCTCAAGGCGGTGTACGACGCGGTGCATCACGCGGAGTTGCTCGGCGAGCTGTTGGGCGAGCCGCGCGAGGATGACGACACGCCGGCGGCGCGTCCGCTGTCGAAGTGGGCCGAGCCGATCGCGAAGCTGCTGATCACGGTGTACGGACGGACGCCGGTCGATCGCACGGACGACGCGGGACGCGTGATCATCGAGACGTGCGAGTCGGTGCGCGACGCGCTGGCGGCGTATCACCGGCTGCCGGCGGGGATCGACGTCGAGCTCGACGCGGCGGCGGCGCTGCGGCTGGTCGTGTCGCGCGTGGCGGGCGGGTTCGTCCCGCCCGAGGCGGATCAGGCGGCGATCGAGATGCTCGGCCCGCTCGAGCTGCCGCTCGACGACGCCGAGGTGTGCCTCGTCAGCGGCTTCAACGAGGGCTGCCTGCCGGAGTCGACGCACGGCGACGCGCTGCTGCCCGACGGCCTGCGTGCGCAGCTCGGCGTGTTCGACAACCGTCGCCGCTACGCGCGCGACGTGTACGCGGTGACGACGATGCGGCACAGCAAACGCGTGCTGAAGCTGATCGCGGGGCGGCGCGACGCGTCGGGCGATCCGCTGCGGCCGAGCCGGCTGATGTTCGCCGCGGACCCGGACACGATCGCGCGGCGCATCCAGCGGTTCTACGGCGACGAAGGCGCAGACGATGCGGCGTCGCACGCGCCGGCGCGGCTGACGCGGTGGTCGCACGCGGCGGCGTCGGGCTTCGCGATCCCGCCGGTGCTGCGTGTGAAGCGCGTGCCGGAGTACCTGCGCGTCACGGATTTCCGGGCATACCTCGATTGCCCGTACCGCTTCGCGCTGAGTCGACTGATGCGACTTGGGCGCATCGACGACACCGCGGCGGAGATGGACGCGATGCTGTTCGGCACCGTCACGCACAAGGTGCTGCAGCGCTTCGCGGTAATGGAGGCGGCGAAATCGACCGACGCCGAGGCGGTCGCTCAGGTGATCGGCGGGCTGGTCGACGCGGTGATCGGCGAGGAGTTCGGCGACGAGCCGCTGCCGGCGGTGATCGTGCAGCGTGAGCAGCTCAAGCAGCGGCTGCGCGGGTTCGCGCGGTGGCAGGCGGAGTGGGCGGCGGACGGCTGGGTGATCCGGCACGCCGAGCGCGTGTTCAGCAACGAGACCGCCGGCGTGCTTGAACTCGGCGACGGCGAATCGATCCGTCTGCACGGCACGATCGACCGCATCGACTACAACGAGCGGAGGAACACGTGGGCGGTGCTGGATTACAAGACGAGCGACAAGGCGAAGGAGCCCGGCAAGGAACACCGCAAAAAGGACGGCGAATGGAAGGACCTGCAGCTGCCGCTGTACCGCGTGCTGCTGCGGTCGCTGACCGACGCGCGCGGCCGACGTGTGCTCGACGCCGCGGCGATGGACACGCTGAAGCTCGGCTACGTCGCGTTGCCGAAGGACACGCGCACCGCGGGCGCGAAGCTCGCGAAGTGGTCGGCCGACGACCTCGACGACGCGGAGAACGAGGCGAAGCGGATCGCGGTCGAGATCCGCGAGGCGATCCGGTCAGGCGCGATCGCGGAGTGGCGACCGCAAGATGTCAGCACGCCGTGGGACGAGTTCGCGTGGCTGTGCGGCGTGGGGCAGATGAGCCCGCCGGGCGAGAACGGCGACGACGAAGAAGGCGGCGGTGACGACGCGGGAGGTGACGCGTGATCCATCTGCCGCGTGAGATGATCATCGCCTCGGCGGGGTCCGGCAAGACGTACACGATGTCGTGCCGGTACATCCGCCTGCTGACGCTGGGCGAGCCGGTGCGGCGTGTGTTCGCGTCGACGTTCACGCGGAAGGCGGCGGGCGAGATCCTCGACCGCGTGCTGACGATGCTGGCGGGCGCGGCGCTCGACGATGCGAAATGCGCGGAGCTGGCGGCGCACGCCGATACGCCGGGTCTGACGCGCGACGGCGCGATGGAGCTGCTGGCGAACGTGGCGCGCGAGCTTCACACGCTGAACATCGGCACGCTCGACAGCTTCTTCGTGCGCACCGCTCGGGCGTTCGCCTACGAGCTGGGGCTGCCTCCGGCGTGGGGCATCGCGTCGGAGCCGGTCGACACGCAGCTGCGCACCGAGGCGATCCACCGCATGCTGCGCGAGGACGATCCGCAGCCGCTGGTCGACCTGATGCGGCGTGTGCACATGGGCGACGCGGGCCGGTCGGTGCACGAGACGCTGCTGTCGCTCGTCGGCGAGCTGCACGCGGTGTACCGCCAGACGCACCGCCTGCGGTTCGACCCGTGGGTGTGGTTCGACGCGCCGGACCCGCGGCGTGTGCTGAGCGACGAGGACCTGGAGGCGTTGATCGAGGCGTTGTCGACTTACGACGTGCCGCTGACGAAAGCGGGCACGCCGAACAAGACGTGGGCCAACGCGCTGACGAGCCTCGCGGACATCGCGCGACAGCGTGAGTGGGAGTCGATCGCCAAGGCGGGGCTGGGCAAGAAAGTCATCGACGATGACCTGGTCTTCTCGAGCAGCGAGATCCCCGGCGAGCTGGTCACGAAGATCCGCCAGCTGCTGGCCTACGCGTCGGCGGTGAAGGTGCGGGCGCTGTGCGAGAAGACGACGGCGGCGCGCGACCTCGTGGCGCGCTTTGATCGCGAATACCAGGCGTTGAAGGTGGCGCGGCGGGCGTACCGGTTCGAGGACATCACCGAGATGCTCGGCGGGGGCAAGTTGTCGGGTCGGCTCGACGAGCTGTTCTACCGGCTCGACGGTCGGATCGCGCACGTGCTGCTCGACGAGTTTCAGGACACGTCGCTGCAGCAGTGGGACGCGCTGTCGCCGATCGCCGACGAGGTGATGCAGAGCGACGGCGACCGCGCGACGCTGATCGTCGCGGACCCCAAGCAGTCGATCTACGCGTGGCGCGGCGGCGAGCCGGCGCTGCTGGACGACGTCCAGGCGCGGTACGCACTCGACGAGCGGCCGCTGCCGAAAAGCTACCGATCGAGTCCGGTGATCATCGACGCGGTCAACGACCTGTTCGGCGACATCGCGGGCAACGCGGCGATGGGGCGGTACCGGGACGACGCGGCGGCGTGGTCGCGGTGGTTCACGATGCACGACACGGCGAGGCGCGAGCTGCCGGGTCGCGTGCGCGTGGTGACCGCTCCGGCGACGGGCGACAAGCCGTGGGGCGCGGCGATGCGGCACGCGGCGGAGATCGCGCGCGACCTGCACGCGGCGGCGCCGGGGTTCAGCATCGGCGTGCTGACGCGGACGAACCACGCGGTGCGGCGCGTGATCTACGAGCTGCGGCAGATGGGCGTGACATGCAGCGAGGAGGGCGGCAATCCGCTGACCGATTCGGTGGCGGTCACGGCGGTGCTGAGCCTGCTGACGATGGCGGACCATCCGGGCGACACGGCGGCGCGGTTCCACGTGGCGTCGACGCCCGTCGGCGCGGTCGTCGGGTTCACCGATCACGCCGACGACGTCGCGGCGCAGCGCGTGGCGCACGACGTGCGGCGTCGGCTGCTGGTCGAAGGTTACGGCGACTCGATCGCGGCGTGGGCGAAGGACATCGCGCCGTCGTGTGACGAGGCGGAGCTCAAGCGGCTCGTGCAGCTGGTGGAGCTGGCGTGCGGCGTTGAGGCGGAGGCGACGCTCCGACCGGGCGATTTCGTGCGGTACGTCGAGGCCACGCGCGTGGAGGACCCGACGTCGGCGGACGTGCGCGCGATGACGGTGCACGCGTCGAAGGGGTTGGAGTTCGACATCGTGGTGCTGCCGGAGCTGGACAAGGCGATGGTCGGCGGCGGGGGGCTGAACGCGGCGACGATGGTGCACTATCGCGATGCGCCGACGGGGCCGATCACGCGGGTGTTCCCGCGAGCGAATCAGCAGCTTCAGGATCTGGCGCCGGCGTGCAAGGAGATCATGCGTCAGAACGAGTCGCACCAGATGCGGGATTCGCTGGGGTTCCTGTACGTGGCGGTGACACGGGCGCGGCATGCGCTGCACGTGGTGCTGAACCCGGAGCGTGGGCGGGGGACGCCGTTGTTCGCGGACGTGGTGATGGAGGGGTTGTGCGGCGTGGATCACCGGTCGGCGCGCGACGCGGGCGGCGCGGTGTTGCATGAGGCGGGCGAGGCCGACTGGCACGTGGCGCTGGAGCGGCGTATCGCGGCGGAGGCGGCGTACGACGAGCCGGAGTGTGCGCTGGCGGAGACGGGCGGGCGTCGGCTGCGCGGGCTCGGGCGGACGTCGCCGTCGCAGCGCGAGGGCGGGCGGATGGTCGACGTGGCGCAGCGGCTGCGGCTCGACGCGCCCGAGGCGATGGCGTACGGCACGCAGGTGCACGAGGCGATGCAGCGCGTGATCTGGGCGGATGACGACAGCGCGGCGGCGCTCGCGGCGGAGTCGGCGGAGGTCGCCCGCGTACTCGGACACGCGGCGGTGCGCGACGCGCTGTCGCGCACGGCGTACCCGGCGGACGCGGACATCGTGGTGCTCAACGAACACCCTTTCGCCGTGCGCGACGGCGACAACGTGATGACCGGGTTCATCGACCGCCTCGTGCTCGTGCGCGACAAGTCGACCGGGCGCGTGACCGCCGCGGAGGTGATCGATTACAAGACCGACCGCGAGATCGACGTCGAGCACTACCGGCCGCAGATCGAGGCTTATTGTGAGGTCGTCGCGCGGATGTACGGGCTGGACGGGGCGAGCGTGACGGCAAAGCTGCTGTATGTGTCGCGCGGCGAGGTGTGGCACGTGGGTTGATTTTCCATTTTCCATTTTCCATTGGGTACGTGCTGGGCGACATGCGCTGTCCGCGTCCAGTCGTGGGCCAAATGGAAAATGACATCTGCTAACATGCCCGGCATGACGACTACGAATCACAATCGGCCGGCGACGATCGAGTGGGTCGGCGACGCGGCGAGCGGGCATCTGCGGCTGATCGATCAGACGAAGCTGCCCGGGGCACTGGAGTACCTCGACTGTCAAGACGTCGGCAGCGTGTGGCACGCGATCAAGCGGCTGAGCGTGCGCGGGGCGCCGGCGATCGGCGTGTCGGCGGCGTACGGGTGTGTGATCGGGGCGCAGGCGGGTACGTTCGGCGAGTCCGCGGACTATCTGGCGACGAGCCGGCCCACGGCGGTGAACCTCTTCTGGGCGATCGACCGCATGAAGGGCCTCGGCACGGCCGACCCGGCACGGCTGCTCGACGAGGCGAAGGCGATCCACGCGGAGGACGCGGCGATGTGCGACGCGATCGGGCGGAACGCGATGCGCCTGATCAAGGAGGGCGGCGGGGTGCTGACGCACTGCAACGCCGGGGCGCTGGCGACGGCGGGGATCGGCACGGCGACGGCGCCGATGTACACGGCCCACGACGCCGGTCGCAAGTTCCGGGTGTACGCCGACGAGACGCGGCCGCTGCTGCAGGGCGCGCGGTTGACGGCGTGGGAACTGCAGCAGGCGGGGATCGACGTGACGCTGATCTGCGATAACATGGCGGCGTCGGTGATGCGGGAGGGCAAGATCGACGTGGTGATCACCGGGGCGGACCGCATCGCACGCAACGGGGACGCGGCGAACAAGATCGGGACCTATAATCTGGCGGTTCTCGCCAGGCACCACGGCATCCCGTTTTACATCGCCGCCCCGACCAGCACGTTCGACCTGGCGTGCCCGAGCGGGGCGGACATCCCGATCGAGCAGCGGGAGCCGGCCGAGGTGCAGACGGCGATGGGGCACCCGCTCGCCCCGGCGGACGTGAAGGTATACAACCCGGCGTTCGACGTGACCCCGGCGGAGCTGATCACGGCGATTATCACGGAAAAAGGCGTGATTGAGCCCGTCACCGAGGACGCGGTGCGGGGGATGGTCGGGTAGGCATTTTCCATTTTCCATTTGCCACTTTTCATTTTCCATTTCGGATTCCAACGCGGCGTATTTCGGCGAGGCATCGAGCAAGCGGGGACAAATGGAAATTGGAAAATGGCAAATGGAAAATGGAAAATCTTCAGCCGGCGTAACCCCGGTGAGAATCGGACCTTTTCCATTTGACAAGGTGTGGTAACCGCGGGTACTTTTTATGGCCACCAGCCGGCGCAGAACATATGCTTTGGATATGGGGTTGGCTTCGTCCATGCAAGGGGTTGCGCGTGCTGGGTTGGGTTGATGTCCACCGAGTGGACCGACGGGTTCGTCCACTGGCAACAGGGAGCGTCTTATGACACGTTTCGGTTTGGCCCTCGTCACCTGTGTTCTGATCACCTGCAGCGCGGCGCCGCTCTTCGCCCAGGAAGAGGTCACGCCGCTGCGGATGGCCGACAAGGCGAAGCTCCCGCCGGACATCGCCAAGGCCCTGGACCTCTGGGAAGACTACGTCCATTACCTGCGCATCGCCCAGACGGAGCTGTCGACCAGCGCCGGCACGGCGTTCCTGGCGGTGGACCTCGACCCCGCGCAGCTGCTGCTGGTCGTCGACGAGCTGTCGCCGTACCGCGACTTCGACATCACGCTCGTGCGTGCCCAGAAGCTCGAGGGCGCCGTCGGTGACCTGGCGAAGAAGGTTGAAAAGAAGATCCACGACGCCCGGCTTTCGCTGGCGCGTGAGGGCAAGCGTATCCGCGCCGCGATCGAGGAACTGGACGACGGTCTGCGTCAGCGTCTGCTGGCCCAGGATCGTTTGGCCAAGGCCGGCGAGTACGCGGTGCCGCAGATGCTGCAGGTGCTGCAGAGCTCGACGACCGAGGACCGCACGCTCAGCCCGTTCGTGATCGAGACGATGGTGAAGATCGGCCGCCCGGTCGTCGCGCCGCTGTGCGAGTCGCTGGACGAGCTGCCGGCGACGACGAAGCAGCAGGTCGCCGAGGTGCTGGCCCGCATCGGTTACCCGATGTCGCTGCCGTACCTCAAGGCCGAGATGGAGAAGCCCGGCGTCGACAACGACACGCAGCAGGTGCTGACGATCGCGTTCAACACCGTGCTGGAGCGGACCGGGATCCCGGCGGACACCACCGCCGCGCAGCTGTTCCTGATGCTCGCCGAGGACTTCTACAAGCACCGCGAGAGCCTGATCCTCGATCCGAAGGCGGACTTTAACCTGATGTGGAGCTACGCGTCGGGTTCGGGTCTGTCGGCGATGGAGATCCCCACGCCGATCTACTTCGACGCGATGTCGATGCGTGCGTCGAAGCGTGCGTTGAAGCTGAACCCGGACATGGCCGCGGCGCTGAGCCTGTGGCTCACGGCGGACTTCCGCCGCGAGAACAACCTGCCGGCCGGTGCGACCGACCCGTCCTACGCCGGGATGCGCAGCCCGCACTTCTACGCCACGCTCGCCGGTCCGGACCACATCCACCCGGTGCTGCACCGCGCCCTCGAGGACATGGACGCCGAACTGGCGCTGGACGCGATCCGCGCCCTGCGCAGCACGTCGAGCACCCGCAACCTGCTGAACGTCGAGGGCAGCCTCCAGCCGCTGATCGCCGCGATGAACTACCCCGATCGCCGCGTCCGCTTCGAGGCGGCGTTCGCGATCTCCGAGTCGCAGCCGCACGTCGAGTTCTCCGGCGCCCAGCGCGTGGTGCCGGTGCTCGGTGAGGCGACGCGTGAGGCCGGCAAGCTCTACGCCGCGGTCATCGCTCCGTCGATCGACGAGATCAACGGGACGGTCACGATGGTGCAGAGCGGTGGTCAGTACCAGGTGCTGATGGGCAACACGATCGAGGTGATCCAGGCCCAGGTGTCGTCGACGCCGGGCGTGGACCTGATCGCCGTCAACACGTCGCCCGAGCAGGCCGAGTCGATCATCGTCGCGGCCCGTCGCCACTTCAAGCTGATGTCGACGCCGATCCTGATCTTCACCGACGCCGACTCGCTGGCGGCGGTCAACCGTCGCCTCGGCTCCAAGCCGATGGTGTTCGTGGTCGACAAGAACGCCGCGGCCGACGCGATCACCGCCGCGGTGCAGCGTGCCACGCAGTCCAGCTTCGGCGCCAAGCTGAACGATCAGCAGGCCCAGGACTACGCGGTCAGCGCCCTGATGATCCTCAAGAAGCTGCAGCTTCAGCACGGCGACACGTTCAACGCCACCGAGGCCGAGTCGGCGCTGACCGAGGCCCTCAAGGACACGCGTGAGCCGGTCATCCTCGGGGCGGGCGCCACGCTGGCGACGTTCCCGTCCGTCGAGGCCCAGCAGGCCCTCGGCCAGGTCGCGATCTCCGGCGACGTCGGCGTGACCCTCCAGGTCGATCTGCTCCGCAGCCTCGCCGCGTCGGCCCGCATGAACGGCAACCAGCTGTCCGACATCCAGATTGATCGCCTGATCGACCTGATCACCAAGACGCCCGCCGGTGACCTCGCCGACGCGGCCTCCGAGGCCTACGGAGCCCTCAACCTGCCGACCTCCCGCGGCGTCGACCTCATCGTCGGCGGCAAGTAAGCCCGCGACACCGATCACACGATCTCCCCAACCCCGGTCGCACGCGGCCGGGGTTTTTTATTCCCTCGCCGGGTCCGACCGCGCTGTCGACATCACGCGTGACGGCGTCGCTCCGCTACAATGCGGGCTCGATTGACCACAGGGGCGTGGGCAACGATGAGTCAGAACCTACAGGTCAGCCTGGCCAACTGGGAGACGGTGTTCCGCGAGGCGCTCGCCGACGAGACGCTGCGCAGCGAGCGGCTGCGCGCCGCGGCGCTGTCCCTGGCGATGCTCATCGCCGTGGCGACCTACCTGGCGATGACGCACCGGCCCGAGTGGTTCAGCCTCAGCGACAAGCTGCACGCGGCGTTCCGCGACCAGCAGCAGATCGTCCTTGGCCTGCTCGGCGGGGCGATCCTCTACGAGATGACGCTCTGGGTGATCGTCGGGCGGTGGCTGCATCGCCGCGCGCGACCGCACGGCATCTGGCGATACGCCAACGCCTGCGTCGAGACGTGCTGCCCGACGCTGCTCATCGTCGTCATGGTCCGCGCGTTCGGCCCGTCGCAGGGGCTCGTCTCCGTGCCCGTGCTGCTGTACCTGCTGTTGATCCTGCTCGCGACGCTCAGCCTTGACTCGCTGCTGTGCCTGTTCGTCGGCGTGATCTCGACCGTCGCGTACATCGTCGTCGCCTACCGGACGCACGATCCCGCGCCCGCGGCGGACCTTGCGCTCATCGCCTCGCCGCATCATTACATCATCACGGGCGTCGTGCTGCTCGTGTGCGGCGGCGTCGCGGGCTTCGTCGCCTCGCGCATCCGCCGCCACCTGTCCGTGTCGCTGCGCACCATCGAGGAACGCAACCGCGCCGTGAGCATCTTCGGCCAGCACGTCTCGCCCGCCGTCGCCCGCAAGCTGCTCAACCAGCACGTCGAGTCGACCGGCGAGCTGCGGCACGTGTGCATCATGTTCCTCGACATCCGCAACTTCAGCAGCTTCGCCGCGCGGCACGAACCGGCCTACGTGATGGACTACCTCAACGTGCTGTTCGGCCGACTCATCGACGTGGTCAACGACAACGGCGGCATCATCAACAAGTTCCTCGGCGACGGGTTCATGGCGGTGTTCGGCGCGCCGGTCGACGACGACGAGCACTGCCGCCACGCCGTGCAGGCGTCGCTGGCCATCCTCGACACCATCGAAAAGATGAACGCCGCCGACGAGATCCCCGCCACGCGCATCGGCATCGGCCTGCACGTCGGCGACGCGGTCACCGGCAACGTCGGGTCGCAGTCCCGCAAGGAGTACACAATCATCGGCGACGTGGTGAACACCGCCAGCCGCATCGAGCAGGCGACCAAGCAGTTCAACGCCACGCTGCTGGCGTCCGACAAGGTCTGCATCGTGGTCGACGGCGACGTCGTGCCGTCCGATCAGATCGAGGACCTCGGCGACGTCGAGCTCAAGGGGCTCAAGCACCCGGTGCACCTGTTCAAGCTGGCGTAGTTGGGGGTTGACGACATATGGGCGATGACGTCGCCGGTAGGATCGATCCGAAATCCGAAATCCCCATCACGCAGCGTCGGGCTTGGACGCCTCGACGATGCCGACCTTGCTCGCCACCGCCCGCAGGCCGTAGCCGAGGTCGAACACGATCGACAGCAGCAGCGGCACGAGCACGAGCGTGAAGATGGTCGAGACCATCAGGCCGCCGACCACGACGGAGCCGAGGCCGCGGTACAGCTCGCTGCCCGCCCCGGGGAACAGCACGAGCGGGAGCATGCCGCCGACGCTGGTGAACATCGTCATGAAGATGGGGCGGACGCGCGTGCGGACGGACTCGGCGATCGCCTCGTGCGGAGGCAGCTTGTGGGTGATGTCGCCGTCCATCTGCACGTCGGCCTCGCCGCGCATCAGGTTCAGCGCCTGATGCACGATGAGGATGGCGTTATTGACGACGATGCCGATGAGGATCACGAAGCCGAGCATGGTCAGCACGTCAAGCTGCTGCTCGGGGTGCGGGATCATCACGCCGGGCACGCCGCGCTGCACGAGGTCAAGGCCGATGAACCCACCGACCGTCGCCAGCGGCACGCTGAACATGATCACCAGCGGGTAGAACCAGCTCTCGAACAGGGCGGCCATCAGCAGGAACACCACCACCAGCGCGAGGAACATGCGGCTCGTGATCAGGTTGTACAGGCTCGCGGTCGTGTCGTCCTTGTGCCACTCGCCGAGCAGCGCCCGGCGGACTTCCTTCAGCTTCGCGGCGGTGCCGGCCATGTTCGTGCGGACCGTCGGCGGGATCAGGCCCTCGTTACGCATCGCCTGGATCTCCGTGTCGATGTCCGCCATCGCCAGCTCCAGCGGGTACTCGTCGGAGAGGTTCAGCTCGAGCGTGACGGCACGCTGCTCCTCGACGCGTGTGATCTGCTGCGGGGCGACGGAGCGCGTCACGTCGCGCACGCTGTCGAGGGTGACGATCCGGTCGCTCGACGTCGCCAGCGGCAGCTCGCGCATGTACTCCGCGTTGCCCGACTCGCTGTTGTACGCACGCACCTTCAGGTCGATCGTGTCGCCGTGGTAGAGGTAGTCGCCGATGATCATGCCGTCGCCGAGCACCTGCACGGCCGTGTTGATGTCGCGCTGGGAGAGGCCCACGTCGGCGGCCGCGGCGTCCTTCACGTCGCTGCGTGTGACGCGCACCTCGAGGCCGGGCTTGTCGAAGTTGGAGGGCGTGGGCGTGACGCGGCCGAACTTCGCCATCAGGCGCGGCAGCAGCAGCTCGGCCGCGGCGGAGACCTCGTCGAGGTTCGGGCCGACGACCTCGATCAGGATGCCGCCGCCCGAGCCGATCGCCGCGGTGCGGAACAGCGGCATCTGCGTCGCGAACCCGCGCACGCCCGGCAGGTCCCTCACGGTGTTGTTGACCAGCGCGCCCACCGGCGCCACGCGCTGCCCGTCGGCGCTGATCGCGCCCATGAACAGCCGGTCGCCGATCGCCACGAAGAAGAAGTTCGCCACCGCCGGCGGGTTCTCCTCCATGTGCGTCTCGCCCGTCATCATGTTGTACATCGGGATCGGCGGCAGCTTCTCGTGCGCGTCGGGGTGCAGATACGCATCCCAGTACGGCTTGATGCTCGGCTCGATCCGCATGCCGAGCGATTCTTTCTGGTCGAGGTTGTAGCCCGGCGGCGGAAACAGCATCGCAAACACGAGGTTGCGGTTGCCGGTCGGCAGGTAGCTCGACGGCGGCATCAACACGTAGCTCAGCCACACCGACAGACCCGTCATCGCGATGATGATCGCCGGACGCAGCGACCACGCGACCGCCGGCCACGTCATCATCCACAGCAGCAGGCGGCTGAAGCCCTGCGTGAGGCCCGCGAACAGCGGGCGCAGGCCGAGCATGTTCGACAGGCCGAACATGTGCGGCTTCTTCGCCGTCGCGTCGTCCGACGGCGGGGCGGCCTTGCGATTGCCGAGCAGGCGCGCCGCGGCCGCGGGGATCACGGTGATCGACACGATCAGGCTCAGCGACACCGCCGCGCAGATCGCCAGCGAGATGTCGCGGAACATCTGCCCGGCCTCTTCCTTGATCGTCAGCACGGGGATGAACACCGCGACGGTCGTGAGCGTGGAGGCGAGGATCGCGCCCCAGACCTCCTTCGTCGCCTTGTACGCCGCCGACGCCGCGTCCTGGCCGAGCTTGCGGTGGCGGTCGATGTTCTCGAGCACCACGATCGCGTTGTCGACCACCATGCCGACTGCGAACGCGAGACCGGCGAGGCTGATGACGTTGATGTTGCGGCCCATCATCGTCATGGCCGTGAACGTGCCGATGACCGAGATCGGGATCGCCAGCGCGATCACCAGCGTCGACCGCACCGACCACAGGAAGATCAGCAGCACCGCGATCGCGAGCGAACCGCCGACGTAGAGGTTCGAGTTCACCAGCTCCAGCGCCTGATCGATGTAGACCGTCTGGTCGTACACCTTCTCCAGCTTGATTTCGCCGTTGAGGTGGAGGCGGCGGGCCTCGGCGGGCAGCATGTTCTGCTTGACCCACTCGATCTTGTCCTCGTAGTCCTTCATCACCTGGATGACGTTGGACCCCACCTCACGCTGCGCGTTGAACGCCAGCACGCGCTCGCCGCGCGACCGCACGATGCGGGCCGGTTCCTTGTACGCCAGCTCCACCGCCCGGCAGACGTCCTTGACCTTCACGACCGGCTCGCCGGGCGCGCTGAGCAGCGTGTTCTCGATCTCCTCGACGCGTTCGTAGCGGCCGATCGCCCGCACGGGCACGTCGCGCTTGCCCTCGTTGATGCGGCCGGCCGAGGCGTTGGCGTTCTGCGCCCGCAGCTTCGAGACGAGCATCTCGTAGCTGATGCCGCGCTGCGCCATCGCCACCGGGTCGACCTGCACCTGCACCTCGCGCTCGAACCCGCCGAGCACGTTCACCTCGCTGACGTTCTTCGTGCGTTCGAGCTCGGGCTTGACGTCCTCCTCGAAGAAGTCCTGCAGCTCGCGCACGTCGAAGTTCGGGTCCGTGCACGTGACCACGACCCACGCGATGTAGTCGCGGTCCGCGGGATTCGTCGCCCGCACGATCGGCTCGTCGACGTTCTCGGGGTACTGCGACACCTCGCGGAGCCGGTCGGACGCCTCACGCAGCGCGACCTCCTTGGGGATGTCGAGCCCGAACTCCAGCGTGATCTCGCCCTCGCCCTGGTTGCAGGTCGAGGTCATCTTCTCGAGGCCCGAGATATTCTTGAGCTTGTCTTCCTGACGCTGGACGATCTCGCGCTCGATGTCCTGCGGGCTGGCGCCTTCCCACGTGGTCCGCACGGAGATGGTCGTCGTCTCGAGGTTCGGCGTGAGCTGGATGGGGATCAGGCCCAGCGAGATCATGCCCGCCAGCAGCACGAGCAGCACGCCCACGCTGACGGTTACGGGCTTCGAGATGGAGAAACGGATCAGGTCCATGTTAATTTTGATTTTTGAATTCTGATTTTTGATCTGGCGCCGCGTTGCGGGAGCCGGCCTGTTTGGTCGGACGCCAAATCTGAAATCCAAAATCTAAATTCAAAAATCCAAGTTACTTAGCGCTCGCGGTCGCGTTCTGAATATTCACCGGCTGTCCGGGTCGCAGGTTCTCGTTGCCTTCGGTGACGACCTGGTCGCCCTCGGCGATCGCGCCCTGGATGACGAACCGGTCGTTGTGGCTGAACAGCACGTTGACGTTCACGGCCAACGCGCGGCCGCCGCGGACGACGTAGACGGTCTGGCCCGTCGGCGTGGTCTGCACGGCGTCCTTGGGCACGGTGATGGCGTCGACGATGTCGTGCGTCGGCAGCTGCGCCGAGATGCTCATGCCGGGCTTGAGGCGGCCGTCGGCGTTGGGCACCTTCAGCAGCACGCTGAACGTCCGCGCCTGCGGGTCGGCGTCGGGCACGATGCTGAACACCTTGATCGGTCGATCCTCTCCCAACGCGTCGATGTGCAGCGTGACCGGGTCGTCCATCGGCACCTGATCGATCATCGACTGAGGCACCTGCAGCCGCACCTTCACGCCCTTGGTCATCACCAGCTCGACGATCGGGTCGCCCGCGTCGGCCCATTGCCCGGCCTCGGTCAGCTTGTGCACGATGATCGAATCGAACGGCGCCACGACCTCGGTCTTCTTCAGCTGCGCCTCGATCCGCTCGAGGCTGTTGCGGGCCTGACGCACCTGGATCTCCGACAGGTTCCTGCGTGACTCGTAGACCTTCTCCTGGTCCTGCGCGTCTTCCAGCTCCTTGAGCCGCGCCACGTTGGACTTGACCAGCGGCTCGAGCCGCTCGCGGTTGCGACGCACGATCGACAGCTGCGCCTGCGTGTCAGCGACCTGGGCCTCGGCCTGCTCGACCATGATCGCCGCGTTCTGACGCGCGATCTTCAGCAGCGTGTCGTCGATCTTCGCCAGCACCTCACCCTCGGTCACGGGCAGGCCCGGCTCCTTCGGGGAGATGATCACGCGACCGGCCTGCTCCGCGGCAACGGTCGACCGCTTGGCCGGTTCGATGCGCCCGATCACCAGACGCTGCACGCGCACCTTTTCCTTCAACGCCTCGCCCACGCGGATGTTCGCCGGCGGCGGACCGGACGGGCCGCCCTGGGCCCACGCGGGGCCGAACGATACGAACGTCGCCGCCAACGCGACAGCGAGGGCCGCCCCCTCCAACCAGTACGAACGCGGAGTATTCATAAGGTCACTACGATAGCTCGACACGTCACTTCTCGCCACTGGTTCAATGAGATGACGCCGTCGGTCGCGGCGTTACAGATCGGACGCCGAATCTTCCGCCGATTCCTGCTTCGCGTCGGGCGCCTGCGGGGCGTCCGCGTCGGGCTTCTCGCTCGGCGTGTTCGGCTTCGCGGCCTTCGCCGACGCCGTGCCGTACGCCGTGAGCTTGTCGAGCACCGGCTCGAGCAGCGCCTTGAGGTCCTCGGGCTTCTCGATGACCGCCCCGGTCGTCATCAGCATGAACACGTGGCGATCCTTGCGGCAGAGAAAGTAGTTGCCGATCGGCTTCTTGTCCCGGAGGATCACCGCGCAGGTCGACGTGTCGCCCCACGCGTACATCTCGTCGCGTGTCTCGAACGTCATCGGCTTCGACAGCGACAGGCCCGGCGTGGTCGACTTCGACTCGACCCGCGTCTCGGTGTTCAGCGACGTGTACACCTTCTTGGCGTCGATCTCGTCCCTGGCCACGACGATCGTGCACGCGACGGACACGCCGTCGTCACCGATGAATACGTCGTCGTAGCTGTACTCGAGGCGCGTTCGGCCGTCGCCGGTCGACTTGTTGTAGCTGGCGAAACCGTCGCGCACCTTGAAATGGTCGGTCGCCTTCGCCGCGACCATCTCCGCGGTGACCACGGCGGCGCGATCGGCGTCATCCACCTTCGTCACACGCGTCGCCGCCATGTAGATCGTGCTGCCGATGATCAGGGCGAGCAGCGCGAACAGCGGGATGCTCACACGCAGCGACACCTTGCGGCGGGCGGCCTCACGCGCCTGCAGCAGGCTGTCGGAGCCGGTGTACGCGTCGGCGGACAGGTCGAGCTGGTCGGGCAGGTGGGCGCCGAGGCCCATCGGCTGTTCGACGGGCGGCGCGGGGGCGACGATCGGGCGTGCGACGTGACGTATCGGCACAGCCGCGTGGGCCGCGGGCGTGTTGGCGGGGGACGCGTCGCTTTCGGCCGCTTCGCCGGGCGCTGACGTGTCGGCCGGATCGGGTGACGCTTCGCCGGGATCGGACGCCGACCCGGGCGCGGCGGCGTCCGCGTCGTTCGGTCGGTGCAACTCCTCCGGTGTACGGCCGGTCGGGTTGTACTGGTCGTCCATCGCCATGCTGTTCAGTTTACCGCATTCACCCGGCGGCGGCGGGTCGGATCAGACGCGGCGCGAGGTAGCGGCCGGTGTAGCTCTCGGGGACGGTCGCGACGTGCTCCGGCGAGCCCTCGGCGACGATCGTGCCGCCGCGGTCGCCGCCCTCGGGCCCGAGGTCGATGATCCAGTCGGCGCACTTGATCACGTCGAGGTTGTGCTCGATGACGATCACCGTGTGGTCCCGGTCGCACAGGCGGTTGAGCACGTTGAGCAGGTTGTGGATGTCGGCGAAGTGCAGGCCGGTGGTCGGCTCGTCGAGCACGTACACCGTGTGTCCGCTGGCGCTCTTGCCGAGCTCCGTGGCGAGCTTTACCCGCTGCGCCTCGCCGCCGGACAGCGTCGTGGACGACTGACCGAGCCGCACGTACCCGAGGCCGACCTCCTTGAGCGTCCGCAGCAGTTGCGTGACCTTCGGGAACGCGTCAAAAAACTCCAGCGACTCGTCGACCGTCATGTTCAGCACGTCGGAGATGTTCTTGCCCTTGTAGAGGATCTCGAGCGTCTGGCGGTTGTACCGCGTGCCCTTGCACGTCTCGCACTCGACGTACACGTCGGGCAGGAAGTGCATCTCGATCTTCTTGGTGCCCTGGCCCTGGCACGCCTCGCAGCGCCCGCCCTTGACGTTGAAGCTGAACCGACCGGGCTTGTACCCGCGGATCTTCGCCTCCTTGGTCTTGGCGAACAGCTGGCGGACGAGGTCGAACACGCCGGTGTACGTCGCGGGGTTGGAGCGCGGCGTGCGGCCGATGGGGGACTGATCGACCTCGATGATGCGGTCGACCTGGCCCATGCCGTTGATGCGGTCGTGCGCGCCGGGGCGGTCGCGCCCGCCGTGCAGGTGACGCTTCAGCGCCCGCAGCAGCACCTGGTTCACGAGCGACGACTTGCCGGACCCGCTGACACCGGTGACGCACACCATCCCGCCGAGCGGGAACCGCACGTCGATCTTCTTGAGGTTGTTCTCGCGGGCGCCCTTGATGACGAGGCTGTTGTCCTTCGACAGCTTGCGGCGTTTCTTGGGCAGCGCGATCTGGCACTCGCCGGTCATGTACTTGCCGGTGACCGAGTCGCGGTTCGCCAGGATGTGGTTGAAGTCGCCCTGCGCGACGACACGCCCGCCGTGGCGACCCGGGCCGGGCCCGATGTCGATGATCCAGTCCGCGGCCTTGATCGTGTCCTCGTCGTGCTCGACGACGAGCACGGAGTTGCCGATGTCGGTCAGGTGGCGGAGGGTCGCTATGAGGCGGTCGTTGTCGCGCGGGTGCAGGCCGATGGTCGGCTCGTCGAGCACGTAGCAGCAACCGACGAGGCCCGAGCCGACCTGCGTGGCGAGGCGGATGCGCTGCGCCTCGCCGCCGGACAACGTGCCGGTCTGGCGGTCGAGCGTGAGGTAGCCGAGGCCGACGTTCGCCATGAACCCGAGCCGGGCGCGGACCTCCTTGACGATCGGCTCGGCGATCGTGCGTCCCTCGTCGCTCAGCTCGATGTTGTGGAAGAACGCCAGCGCGTTCTCGATCGTCATCGTCGACACGTCGTGGATGTTGTAGCGCTGGCCGGAGTGGACGAACACGTTGAGGGCCTCGGTGCGGAGGCGCGCCCCGTGGCACGACTCGCACGGCGCCTCGCTCATGTACGAGTGCAGACGCTGCTTGACGTATTCGCTGTCGGTCTTCTCCCAGCGGCGGTGCAGGTTCTTGATCACGCCCTCGAAGAACGTGCCGTACTTCGACTCGTCCCGCGTGTTGGTGCCGTGGACGAGGATGCGCTGGATGTTCTTGTCGAGGTCCTTGAACGGCGTGTCGATGTCGACGCCGAAGTCGCGGCAGAAGCGGCGGAGCAGCTTGTTGTAGTAGATGTTCATCCGCTTGCCGTGCTTGCGCCACGCCTGGATGGCGCCGTCGCCGAGCGACAGGGCGGTGTCGGGCACGATCAGGTCGGTGTCGAACTCCATGATCGTGCCCAGGCCGTCGCAGCCGGGGCACGCGCCGTAGGGGCTGTTGAAGCTGAACAGACGCGGCGCGAGGTCCTCGAGGCTGCACTCGGGGTGCTCGGCGCACGCGTACTTCTCGCTGAACAGCTGGTCGACCCACACGTCGGCCTCCGGCGTCGACTTGCTCTCGTCGAGCGCCGCGAGGATCACCAGCCCATCCGACAGCTTGAGGCTGATCTCGACCGAGTCGGCCAGACGCGAGCGGATCTCCGGCTTGATGATCAGGCGATCGACCACCGCCTCGATCGTGTGCTTCTTGGTCTTGCTCAGCGTCTGGGCGACGCGGAGGTCCTGCACCTGTCCGTCGATGCGGGCACGCACGAAGCCCTGTCGCTGGATGCCCTCGAGCACGTCGACGTGCTCACCCTTCTTGCCGCGGACGATCGGCGCGAGCACCATCAGCTTCGTGCCGTCGGTCCAGTTCATGACCGACTCGACGATCTGCGACGCCGACTGCGACTCGATGGGACGGCCGCAGACACGCCCACGGCTGTCGGCGTGCCAGCAGTGCGGCTTACCCACGCGTGCGAACAGCAGGCGGAGGTAGTCGTAGATCTCGGTCGTGGTGGCGACGGTCGAGCGGGGGTTGTGCCCGCCGGACCGCTGCTCGATGGCGATGGTCGGCGGCAGGCCCTCGATCTCCTCGACGTCCGGCTTGTGCATCTGCTCGAGGAACTGGCGGGCGTACGCCGAGAGCGACTCGACGTACTTCCGCTGCCCCTCGGCGTAGATCGTGTCGAACGCCAGCGAGGATTTACCCGAGCCCGACAGCCCGGTGATCACCACCAGCTTGTCACGCGGGATATCCAGATCGATGCCCTTGAGGTTGTGCTCCCGGGCGCCGCGGATGGACAGATACTTTGTCGACATATCGATTGCCTGCGAGTGATGTCGTGCTACCCCCATCCGCGAATCGCGGTGGGTCGGCAAACCTTCGATAGTAACGCACGCCCGCCGATGTCGCCACCCGTACAACCGACAGCGGCCCGGCGGCGGTCTTGCCCGGCGACGCGGCAACCGCTACGGTACCGCCGTTACCCGCGAAACGGAGCCGAGCGTGCGATTCGAGCTGGTGGACGCAGAGATCGAACACGACCACGACCACATCGTGACGGTCAAGAGTGTCACCACCGCCGAGGAGTATCTCGGGGATCACTTCCCGAGCTTCCCGGTGCTGCCGGGCGTGATGATGGTCGAAGCGATGGTCCAGGCCGCCAGACGCCTGCTCAACGCCCAGACCGAGGGCACGCGGTGGGTGCTGGCGGAAGTGCGAAACGTCCGCTACGGTAACATGGTCCGCCCCGGCCAGCAGCTCCGCGTGAGCGTCGAGCGGACCAAGACCGACGGCGACCGCCACACCTTCCAGGGACGCGGCACCGTCAACGACGAAGCCGCCGTGCAAGGCCGCTTCACGCTGCGACCCATGACCGTCGCCGCGCAACCCGTAAACACCTGACACGCGCGCCAACGGACGGCGCACAGACACGAAGATCAAAAGGAACGGAGACCCATACCATGCCCACACACGAAGAGGTTTTCGAGCAGGTCCGCGAGGTCCTCGTCGACGCGCTCGGCGTTGATGACGACGAGGTCACCGCCGACGCGACCCTCACAGGCGACCTCGGCGCCGAGTCCATCGACTTCCTCGACATCGTCTTCCGCCTCGAGAAGGCCTTCAGCATCAAGATCAACCAGGAAGAGCTCTTCCCCCAGAACGTCCTGCAGGACGAGCAGTACGTCCAGGACGGCAAGGTCACCGACAAGGGCATGGAAGAGCTCCGCAAGCGACTCCCGCACGCCAACTTCGACAAGTTCGACGCCGACCGCGACGTCAACAACTTCGGCGAGGTCTTCACCGTCGAGGCCGTCACGAAGTTCGTCGAGAGCAAGCTCTGAGCGATTTCGGATTGCGGATTTCGGATCGCGGATTTCTTCCGCGCGCCGGGTTTAATCCGCAATCCCAAATCCGAAATCCGAAATCACTATGCGCTGGATCTGGATCGACAGGATCGTCGAGCTCGAGAAGGGCGTCCGCTGCGTCGCGATCAAGAACGTGTCCCTCGCCGAGGAGCACCTTCACGATCACTTCGCCAAGGACGACCGCGGCCCCGCTACACCCATCCATCCCGCGTCGCTCATCATCGAGGGCATGGCGCAGACCGCCGGCATCATGGTCGGTCACGCACGCGACTTCGCCGAGAAAGTCATTCTCGCCAAAATCGGCAAGGCGACCTTCGAACGCGACATCGTTCCCGGACAGACCCTCGTGTTCTCCGCCACCATGGACCGCATCGACGAAGCGGGCGCGTCCACCAGCGGCGTCGTTGAGGTCATCGATCACACCTCCGGCTCCAACGAACGCCTGCCCGTCGGCAACATCGACCTCATGTTCTCCCACATCGACAAGAACATGCGTGGCCTCGCCTTCCCCGAACACAACTTCGTGTTCACCGACCAGTTCATGGACCTGATGCGCAACAGCGGCTTCGCCTGAGTCGGGTGGCACTGACAAGCGCAGCTTGTCAGTGGGGCTGTGCCTCGTGTGTGCTTCTGATCATTTGTGTGAATGTGTGCAGCGCGCCGCCTTCGACCACTGACAAGCGGCGATTGTCAGTGCCACCCCCGTTCTGCGCACAAAAAAACCCACGAGTTTTCGGTGGAACGCGGAGGGCAGGGACAATCAACGATGCGGTAGTTTAATGCCAAGGTGGCCGTATTGAGGCCGGGCGTATTTGATTGTCTAACCGTCGCGTTGTCCCTGGAAGCGAACTCCGTTTCGCGTTCCACCGAATCTCGTGGGCACTCTAATCATCGGTTAACACATCGCAAAAACTTGAGTCCGCATCATTGAATTTTCGAATTTCGAATTTTGATTTTTGATCTGGCGCACGGTGCGGGCTGTCGCACGCGGCGCGACACGAGATCGAAAATCAGAATTCAAAAATCAAAAACCGCCCACTCATCCGCCGTGCAGCATCTTCGCCACGACGAACCCGCCGACGAGCAGCAGCACGAAGATCACGCACAGCCAGTTGAACCACTTGTCGATGAACGGCACGGCCTTCGGCCCGATCATCCAGAACACCGCCGCGACCCCGAAGAAGCGCACCGCCCGGCCCACCGCACACGCGATCACGAACAGCAGCAGGTTCATCTTCGCAAACCCCGCCGTGATCGTCAGCAGCTTGAACGGGATCGGCGTTAGCGCCGCGACGAACACGTACCACGACCCGCGGTGCTCGAACTCACCGGCCAGCCAGTCCACGCGGTCCTGCGTCACGCCGGGGATCATCTTCACCAGCTCGATCGCCGAGTAGCCGATGTAGTAGCCGAGGAACGCGCCGCACACGCTGCCCGCCGTCGTGATCAGCGCGAACCACATCGACCGGCGGCGATTGCCCAGGCACATCGGCCCCAGCAGCACGTCCGGCGGGATCGGGAAGAAGCTCGACTCAATAAAGCTGAACACGAACAACGCCGTGGTCGCGTGGGGACGATGCGCGAAGCCGAGCATCCAGTCGTAGAGATGGCGATGGATCGCCCACCGGCTGACGACCACCGGGGCTTCCGCCGCGGCGCGCTCGTCGTCGGTGACCTGCTCGGCAGGCGTCACTTCGTGTTCGGGTGACTCGGTCATGCTGCGGGGATGGTACGCGTTCGCGTGCGTTGCGCCCAATGCCTCACAGCAGCGTCATGTCTTCGCGCCCGCCGGTCGGCTCGTCGCCGGCCGCCTCGTTCTCGACGGGCGTCTCGGCCACGGGAGCAGGCGAAGGCGCCGCGGCCTCGAGCGTCGGAGCGTCCGACTCCGCGGTCGTCGGCGCCTCGTGCGCCTCCGGCGCGTCGTCCGCCTCGACCACCTCCACCCAGCGCGTGCGCGGCGCCTGAACGATCTCGACGGCCGACAGGTCGATCTCGTCGTTCACCAGCCGCTGGTTCGGCGTGACGGTCGGAGCGCCCGGCGTCGGCGGCGTCGGCGACGTCGGAGCCACGTCGCCGGTCTTCGCCGTCTCGCTCGTCGCCTCGCCCGACCCGTCGCCCAGCACGCGGTCGAGAATCGTCTGCTGATCAAGGCCGAGCATGATCAGGCCATGCAGCAGCGTCCACAGGTGCTCGGCGATGCCGCGCTTGGACAGCAGGCCGGTCCACGACGCGATGATCTTCGCCACCGGCGCCGGCACGCCGTCGCTGCGCTCGCTGACGCATGCCAGCCAGAACAGCAGGCGGTACATCTCGTCGCGCTCGGTCGCGCAACTGACGTACGTCTGCACCGACGCCTCGATGCTCGCGCCCGCCTCGGCGCCGTCGAGCACCGGCTGAAGCACGCGCGATGCGCACGCCAGCAGCAGGTCGCGTTTGTCCTCGAAATACCGGTAGATGCTGCCGACCGAGCACCCCAGCCGTCCGGAGATCGCGCGGATCGTCGTGCCGTCGTAGCCCACCTCGTCGAAGCACGCCTCGGTCGCTTCGAGGATGTGCTGTCGGCTGAGGAACCCGACCGGGCCGGGCGTGCCGCGGGTGGGGCGTGGACCGATTACCGCCGGGGCGCTCGACGCCTCCGTGGCTTCCGCATTGATCGATGTATTGGATAAAGCCGTCACGCTGTGTCCTCCTGACTACGCGTGTTGAGGTATTCACTTCCCTGTGAATGCGGCTATTGTCGCCGAAGCGCCCGCCGCAATCAAGCATGTCAATTGAACTTGCGACAAAAACTGTCGGTAAATCCGAAACGGGGTTCAATCCCACGAGCACGGTAGCGCATTCGAGCATTCGAGCCTTGGGATTTGATTCGTCATTCGAATTTCGTCATTCGTCATTCCATCATCTCCTTTCGACAATCCCGCCCGTCGCGCACAATGGCGCCATGGCCGACGACGCCCCCGACAACCCCAACGCGATCAACATCGCCCCAGGCCTCGACGTGCCCGCGCACCTGTTGCGCTTCACGTTCGCGCGATCCAGCGGGCCCGGCGGGCAGAACGTCAACAAGGTCAACTCCAAGGCGATCCTCGAGGTCGACGTGCCCGACCTCGAACCCCTGATCGGCGTCCACGTCGCCGCGCGCCTCCGACGCCTCGCCGGACAGTACCACACCGCCGACGACCGCCTCGTGATCCCCAGCGAAGAGTCGCGCTCGCAGCACGCCAACCGCCACACCTGCATCGAAAAGCTCCGCGACCTGATCGTCCGCGCCCGCGTCCAGCCCAAGCGCCGCAAGAAGACCAAGCCCTCGCGCGGAGCGAAGGAACGACGCATCAAGGCCAAGAAGGAACGCGGCGAGATCAAGAAACGCCGCGGCGAGAAATTCGACTGACAGGTCTGACGCTGACTGGCCGTTTAGCGACGCCCCGCAGGGGCGTGCTTCCCAGGCCCCACCCTGCGAGCGCAGCGAGACGGGTGGGGCTTGCTACATCTCAACTGGCGGTCCCCGCGCCGCGCACGCCTCTGCGGGGCGTCGCTAAACATCCGTGATTGACGCACTCGGCGTCCGTGCGGCGGTACAATGACACGCACGACAAATCACCCGTTCCGGAGCAACGCCCATGACACGTCTCGTCACCCGCGTCGCCTCACTTGTCACGCTCATCACGCTCATCGCGCTCATCGCACTCGCCGCGTCCGTCGCGCTCGCCGCCGATCCACCCGAACCAAAGTTCGAACACCAGACCATCGACGACATCTCCATCGGCTACGGCGTCGTCGTCGGCGAGGTCAACGGCGACGGTAAGCCCGACATCCTGCTGGCCGACCAGAAGCAGTTCGTCTGGTACGAGAACCCCGGCAAGCCCGGCGTTAAGTGGCCCAAACACGTGATGGTCGAAAACCTCACGTCACGCGACAACGTCTGTATAGCCGCACGAGATATCAACGGCGACGGCAAAGTCGAAGTCGCCGTCGGCGCGATGTGGAACCCCGGAAACACCACCGATCCCGAGCAGTCCGGCTCCGTGCACTACCTCATCCGCCCCGAGGATCCGACGCAGAAATGGGAGCCGGTGAAGTTGTATCACGAGCCGACGATCCACCGGATGTACTGGGTGAAGGTTGGCGAGAACAAATACCAACTCGCGGTGCTCCCGCTGCACGGCGTCGGCAACAAGGGCGGCGCGGGAACGCCCGTGAATCTGCTGATGTACGACGTACCCGCCGATCCGCACGGCGAGTGGAAGGTCGCCAAGGTCAGCACTGGCGCACACATGACGCACAATATGACCGTTATGCCCGGAAGGGACGCCGAACGAATCATCTTGGCAGGGCACGAGGGGTTCCTCTTCGTGGGATTGATGGATGGGCAGTGGATCGCGTCTCGCAACACCACTTCAACGCCGATGCAGGACCGCAGCCCGGGAGAAGTTCGGTTCGTGAAGATGCATCAAGAGAGTCAGCGCGTCGTGGGACAGTTCATTGCATCGATTGAGCCGATGCACGGGAATGCCGTTGCAATCTATCCATTGAGATTCCAGGTAGACGCCTCCTATTGGGATCGTGTCGTGCTTGATGAATCTCTGAATCAAGGTCATTCGATTGCGGTGGCCGAATTCCTGGGAACTGGGCAGGTGCAAGTCCTCGCCGGCTGGCGCAACCCCGATGCGAACAAGAAGGTCGGCATCAAGCTCTACGCCCCAACCAACGCCGACTACACCGAGTGGAAGACCTACGTCATCGACGACAATCAGATGGCGACCGAGTACCTCGACGTCGCGGACCTCGACGGCGATGGCAAACTCGACATCGTCGCGGCGGGCCGTTCGACGAAGAACCTGAAGATCTACTGGAACCGCACGGCCTCCAGCAATTAGCTGTTTGGCAGCTTCCCCTCTCCCTTGAGGGAGAGGGCAGGGGTGAGGGTGAAGCCTTCGCATACATTGCAAGTTTCCCGTACGGAACACAGTGCCCGATGACCACTACGCTCACACTCCCGCGCCGCGCGCTGAGCCTGTACCGCCACTGGCTCGACGTGCTGCTGCCCGCCGAGATCAAGTCCGGCGACGCCGCGATCGAAGGCGTCGACTGGTCGCCCGACGCGGCGGGGGAGTACTGCGGCCGATGCGGCGCGACAGCGGCGCGTGAGTCGATCACGATCTCCGGCTGCCCGCACTGCCGCGACGAACGCGTCGCGTGGCACAACGTCTGGCGGCTCGGCGCGTACCGTGATCCGCTCGACCAGTGGGTGCGCGATTACAAGTTCCGCAGGGCGTACAACTGGGGGCCGTGGTTTGCACAGCGGCTCGCCGACGTCACGCCGACGTATGACAAGCAGGTCGTCGTGCCGGTGCCGCTGCACTGGTCGAAGCGGCTCGACCGCGGCTTTGATCAGGCGATGCTGCTGGCGCGGCCCTTTGCGGAGGCGAAGCGAGCGCCGGTGGCGAACCTGCTGCGTCGCACACGCCGGACTTATCCGCAGTCGCTGCTGCGTAGCAAGGAGGCGCGTCGCCGCAACGTCGTGCGGGCGTTCGCGGTGAAAAGGGCGGTGGATCTGACGGGCTACAGCGTCTGGCTGGTCGACGACGTGAAGACCAGCGGCAACACCGCCAAGCAGTGCACGCGTCTGCTGCAACGCATGGGCGCCGAGCGAGTGAACCTGGCGGTGATCGCCGTGGCGGACCCGAAACACGCGGATTTCCAGCGGAATTGACGGGGTTATCGCGTGTGTTAGCGGGGCGTGTTGCTTGTTGGAACGCCCCGGCGTATAATCCCTCGCGGTAGACGATGCTAGTGATTGAGGCACACGTCACCCCGCCGCGTCGCTGAATGAAAAAGCGATTGCTGGCCTTCGAAAAAAAAGTGAAGCAACCCACTTGACAGGGGTCGGCAGATGAGTATCATCCTCCGACCTCGCAGCCGCGGGAAGCAAACCCTCGGTTGCGATTTTTAGTGGTAGGTCTTTGACAAGTGAACAGTTGGGACGCCGCGAGGATGCGAGCGGATGCGAAAGCCTGTCACGGGCGATCGTGTCTGTCTACTAAGATCCCCCAACCCGTTGTTAACAGCCAACGGGACGGGACTCAATGCATCCTTGTGACGCCTGTGAATAATTCCTAATTTGGATTTACTTCCAGTGTTGGATGTAATTGAGCGATAGCAAACCCACCGACTCTAGCCGGTCGGTGGGGCGGCCACGCAAGTGGCCGTGACCGGTCCCGAGCAATCGGGATTCAACCGGATTAAACACGTTGAAGCCACCCGTCAGCAATGACGGTTAGCAACAATACTTCAATTGAAGAGTTTGATCCTGGCTCAGCGCGAACGCTGGCGGCATGGCTAAAACATGCAAGTCGAACGCGAAATCACCTTCGGGTGAGATTAGAGTGGCGAACGGGCGAGTAATGCGTTGCTAACGTACCCCAAGGCGAGGGATAGCTCGGAGAAATCCGGGGTAATACCTCATGATCCGGCTGGATCGCATGTTCTGGCCGGCAAAGGCTTGCTACCTTGGGATCGGGCAACGTCCTATCAGGTTGTTGGTGGGGTAAAGGCCTACCAAGCCTAAGACGGGTAGCGGGTGTGAGAGCATGGCCCGCCGCATCGGAACTGAGACACTGTCCGGACTCCTACGGGAGGCTGCAGTAACGAATCTTCCGCAATGCGCGAAAGCGTGACGGAGCAATGCCGCGTGCAGGATGAAGCCCCTCGGGGTGTAAACTGCTGTCAGGTCCTAGGAATAATGACCCGGACCAGAGGAAGGGCCGGCTAAATTCGTGCCAGCAGCCGCGGTAATACGAATGGCCCGAGCGTTGCGCGGATTCACTGGGCTTAAAGCGTGCGTAGGCGGATGCGTAAGTATCTTGTGAAAGCCCACGGCTCAACCGTGGAATTGCAGGGTATACTGCGTATCTTGAGGCCAGTAGGGGCTGTCGGAACTCTAGGTGTAGCGGTGAAATGCGTAGATATCTAGAGGAACGCCGATGACGAAGGTAGGCAGCTGGGCTGGTTCTGACGCTGAGGCACGAAAGCGTGGGGAGCAAACAGGATTAGATACCCTGGTAGTCCACGCCGTAAACGATGTGCACTAGGTCTCGGAGGTTTTGACGCCATCGGGGCCGAAATGAAAACGATAAGTGCACCGCCTGGGGAGTACGGTCGCAAGGCTAAAACTCAAAGGAATTGACGGGGGCTCACACAAGCGGTGGAGCATGTGGCTTAATTCGAAGCAACGCGAAGAACCTTATCCTGGGTTTGACATGCATGGATTAGCTGCCTGAAAGGGTAGTAACGCGGCTTGCCGTGGAACATGCACAGGTGCTGCATGGCTGTCGTCAGCTCGTGCTGTGAAGTGTCGGGTTAAGTCCCTTAACGAGCGAAACCCCTATCATTAGTTGCCAGCGCGCCTTCGGGTGGCGGGGACTCTAATGAGACTGCCGGTGTCAAACCGGAGGAAGGTGGGGATGACGTCAAGTCCTCATGGCCTTTATGCCCAGGGCTGCACACGTGCTACAATGCGGCGTACAAAGCGAAGCGATACCGCAAGGTGGAGCAAATCGCATAAAGCGTCGCCCAGTTCGGATTGTGGTCTGCAACTCGACCACATGAAGTTGGAATCGCTAGTAATCGCGCATCAGCTACGGCGCGGTGAATACGTTCCTGAGCCTTGTACACACCGCCCGTCAAGTCATGGAAGCCGGTAGTACCCGAAGTCGCACCGATTCAGGTGTGCCTACGGTAAGATCGGTGACTGGGACTAAGTCGTAACAAGGTAGCCGTAGGGGAACCTGCGGCTGGATCACCTCCTTTCTAAGGGATTCCTTAGACTCGGCTCTGGAGCAATCCAACCGAGTAAAGTCAACGCAACCTCGTCCACTTCGGTGGATACCCACTCGGCAACGAGTGATGTATGTCGTCCCAACTGTTCAACTGTCAATAACGACCCATTGACAAACCCCGCTCTAACCGGCGGGGTTTTTCAATGCGCCGATCTTCTCCGTACGCGGGCGTCAGCACTCAGGCGGCGGAGCCGGACTCGATGAGCCAGCGTTCACGAATCAGGAATCACGGCGCGGCGGTCTGGGCGTTGTCGATGATCTGGCGGATGTTTCTCTTGTAGCCTTCGAGGGGCGCGCCCTCGCACGTGCTGGTAGCCGAGTTTGAGGGTGAAGCGTTACACGTCGTGGACGCCGCAATGGAGAGGCATCCACCCGGGGCGCCACGGTGCGTGACGCACTTTGCAGTCATCCTATGATGTTCGCTCGGCGCCCCCGATCGCTGGACGTCCAGCCTACAATCGTCATGCAAAAAACCATTAAGCCGTCTGCACTAATTTGGTGGCATGATAGGTCGGTAGCTGTCCGCTGATCACACAACAACAGGCTCCCCATGAAAAGCACGCACATCGCGATACTGGCGCTCGCCTCGAGTCTGGCCCTGCCCGCCATCCTCAAGGCTGGCGAGCCGCTCAAGCCCGTCAACTCCATCATGATGGACACCGGGGACGATCCCGAGCGAACCTATTCCGCAGCGCCCACGCTCGACTGGTCCTACTTCGGCGACCGCATGCGCTATGTCACCCGAGGGTCCGCCGGCATGGTGCATATGCGCCACGACACGGACGTCGATCTGAAGTTCGCCTTTCTACAAATCGACGCCGAGAAGGACACGATCAAATTCGAGGACGACGGCAAGTCCGACATTGGTGAGATCCTGGCGTGGGATAACGGAACGTTCCCCGCGCTATGCTTCGCGGGTCTACCGAAGATCGGGGTGAAGTCCAGAGTCGTCAATATGGACGCGGTCAACCGGTTCCTCGCCGAGCATCCCAACGTCACGTGGGGAGGCGGTCGGATCGGAGAATACGACGGGCTTTTCCTGCACTTCTACGACAACAACAGCATGTTCAAGGTTCGTCCGACCGGGCCGTATGGCTCTGATTTTCAGAACGCCTGGTTCGATGTGATGAATTCGTACATGAGGCGCGGCGGGACGCCATTCCTGGCGTTCAATTTCAACCAGCCGACGCAGATGCAGTACACCGCCAGGGAGCGCATGCTCAGCCTGGGCATGTCGCAGCTGTTTTACCGAGGGGGCAGCCAGCCGATCACGAAGCTGGTGACGCTCCGCTCGGCCGCGCGGCAATACGTGTTTCCTTACGCGTTCCAGTGGTCGGGTTCGGCCGGTCCCAGAATCCTGAATGAGGACGACGTGCTGGCGAAGAAGGCGGAACCGATCTTCGACTGCGCGCATCTGCTCAGCGACGAAGGCAACTACATGAAGAGTCTGGCGCTCTGCCGCCAGATGTACTACCTGTGCTGGCTGAACGGAGCCCGCTATTTCAGTTTCGAAGGCGGCAGTCTGTTCCAGCACAAATACGTGATCGGAGGGATCGACAAGCTCATCGGGTCAGTCGGAACGGTGGGGCCGGTCCAGACACCCGTCGCGATCATCTCCGAGTATTCCCACCCGTGGGCTCCACCGCGGATCAACCGGTTCAAAAAGGTCGAACTCAACATTTCCGATCATACGCCCTACAGGCTCGGTGATTACCAGACACATGGCGTGTACGGCTTCTACATGCCGCACTACCTCCAATGCGAATTGCTATGCGAGGACCAACGCGGCGAGGACCACGCGATCCCGGATTCCCCGTACGGCGAATGCTTCGACTTCCTGCTCAGCGACGTGCGCGACCAAAGCCTCGCACGGTACGGGCTGCTTGTCTGGAGCGGCGTCCCCCCGCGCGTCCCGTCCATGATGCGCGACAAGCTGCGGCGCTACATCGACACCTATCAAGGCCGCGTCATCCTCTTCGGCGACGCGGCCAGAAGCATGTTCGGCGAGTGGTTCGAACAGCAGCCCCCCGAGACGATCCCGGCGGGCGCAACCGTCGCCTACAACAACCAGACCTTTACGGAGACCAGCGCGTTTCAACTCTACCGACTCAGGAACGGCGGAAGCGGCATACCGCAGATGAAGACCCTCGGCACGGTGAACGGCAAGGCCCTCGTCGTCGAGTGCATGGGCGGCCTGATCCTCGTGCTCAGCGACTACGGCCTCAACAAGGATCAGGCGTGCGACCCAGCGACCTTCACGTGGGAGTACGGCGATGTCATCTCCGACGTGCCGCACAACCTCCTCAAGCATGCGCGTGCGATCCTTGACCACGAAACTTCGAATCAGATCCCCTTCGACGTCGGCAGCGACAGCCTCCACTACGTCGTCACGCGCCCGCGACCCGGCGAATATCTTCTGGGCCTCGTCAACGATCGAATGACAAGCCAGTCGTTCGCTATTCACTCCCACATCGGCCCGATCAGCAGACTGGTGGAGGTGCCGCTCAACGACAACAAAGACCTCATGAAGACGGTCTGCAACGGCGTCGCCTACGCCCCGACGGGCATGCGCAGGCAGGTGAACGAGAAGCCGTTCGACTACGGCCTGTCCGACACGTCGCACATCGAGGGGAGAGACTTTCGGCTGTTCAGAATCAGCGTACGGGAGCAGGGGGTCCGCGAAGTCCCCAGAATCACCTACCCCGCGCGACCGACCGGCCGCGTGCTGGCCCTTCCCGAGATCGGCCACGTCCGGCACAAGCTGCAGAACATCGCGTCGTTCTTCACGTGGTTCGACGGCGTCAAGGTCGATGCGACCGCGCTGCTGAACGAAGAAGACCTCTGGCTCAATGAGCAGGCGCTCTACGTCGACCGCAGAGGCGTCCGTATCGTCGTCGATGGAACCGCCGTGGACGACCACGATCTCGAACGCGTCCTGGCCAAGATGGCCATCTTTCAATCGGCGCCCAAGAACCTCATTGTGAAACAAGCCACCCCCGCCCTGGCAAGCGCGGCGCAGAAGGCCGGGGTCGCGCTAACCCTGCCCGCCGATGTAAACCGGCTCTCGCTCCCCGAACACCGCTTCGATGACCGCGCGACGCTCAACATCGTCGAACTCTACTACGCGAGTGATGATGACCTGTATCAGGATGTAAAGCGGTTTGACACGGGCGAAGGCGACGGCGAGCTGAAGGGCAAGCGTGCCGCCGTCGACCTGTATCCGAAACCCCAGGCCGACGAAGCCGATTACTATTACGTCGGCCCGTACATCTACGATCTGGGGGCGCTCGTGCACAGGTATCCGGCCGAGTTCAACAAGCTCGCGGGTGTACGTGTCGACAGCTGGTATCTGCGGGACAAGACCACCGAAGCGCTGCTTGCGGAGACCCGCGCGTTCATCGGCACGGGCAAACGGTTGGCGGTGGATATGCGCAGGGAACAGTGTTTCTTCGATGGGATCACGCTCGATCCGAAGCGGGACAACTACGAAGAAGGCATCAGGCGGTTCAACGAGGTGTGCGCCAAGATGGGCCGAATCGGAGCCACGGACATCATCCTGCATGTCGATCAAGTCTCCGACAGAATCAAACTCGACAAGAAAGACAAAAAGCGGCTGAAGAACGGAAAAGACGTAGAAGAGAAGACAGGGCCAACGCCTCTCGAGCAGAGAGACACCTTGCTGAAGCGGTTCATCGAGACGGCTGAAAGGAATGACATCAGGATCCATCTGGTGTTTGAAGATCCCAAGAAGATCAGATTCTCAAACATGATCGACAAGCATGATCCACGCTTGTTTTCGATTAACGGGAATGGTGCTCTGAAGGCGTCGCCGATCAAGATCACCGACATTTTGGTTGAAGGCGACGAAGACCGGGACAAGACCGAACACCAAGAACACCGGGCCGGTAGCGATTGAATGCTGGGGCCCCGATCGACGGGTTGCGTTTGCGGGGTTACTTGTCCGCCTTCTTCGGCGGGTCGATCTTGCCGAAGTACGCCGAGATGATCGTTACGGCGTCCTTCCAGCCGCAGTGGCCGTAGGGTTCGCCGTGCCAGGTTTGCAGGCGTTGCAGCCGGGCCTCTTCGGCGGCGCGGTTGGTGTGGTGAAACTCGACCCACGCGGCGCCCCGTTCGAAGATCCGCTTGCGGATGCCGCTGCGCATGATGCCGTCGTAGCGGGGCGGGTTCATCGCCTCGTCGAAGTGCTCCGAGACGTAGACCGCGAACCAGTCCTCGGACAGCTGCGGGTTCCAGGCCCAGCGTGACCCGGCGGTCAGGAGGATCGGCGGCATCACGCGGTCGCCGACCTTCGCCTCCGCCGCGAGGTTGGTGTAGAAGCGCAAGCCGGCGAAGTTCGCGGCGAGGTCGGCGTTGGAGTACACGCCGGTCCACCACTGCCCGCCCCAGGTCTTCTCCATCAACACGCCCCAGTCGACGGCCTTGGTAATCGCCTCGGACTCGGACTTCCCGGCCGCGAGCGCGTCGCGGTAGATCGTGTAGTAGTCGAAGCCCTGCTGGTAGAGATGTCCGAGTTTGTCGGCGCCCTGCAGCACGCCGTGCACGTTGAACGTCGGCGACATCGCGCCGATCAGCAGCGGCTTCCAGAGCGCCTGGTCCGCCAGCACCGTGTCGCGGAAGTCCGGCTTGTAGTACGCGGGCTTGACCTTGAAGGCGTGCGTCAGGGCCCACGTCTCGTAGCTCGAGACCGGCAGGTGTTCGCCGTAGCACGCCTTGATCGCCCGCGCGATCGTCATCGGGTCCAGCAGCGCGTCGATCTCCCGCTGCGCCGACGCCCGCACCGCGTCGCTCTCCGCCGCGTCCCGCTTCGATTCGAGCGCGGCGATCTGCTGGTTCGTCGTGGTGATCGCGTCGTCGATGATCGCGTGGAGGTGAGCGTCGATCTCCGGCCCGACGTCGCCGAGCGGCTGCGGCGGCAGCGTGAACTGGTCCGTCTCGAACGCCGATGCCGGCCCGCCGACAAGCCCCAGCACCGCCACCAGCAGCCACACGAGTCGACCCCGTCGGCTGGACATGACCACAAAAGACGCAGGCTCTTTCATGACATTTCGCCCGTTCGCTGCGCGGCAACGCCGCGTCGTCACTCACTACTCCATTCTCCACCCCGGGCCGCGCCGGTCAAGACATGGACGAAAACGGCGTGGTTATTGTTTGCGTGGGGTGGAGGCGGGGCGTCGGCCCGGGCCCGCCCTCGACGCGAGACACCCGACCACGTCCCCGCGCGCCCAGCACGCTACACTAAAGCCCGGGGCAGGCCGGCCCCGGGTCCCCGCGCCCCGCGCGAACACAACCCGCACCCCGCGCACAAAAAACCATGCCCCGCACACGCATCACCATCCTGCCCGCGCTCCTGCTCACCGCGTCGCTCCTGCTCGCCGCGGACACGCGTGACACGTCGCGCGACCCCGCCGCCGCGCCGCCCGCCTACGCGCCCGGCCGCGAGCTCGCCAGACTCCAGAACCCCGCGATCTGCGAGAGCTCCGGCCTCGCCGCGTCGCGTGTCAACGCCCACGTCTTCTGGACCCACAACGACTCGGGCGACGGCCCGCGCCTCTTCGCCTTCGACGGCGCGGGCCGGTCCCTCGCCGTCCTCACCCTCACCGGCGCCGCCGCGCACGACTGGGAAGACATGTGCTCCTTCACCGCCGCCGGCCGCCACGTCCTGCTCGTCGGCGACATCGGCGACAACAACGGCCTCCGCAAAAACTACGCCCTCTACGCCGTGACCGAACCCAGACTCCCCGCCGACCGCCCGCTCGAGGCCGCCGTCCCGCCCGACCAGACCATCACCTTCAACTACGACGACGGCCCCCACAACTGCGAAGCCCTCGCCGTCGACCCCACCGACCGCACCATCTACCTCGTCATCAAGGTCATCGGCCCGAAGTGCAACGTCTACGCCATGCCCTGGCCGGCCGACGACAACCCGAAAACCGTGCACATCGCCAAACAGATCGGCACGCTGGACATCGCCACGACGACCGCGATGGACATCTCCCCCGACGGCCGCCGCGCCGTCGTGCTGACCTACGGCGACGCCTGGGAATACACCCGCGCCCCGAACGAAACCTGGTCCCAGGCGTTCACCCGCGCTCCCCGCCGCCTGAAAATGCCCCGCCGCGTCCAGGGCGAATCCCTCTGCTTCGGCCCCGACGGCCGGACGCTCTACCTCACCAGCGAATGCAAAAACCGCGACACCGCCAAAGACCCCTCACCACTGCTCGAAGTCCCGGTGGAGAGGAAGTAGTCAGGAGACAGGCGACAGGCGAACCGGTGTGCCACGGCCCTCGGGCCGTGCTCTTCGTGCGTGTCGCGCCACGTGTGATGGGTGACCAGGCCGATCGGTTGGTCACCGTGAGGTTCCCCACGAACGGTGGGCGCGTGGGGCGGTAAGATGGCCCCGAACGGAAAGGACCTCGATATGAGCGGAGTACGCAGACGATTCAGCAAGGCGTTCAAGGTCGGCGCGGTGGCGCTGGTCACGGAGCAGGGATACACGATCGGAGAGGCGGCGCGTCGGCTG
>WGMA01000044.1 GCA_016125285.1 Phycisphaera sp.
CCCAGCACCTGGAGTTCATCACCAGGTCAGGCCACTAGAGGCAGGGACGAAGAAAACCCCGACGATGCGGGGTTTGTGGCATTAGGGACGTGGCGAATCCAGAATAGCGCAAACAAATCCAGTTTTGATCGCCATACTATGCCGATCGCGGGCGATCCGTCGACGTGAATACGTGACTTACATCACGGCGACGCGTGCGGCGCGTTGTAAACCGTTGTTTTTCGTCAAAATCCACGCGGCGGACAGTCGATTTCGCGTCGCACAACGGGGCGCGAATGGGGCGCAAAAGGGACAAAATGGAGCGCGAAGCGGTCGAATTTCTACGCCAACGGCGCACCAACCGGCGGAAAAAGGCACGCGAATCTGACGCAAAAGCTCAACGCCGAAACCGTGTGATCGGCGCCACCCGTCGTCACTGCTTCGCCGGGTAGTCGTAGCTCGCGGCGTGCGGGTTCTTCGCGAGGAAGTAATCCGACCACTGCTTCTTCTTCTCGGCGTCGTCCTGCGCGGCCTTGATCGCCTGGCCGTAGTCGGTGTCCTTGTAACGCTGGTAGTACTGGCCGAGCAGGCGCAGCAGCGCGTCGCCGGACTGGCCGGAGTTGATCACGCGGTAGAACGTTTCGCCGGCCTGGATCGCGTCGCGGTTTTCCTTGGCGCTGAGGCGCGTGGTCATCTCGGAGAGTTTGTCGTCGACGCCGTCGATGCCCGCGAGTTGTTTGCGAGCCTCGGCGAGGCGCACGGCCGCGGCGTAGAGGTCGCCGGTCTTCTCGATCTCGGCGATCGAGTTCACGAGCCAGTCAACCTCGATGTCGACCGCGGAGGTGAAGAACTTCTTGAGGACGATGTCGAGGTCCTGCTTCGGGTCCATCTGCGTCAGCGCCTTTTTCGCCGGGCCGAACGCGCCGGACTTCATCGCCAGGTACACGCGTTTCATGTCGCCGGAGCGGATGTCGGCCGCCTCGACGCCGGGCGGCATCCACAGTTCGTCGCTGGTCGCGGGGCACGGGTGGACGATCGCCTTGTCGAAGCGGTACTGGCTGGTGTAGACGCCCTTGCGACGTCCGACGCCGACACAGTTGCGCTTCAGCGAGTACAGCGGCCCCGTGTGTCCGCCACCGTAGCTGAGCTGGTTGGCGTAGTCGCGACCGTCCTTGCCGCCGCCGGCGCCCTCGCTGTTGAAGAACGTCGCGCCCATGCGCTTGTTGCGGTCGGTGAAGCCGTGCTTGCCGGGCACGGTGGACATGTGACCGCTGGCCTTGCCGTCGGCGCGGTCGGTCGAGTGGTCGCGTTCGACGGCGCAGCCGAGCGGGTCGATGCGCCACGCGATCGTGCCGGTGAGCATGCGCACCTCGTTGCAGAACATCACGAACTCGGCCTCCTGCACGTCGATCTCGCGCGCGAACCCGTCGTTCATCATCAGCACTTTCCGGCCGCCGTCCGACGCCACCGAGTAACCCAGCAGCAGCGAACGCTCGAGGTGCTTGAGGTTGTCGAGGAACGTCGGCGGCTGATCCAGCGGCTGGTACGGAATGCCCGTCGGCGACTTCTTGTCCGTCGTGGGGTCCGGCTCGATCCCGAGCGCGCTGTTGCACGCCGCTTGGTACTCGCCGTACTCGACCAGCTCGGCGCGCATCGCCTGCACGCGATCATCGCTGATGTCCTCGATCTTCGGCAGCAGGAAGTCCTTCATCTCCCACACCGGCTTGAGGTGCGACTCGCGGAACCCCTCGATGTCCCCGCCGTTGAGCAGGTAGCCCTTCCACATCCGCCGGGTCTTCACGACGAGCAGCACCTGTTCGTCGGACAGCCCGGCGAGGCGTTTGAGATAGGCGTCGCGGATCTTCGGCGCGAGCAGGTCGGCGTACTTCTTCTCCTGCCCGGTGAGCTTGGAGTCGACGACCTTGGCGATCGCGCGGATCGTCTTCTCGTCCCCGCCGGCGAGGATCGCGTCGAGCGCCGCCTTGCGCGCCGAGGCGTCGCTCGCCGCGGAGAAGTCCGCCATCAGCGCCCGCGGCGGCTTGGAGGAATCGGAAGCGCGTGCGAAGTTGAGTGCGACGCAGCAAACGACAAGCAAGACCGCGGCGGTCTGTCGTTGAGCAGGTTGCATGGTGTGAGGTGTCCCGTCTAACGCGCCCGGGATGATGATAGCGGACGGGTGCGACGTGAGCCAGAGAAAAGGCCATCAATTGGCTCGGTCGTACCCCAGCGACTTGGCGACGATGGCGCGGCGAATCGCCAGCGGGATTTCAAGGCGATCGTCGCGCAGCGCGAAGGGATTGATCTCCACGCTCGTGACGTTCAGATCCTGGGCGAACACCTCCAGCACCGACTCGGCGGGGCTGCGTCCGTACTCCTGCAGCAACATGCTGACCAGACCTTCCTGCAGCCGTTCGATTGATCGCATGGGAAACTGCAGTCGTTCATCGGTAAGTGCCAACTGTTCTTCAAATCGATCCTTGTGCCAAACCACCGTCCAGTCTTCCCATCGTGACCTTGCAACATCGAGTATTCCTGGAAGGTCTGCGGCGGACCAGAACTCAAAGCGGTGACGGCCCCAGTCGATGTGAAAGCCTCCATCCGGAAACGAATGCGTTCCCCAGTCATCGGCGGATAGGCTTGACCAACCGCGCGTCACGCTGCACGCCTTGGCCAGTCTCGGTCCGGCGGCTGCGTAGCCCGCGATCATGCCCCGCAATGGATACAAGCAAAGCGTGCCATCCGCGATGCGGCATGACCCGAGAACCTCAATCCATGCATCCTCATCGGCAAGGCTCGCGAGATGCAACTTCTCAATCACGTCCGGCTCGCGATCAGAAAGCACGTTCGCACGTGGATAGCCAACGTAATCCGCCATCTCCGCGATGCCTTCGTGCGCCCATCGGACTTCCCATGAATCCCAGACCCTTGCCAGCATGTCCATGTACACACGTCGCAGCGGTACGTCGTACATGACGTCCTCGCCGCCATAGATAAGCAGGACCTGCTTATCGACATCGATCACCGCGCCACCCTCGGCCCAGACGTCGTCGAGCCAATCTGTCTTCTCGACCGGTCGCTGCGCGCACACGAATCGCATAGCGAAATCGGGGCCCCAGAAAAGGTCGCGCGTGATCGTGTTGGCGCACCAGTGGCTGTAGTACATCGCGTAGTCGCTGTTCTCGACGATGATGAGGTTGGCGCGTTGTCCCATCGGTTGCGACCCTGCGTCTTGTCGGAGCACGCCCCTGCGGGGCGTCGCTAAACGGGGTGTTATCAACGAAAAAGCCCCGACCGTCTGGCCGGGGCTTGGTGTGCTTTTCGGCTGGTGGTTCGTGTTACTTGGCGCCCTGCTTGGACATCGCGGCGCGTTGGGCGGCGGCGCGGTCGCGGAGCTGGTCGAGCATCTGGCGGACCTCGTCGGCGTAGGCGGAGTTGGGGTAGTCCTTGATCAGCTGCTCGCCGACGTTCAGGGCCTCGATCCAGTCGCGGTCCTGCACGGCCATCTTGAAGCGGACGCCCATGTTTTCCTTCTTCTTGGCCAGCACCTCGCGGGCCATCTCGGCGTAGGGCGCGGCCTCTTCGGGCGTGAGGTACTTGTCCATTTCCTTGAGCAGGTCCATCGCGCGGTTCATGTCTTCGCGGTCGAAGGCTTCCTTGAACTCGACGATGAGCGACTGCTTGTGCTTGTCGCGGGCCTGGCGGATGCGGTTGGGCAGCTCACGCACCGACGGGAAGTCGGGGTACATACGCATGAGGCGGTCGGCCTCGTGGCGGGCCTGGACCCAGTCGCCGTCGGTGCACAGTTCGTCGATGCGGGACACGTGGCGTTCGATCAGGGCGTCGCGCTTCTTGGACTGCTGCTCGAGGATCTGCTGACGGAACTGCTCGGCCTCCTCGCGGTAGCCGTACACCTCGCTCATGTCCTTCACGAGGGCCATGGCCGCGTCGTAGTCTTCCATCCGCATATCGGACAGGATCGCCTGGCGCAGGGCTTCGCGGTCCTTCTGACGGTAGGCGATGCGCTTGGCCTGATCGGAGATCAGCATGCGCTCGTTGATGGAGTTGAGCAGGATGTTCTGGTCCTTCATGGCCTGCGAGCCGCCGCCGCCGCCCTGCCCGCCGCTGAACAGATACAGCGACAGGGACACCGCGATCGCGAGCATGCCCAGCCCCATCAGCGTGTAGTCGTGCTGCGTCGTGCCGAGCCAGATGCCGATCACCAGCAGCGCCGCTTCGAAGATGAACAGCACAAACACCAGAACGTTGTTTCCGCCATCAGCGTTGTTCGGCGTATCCATATTGGAATTCCCTGCTTGCCGTGACTTTACCGGAGCGTTGAGGTGGCCCCACGAGACCGCACCCAGCCTAACCTTAGTGTTTTCATCGGTCAAGCATATCGTATGTATCCACAACATCCCGGCAGCAACGGTCTTGTCGTGATTTTCATGCCTGCCGACGCCCCCTGCGCCCCGTCGTGTCCCCGTTGTGTTATCCCTGTTAAATCACGCGGCATTATACCCCGGGCCGCCGCGTACCGCTTCGGTCACGCGCCGCTGTCGTGAACGTTCGGCGTCGGGGCGCGGAAACGCGACAGGTCCAGGTCGCGGAAGTACGCGATCGTGTGCTTGAGGCCCTGCTCCAGCGGCACCTTCGGCGCCCAGCCGAGCTTCTGGCTGGCGAGGTTGATGTCGGGGCAGCGTCGCGTCGGGTCGTCGTCCGGCAGCGGCATGGTCGTGAGGCGCGACGACGAGTCGGTCAGGTCGATGACCTGCTCGGCGAGCTCGCGGATGGTGAACTCGCCGGGGTTGCCGAGGTTGACGGGGCCGACGAAGTCCGCCGGGCCGTTCATCATGCGGACGAGGCCTTCGACGAGGTCGTCGACGTAGCAGAAGCTGCGTGTCTGCGAGCCGTCGCCGTAGATGGTGATGTCCTTGCCGGCGAGGGCCTGCATGATGAAGTTGGACACGACGCGGCCGTCGTAGGGGTGCATGTTGGGGCCGTAGGTGTTGAAGATACGCACGACCCGGACGTCGACGCCGTTGGATCGGTGGTAGTCGAAGCAGATGGTCTCGGCGCAGCGTTTGCCTTCGTCGTAGCAGGCCCGGATGCCGATGGGATTGACGTTGCCGCGGTAGTCCTCGGTCTGGGGGTGGACCTCCGGGTCGCCGTAGACCTCGGAGGTGGAGGCCTGGAGGACCTTGGCGTTGGTGCGTTTGGCCATGCCCAGGACGTGGATGGCGCCGAGGACGGAGGTCTTGATGGTCTTGATGGGGTTGTACTGGTAGTGGACGGGCGATGCGGGGCAGGCGAGGTTGTAGACCTCGTCGACCTCGAGCCAGATGGGCGTGGTGATGTCGTGTCGGATGAGCTCGAAGTTGGGCTCGGTGAGCAGGTGGGCGATGTTGGACTTCTGGCTGGTGAAGAAGTTGTCGAGGCAGATGACGTCGTGTCCTTCGCCGACGAGCCTCTCGCAGAGGTGTGAACCGATGAACCCGGCTCCGCCGGTGACGAGGATACGTTTAAGGTTGGGCATAATGCGTTCAATCGTCGAGGGCGGCGTGCGCGTGCGGCCGCTTGCGGTGATAGAATCGTGGAGTTACTGTCATTATCTTGCCGAATGATGAGAAGGTCAGCAAATGGAGCCGACCCGGCACAGCCCGTCACGGAGTTTGACCCGCAATGACCGAGCAGACGACAGAGACCGCGCGCGACCCCAAGGCCGCTGAACAATTCCTGGCCGAGGGACGCAAGGCCGAGAAGAAGATGGACCGCTGGACGGCGATCGAGCAGTTCAGCCAGGCGCACGCGGCCGACCCGCAGAACGCCGAGGTGTGCTTCCGGCTGGCGTACCACCTGGACCTGGTCGGCGAAGAGGACAAGGCCCGCGAGCTGTACGAATCGGCGTGCCTGCACGGCCCGGAGGGCAAGTCGCACCTCAACGGGCTGATCAACCTCGCGGTCGCCTACGAAGACCACGGCCTGTACGCCAAGGCCGAGCGCTGCCTGAAGCTCGTGATCGAGACCGAGCCGAACCACGCCCGCGCGCGTCTGTTCATGAAGGACGTGCAGGCGAGCCGGCAGGCGACGGTCATCGACGACAGCCTCAGCACAACGTACGCCCGCGGCGGCGTGCTCGACACGCCCGTGACGGACTTCGACCTGTCCGAGCAGGCGCGCGACATGCTCCGCAAGCTGCACGTGCGGACGCTGGGCGATCTGATCCGCGTGTCGGAGTCGGAGCTGCTGGCGTACCGGGGTCTCGGCGAGGACGCGGTCCACGAGATCCGCTCGCTGCTGTCGCGCAAGGGCCTGCGTTTTGGCCAGGGCCTGGACAACCAGCGCAACGCCGCGCGTCAGCAGGTCTACGAACAGCTCGGCGGCGGCGACGTGAACCTCGACTCGATCAACAAGTCCGTCGACGAGCTCGAGCTGTCCGTCCGCGCCCGCAAGGCGCTGGACCTGTTGAACATCGGCACGATCGGCGACCTGGTCGCCCGCACCGAAGACGAGCTGCTGGGCATCAAGAACTTCGGTTCGACCAGCCTCGACGAGATCAAGGCCAAGCTCGAAGAGATGGGCCTGGGTCTGCGCAAGCTCGAAGAAGAATGATCGCACGCCGCGACGGCGCCCGCCTGGGAGGCGAGGCCCGGCGATAACCCGGCGTGATCGACATAGACAAGATGAACGCACGAATGATATGGAGATCGTTCGTGTTGCTTGCGGTCGGAGCCGTCGTCGTTGGCCAGGCCGCCTGTGACTCGTCCACCGCCACGACGGCCCCGCATCCGCTGCAGAGCCGCAAGACCGCGCCGCCCGGCGAGCCGGTGATCCGTGTGCGGATCGAACGCAACGCCGAGACGGTGCGGTTCGACAGCCCGGCGCGAATCCAGATCTATCCCGAAGGCCACCCCGAACTCAAGGCGCTGCACGCGACGCCGCTGACGCTGGAGCTGGTCGCTGCGCAGTGGCGCGGCGCGTGGGGCGACTCGCCTGCGCCGCGCCGCACGACGCTGGTGATCCAGCCGCTGGGCCCGTCGCCGCTGATCGTCAACGGCACGGCGTACCCCGGCGGCATCCGGCTCGTGCCCGTCGAGCCGGCGCCCACCATCGCCACGACCACCACGCCGACCAGCACGGGCGACGCCCCGCGCGCCGCGCCCGCCGACCCGTTCGACATTGTCAATCACGTAACGATCGAAGAGTACCTGCCCGGCGTGCTCGATCGCGAGCTGTACGACCACTGGAAGCCCGCGGCGTTCCTGGCGCAGGCGATCGCGGCGCGGAGCTACGCGATCGACCGCATCATCACGCACGGGCCGGGCAACTACTACGACGTGGAGAACACGCAGGCGTCGCAGGCGTACGGCGGCGCGGGGGCGCACGCGCTGGCGGTGCGGGCGGTGAAGGACACCGAGGGCATGGTGCTGACGTGGAACGACCAGATCATCACCGCGTACTACTCCAGCACGTGCGGGGGCACGCCGCAGTCGCCCGAGACGGCGTTCAACCGGCCGGAGCAGAACATCCCGCCGCTGATGCCGCACCACCGCAGCACGTGCTGCGAGGGCACGCGTTACTACTCGTGGGGCCCGATCACGCGTGACCGCGCCACGCTGTCGAGCCGCGTGGTGAGCTGGGGCCAGTACCACGGCAAGCCGATCAAGCACATGGGCGTGATCACGTCGATCCAGCCGGCGGTGAAGAACGAGCTGGGGCGGACGGTGGCGTACCGCGTGACCGATCACCTGCGCAAGAGCTACACGCTGACGGCCGAGGACCTGCGGCACGCGGCGAACTTCAACTCGGACGCCCTGAAGGTCGCCGCCCCGCCGCGCGACGACCGGCTGCTGTCCAGCAACTTCGACGTCGCGGTGACCGACAAGCAGATCGTGTTCACCAACGGTCACGGATTCGGCCACGGCGTGGGGCTGTGCCAGTACGGCGCCGAGCAGCTCGCGGAAAAGGGCTACGACCCGATGCGGATCCTCGCCGAGTACTACCCGGGTGCGAAGGTCGAGCGGGCGTATTGATGTCCCGTTCTCCATTTTCCGATTTCCATTTGCCATTTCGAAGCAAGCACGCGGGGAACATGGTTGGCCTTCGCAGCGCCATCGCAATGGAAAATGACACGTGGAAAATGGAAGATGGAAAATGAAATGACCACCTGGATCGCCATCCTGATCAACATGATGCTCGTGGGGAGCGTGATTTCGCTGCTGTTGTACTGGCGCGACAAGCGCGCGGCGGAGAAAGGCAAGCGGCGGATCAGCGAGAAGACGCTTCACGTCGTGGCGCTGCTGGGCGGCTGGCCGGGCGCGCTGATCGGTCGGTCGATGATGCGGCACAAGACGATCAAGCTGCGGTTCCGTGTGGTGATGTGGCTGACGATCGTGGGGCACATCGCCATCGCGTGCGGGATCACCTGGCTGGTCTATCGGCTCGCTCACTGACGCCGACGGGGCTCGCCGTCGTCACCACCGGGGTCAACACCATCGGCACGGCATCGTGGGTAACCGCGGGTCGCTTCACCTGCGACGGCCCGACGCGGTAGACCGTCCAGTCGGCGCTCTCGCTGAGCTTCGTCCAGCCGTACTTCTCACCGTAGAACGGCTCGCTGTCGAGGTAGATGTCGGCCAGGCGGTGCGGGTAGTCGATCACGAGCGTGATGCGCAGCTCGGCCAGGCGGCGAAGGCGCTCGTCGCGATCCACCGCGGGATCGAAGAGAAACGCGACCTCCGGGCTCCACGGCGGCACGACGTCGTACCCCACGCCACCGAGCAGCATGTGCGCGTAGCCGCTCTCCGAAAGGATGCGCTGGTCGCGCGGGACCTCGGCCCGGATGAAGGCCTTGAGCAGATCCCACTCGAAATCGGGCGCGGTGAGGTAACGCGCGGTCACCATGCCGGGCCAGGCGGTCGGCGGTTGGTCGAAGGGCGGCTTGGGGTACAGCGCGGCGTTGAGCATCGCCATCAGCGCCGCGATGACGATCACCGAGCCGCACGTCTTCGATCCGCCGGGGATGCGGTGTCGGTGTTGCCACGCGGCGCACACGCCGACGATCGCCATGATCGCGAGCACGGGCGTGAGCACCTTCGTCGAGTACTGCCAGCCGTAGGTGTAGCCGATCGCCTTGAGCCACAAGACGGTGAGGATCAGCACGCCGACGGCCAACACGCCGCGTCGCGGGGCGCCGGCGACGAATCCCGCGATACCGACCACGAGCACGAGGCCCATGCGTATGGCGAAGAAGACGACGGCGATGCCGATCATCGTGAGCGTCAGGCCGCCCCGCTGCTGGTACCCGCGCGCGATCGCCGCGTAGACCTCGTTGACGGGGAAGAGGCCGGCGAAGTCGATCGTGTAGATCGGGTTGCCGGTGAGCACCCAGTTCCGCACGTACCAGGACGCGCCGAGCGCGGCGCACACGCCGGCGAAGGTGGCGAGTTGCCGCCAACTGTAGCCGAGCCCTCGCGCGGCGATGAGGCCGATGACGGGGATCGCCACGCCGTACTCGCGCGACAGGGCCCCCAGCGTCGCGGCGCACGCGGCGAGCGCGACGGCGCGCCATCGGTCGTCGGCCCGCTCACCCTGAAACAGGAAGTAGTACACGCCGACGACCGACAGCGCGATCAGCCCGTTCTCCTGCCCCATCGAAACCGCCCACAGCATCGTGTAAGACGACGCGGCGAGCAGCACCGCGGCGCAACCGGCGATCGTCGACGACGTGTGCAGGATCACGGTGCGGGCGATCAGCCAGCCGAGCGCCGCGACCTGCATGACAACGAGCAGCGACGTGACGACCTCCGGCGGCGAGGCGTCGCTCGGCGACAGCGCCGCGTAGATCGCGTACATCAGGTAGTGCCCGAACGACGCGAGCGGCGCGTGTCCGTCGGCGAAGAAGTACAGATGAAAATCCGCGGCGGTCCGCGGCGGGTAGTAGTCGAGGTTGCCCTCCCGCAGCATCAGCAACGCCAGGCGATCCCAGCGGAACATCGTGTCCAACCCGGTCAACGGCACGAGGCACAGGCGAAGCGTCAGCAGGCCCAACACCGCCAGGCACGCGGCGATCATGACGCGTTCGATCACACGCCGCCGCGGGTGGTCGTTGCTCGTCTCGGTCGACGGCGGCTCGGCCGACGGTGTGTCTGACGGCCCGGCGGGCTGGCGGTGTCGCGTGACGTGTCCGACGATAGCGCACGCGGCGGTGATCACCGTCATCGCGACCGCGACGGCGCCGATGCGTATCGCCACGCCCGTGATCTGGAGAAGGAAGATCGCCTCGTACAACACGACCAGCGAGACGATCAGGGAGGCCGGCAGCGTCGCGCCACAACGCCACGATCTGCACAACAGGTACCCCGGCAGCAGCGTCGCCGCGCCGGCGATGATCACGAATAGAAGCATGACGAGCATCGGGCAGAAGCATACCACGACCGCCGCTCGACCGTACAGGCGTCGCCGCGCGGTCGCGCGTTACAATCGAGGCATGTGCGGCCGATACACCCAGCGACACTCCGGCGAGCAGATCGCGGCGCGGTTCGGCGTCGAGCAGACGCTGTTCGAGCCACGCATCACCTACAACGCCGCGCCGTCGCAGGTCATCGCCGCGGTGACGCGCGACGACGATCACCGCGCGCTGCGCGGCCTGCGCTGGGGGCTCGTGCCGCCGTGGGCCGACGATCCGGCGATCGGCAACCGCATGATCAACGCACGCGGTGAGACCGCCGCGGACAAGCCCGCGTACCGCGCCGCGTTCCGCAAGCGCCGCTGCCTGATCCCCGCCGATGGGTTTTACGAGTGGCGATCAAACGGCAAGGGCAAAGGCAAGACGCCGATGCTGGTCGAGGTCGACGGCGGCGAACTGTTCGCCCTCGCCGGGCTGTGGGAGCGGTGGACCGACAAACAGACCGGCGAGACGCTCGACACGTGCACGGTCATCACGACGGAGCCGAACGCGACGATGCGACCGATCCACGACCGCATGCCGGTCATCCTGCGACGCGGCGACGAGGCGGCGTGGCTCGACCCCGACACGTCGCCCGACGACCTGGCGGCCCTGCTGCGTCCCTACGACGACGAGCCGATGACGGCGCACGCGGTGTCGACGCACGTCAACGCCCCGGCGCACAACGACCCGCGTTGCATCGAGCGCGTGCCCGACACACACGGCGAAGATGACGACGGCGGCCTGTTTTCGCAGCACAAATGAAGATGCGGATGGAGGTGACGCGATGAAAGCGATGATCATGCGAGGCAACGCGCCGATCCGCGACGCGCCGCTCGAACTGCGTGAGATGCCCGACCCGCAGCCCGGCCCCGGCGAGGTGCGCGTCAAGGTCCACGCCTGCGCGATCTGCCGCACGGACCTGCACGTCATCGAGGGCGACCTGCCGCCGGTGCGCGACGAGGTGATCCCCGGCCATCAGGTCGTCGGCGTCGTTGACGCGCTCGGCGAGGGCTGCGCGTCGTTGCGTGTCGGCGACCGCGTCGGCATCGCCTGGCTGCGCGGCGCGTGTGGAACGTGCAAGTACTGCACCGCCGACAATGAGAACCTGTGCGCCGACACGCGGTTCACCGGCTACCACGAGCACGGCGGATACGCGACGCACGCCGTGGTCGCCGAGGCGTTCGCATACCGCATCCCCGACACGTTCGACGACGTCGCCGCCACGCCGCTGCTCTGCGCCGGGATCATCGGCTATCGCTCGCTGAGCCGCGCCAACCCGCGACCCGGCTGCCGGCTCGGCCTCGTCGGCTTCGGCTCGTCGGCGCACATCGTCATGCAGCTCGCCAAGCACCGCGGCTACACCGTCGACGTCGCCACACGCGGCGCGGGCCACCGCCAACTCGCCCGCGAGATGGGCGCGGGATGGGTCGGCGAAGACCCCGCCGACTTCCCCGACAAGCTCGACAGCGCGATCATCTTCGCCCCCGCCGGCGAACTGATCCCCGCCACGCTCGCCGCGCTCGACAAGGGCGGCACGCTCGCCTGCGCCGGCATCTACATGACCGACTGTCCCACGCTCGACTACGAGCGTCACCTGTTCTACGAGCGCGACCTGCGGAGCGTCACCTGCAACACGCGCGACGACGGCCGGGCCCTGCTCGCCGAGGCCGCGGCCATCCCCATCCGCCCGCACACGACGACCTACCCGCTCGCCGACGCCAACCGCGCCCTGCTCGACCTGAAGAACGACGCGATCAACGGCACGGGCGTGCTGCTGATGGACGGGCTGGGCTGACATGCAATCAGCCGCGGATTTCGTGCGTTGCAACGGTAGAAACGCAACGCAACTCCGCGTTATCTGTAGTAGAGTGTGAGGACGCTCAGATCGAATCTCAGGGAGACCCGTCATGTCACGTCACGCCATTTCCGGCTGGATCATCGCGCTCGCGGCGGCTCTGCTGATCGCGCCACTCGCTTCGCTCGCCTCCGCCGAGGAGAAGCCCGACCCCGACCCGTCGAAGGTGATGCTCTTCGTCGAGGCGTCGCCGAACTTCCCCGGGGCGCAGAAGAAGGCGGGCAGCCCGCTCGAACAGCTCGCGGGGATCACGCCGCAGTCGGCCAAGCAGTACCAGACGTGGGCCTTGAACATGAAGGACAACTTCGACTTCGGCCGCGACGGGTTCGACGTGAAGATCGTCAGCGACCTGACCGGCGAGGCGGCGATGAAGAAGGCCGAGGAGGCCGGCGTCGGGTCGGTGCTGCTGCTGACGATCCTCCGCCGCGCGGTCAAGGACATCGGTCAGTCCGAGATGATCATCGAGGTCGAGGCGAGCTATTACATCAAGCCGGACAAGTCGCACGGCTGGCAGAAGAAGTTCTCCAAGCAGTACAAGGCCGAGAGCCAGGGCTTCGAGGGCAAGCGGCGGATCCATGACATCGACGTGATCGCGCGGACGATGGAAGACCTGCTGCGCGACATGCTGTTCAAGTACGCCGTGCCCTACCGCGTGAAGTCCGCCGACCTCCGCGGCACGCCGCGCACGATCACCGTGCAGGTCACCAACGAAACACAGCGCACGATCAACGGCCTGGAGATGGAGGTCCCCGCCGGTCGCGAGTCGTTCGTCGTGGCCAGCACCGATGTGATCCAGCCCGGCGAGAAGGTCGACGCGAAGTTCGTTTTGCAGAACGACGATCCGACGACCAGCGTCGTGTGGAGCAAGGGCAACCTGACGGACGTGCACTTCCAGGGCGAGATCTCCGGCGCGGTCGCCGGGCCGGCGGGCGACACGCCGCGCCCCACGCTCAAGGAACGATTCGAAGCCCTGCGCAAGCGCCGCGAGAGCGGCGCCGGTCGACCCGGTGGTCCCGGCGGTCCCGGAGCGGGCCCCGGACGCAGCCGAGAGTGATCGGCCGCCACCGCGTCGCCTCAGCCGCTATCATGTCGGCCATCCGAAAGGAGTCCGATCGATGGCCGACCCGCTTCGCTGGGGCGTTCTGGGCACGGGCAACATCGCCCGCAAGTTCGCCACGCAGATCCAACACACCGCACACAGCCGCTTCACCGCCGTGGGCTCACGCACCGACGTCAGCGCCGGTCGATTCGCCAACGAGTTCGGCGGCGCCGACCGCGTGCACGCTCATGGGTCGTATGACGCGATGCTCGCCGACCCGGACGTCGACGCCGTGTACATCTCGCTGCCCAACGGCATGCACCACGAGTGGACGATCCGCGCGCTCGAGGCCGGCAAGCACGTGCTGTGCGAGAAGCCGCTGGCGTCGAACGCCGAGCAGGCCGCGGAGATGTTCGACGTCGCCGAACGCACCGGCAAGCTGCTCGTCGAGGCGTTCATGTACCGCTGTCACCCCGCGGTGCGCAAGGTGCTCGAACTGATCCGCGGCGGCGCGATCGGCGACGTGCGCCTCATCCGCAGCAACTTCACGTTCAACCGCCCCGCCAAGCCTGATGACGCGCGCTACCAGGCCGATCAGGCCGGCGGATCGCTGATGGACGTGGGCTGCTACTGCGTCAACTTCATCCGCGCCGTCGCGGGCCGCGAGCCGACCGACGTGCACGCGATCGGTCACATCCACCAACTCGGCACCGACGACTACGCCGCGGGCACGCTGCGATTCGGCGACGACCTGCTCGCGACGTTCACCTGCGGCATGACCGTCTTCAGCGACCTGACCACGTGCGTCGCGGGCACCGACGGCTACCTCGTCATCCACCACCCGTGGTTCAGCAACGGCCGCTTCGAGATCGTGCGCGGCATGCCGCAGGACCCCAACGCCCCCCGCGAGGTGCACACCGAGGGCGGCCCGACCGACCTGTACGACATCGAGGCCAGGGCGTTCGGCCAGGCCGTACGCGGCGAGGCCCCGCCGTGGATCACCCGCGAAGACTCGCTCGGCAATCAGCGCACGCTCGACGCAATGCGGCGGCAGATCGGGTTGCCGGTGTGATCCGCCTTCGGCGAGAATGACGAATGACGAAATTCGAATGACGATTCAAATCCCAATGCACAAACCCGAATGATCAAACACGGCGAAGTCTCGCCGGCAAACTTGAACATTGGTTCATTCGAACATTGATTCGTCATTCGAGTTTCGTCATTCGTCATTCCGGCGTAAGCTCATTCATCCCTGGATCGCCGAGCAAGAAAAGACTGCCTGTGGCCGACACCGACGCCCCCAACATCCTCTGGATCTGCACGGACCAGCAGCGCTACGACACGATCGGTGCGCTGGGGCAGCCACTGGTGCGCACGCCTCATATCGACAAGCTGATCGGCGAGGGCGTGACGTTTGATCGCGCGTACTGCCAGAGCCCGGTGTGCACGCCGAGCCGGGCGTCGTTCCTCACGGGGCGTTACCCGCGCACGACACGCTGTCGGCAGAACGGGCAGTCGATGCCGGCCACGGAGCGACTCGTGCCGCGCGAGCTGGCGGACCGCGGCTACGTGTGCGGGCTGGCGGGCAAGCTGCACCTGGCGTCGGCGTCGGCGGGCAAGATCGAGCCGCGCATCGATGACGGGTACGCCGACGAGCACTTCCACTGGTCGCACCACCCGCAGGACGACTGGGGTCACGCCAACGCGTACATCGAGTGGCTCGCGAGCCGCGGACACACGTGGGACGAGCTGTACGGCCCGGCGATCAGTCCGTGGGTCTACGACGGCATCCCCGCCGAGCATCACCAGACGACGTGGTGCGCCGAGCAGACCTCGGCGTTCATCCGCGAGATGGGCGCGCGCGGCGGGGGCCACGTCAGACAAGCGCCGTGGATGTTCAGCGTCAACATCTACGCACCACACCACCCGTTCGATCCGCCGCGTGAGTACCTCGATCGCTACCTCGCACGCAACCCGCTGCACACGATCCCCCTGCCGCGCACGCGACCGGGCGAGCTCGACAGCAAGACGACGTTCATGAGGGCGGATCATCACACCGCGCGCGACGGCATCGCGACGTACACCGTCGACCAGATGAGCGACGACGACAAGCGGCTGATCACCGCGGCGTACCACGCGATGTGCGAACATATCGACGACGCCGTGGGCACGATGCTCGCCGCGCTCGACGAGTCGGGCCAGCGCGACAACACGCTGGTGATCTTCATGTCGGACCACGGCGAGCTGCTGGGCGATCACGACGTGTACCTCAAGGGGCCGCACTTCTTCGAGCCGAGCGTGCACGTGCCGCTGACGATGCGCTGGCCGGGTCGGTTCCGCGAAGGGCTGCGTGTGGACGGGCTGGTCGAGCTGGTCGACCTGGCGCCGACACTGCTGAACGCCGCGGAGATCGACACGCCGGAGGCGATGCAGGGTCGCTCGCTGCTGCCGATCTGCACGGGCGACGCCGACCCGTCACACCACCGCGATCACGTGTTCTGCGAGTATTACAACGCGTGGCAGCACAAGGACGCCTACGGCACGATGCTGCGCACGGCCGACCACAAGATCGTCGTCTACCACGGCACGGACCAGGGCGAGTTGTATGACCTGCGTGCCGATCCCGATGAGTTTGACAACCTGTGGGACGACGCCGCGCACGCCGAGACGAAGGTGCGTCTGATGAAGGCGTGCTTCGACGCGAGCGTGTTTACGATGGACCCGACGCCCGTGCGCGAGGGCGAGTTTTGACCGATGAATACACTCGCTTGGACATCTAGCCCCAACTATCTTCAAATTGTCCTACTCGCGGCGATATGCGCACTCGCGCCGCCGTTTGTTTATTACCTTTCTGCGCACCGCTGGAAGATCACCATTGTTGAACTGGTAGCGATTATCGGCCTAGGTGCAAGCCTCATCTGGATCATCTATTCAGCCTATTATGACTACGTCCTTACTCATGAATTTCCGCCGTTAAACGCAGGGCATGAAGCGTCAACTTCAGATGCGCTGGCGTATGTGGGATTCTTCCTAGCTGTGTACGGTGCCCCCTCAGCGACCGTCTCATGGATAGCTACAGCAATCGTCTGGCAACGTAGAGCTCTCTTCTCTCGACCAGACGACAACGACGACGACGACGAATAGAAGAGGAACGTAGAATGTCATTCACACTCTGTCTGAACACGAGCACGATCAAGCCGCAGCCCCTGCTTGAAAAGATCCGCCTCGCGGGCGAAGCGGGCTTCGCGGGGATCGAGCTGTGGATCAACGACGTGTACGACTACATCGGCCACGGCGGCGAGGTGCGCGACGTGGAGAAAGCGGTGGCGGATCACGGGCTGATCGTGCCGTCGGTGATCGCGATGCGCAAGTGGGGTGATGAGGAAGGCTGGGAGCATCAGCTGGTGCTCGACGAGGCGAAGCGGCGCTTTGCGCTCGGCGCGCGTCTCGGGGCGCCCTACATCGTGGCGACCCCGCCGCTGACCGACCCACGGCAGGATCACCTGGCGAGCCGCTACCGCGAGCTGCTGGCGATCGGGCGTGAGGAAGGCATCAAGCCGACGTTCGAGTACATCAGTTTCTTCGCCAGCGTGTACAACCTGTCCGACGCGTGGCGGATCGTGCAGGAGGCCGACGACCCGGACGCCACGCTGATCGTCGACGCGTTTCACAACTGGAACAGCGGCTCGACGCTGGACGACCTCCGCGCCATCCCCGCCGATCGCATCAGCCACTATCACATCGACGACGCCCACCCCGACAAGCCCGCGAAGACACAGAAAGACCCCGACCGCCTGATGATCGGCGACGGCCAGATCGATCTCGCGGCCGAGGTCGCGGTGATGAAAGAGATCGGCTACGCGGGCACGGTCTCGCTCGAGCTGTTCAACGCCGAGCTGTGGGCGAAGGACCCCGCGGACGTGCTGAAGATCGGTATCGAGCGGATGCGCGAGCTGTTTGCGTAGGTCCGTCTCTCCGAGCCGGACACCGCGTCTCGGAGAGACGCGGCTACCTGATCAGAACACACCGGTCTTGCTCGCGATGATCGTCGAGTCGCCGTCGGACTTCGCGTCGGCCTTGTCGTCGTTCTTCTTCGCGTTGTCGGCGTCGGGCTTCTCTCGCAGCGTCACGGCGTAGCGCACGTCCTTGCCGGTGAACACGAGCGTGTAACGTCCCTGCGGCAGGCGGATGTCTTTCGCGCCCTTGCCGGACTTCTCGAAGCGTGCGAGCCGGCCGATCTTGCGCCACTGCGTGTGGCCGTCGTGCTCGAACTCCTTGAAGAGCGTCATCGCCATGCGGCCGCGCGGATTGTCCTGCTGCACCTCGACGGCGAGTTGCTTGGCGTGGTCGTTGTCGATCGCAAACAGGACGCGCGGGTGATCGTCGATGCCGGAGGTCGTTCCGGAGGCCGACACGCCGCCGATGCTCGCCCCGCCTCCTGGCATCATCTTCTTGGGGCACGGCTCGTCCTGCGCGTGAAGCAGGTCGGGGCCGGCGAGCGTGATCGACATGAAGGCTGCGAGCGTAGCGACAGCGTGGCAACGGCAGAGCGTGCGTCCGGGCATGATGCGTCCCCTTTCGTGACGTTCCTTGCGGGTGTCACGTTGGACGCGCGCCGCGAAAAGAAGTTCCGCGTGCGTACGATTTTCTTGCGCGGCCGGATCGTGGGTCAGTAGTAATAGAACATCAGGAAGATCGCGCACGCGGCGAGCAGCGCGGCGTAGACACGGTCGTTGAGCCAGACCGGCGGCTGCGGCTCGTCGGATTCGGTGGTCGTCTTGGTGAGCAGAGCCGGGACGCCGATCGCCAGCAGCGTCCATGCGGCGGCGATCCACGCGGCGACCGTCGGGCTGATCGCGACGTTGACCATCATCACCGCGAGCACGGCGTAGAGCGCCACGGTCATGATGAACAGGCCGGCGAACTTGCGGAGCGTCGACGCCTTGTGCACGCCGAGGCCGACCCACGTCAGCTCACCCTTCTTCTCGTCCGCTTCGCTCGGCCTGATCGCGAGGCTGATGCCGACGTGCAGCAGGCCCGAGATCAGCGCGGCGGCGAACACGGCGTGGAAGAAGTTGAGGTGCGCGCCGAACGTGTCGACGAGCGTGCGGGCGAACCCGGTGTAGGTGACCGCGTCGCCCTGCTCGACGGCGTTCGCCTTGATGAACAGGTCGTACAGCGGCTCGATGGAATAGCTGAGCGCCACGCCGGCCACGATCGCGACGATCGCGCCGAGCCCGCTGGCGCGCTTCCAGACCATGCCCAGGAAGAACACGACGACGACGCCGGCCACGAGCTTGCCCTGGTGCTCGGCGATCTGCAGGAAGAAGCTCTTCTTGGAGTTGGGGTCGGAGGTGAAGATCGTCAGCCCCATCGCCAGCAGGATGGACAGCACGATGCACACGCGGCCGACGAGGATGAGCTTCTGCTCCGACGCGGCGGGGTTGACGAAGCGCTTGTAGATGTCGAACGTGAAGATGGTGGCGGCGGAGTTCATCATGGAATCGAGCGACGAGAGGATCGCGCCGATGACGCCGGCGGCGATGACACCCACCAGGCCGTAGTCCACGGGCGCGACGAAGTCGGTGAGCAGCCGGATGAACACGGCGTCCTGGTCCACGGCCACGCCGCGTTTGCGGAACATGTAGAACGCGGCGATACCGGTGCCGATGGAGAAGAACGGGATGAGCAGTTTGAAGAACCCGGCCATGATGATGCCGAGTCGCGCCTCGCGATCGGTGCGGGCGGAGAGGGCTCGCTGGACGATGAACTGGTTGTTGCCCCAGTAATAGAAGTGCAGGACCATCAGCCCGCTGAGCACGCCGGTCCACGGCAGCTTGGGGTCGTCGATGGGTTTGTAGAGCGTCAGCTTCCGGGCGGCGCCCTCCGCGGCGTCGGTCGCGACCATGTGTCCCCAGCCGCCCACGCTCGGATCGCTGAACAAGAAGTACGCCACGAGCAGGCCCGCGACCAGCAGCAGGATCGACTGGATCACGTCGGTGATGATGACCGCCTTGAGGCCGCCGAACACGACGTACGCACCGGTGATCAGCGCCATGAGCACGATGCCGATGACGTAGCGGCTGGGTCGCACGTCGCCCGGGCTCAGCGCCTGGTCGAACGCGGCGCCACCGACGAAGTCGAGTTCCGGCGGCTTCTTGTGGCTGTAGCCGGCGCCGGGGCTGTCGATCCTCACGCGCGCCACGGCGGGCGTCTCGGCGACCGTCGCGGCGGCGGTGGCCTGCTGCGGCGCAGAGCCGTCGGCGCTGGCGGACACCGGGGGCGGCGCGATGGTCACCTTCGGCGGGTTGGCCACGTCGTAGTCCTGCCCGCCATCGAGGATCAGCACGTCGGTGACGCGACCGCCCTTGCCCACCTTCGCCACGGCCTTCGCGGGCCCGTCGACGACGACCGCCGGCGGGTTGTTCGTGTCGTAGCCCAGACCGGGGTCGGTGACCACGTAGCCGACCACCGGGTGTTCGGCGAGTTCCGCCACGAGCTTCGCGGCCGTGATCTTCGACCGCATCTCCTCGGGGACGCTCAGCTCCACCGCGGGCGCCGAGGTGTACATCCCGCCGGCGCGCCGCAGCACGACCCGCTCGACGCCGCCGCTCTCGCTGATCTTCACCTGCGCCGTAGCGCGCTCGCCGGTGTTATCCAGCAGCAGGTTGATCGAGCGTGAGCCGATGTAGAACCCGGGCACCATCTGCACGACCACCATCACGAGCATCATGATCAACGCGTAGATCAGGCGTGTGGGCTCGTTGTACCGACGCGCGAGGTACTCGCTGAGCGTAAAGACGTTGAGACGGCGGTACATCGGCAGGAACGCGTAGCACAGCATCAGCAGGCCGGCGATCGCGGTGATCTCGAAGTGGCTCTGCGCGAACCCCGCGGCGAAGCCGACGCCCATCATGCCCACCAGGTGGTTCGCAGAAACGTTGGTGCCGAAGATCGAACCGGCCACGCCCCACCAGCGTGTCGATCGCCCGGCGAGGTAGTAGTCCGTGGAATCCTCTTCCTTGCGGCCGACCCAGATGCCGACGCCCATGATGATCAGGAGCGATCCGAAGAAAATGATCGCGTCGAGGGTGGTCAGTGTCCCCATGAATCGGAACCTCTTTGAGGGATGCGCCCAGTGCGGTGAAAGGTAGCGGGCCCGTCGCCGCGGGGCAAGCGACCAACTGTAATAGGGCAACGGTTTTTTATCATCCGCAGTTTTCCCTTATGATTCGCAACCCGACTGGAGTTCCGCGCATGCGCATTCTGTACATCGACATCGACTCGCTGCGGCCGGACCATCTGGGTTGCTACGGGTACCACCGCAACACGTCGCCGCACATCGACCGCGTCGCGGCGCAGGGCGTGCGGTTCGACAATCTCTACGTGACCGACGCGCCGTGCCTGCCGAGTCGCACGGCGTTGTGGTCCGGACGGTTCGGCATCCACAACGGCGTGGTGAACCATGGCGGCGTGGCGTCGGAGCCGTTCATCGAGGGGCCCGGTCGCGGGTTCGAATCGACGCTCGGACGCACCGGCTGGATGCGCTGCCTGCGCGACGCCGGGTACCACACCGCGACCATCAGCCCGTTCGGCGAACGGCACTCCGCGTGGCACTGGTATGCGAACTTCAACGAGGTGCACAACACCGGCCGCGGCGGGCTCGAGTCCGGCGAAGAGGTCGGCCCGGTCGTCATGGACTGGCTGCAACGCCGCGGCCGCGATGACCACTGGTTCCTGCACGTCAACCTCTGGGACCCGCACACGCCCTACCGCGCCCCGGCCGAGCTCGGCGAACCCTTCGCCAGCGACCCGCTGCCGGCTTGGTACACCGAGCAGGTGCGGACGCTGCACTGGTCGCAGCCCGGCCCGCACTCGGCGCAGGAGGTCAACGGCTACGACAACAAGTCCACGACGTTCGGCGGCGACTACCCGCGGCAGCCCGTCCTGATCGACTCGATGGACCAAGCGCGGCGGATGTTCGACGGGTACGACGCCGGCGTGCTGTGGTCCGATCATTGGGTGGGCCAGATCCTCACGAAGCTGCGCGAGCTCGGCGTCGACAACGACACGGCCGTCATCATCGGCGCGGATCACGGCGAAAACCTCGGCGAGCTGAACATCTACGGCGATCACCAGACCGCGGATCAGCACACGTGTCGCGTGCCGCTGATCGTACGCTGGCCGGGCGTGACCGACACGCAGGCGGGTCGGGTCGACGAGGCGCTGCACTACCACTTCGACTTCGCCGCGACGATGATCGAGCTGGTCGGCGGCAGCGTGCCGGGCAACTGGGACGGCGTGCCATTCACCGCGGCGCTGCGCGACGGGCGTGACGAGGGACGCGACTGCCTGGTGATCTCGCAGGCGGCGTGGGCCGTGCAGCGCGGCGTGCGGTTCCGCCACGACGGCGGCGAATGGCTCTACCTGCGCACCTACCATGATGCACACCACGGCTACCCCGACGACATGCTGTTCGACCTGACCCACGACCCACACGAGCAGCACGACGTCGCCGCCGAACGCAGCGACCTGGTCGAGCACGCCAAGGCCCTGCTCGAAGACTGGCACGACGCGATGATGGCCAGCGCCACGCACGACGTCGACCCGCTCCAGACCGTCATGCAGGAAGGCGGCGGCCTCCACGCTCGCATCGATCTGCCGGCGTATCTGGAGCGACTGAAGAGCACGGGGCGCGGCGACTGGGTCGAACCGCTGGCGAAGAAGCACGGTGTGAGTGCATGAGTCAAGCTGAGAATAACACCCATGAACCGTGAAGCCGATGTGATCGAGTTGCTGACACAACTCGCGAGTCTGCTGGAAGAACACGGTGAGACGGCGTGGGCTGCACGCGTCGAACACTGCATACACGAGTACACATTCTCCACAAGTGCTGGACGTTCAGCGGTGTCGCGGATGTACGGTGGGATGGGTTCACTCAGCGACTTGGTACTCCATAAGAACGGCGCGCCACTCAATGACGAAAATGACCATTTTGATGCGTTGAGAAGTGAAATCTTCGAAACGTACCAACGTTAAGCTTCGGACACGCATCGTTTGCCGTGCCAAACCGGTTTGAGGAGTCTTCCGTGAAACAGACCATGTCATCCATCGGGATTCTCAGCGTCTTGGCAGCTTGTCTATTCATCGCTAAGCCACAAGCAGCTCGCGCCGCGGGCAAGCCCAACATCGTCATCATCCTCGTCGACGACAAGGAGCATTGGCTGGAGCCATGCGTCACGAAGTACCTCAAAAACCCACGTATTATCGCAAATATGCTTGGTTTTGAGCCACATTGAATTCGGCTGAATCGAGGCCGATCTCGAGTCATTAACTACATATTGCTATATGTACATGACCGCTGTTAACCGCCAGGTTACTGGTTCGAGTCCAGTTCGGGGAGCTTAAACAAATCTGGCGAACTTTATCGCCAGTTACAGTTAACGGAAACGCCCGACCAGGCAACTGGCCGGGCGTTTTCATATCTCGTTGCTATCAAAGGCCTACGCCGTTTCCGCCACCCACCCCCGCGATCTCTATTCCGCAGGCGAGATTTTGGGGTCCAAAAGCAACCATGACGGTTGCTCCCGTTGCCCGAAAAAACGGCCGCGAACTCTCGAACTCTCTCGTGAGCAGGTAGAGCCAGGTTAACAGCCGGGTTGCTTCCGGGGCCAGCAGTGTTTTCGAACTCTTGAAGATGCCGCCGAGATGGCGATAATAAATGATGGCGATGGAGTTCGCCTTTAACCGGTCCGGTTGGCCTGATGACTCCTACCAGCAACTGGTAGGGTATGCGCCAGCCTCCCCTTACCAGCGATGAGG
>WGMA01000034.1 GCA_016125285.1 Phycisphaera sp.
GAACGCGGAGCCGAAGCCCAGGCGACGCTGATGACCGTCATGGAAACGTGCGATCGTCATACCATCGACATCTTCGCGTTCCTCGTCCAGGTCCGCTGCGCCACCGTCCCGGTTACAATCTTCGGGCGGTAAACAGATACGCCATTGCTTCGGAGGATTGGCAGCCATTGCGGAGTTGTCTCCGGTTGTGACCGCGTTCCGATATACCTAACCGTCAAGACTTGATCATAACCGGTGAAATGCGTGTCCATAAAAACCGGATGATGGGTGACGCCGGCCAACGGGCGAGTTGCCGGCAGGGCTCGAGCCGCCACGTCAGAAATCAGTGTTCGAACACGCGACAATCCTGTATCACTTGCGAGGCGTCTTGCTAGCATGGATTGTGACATAACCAGTACCTGAGACGCAGTCATAACAACCGTTACGATGACCACCGTGATTGCAGAAGCCCGCAATGACGTTAGTGCTGGTGATCTGTTATTGGTTGGCGCAACGCCGTCACCCGGAACATCCTCGTCGGAGCGCATATCCAACTGCATGGCTTCCGGAAAGACACCGGGTGGGACACGAACAATTTGGATTACTCGGTTTAGCCACGCTGGGGGCGCCATCGCCAGATAGATGGCTACGACAGCCAGACCAAACAGCGGTATCGGGAAGATTATTGCAACGCCCAGATGCAGGCCTATGCCGATCATCAGACAGGCGGGTTTGGCGCGATCCCACCAGAAGAACAGCGGGAAGACCGTCTCAAACAGCAGTGTCACGTATCCCAGGAAGACGACCACCGGCTTCAGATCGAGGAGGAGCGAGGCGTTGACCCAGGTGATATGGGGGCGTGAGGCGGGCAGCCATAGGCCCAGCCCTGAAGTCCACATCGGAGACGACCACTTGTAGCAAACCGAGTCCATGTATACCAAACCCACACCCAGCCAGATCACCGCGTTACAGAAGATGATCGGGATTTGCGAGGGGTACGGTGTGCCCCGTCTACGCATCAGCCAGGCGTCAATCGACCCAGTGTGGGACACGGGTAGAAAAAGTAGGAGAAGTCCAAGTGACGTGTAGATATAGTCGACATGGTATTCAAAGAGGGTGAAAGATCCGAAGGTCAAGACCGTCATGACGTAATTGGTCAGCGCCGCCGCCCGCGTCTGCCAACCTACGACCAGCATGGCTACCACACCCATCCAGAGCAGCAGGGCCGGCCCGATATCGATCTCAGCGGGCTTGAGGTACGGAACCGAGTCAAAGATGAGGTGGCGGTAGAAATAGAGCTGCCCGATCTCAGTCAAAAGCACTAGACCGTAGAGGATTCGAAAGAAGGCGAGCCCGATCGGAGAGGTGGGACGCATCACCACGTAGGACCACGCCCGTTGTATCCAATTCAAGGGATTCATCCGGTACTTCTTTAAACAAGCGCAGAACGGTCCGCCTATCCACTCGCTGGCGAACTCCCCGACTTAGTGGTTGCCGATCAAATTATACTCGGGTTCTGGGCGACCATACAGCGAAGTCATCAGGCTTGAATGGCGACCGCCGCTCACGGAGGCATAGGCTAATCTTGCGGTCGAATATAACAATGAGGCGGGGTACATTGGTTGGCGGTCCTCAGTATTTTATGGCAATTACCGGGACTGATCCGAATTGTCGTCCTTCGGGGTCAAACAACCGGACCACGTCGCGATCCGGATGAATGCCGGACGTGTCGCATGCGACGAGCAGTTTTATGGTTTGTGATGCAGTCAGCGAAATCGGCTGGGCCGTTGGATCGGGCGCGGGGCGGTCGTTCAGTTGAAATGTGATCGGGCGGCTCGGGTCTCGGCTATCGAACCTGGCGGTTCCGTTGAGTGGGCCGATGGTCACACCCGCCAGTTGACGAGGCAGGGCGGGAAGGCGCAACAGAAGCATCTGCGGGGTAGCCGAGTCGACGCGGCTCTCATTGATTGCGGATTGCCACACGCCTTGCCATGTCAAACGTGGTGCGGCATCCCCCGGGCGCCGGAGCAGTCGAAAGCTCTGATACTGTGCTACCGGACGCAGATCGTCGATGAAATAGTGGCCAAGCGGCGTCTCTTTGAACCCGGTGCCCTGCAAGCCGTTGAGGTCCTGGTGGTTGATGAACGCCAGGAGGCGCTGCGACCGGTCGCACTCGTCGATAACCTTTTCCTGCTCGCTATCAGGGAACCACAGCCACGGGCAGTTTCCGAATGATGGTCGTGGCGTATCCAGATTCGCCCAGATGCCGATGCTCGGCCGGCCCGGTGCGCCGAGCGCGATCGAACTGTTTGCGCGCAGGTTGTAGGCCACCCACTGCAGTTCCGCGACGCGTTCTTCGCTGAGTCGGATGGCCCCGGAGCCCTTGAGCGCGAGCGGGTACTCGCGATCGTACATGGTCACGCGTGTGGCGGTGAAACTTGCGGTGAGCCAGCCCATCATGAGAAGGATGGTTGCCGTGATCCATGAGCATATGGGCTTGGATCGGGGCCAGTGGGCCGCCAAGCTGTCGTAGGTATCGTGCAACAGGATGGCGGCAACGATGACGCAAAAGAGCGTCGATACCTGGAGGTGGGGGCCGGAGACCGGGTAGATGTAGAGTGCGTTAATGACGGTCACCGCGACGATCATTACGCGGGCGGCGTCGAATGACTGACGGCTTTGGTTTGGCGGGGCGGGCGCGACCGGGTCGTGGTTTGCAGGGGTGGAGGACGCGGAACGGGTTGCCTCGGAGTCGTCGCCACGGTTGGGCGGCTCGGCATGCAATCGTGGCGCCAGCAACAGCCAGCTTAGTGGCCCGATGATCATCGGCAGCACCTGGGGACCATACGGTGGTCTCAACGCCAGACGTCTCCAGAATCGAAAGAACTCGGATTCCGGATTTCGCATGTCGAAGTACCAAAGCACGTATATGCCCACTATCACGATTAAGGTCACGCGCGTCGCGTTCAGGACCCAGATGCCGGCGGGTCTGCTCAGCCATTTCCTTCGATGCGCGGTCCAGAGAATCATCGAGAGCAACGTCGTGGCCAAGGGAAGAATCGGCGTCATAGGGTGTGTGCTGTCTGGCAGCCAGAACCATTGGGGCGCCATTCGCTGCGGGGCAAAGATGTTCAATAGCGGGCCGGTCGGGCTGAGCCCGAGGGTCAGCCAGCTGACGACGAGAATCAGCCCGACCACCGCGATCGAACACCCGACGCCGGTGACAATCAGCCGAACGGGTCGCAGGTCCCCCGGTGGCATGTACATGACGGACAAACCCAGCATCGCCAGTCCGCCGATCACGCTTATCACCAGAGGCGCTTCGAGCGCAAGGTGTGGTCGCATCAACACCACCGGCAACGCGATCCCTGTCAGCGTTGACGCAAACAGCAGTGTCGATCGTACCGGGCCCGGCCGCATCATGACGCTATATACAAACCCGAGCTCAAGAATCGCAAACACGCCGGAGTTGATCTTGCAGAGGATCAAGATCGCGGCGCATGCTCCGGCCCAACGCGCCGCAGACGGCGAAGGAGTGATCAGGCTGATTACCATGATGACCATCATCAGGCAGACAAGTCCTTGCGCGTGCCCGGGCCCTCCGATCAACGCGGCCAGGTGAACAAGGCAAAAGATTTCCGCAATGATCGCGATGACGATTCTGCCCGTGACGCGAAGCACCGCATAGCCGATCAGGGTCGCGGTGGTCAGGTTCTCAAATATTGCCAGCCAATGGAACCCCGCATGGCTGACGGGCATACCCAGCGCCGCCCAAGTGCTCTGCCACAGGAAGAGAACGGGCCCGTAGAAACACCGTACGGGCCCAGCGTAGAGGTCAACGCCTTTGAGCACGGCGGAGAGCATCTGTAGTTGATGCCCTTCATCGTCGTAGTCCATCAACGTTGTGAACGCGAGATAATACGCTGCGGGCAGGCACGCGAGGGCCACGGCAATGGGAACGGAACAGGCCGAGATGCGTCGTTTTATCGACAGATCGGTCGGCGTTGGCAAACGGTTCATGCGCTTATCCGTGCGTAGAGCTTGTGAACAACGATCGAACCGCGTCAACTACACGGTCCACATCATCCAGACTCAAGTCGTAGTAGAAGGGCAGTCGCACGAGGCAATCGCTGATACGTTCGGTGACGGGGCAACGAGCCGGTTGCCTTCCGGTGGCCAGCCCCATCCGCGACAGGTGCAGCGGCGTGTAGTGGAACGCGGCCGTGATGCGGAGATTGCGCAGGTGCTGAATCAGCTGCTGCCGCTCGTCGAGCGAGTTCAGCACCAGGTAGTACATGTGATTGGCGTGTTCACAGTGGTCCGGAACCGTCGGGCACGTGACGCCGACGCTCTTCGACCACTCGCGCAGGCCCTGATCGTATCGGTTCCAGATCGCCCGTCGCTTCGACATGATCTGTTCTCGCGCTTCGAGCTGCGCCAGCAGGGTGGCGGCCAATAGATCGGACAGCACGTAGCTCGAACCGAGGTCCACCCACGTGTACTTGTCGACCTGTCCGCGAAAGAACTGCTGGCGGTTCGTTCCCTTGTCGCGGATGATCAGCGCTCGCTCGATCAGTTCCGGATCATTGACGATCAACGCGCCGCCCTCGCCGCAGCTGAAGTTCTTCGTCTCGTGAAAGCTCAACGTCGCCATCCGCCCGAACGTGCCCAGAGGCTTGCTTCGGTACTGTCCGAACAAGCCGTGTGCGTTGTCTTCGACGATGGGCACTCCGTGCCGCGCCGCGATCGGCGCGATCGCTTCCATCTCGCAACCGATGCCCGCGTAGTGCACGGGCAAGATCGCCCGCGTTCGGGCGGTGATCAGGTCTTCCAACCGCGACTCGTCCATGTTCATCGTGTCGGGGCGGATATCGCAGAACACGGGGGTGGCGCCCCGAAGCACGAACGCGTTGACGGTTGAGACGAACGTGAACGATGGCACGATGACCTCGTCGCCGGGCTTGATATTCAGCAAGATCGCCGCCATCTCCAACGCGGCGGTGCAGGATGGCGTCAACAGCACCGTCGCGTTCTCCAACGCGGCCTTCAGCAACGCGGCGCATCGCTTGGTGAATGGACCATCGCCTGAGGCGTGGTGGTTCTGGAACGCCGTCCGCACGTATTCCAACTCGGACCCAATGAGGAAGGGGCTGTTGAAACCGATGGCGTCGCTGTCGGAGTCCATATGCACCACGTTTTGTTGGCATGAAACCTGTCAATGGGGCCAGGCCGCGGATAGGCCCATCACGCGCCAGATGTGGGCGGCGCTGATCGCCATGGTTGAACACGTCGCCGTGGCCCATCAATGCCGACTTCCCTACGTACACGCCATCATACCGCCCGTCATATCCAGCGTCCACGACTTGGCTTGTCGCGGCCGGGCGATCGACATGCGGCCCCGATACCCGGTCCACCCGCTCACCGCAGGGCGATGTCGATCGCGTGTTTGGGGCTCGGTGTGACGGACGTGTCAGGGGGACGGTTCTTGTCTGAGGTAACACCTCCTGAACACGCGCCCTTGCGTTGCGGATTTGGCAATCGGATTGAACAACGCGAGGGTATCGACGTCTACAGGTGGGTGGGGAGACCGTTTTCGGGTAACCGTTTCGAGATTTCACGCTCGTCAGGAGGCTTGCCATGCCACGTCGGAGTCAATACGTCGGGGGGCTGCGGATGAACGGTTGGCGTCGCGGGGTGGCCGTCGGGCTCGTGGCGGCGGCGATGCTGGCGATCGCGGCGCCGGGGCGTGCGGCGCGCGAGGCGATCGAGCCGGCGCCGCGCGTGCCGCAACTCCGGGTCCATGTGAAGAAGAAGGACACGGTGCTCAAGGTCGCGAAGCTCGACGCACGCGTGCTGATCGACGGGCGAACGGCGCAGACGACCGTCACGCTCGCGTTTCAAAGCACCCTGAAGACGGTCCTCGACGGCGAACTCGTGTTTCCGCTGCCGGAGGGCGCGGTGCTGAGGAACTACGGGCTGGACATCGACGGCCGGATCGTCGACGGCGTGGTCGTCGAAAGGGACAAAGCTCGCGTCAGCTACGAGACGGAGGTCCGCAAGGGGATCGATCCGGGGCTCGTCGAGCAGGTCACGGGCAACAACTTCCGCACGCGTGTCTGGCCGATCCCGGCGGAGGGGACGCGCACGGTGCGCGTGACGTATGTCGAGCCGCTGGTGATCTCGGCCGGGCAGACGTCGTACACGCTGCCGATGAGCTTCGGTCAGATCGATGGACCGATGACGCTGCTCGTGGAAGTCCGTGGTGACGCGGCGGTGAATCGCGGCGTGCCGGTCGTGGTCAGCGGCGGGCCCGAGGGCCTGGCGTTCGACAAGGCGCAGCGTGGATACGTGGCCGAGGCGCGCCTGGAGCATCCCGACGCGATGCGCGACCTGGTGATCAACATCCCTGACACGCGTCAGCCGATCGCGCGTGTCGAACGATACCGGGGCGACACCTACTTCACGATCGACATGTTTCCGGTGCCGCCGCGCGACGACGCCGACGCCCCGCAGGTCCCGCACCGCATCGCGATTGCGTGGGACGCTTCGCTGAGCCGCGCCGACGAGGACCACACGCGCGAACTGGCGGTGGTCGCGTCGCTGCTCAAGCGGATCGGGCCGGACGTGACGGTGGACCTGTACGAGGTACGCGACCGCGTGTCGCCTCCCCGGGAATTCACCGACGGCGAGGCGTTAATGAATCACCTTCGCGACATGATCTACGACGGCGGGACCGACCTGGCGAAGCTGAGTTTCGTCGGCGACCGGTACGCGTGGTGGCTCGTCGTGACCGATGGCCTGAGCAACCTGTCCGACGGTCAACCGACGCGGTTTGACGCGACGGTGTTTACGCTCAGTTCGTCGCCGCGTGCGAACCACCCGCTGCTGCGCTACATCGCGTCGCGCGGGCGCGGGGCGTACATCAACCTCGGCCGGATGAGCGACGCGGAGGCCGTGGCGGTGATCGGACACCAGCCCTTCGCGTTTCTCGGCGCGGAGGTCGCGGGGGACAAGCTCGTCGAAGACCTCACGTCCGGCGGCGACGCGGCGGTGCACGGGCGCTTCACCCTGGCGGGTCGGCTGATCGGTGACGAAGCGAAGGTCACGTTGAAGTTCGGTCGCGGCGGGGAGGTGACGCAGCGGATCACGCAGGTCGTGCGTCGGGCCGACGCCGCGGATCGCGACGACCTCGTGGCCTACACCTGGGCATCGATGCGCGTCGCGGAGATGAGCGTGATGCCGGACGAGTACCGCGAGCCGCTGATCGATCTGGGCAAGCGGTTCGGCGTCGTCACGCCGCACACCTCGCTGATCGTGCTCGAGCGGCTCGAGCAGTACCTGGAGCACCGCATCCGGCCGTCGGACGCACAGCCGGAGCTTCGCAAGGCCTACGACGCGGCGATCGGCGACCTGATCGCTCAGGAGAAGGACGACGCGGCGTCGCGACTCGACGCGGTGGTGCAGGCGTGGAACGAGCGCGTGAAGTGGTGGCAGACGGAGTTCAAGGTGCCCAAGGGCTTCCACCTGCTTAGCGAGGCGGAGGCGAAGAAGCTGATCGCGCGATACAAGAATCTGAACAAGGCGATCGCCGCAGAGAACACGCCCACGGCCGAGCGCGAGCGTGCGAAGACCGAAGCCGACGCGATCGTCAAGGAGCTTACGCCGTACCTCCGCTCAACGGGCGCCGTGGAGGCTGGCACGGAGTCGGCGTCGATCTTTTCCGAACCGGCCGCCCCGCGAAACGCCGAACCGCAGCGCCCGGCGGACGTGGAGGCGCAGGTGCGCGAACTGTTGTCTGACTCATCCGGAGACCGACCGCTCGCGGCTACCACGCCGGCGCCCGACCTCAACCTCGCCGCGACCCGCGCGATTGGCGGCGTCCCGGCGGATGCAGCGGTGTTGCCATCGCCGCAATCAGCGCCTGGCGGCGGGTCGCTGTTTTCCGTGGACTCCGTCGAGGGTGGCCGCGCCGAAAGACGCGCTACCGCCGCGTTCTACGGCGGCGCAAGCGGTGGCGGCGGTGGCGGTGGCGGCGATCCCGGCGCGGACGAGCCGTCCCGCGTGGTGCGCGTCAAGCCCTGGAACCCCGACACGCCGTACCTCAAGGCGATGACGAAGGCGGGCGATGACAAGGCCTACGACACGTACCTGGCGCAGCGTGCGAAGCACGGCGCGAGCCCGGCGTTCTACCTCGATTGCGCCGAGCATCTGATGCGCCACGGCCAGCGAGAGATGGGCGTGCGCGTGCTCACCGGCGCGCTCGACCTCGAGCTCGACAGCGCGCCGCTGATGCGCATCGTCGCCTACCGGCTGGAGCAGGCCGACGAGCTGGACATGGCGATCGACCTGTTTTCGCACATCGCCAGGATGCGCCCCGAAGAACCGCAGAGCCACCGCGACCTGGCGCTGGCGTTGGAGCGACGCGCCGAGCGCACCGTCGCCGCGGACCCGACCGGCAACTCGACACCGGCGACGCCGGACCACCTGCGCGCCATGGAGCTGCTGAACAAGGTCGCCACCGGCTCGTGGGACGATCGCTTCAGGGGCATCGAGGTGATCGCGCTGTCGGAGCTCAACGCGTTGATCGACCGCGTCATGCGCCTGCCGAGCGACGGCACGCCGAAGCTGCCGATCGATCCGCGCCTGCGCAAGTCGCTCGACCTCGACCTGCGTATCACGCTCCGCTGGGACGCGGACCTGACAGACATCGACCTGTGGGTAATCGAGCCGACCGGCGAGAAGTGCTTCTACTCCAACAACCGCACGATGATCGGCGGCAGCCTCTCGCGCGACATGACGCAGGGCTACGGCCCGGAGGAATACGCCGTGCATCACGCCCTGCCGGGCGCCTACGCCATCAAGGCCAACTACTACGGATCGAGCACGCAGAACGTGGTCGGCCCGGCGACGCTGCACGTCGAGATCATCACGGACTTCGGTCGACCCACGGAAAAACGCCGGGCGATTACCGTCCGCCTCGACGACGTGAAGGACGTGATCGACATCGGCAGCGTGAAGGTGGGCGAATAGTCATCGGCCGTCGGGCACGCGGACGACGTCAACGTTGTTGCCATCGGGGATGAGAACGAAGCGGCCGTCGGGTGACAGCCCTGGCAGTGTCGTCACGTCGTCGCGATTGAACAGCGTGCGTCCGCTCGCGACGTCGTACACGATCATGCCGCGTTCTCCGGATCGCACCAACAGGCGTTTGGCGTCGCGGCTGAGACGGAGGCGCCACACGCGTGCGTATAGGTTGAAGCGGTTGACGAGCGTCGGCGCATCGGGCGTACGCACGTCCCAGACGCACAGGTCGCCCTTGGCGTCGGCCGCCGCCACCGTATCGCCGTTCGGTGCGATCGAGATCGCGTAGACGTGCTCGTGCAGGCTGCTCAGTTCCGCGAGGCGTTCGCCGGTCTTCACGTCATAGAGGTGCACGACCTTGTCCCACCCGCCGGAAGCCGCGAACCTGCCGTCGCCGGTCAGCGACACAGCGTAGACACTCTCGTCCACCCGCAGCGGCGTGGTGTCGTCACGCAGGTCGCGGGCCGTGATTCGGCGAAGCTCGCCGATCGCCACGACGTCGCCCGTTGCAGAGAGGGCGAGCCGACCCGGCACGTCGGTCGCCTGCTCGGGGAGGATGCGCGACGCGCCGCTCGCCACGTCCCACACGCGGATCGATCCGTCATCACCCGCCGAGACCACACGCTCGCCGTCATCGCTGACGCACGCGTCGAAGATCTTGCCGGCGTGCCCGACCAGCGGGCGGCTTGACACGGGAGAGGCGCTCGACAGATCCCACACGCGCAGCGTGTTCGCGCTGTCACCAGACACGGCCCAACGCGCGTTGTCGGAGTAGTCAACCAGCGTGACCGGCGCGGCGTGACCGATCAGCCGCGTGACGACCTCCGGGTCATCGTCGGGAGCCGTCGCAGCGAGTTGGACTGCCGTGGGATCGGGAGGCGCGTCGGAGGTGTCGGCTCGATGTTGCAACGATAGAGCGATCACGACCGCGAGGCCGACGATGAGGATCATCGCGATCATCAGCGGGGCGCGGCGACCGTGCGCCGGCGTCGAGGCCACGTGAGCCGCGCCGCTGCCGTCGCGTCCGAACGTCGGCACGCGACCGTCGCGCAGCGCGTGCAGGTCGGCGAGCAGTGCGCGGGCCGAGGGATAGCGATCGTCCGGCGCCTTCTGCATCAGCCTATCGATGACGCGGCGCCACGCGTCGGGCAGGTCCGGAACGAACCGCTCGATCGGCGGCGGCGCCTCGTACGCGTGCAGGAAGATCATCGCGGTGGGGGTGTCGGCGTTGAACGGCAGCCGGCCGGCGAGCACCCGGTACATCAGCACACCCAGCGCGTAGAGGTCGGCCCGCGTGTCGACCCGCTCGCCGCGCGCCTGCTCCGGGGCGATGTAGTCGACGGTGCCCATCACGACGCCCGTGACCGTGATCGCCGACTCGGCCTGCGCGGCCTTGACCAGGCCGAAGTCGCTGATGAGCACGCGGCCGGTGTCATCGACAAGGAGGTTGCCGGGCTTGATGTCGCGATGGATCAGGCCCTGATCGTGCGCCGCGGCGAGGCCTTCGACGGCCTGGGTGAGCAGCGGCAGCGCCTCGTCCGTCGTCAGCCGCGTGCGGCGCTCGAGCAGTTGCGTCATCGACTCGCCGGGCACGTATTGCATCGCGAAAAAGTATCGCCCCGCGTCCTCGCCGATGGCGTAGATCTGCACCACGTTGGGGTGCACGAGCTTCGCGACGGCGCGGGCCTCGGCGTGAAACCGCGCGACGAAATCGGGCTGACGCGCGAGCTCGTCGGGCAGCACCTTGATCGCCACGACCCGATCGAGCGCCGCGTCGAAGCCGCGGTACACATCGCCCATGCCCCCGTGGCCGATTCGCGCGTCGATGCGGTAGGGGCCCAGGTGTGTGAACGGCGGTTCGTCCGATGTGGGACCCGCCACGGCGACGTCATTGACGCCGCATGCCGCATCCGTCGCCGTGTGGCCCTGCCCCGTGCCGTCACCAACGCACGCGATCGCCGCGAGCAGGTCGTCGCAGGTCGCGCATCGGTTGTCGGCTCGCAGACCGAGCGCGGCGTTGATCACTGGGCGCACGTCGCTCGGCACCCGCGCCGCCGTCTGCGGGCTGCGGAGGTACGCCGCGACGATGTCGCCGGTCAGCACACGGCAGAGCAGCACGCCGAGGCGGTACACGTCGATCCGCTTCGGGTCGAATGCGATGCCCGCCGCGGTCAGCGTGTCGCGCGCCGCGCCGATCGACGCGGGCACCTTGACGCGCGGCGTGTCGCGCAGCTCCGGCGGGCACAGATCGTCCGACACGCCGCGGCCGAGCGTGACCGACTCGGCCGCCGGTTCGTCGAGCGCGGGGCCATTCGCGGTCATGCGGATGTGCGCGGCGTCGATGTCCAGGTGCAGCCGTCCGTTCGCGTGACACGCCGCGGCCTGCCGAGTCACCGCCTCGATCAACGCCAGGGCCGCGGGCGCATCGAGCGGCCCATCGGCGCTCAGCGTGCCCGCCAGCGTGGGCCGTTCGGTTGGATTGCGGGCGTTTCCGGTCGCCATTGGCGGGCGCTACTCGCTCTGATGAATGATGTCGGTGAATCGGTCGATCGTCTGCTGGATGGCGTCGTCGCGGACGAAGGGATCGTCGTCGGGCGACGCCGAGGCATACACGTGGCGAACGACCTGCTCGACGCCGCCGTGCGCCTTCAGGTAGACACCGAGCCGGTCCCACTCGCGGCGGTACTCGTCGGCGACCTGCTTGTCGGGCGTGTAGCGCTCGACGTGTTGGCGCATCTGCGACTCGAGCGCGCGGGTCAGGTCGCGTCGCACCGCCTTGTCGTAGTTCTCCACGCTCGCGAGCTTCACGCCGAGCGCTTCGCTGATCTGCCGCATCGTCAGGCCTTCACACACGCGGCCGTAGAGCACGCGGAAGTAGTCGCCCTTGTTCTGCTCGTGCAGCGAGCGCATCAGGCCCTCGACCGCGTTATGCAGCAGCGCTTCGATCCACGCGCCGTAGAAAACGTCGACCTCGCCGTCGGTCGCGTCGGACGCCTTGATGGTGGGCAGGTCGTCGCGGTCGGTCAGCGATCTGCCGTGTTCGCGCATCAGGTCCTTCCGCCGGGTGTCGGTACGAAGGCGGGTGCCCATGACGTGTTTGCCGACCGCGCACAGCAGCGTGCGGAGCTTGGCCGACGGGTCCGACGCCCACTGCTCGAGCAGCCGCTTGCGCAGCAGCACCTCGAACGTCGCCGCGGCCACGTCCTCGGCGTCCGCGGCGCTCAGTCGACCGTATCGCTCGGCGAACAGGCACAGCGGGACCCAGTAGTCGGCCAGAAACTGACGCCAGTCGGCTTCACCGCCACGGTCGACAAGCCGTTGGATGAGCGTGTGTCGCGTTGGTGGAAAACTCACGAACGACCCCCATGAACCCGGCAAACGCTGTAGTTCCTGTGAGAAACAACGATTGCCGATTATACCCCAACCCGGTCCGTTCGCTTATCGAGACATTTTTTCGCGAGCGGCTACCGGATCGGGGCTTTCGATCAATCAACTTGGTAGACAGCGCGAGCCCTGCCGGGGGCGACGCGTTCCGGGGATCACACGGGGGCATCCGTTCCGGGGTAAGCACTGGGGGAGCGACGCGGCTAGACGGCCGCGTTTGCTTTGCGCCGGGCATGTTCATATTCAGCCCACACGGCCACACGGCCACACGGCCAAGCGGTTAACATGAGGTAGGACTCCGGGAAAGTCGCCCGGCGTTTCACGTCGTTGCGGCCTGACGGGTTGTCACAGGCGATTGATGAGTTGCGCCATTGGTGTACGCCGCTCACGGCGCTATGACTTCAGCACAGTTCCCCTCGGAACGCTCGTTGGGCAAATACTTGTGCGGAGGTTGATCGCATGCGTCTAGAGAAATCCCTTGGCTGGATCGTCGGCGCGGTGGCGCTGGCGATCGTACTGTTGATCGGTCGACACGCGGAGGCGGAGGTGCACCTGCCGGCGATCTTCTCAAGTCACATGGTCATCCAGCGCGATCGACCGATCGCTGTGTGGGGTTGGGCGGACGCGGGCGAAGCTGTCGTCGTCGAGTTCGGCGGTCGACACGCCGAGGCGAAGGCCGACGCCGACGGGCGCTGGCGTGTCCGGCTCGACGCGCTTCCCGTCAGCCGCGAGGGACGCACGCTGACGATCGCGGGGGCGAACAAGGTTGCTTTCAGCGACGTGCTTGTCGGCGACGTGTGGCTGGCGTCGGGGCAGTCGAACATGGCGATGTCGGCGCGCAAGTCGCTGGAGTGGAAGGAGACCGAACCGAGCGCCGCCGACGACCAGCTCCGTGTGTTTCGGGTCAACCCGCTGAAGGCCTCACCGATGGAAGCGCTCGACGATTGCAGGGGCGAGTGGGCCGCGGCCGACGCGCAGACGGCGGGGAACGTGACCGCGGCGGGCTACTACTTCGCGCGTAGCCTGCGTGCGGAGCTCGGCGTGCCGATCGGCCTGATCGACAGCGCCTGGGGCGGCACGTGCGCCGAGTACTGGACGAGCCACGAGGCGCTGGAGGCGAACCCGGTGACCCGTCCGCTGTGGGCCACGTTCAAGGCGAAGGTCGACGCGTTCGATCCCGCGACGGCCACGCCGAAGGAGGAGGCGCAGCGGCTCATGGAGGAGTTCCGCAAGAAGAACGAGGCGGCGCGGGCGGCCAAGGCGCGCCTCCCCAAGCCTCCGGCCATCATCGGCTCACCGGCGAACAAGCGTTACGCGCCCTGCAACATGTACAACACGATGATCCACCCGCTGATCCCGTACACGCTGCGCGGCGTCGTGTGGTACCAGGGTGAGTCGAACCGCGAACGCGCCGAGCAGTACGAGACGCTGCTGGCGGTCATCATCGCGGACTGGCGCACGCGGTGGGACGCCGCCGACCTGCCGTTCGGCATCGTGCAACTCGCAAACCTCAAGGACCCCGGCGACGAGCCGCACGAGAGCGAGTGGGCCGAGGAGCAGTGGGCGCAGCTCCGCGTGTCGCAGACGGTGCCGCACACCGGGCTGGCGGTGATCAACGACGGGCAGGACACGACGCTGCACCCGCGTGAGAAGAAGAAGGTCGGCGATCGGCTGGCGCTGTGGGCACTGGCGACGGTGTACGGCAAGACCGGCGTGGCGTACACCGCGCCGGTGTATCGCGACGCGGCGGTCGAGGGTGGCGCGGTGCGCGTGCGCTTCGATCACGCCGGGGGCCTCCGCAGCGCCGATGGCAAGCCGCTGCGACGGTTCCAGATCGCCGGGAAGGACCGTGTGTGGGTGTGGGCCGAGGCGAAGATCGACGGCGAGACGGTCGTCGTGTCGAGCGACAAGGTCGCCGAGCCGGTGGCGGTGCGTTACGCGTGGGAGGCGAATCCGGGCAGCGCGAACCTGACCAACGCGTCGGGTCTGCCCGCATCGCTGTTCAGGACTGACGACTGGCCGGGCCTTTCGCACGGCAAGCTCGCGCCCGACGGCGATACGCGCTGACGCAATCGCACAACGGATTGAAGCAGTCGCTCAGCGTCGCGGGGCAATCTCGTCAAGCACCGATACGTTGTGTTGATGTAACCCGAGTCGCATCTGATTGAGGGCACATCGTATGGAACGATCATCCCACCGCATGGTTGTGCTGTTCAACGCGATCGTGGTCGCTGTGGCGTACGCGACCTGTGCGAGCGCCGTCGAGCCGGCCAGGATCTTCGACAGCCACATGGTGCTGCAGCGTGACGCGCCGATCCCGGTGTGGGGCACGGCCGAGCCCGGTGAGCTTGTCACCGTGACGTTTGCCGCGCAGCGAGTCTCCGCAAAGGCCGATGCGAAGGGGCAATGGTCGCTGGAGCTCAAGCCGCTGTCCGCGAGCGCCGCGCCGCGAGAGATGACGATCACGGGTGACAAGAGCGACAAGGGCGCGACGTATAACGACGTGCTGGTCGGCGAGGTGTGGTTCTGCTCGGGGCAGTCGAACATGGTGCTCACGGTGGATCACGCGTCGGACGCCGCGCGGGAGATCGCCGCGGCGAACTGGCCACAGATCCGACACGCGGCGGGGCAGTACGGCGGGTGGCGCGCGATCACGCCGGATAGCGTCGCGAAGATCAGCGCGGTGGCGTATGCCTTCGGTCGCGAGCTGCACGAGAAGCTCGGCGTGCCGATCGGGCTGATCCAGTCCGCGGTGGGTGGCACGAAGATCGAGGCGTGGACGAGCCCGCGGGGGATGGCGAGGTGTGAAGTTGGACGGGCGTACCTCGAAGAGAGGCGGAAGACGGTCGAGGACGTCGACTCGCCCGAGGCGAAAAAGGCGTATGAGGCGTCGGTCGAACGCTGGCGGCGGCTCGTCGAGCGCTTCGAGAAGAAGGGCCTCAAGCCGCCGCCCAAGCCCGAGCCGCCGATCGCCCCGAAGGAGGGCGCGATGCTGTCGGGCGTGCTATTTGCAAACAAGGTCCGCCCGTCGGTTCCTTACGCGATCCGCGGCGTGATCTGGTACCAGGGCGAGTCGAACGCCGCCCACGCGCAGGACTACGTCCAGCTGCTCCCGGCGATGATCGCCGACTGGCGCGACGCGTGGGGCAAGCCCGACATGCCGTTCCTCATCGTGCAGCTGCCGAACTTCCGTGCGCACGACACCGAGCCGACCGACAGCCCGTGGTCGACCATCCGTGAGGCGCAGTCGCAGGCCGCGACGGGGGACGCGCACACCGAGGTCGCGGTGACGATCGACGTGGGCGAAGCGGAGAACCTGCACCCGCTGAACAAGCGCGAGGTGGGGCGGCGGCTGTCGCTGATCGCGCGGGCGAGGGTGTACGGTGAAGACATTCAGTATGCCGGACCCGTGTTCAAGTCCGCGAAGTTTGACAACGGCAGGGCGATCGTCGAGTTCGACCGTGTGTTCGACGGCCTGCGCACCACCGACGGCGTAGCGATCAAGGGGTTCGCGCTCGCCGGTGAGGATCATGTCTTTCACTGGGCCGACGCTTCGATCAGCGAGAGCCGCGTCGTGGTCACGAGCGACAAGGTCGCCGTGCCGGTGGCGGTGCGCTACGCGTGGGGCAACAACCCGGACTGCAACCTGACCAGCTCGTCGAATCTGCCCGCCGAGCCGTTCCGCACCGACGACTGGCCGCCGAGCGACCCGCGGCAGAACGCGGCGAAGCGCAAGAAGACCGGAGACAACTGACGGATGAAACACGTGACCCGACTCACGATCGTGCTGATGCTGGCGGGCCTGTGCACCGCGCCGTTGCTCGCCGCCGACGTTCCGACGAAGCGGAAGCCCAACGTCATCTTCGTCATGACCGACGACCAGGGCTACAAGGACGTGCACGCGCTGGGGCACCCGTACATCATCACGCCGAACCTCGACAGGCTTTGGGCGCAGTCGGTGCGGGCGCTGGACTACCACGTGCGTCCGACGTGTTCGCCCACGCGTGCGGCGATCATGTCGGGCCGCGCGCCGATGCGCAGCGGCATCTGGCACACGATCATGGGTCGCTCGCTGATGCGCGGCGAGGAGGTCACGCTCGCCGAGACGTTCAAGGCGGGCGGCTATGTCACCGGCATGTTCGGCAAGTGGCACCTCGGCGACAACTACCCGATGCGCCCGCAGGACCAGGGCTTCGACGTCGTCGTGCAGCACAAGGGCGGCGGCGTCACGCAGGGGCCCGACTACTACGGCAACGACTACTTCGATGACCACTACATCCGCAACGGCGAGGCCGAGCCGTTCACCGGGTTCTGCACCGACATCTGGTTCGACGAGGCGATGAAGTTCGCCGAGGCCAACCGCGATCGGCCGTTCTTCGCGTACCTGGCGACGAACGCGCCGCATCATCCGTGGAACGTCGCGCCGGAATACGAGAAGCCGTACCTCGACATGGGCGTGGCGAAGACCGCGTCGCCTTACTACGCGTTGATCACCAACATCGACGACAACATGGGTCGGCTGATGCAGCGGCTCGACGAGTTGGGGCTCGCGGACAACACGATCCTGATCTTCACGTCGGACAACGGCCCGGCGGGCGGCTGGCCGCTGCACGGCGACAAGAACACCAAGCCGCTGCCGAACTTCACCGCCGACATGACCGGCGCGAAGGGCTCTTGCTACGAGGGCGGGCACCGCGTGCCGCTGTTCGTGCGCTGGCCCGCGGGTGGGCTCGGCGGGGAGGGCAAGGGACGCGACTTCGGCCAGGTCGTCGCCGACATCGACATCCTGCCGACGCTCGCGGACCTCTGCGGCGTCACGCGCCCGGACGGTCCGCCGCTCGACGGCGTCAGCTTCGCCCCGGCACTGCACGGCGACGCGCAGCCGATCCTCAACGAGCGCTACCACGTCATCCAGAGCCAGCGGCACCCGATGCCCGAGAAGGACACGCGCACCGTCGTGCTGCGGGGCACGTGGCGGCTCGTGCTGAACATGAAGGACAAGGGCTCGGTCGAGCTGTTCGACGTCAGCAACGATCGGCGGGAGAGCGACGACGTGGCCGACCGCTACCCCGAGCGCGTGCGCGACATGCTCGCAGCGTACGACCGCTGGTGGGACAGCCAGAAGCCGATGTTCACGCGGTACAGCCGCATCGCGCTCGGCGCACCGCAGGAACCGGTCACGCGGCTGATGTCGCACGACTGGCTGACGACGGAGATCAACGACTGCGTGTGGCACCAGGACGGCGTGAAGAACGGGCAGATGGGCAACGGGCCGTGGGCGGTGAACGTCGAGCGGCCGGGGCGGTACACGTTTGAGCTGCGCCGCTGGCCGAGCGAGCACCCCGGGCCGATCGAGGCCGATCGCGTGCGCCTCAAGGTCGGCGACGTCGAGGCGGTCGTCGACTGCGACCCGACCGCCGAGTCCGTGTCGATCACGCTGGACCTCCAGTCGGGCCCGGCGATGGTGCAGAGCTGGCTGCGGATCCCGAACCGCAAGAACGCCGAACGCGGCGCTTACTACGTGTATATCTCGCGCGTCAACGACTGACGCGTGCCGATCCCGTTCCACTCGAGTGAGACATGAAGTACCCGCTTGGTCTGATGTGCGTCGCGGTCGTGCTGGGGTCAGTGGGTCGCGCATCGGCTGTCGATCCGCCAACACCCACCGCTGTAAGCCCGCGCGCGGACGCGCAGATCAGCGCGATCAGCGCCGAGTTCCGGTGGTCGATCGAGAAGGACGACACGTCGTACGACGTGCAGGTCGCGTCCGACGCCGCGTTCGCGACGGTCGTGCGCCACCTCGACGCGGTCGAGGTCCCCAAGCTCCAGCAGCACGGCTGCTACATCCCCGACCTGCCGACCGGTGACTACCACTGGCGGGTGCGGACACGCGTAGGCGACCGCGCAGGCGCCTGGTCGAAGCCGATCCGCTTTAGTGTGATTGATGCGCCGCCGGCGCGGCCGCCGGCCGTGCCGCTCACCAACCGCCAGCCGCTGTTCATGTTCTACGTCCGACCCGCCGGCCTGAGCGACATGGTCAACGCGATCCCGGCGACGCTGCGGCGTAACGTCGTGTTCGGCGGCGGCCTGCTCGATTCGCCGGATGAATTGAAGAAGTGGACACCGCCGCGCGGTGAGCCCGGTGACCCGTACGTCTGGGCCGCGGTCAACCCGTCGGGCATGAAGTCTGGCCTGCCCGAGATCGAGTGGTTGTTCCAGCACTGTCCGAACGTCATCGGCGTCAGCTACGCGGAGTTCACACGCGAGCTGTGGACGCGGCCGTGGGAGCAGGACCACCTCGCGGCGCTGATCGAGCTGTGTGCGCGCTACGGCCGGTACCTGATGTGGGCCGACGGCATATCCGGCGCCGATCCGTGGCTGGCGTTCTGCGACGCGCCGCGGTTCGCATCGCTGCTCAAGCGGTACGGCGACCACATCGTGCTCGGCCACAAATCCAACATCAGCGTCAACGCGTGGGCCAGCCAGTCCGAGGTGCTCGGCATGTGGCTCGACGGCGTGGTCGGTCACCAGCAGGAGCACCTCGAAGCGTGGTACTGGGAGGCCGCGGGCTTCGGCGATCGGCTCGATCTGTTTTTCGGGCGTCACTCGGCGAAGTTCAAGACGGGTGGCGACGCGATGGCGATGCCGCCGGGGTTTCACCTGCAGCAGTGGACCGCGGCGCTGGCGCGCGGCGTCGAGGTCTACACGCTCGGTGCGCCGGTCTACTCGATCGCCGGCGACCGCATGCGTGACTGCAGCGCCACGGCGGTGATGGCGAAGGGCGGCCAGCCGACGAACGTGTTCAACGACTACTACCTGCCGTGGATGCGGTTCGTGGTGGACAACGAGATGACACCCGATCGTGCCGCGGTCGAGGCGAACGTCGGCCTGCGCCTCGTCGCCGCGCCGCTGCCGAGCGATCACGGCAACTACGCACCGCTCGCCGCATACCTGCCGGCATTCGACGCGGCGTACGGCATCGATCAGACGCCGTGGAAGCTCAAGCCAGAGCGTCAGCTGCCGGCGTCGGGCAACACGCCAATGCTGTGGGAGTCCCTGCCCAACAGCGGTGAGCACGGGCTCGTGGCGATCATGCCCGCGAACGCCTCGGCGGGGGCGACGCCGCCCGCGATTCCCACGACGTCGTTCAACGCGACCGCGCTGCGGCGCATGGTCGCGATCGACTCGAGCAACGTCTTCGCCGCGGTGTGGAACGACAGCCGCTTCGTCGCCGTCAACGCCAGCGAGAACAAAAACATCACCGGCTCGTTCGAGGTGCGGTTCAAGGACGGGCCGGCGCGATCGATCGGCGGCCCGATGACCGTGCACAAGTACCTGCTCGGCCGTCGCGACGCCCGTTCGGTGGTGATGCACCTCAACGGCTCGCCGCGCATCGTCCGCGACGCCGATCCGCCGCTTTGGAGCATTGACGACTCAACGTTGTACATCACCGCCGACGCCGAGCCGCGTGTCTCCGTCACGCCCGCCGAGGCGCTGGTCGAGACCCGGTGGGACGCCGCGGCGCGTCGGCTGGCGCTCACACTGCGTCACGCCTATGCGCCGGTCTACGACAACCCGCAGCACGCCGCGACGCGGCGTGACGAGAGCCGCAAGCGACCTGAACACCTCAAGCCGTACCAGCTGCGCGGCGGCCCGATCAACATCACGCTCGCGTGGTGATCGAAACGCCCGCTCCGATCACACGCGCGATGAAGCCGAGATCGTCAGATCGTCGACTCGCGTCGAAGGACCACCGCGTCAGCGCGACGCCGTGGTGGTCGTCGCGGCGGGCGGCTCGTCGGGAACGACGCTGCGGAAGACACGGAAACCCAGCGCCCAGCGGCTCTCGTCGCGCTTGGTCTGGCCGCGGATCGAGCACCGCGAATCCGTCGGGCCGCCGTAGAGAAACCCGCCGCCGCGCCGTGCGCTGTACTCGGACTTGAGGTTGAGCACCGGGCGATACGTCATCGGCCCGGCGGGGTACGGACTGTAGTTGTACACGTCGGCGCACATCTCCCAGAGGTTGCCCAGCGTGTCGATCAACCCGAACGCGTTGGGGTCGCGCGGCGCCACGTCGATCGGTAGCGGCCGCAGCTGCGCGAGGCTGAGGTTGAGCGGCTCGCCCGGATGCTCGCGGTTGTGCCGGGCCACCTCGACGTTGATCGCGGTGATCCACCAGACGTCGTATCGCCCGCTGAAGTCCGGCTCGTCGCCCCAGAAGTACACCGACCGCGTGCCCGCGCGACACGCGTACTCCCACTCCGCCTCGCTCGGCAGACGCAGCCCGTCGCCCGCTTCCCTCAGCCACGCCTCCGCCTCGTCGTGCGTGACCCATGCCTGCGGGTGGTTCGGCGTGCGCTGTTCCACGGCGCGCGGCTTGCCCGCCACCTTCGTCCACTCGCCCTGCAGCAACTCCGTCTGCGCGACGAGGAACGGCGGCACGCGCACCTCGTGCGTCGGCAGTTCCGTCTTGAACGCGTCACGCTGCGTGCTCGCGGTCAGCTTTGTCGGGTGCTCGCTGATGCCGAGCTTCTGGCACATCTCCAGCACCTGCTTCGCCGCCTGCAGGTACGTGTTCATGGTGCGGTCGACGTCGACGTTGCCGAGGGTGAACGTTCCGCCGGGCACCAGGTGCATGGGGATGCCCGACTTCACGTGCCGGTACACGCCGATACGGTGCGACTGCCCGCCACACGTGTAGTCCTGGGCGCCGAGAAACTCGAACGCGTCGCCGAGCCACACCGACATCTCCGCCATCGCCGCGTCCTGATCCGCGGTCGTCGCGGCCTGCCAGCGCTCGCGATCGAGCAACGCCTCCATGTGACGGAACACCACCAGCGGCATCGTTCGCACGTTGCCCGCCGCGTCCCGGACCTCCAGCGTCATCGGCGTCGGCGCGTCGATCGTCGGCAGCGGCAGCGTGAACGTGTGCGCGTCGGCCGTGGTCTCCGCCCGATCCGACGACAGCGAGCAGGTGATCGTGCACGGGCCGTCGTCGTCGATCGTGCCGACGATCCGCGGCGCGGCGGCGTCGATGTCGACGACGTGCGCGATCGCGTTTTCGAGCGTGACCTTCGGCAGGGTGCGATCGACGAACACGTCGACCTCGTGCGCGGTTTCCGGGCTGCCGTCCGCCGAGACGCGCAGGCGGTGGGGGCCGTCGGCCAGGTCGACCGTCCACCCGAAACGCCCGTCGGCGCCGACGTCGATCGTCTTGAGCGTCACGGATTGGTCGCTGTCGATACGCTCGATCACGACGCGCGACCGCGCCGCCGCGACGCCCGCCAGGTGCGCCTCCTTCGTGTTGATCCACGCCGGGACCGCATCGAGCGACTTGAGCTCCGGCGGGGGCGCCTTGAGCGCCAGCCACGTCGACAGCGCCGCGATCCCACAGAGCAGCAGCGACATCAGCGCCGCCCGCGCGATCAGCTGACGCGTGCTGAGTCGGCGACCGGCGAGTTCGAGTTCGAGCAGGGCGGCGACGTCGTGGATCTCCGGGCGCTCGTTCGGGTCGATCGACATGCAACGCTGGCACAGGTTGGACAGGCGACGTGACACGAGCGTGTTCAGCTCGCACGCGGGCTTCGGCGGCCGCTCGTTCATCAGCGTCCGCAGCCCGACGATCGAGTTCGCCTGGAACGGCAGCCGACCGGTCAACGCGTAATACAGCGTCGCGCCGAAGCCCCACACGTCGGTGTGCTTCCCGGGCTCGGCGTCGGACTCGTCGGGTGAGATCTGCTCCGGCGCCATGTACGCGGGCGTGCCGAGCAGGGCGCCGGGTTGCGTGAGCTGCACGTCCTGCGCGAACCGCCGCCGCTCGGCCGCGCCGGGCGAGCCGTCCGCCGATGAGTCCTCGAGCGACGCCGCGTCGCCCTGCTCGGCCTTGACCAGCCCGAAGTCGACGAGCACCGGGCGATCCGTCTCGGCCTCGACGAGGATGTTGTGCGGCTTGAGGTCGCGGTGGATGACCTGGTGACTGTGACACTTCGTCAACGCATCAGCCACGGGCTTCATCAGGCGCAGCGTCCACGCGACCTCGGGCGGTGCGCCGGTGCGCGCGACCGTGTCGTCGACGTGACGCTTGAGGTCGACGCCGTCGACGAAATCCATCGCGATGAACGGCACGCCGTCGTCGTCGCCGTAGTCGATGATGCGGACGATGTTCTCGTGCTTGAGATGCGCCAGGGCCTGCGCCTCGAGCTCGAACCGCTTGAGCTCGCGGTCGGACCCGCCACGCCGCATGACCTTCAGCGCGACCTTGTGATTCAGGCGGCGGTGCCGTGCGACGTAGACGATGCCCATGCCGCCGCGGCTGATCTCGCCGAGGATCTCGAAGCGGTCGAGCGCGCCGGGGATGTGCACGGTGGCGTGCTCGGGCGTGGCGCCGGCGCCGGCCTTGTCACCGGCGCCGGTCGTGGCCGACGCGTCGTACGTGCCCGTCGCCATCGTCGCGCCTTCCTGCGGCGCTTCGTCCAGCGTGGCGTCCGGGTCGCTGTCCGAGGTGGCCTGACGCATGGCCGCCGGAACGTCGACCGACGTCGCGGTGTCGCTCATCGAGACCGTCGCGTCTTCGTCGATACGAACGTCACGCTTGTGCGCGGCGTTGCTGCCGGAGCGGATCGAGTCGGCGGTGTCGTCGTCGAGCTTGCCCCACGACGACAGCACGCTGCACAGATCGACGCCCTCGGCGTAGGCCTGACGCAGCGCGCGATCGACCACCTCCGGCTCGACAAGCCGCTCGCTGAGGATCCGATCCGCCTGCCTGTCGCACGCCGCCTTGTCCACGTGTGTCGCTCCGAAACGCGCGCCGCGCGGGCTCACTCGGCCCGCTGCGCCACGATAAACGTGCGATCGTCCGCCGCCGCGTGATGGCCGTCCATCGACGCCGCCATGCGCTGCAAACCCTCGGCGATCACGCCCGCGTCCACGTCGCCGTTGCTGATCCGCGTCAGCGCCTCCGCCGTGCCCGCGACGCCGAGCATCTCGCCGCGGTCGTCGCGCATCTCGAGGATGCCGTCGGTGATCATCACGAGCGTCTGGCCGTCGTCGAGCGTCATCTCCCCGGCGCGCAGCGGGCCGTCGACCAGGCCGAGCGGCGGGTTGCGCGGCAGGTCGGTCGCGACACACCCGCCGTCGCGCGACACCACGAAAATCGGCGGATGCCCGGCGTTGACCGTCTCGATGTGACCGGTCGCCGGGTCGAGGCACACGCCGATCGCCGTGGCGAATCTGCCGGGTTCGAGGAAGCGGATCAGGTGCGTGTTCAGCGCGTTCATGATCTGCGACAGCTCGGTGCCGAGGTTCACCAGCGCGTGCACCATCGCGTGCAGCTCCGCCGCGACCAGCGCCGCCGCGAGTCCCTTGCCGCACACGTCGGCGATGAACAGAAAGACGCGATCGTCGTGCTCGTACCGCACCGCGTCGACGTAATCGCCGCCGACCCACCGGCACGGCTCGAACCCGATGCTCAGCCGCAGCCGATCGAATCGCGGGTCGACCGGCACCAGCCGCGCCTGCATCGCCTCGGCCTGCGCCAGGTCACGCTCGATCATCGCGTGCTCGCGCGCCTGCGCCTGCGCGTCGAGCGTCGTCTCGATCTGGCGGAAGTGCTGCGTGACCAGCGCCATCATCGCCAGCCACTCCGGCGTGCCGTACTCCGTCGGCGCCGTCGTGTAGAGCATCTCCACCGCGTCGCCGTCGATGTCGAGCGGGCACGCCATCGCGCACATCGCCACGCGGGTCGGCGAGATCGACAGCTGCACGCCGCCCAGCGCCGCGTCGCCCTGCACCGCCAGCATCGGCGTGCCGTTCTTCACCAGCGACCGCAGCAGCGTCTTCGACACGTAGGGCGTCTCGCTCGTGCCGCGCTCCTGCTCGATCACGCGTCGCACGATCTTCGTGACGTTGCCCCGGTGGTCCAGCTCGACACGCAGCACCATCGCGCTGGTCATCGGGAAGTCGTGCCGCACCAGCAGCCGGCACAGCTTGCGGCGGCGCTCCGCCGGGTCGTCGATCTCCGCCAGCCGCGCGCCGAACTCGCCCAGCGTCGCCAGGTGCGACGTGTTGAGCCGCTCGCGGTCGTGGGCCGGCAGCGTGCTGATCTCCGCGTCTTCCGTCTCGTCGATCTCGTCATCGGCGATCAGCGTGCCCGCCGTGTCGTCCGGCTGAACGGCGGGCGCGAGCCGCAGCCTGAACGGCCCGATGCCGATCGTGTCGGTCGGCAGCACCGCGTGCTCCTTCACCGACGTGCCGTTGATCTTCACGCCGTTCCGCGAGCCCAGGTCGCGGACCCACCACCGCTGAAACGGGTCGCGGTACAGCTCCGCGTGCGCGCGCGACACGGCGCCGGAGTCGAGGCGGATGCCCGCCTCCGGGTCGCGGCCGATCACGATCGGCGGGTTGCCCAGCTCGATGCGACGATCGAACGTCGCGCCCTCGCCGACCATCGCGCACCAGGCTTGCGGTTGTGTCTTAACGTTCCCCAACGTGCATACCCCTCGTGCGCAACCCGTCGACGCGCCGTCGCCGCGGCGTGCATCTCGTCCGCACAGTCCCGATCATGTCGTGTCGTCGCTCACCCAGACGTCCCGGAAAACGTGAGCCACATTTTAAGACGGATGCGACGGATCAGCCAGAACCAATCCGCCGTGGCGGGGCGTTCGCGTCAGTCGCGCGCCGGCCAGAGTCGCTCTTCGAGCGGCACGTCACGCACCGGCCAGCCGTTGGGGAACAGCCGCACGATCCGCCCCGGGCGGAATCCTTCGAGCAGCAGCGACGGCTGAAAGCTCACACGCACACCGCTGCTGCCCGGCTCCGCGTCAACCTTCTCGGCGCTCACCAGCGGCCCGGCCTTGCGGTCGTTGACCTGGTCGTACCCCTGAAGCGTCGGCTCGGCGACGATGCCCGTTACCGACGTGTTCGGCTTGAACTCCTCCAGCAGCGTCGGGTCCACGCCGACGAACAGCGTCACCGTCACGATGCCCTTCTTGTTGTCGACCGCGTCGACCCACCCCGGGATGCCGCGCTCGCGGATGAACTGGCGGTGCGTCTCGAGCTGCGCGTCGCGGGCCACGTCGCGGCTCTCCTTGTCGAGCCAGACGTCGAGGCACCGACCGGGCCCGTAGATCGTCGCCCACGTGATGTTGGTCTGCACGATCTGCCCCGGCGCGATGTCCTTGAGCGTGCCGATCTGACGTCCCTTCCACACGCGTGTCGCGTCGGACAGGTCGAACAGCGTCGGCTTCTCGTCGGGGGCGCTGCCGTCGGTCGACACGCCGGTGACCGTCAGCCGCTTGGCCTCGAGGTCGACCGCGTCGACGCGCCACGCCCGGCCGCGCCGCGTGTAGTAGCTCAGGTCGTCCTCGAGCCGGAAGCACCGCGTGAAGTCGCCGTCGATGCTGCGGCGGTTGTAGAACAGCGATTTCGCGCCTTCCTCTTTCGGGCCCTTGACGTAGAACTCGCCGTGCAGGTGCGTGCCGATCGGGATGTCACGCAGCGCGGCGGGGGACCCGTGGTAATAGATCGAGCCGTAGGGCAGCATCTCGAAACCGACCGGCTGGTCCCAGTTGCTGCGGCGCTGCGCGTCGGTGCGGTCGGCGCGGATCACCGCCGTCCGCTCGACGTGGTCCATGCCGATCAGCTCGCCGGCGAAGTAGTGCGCCGAACCGGCCGGCGGGAACTTGCTCGGTTCCAGCTGAAACCACTTGAGCTTCTCGTCGTTGTTCGCGTCGGTGCGGAACGTCGGCTCGGCCGCGGCGAGGACGCCGGCGGTGAGCAGGGCGATGGTGATCGTGTGAAAGGTTTTGTATTGCATCGTGATACGCCTCAGTCGTACTCCCTCTCCCTTTCAGCAGGATATTGCGCCACGGCTATAGGTTCGCGCCGGCGGAGCAGTTAGGGTGGGTTGCGCGTAAAAACGTTCGCCGGCATGATGGTGTTGCTTCATCCCTTTTACAAGGAGCACCGTCATGGACGAC
>WGMA01000004.1 GCA_016125285.1 Phycisphaera sp.
GGCGACATCGACGTGCTCAGCGCGGAGGATTACGACAACGAAATCGCGTGGTATGAGAACGACGGGTCGCAGAGCTTCACGCCGCACTCGATCAGTACGGCCGCAAGCGGCGCGACCAGCGTGTTCGCGGCGGACGTGGACAGCGACGGCGACCTGGACGTGCTCAGCGCGTCGCGAAACGACGACAAGATCGCCTGGTACGAAAACCTCGGCTACGACTTCGGCGACGCGCCGTCGCCTTACCCCACGACGCTCGCCGAGGACGGCGCACGGCACGCCGTGACGGGCCCGACGCTCGGCGGGTCGCGCGACGAAGAACGGGACGGCGTCCACTCGATCAACGCCGACGCCGACGATCTGAGCGGCGACACGCCCGACGACGAGACCGGCGTGACATTCACCAGCGTCATCACGCCGGGCATGCAGGACGCCACGGTATCCGTCGTGGTCAGCGGCGGCCCGGCCAAGCTCGACGCGTGGATCGACTTCAACGGCAACGGCACGTTCGACGTCGCCACCGAGCGCATCTTCAACAGCGTCGACGTCGCAGACGGCACCAACGACCTGACGTTCGACGTCCCCGCCGACGCGCTGCCGGGCGCGACCTACGCGCGGTTCCGCCTCAGCACGGCGGGCGTCGCCGCGCCGTACGGCGCGGCGCCCGACGGCGAGGTGGAGGACTACGCGGTCACCGTCTCGAACCCGGGCGGCACCGGCCTGTTCGTCGATGGTGGAACGACGGCGAACACGCTCTTTGCCACTGACCTGGCCGTGGGTGACTTGAACGGGGACGGCGCCGTCGACCTGTTCGTCACGCATGTCGACGATGAAGACGAGATCTGGTTGAACAACGGAAGCGGTGTATTCACCGTGTCGCAGTCACTCCCCGTGGGCGCCAGCCGCGACGTTGTGCTGGGTGACCTGGACAGCGACGGCGACCTCGACGCCTACGTGATTCACGACGACGAGGGCAACCGCGTCTGGTTGAACGACGGCAGCGGGTTCTTTACCGACACCGGCCAGTCGCTGGGCACGTACAGTTCGCTGAGCGTGACGATCGGAGACATCGACGGCGATGGTGACCTGGACGTCGTCACGGGCGTCTTCGACGCGGCCAACCACGTCTGGCTCAACGACGGCACCGGCTTCTTTACCGACAGCGGCCAGATGCTGGGCAACGAAAGGACGCTGGACGTGGAGCTCGGCGACGTCGACGGCGATGGCGACCTCGACCTGGTCGAAACCTGCAATCAAGCTCCCAACCGTGTGTGGCTCAACGATGGCACAGGCGTCTTCACGGACTCCGGCCAGGCGTTGGGGACCGGCCCAACAAGCAGGTCCGTGCGCCTCGGCGACGTGGACGGCGACGGCGATCTGGACGCGGTGATCGCCAGTTACCCCAATAGCGGTGTCTGGCTGAACGACGGATCGGGTGTATTCACCGATACCGGGCAGGTGCTGGAGGCGGGCGTTACTCCGGTTTTCGACCTCGGCGATCTGGACGGCGACGGCGACCTCGACCTCTTCAGCGTCGCCGCGAGCGGCGCGGCCGGCAACGCGTGGATCAACCAGGGCAGCGCCCAGAACGGGACGCAGGGCGTGTTCCTGACGAACGGTCAGACGCTGCCGCTTATCGCCCAGGCGCAGGCCGTCGAGCTCGCCGACGTGGACGCCGACGGCGACCTCGACGCACTGACCCTGGGCAACGGCGACCCCGGCCGCGTCGTGCTGAACGACAACCCGCCCGTCGTGGCCGACCAGATGTTTGATATCGCCGAGGGCAGCGCGATGGATGCGAGCGTCGGCGCCGTCGTCGCCAGCGACGCCGACACGCCGTCGCCGCTGACGTTCGCGATCACCGGCGGCACGGGCGCGTCGGTGTTCGACATCGACAGCGCGACCGGCGAGCTCACCGTGCTCGACCCCGTGGCGATCGACTTCGACGTCAATACCGGCTTCACGCTCGTGGTCAGCGTGACCGACTCCGTCGGGGTGGCGGCGTCTGCGACGATGACGATCGATGTCACGAACGTCGCGCCGTCGACGCCGACCGACGCCGATGGCGCGACCAACGAGGTCTCGGAAGACGCGACGAACGGGACGCCGGTGGGGATCACCGCGTCGTCGACCGACCCCGTCAGCGGCGACGTCTTTTACATGCTGTCGGACGACGCCGGGGGGCGGTTCCAGATCGACGAGTCGACGGGCGTGGTGACCGTGCTGGACGGCTCGCTGCTGGACTTCGATGATGTGACGAGTCACATGATCACGGTCCGCGCCCGTGACACGGCGGGGCTGTTCGACGAGGCGACCTTCACGATCGACGTGACCAACGCCGCGCCCTCAACGCCGATCGACTCCGACGGCGCGGCCAACGAGGTCTCGGAGGACGCGACGAACGGAACGCCGGTGGGGATCACCGCGTCGGCGTCCGACCCCGTGAGCGGCGACGTCACCTATACGCTGTCCGACGACGCGGGGGGCGCGTTCGTCATCGATGGTGACACGGGCGTCGTGACGCTCGCCGACGGATCGCTGCTGAACTTCGCGTTGGCAAACAGCTTCGACATCACGGTCCGCGCCACGGATCCGCAGGGCGCGTTCAGCGAAGAGACGTTCAGCATCGACGTGCTGCGTGCGTTCGATCTCGACGTCGACGGCAACGGGACGGCGCTGCCGCTGACCGACGGGATCCTGCTCATTCGCTTTCTCGCGGGCTTCACCGGGAACGTGCTGACCGACGGCGCGCTGGCGGGTGATGCGACCCGGACCGACCCCGTCGAGATTCTTGCGTACCTTGAGGCGGCCGCCACGCGCTTTCTTGACGTCGACGCCAACGGATCGACGCTGCCGCTGACCGACGGGATCCTGCTCATTCGTTTTCTCGCAGGCTTCACCGGGGGCGTGCTGACCGACGGCGCGCTGGCGGGCGACGCGACGCGGTCCGACCCGGCGGAGATCATCGCCTTCCTGAGCATGTTCCAGCCCGCGGATCCCCCGCCGCCGCTCGTCATCGAAGAGACGCCGACTGAACCCGCCCCGCTCCTCGCTGCGGACGCAGAACCCGGGCCCACCGGCGACGCCGGGCCACCCCTGTCGGCGCTCGGCCTGGTCGATCTGCTCGCTGATCGCGACGATCCACAATTGTTCGCCGACGCGTTCGCCAACCCGAAAGTTTCAGACGGAAGGCTCAGGCGACTGCTCCAGCTGGACCTGACGCCGCACGCCCTGAGCCTGCGAGACGAGGCGCTGACCGACGCCGTTCAGATCATCGGCCTAGTTTGAATCAAGCCGCGTTTCACGCCGACGCGTTGTGCACATGCTGGCGAAACGGGGATGAGTATTCGACAAAATACCTTAGCATGCGGGATCTTGACTCGACGCTTCTTATTACCAACAATAATTGAATGCGATGCAGCGGATGAGGCGAAACGGGCACGTTTCACGAGCGCACGTCCACCCGCAGTCGGCGTTCCTATGGCCGGCGAACACGCCAGTTGAGGATGGTCTGATGAATGTTGAGCGGATTGCGCCAAGCCCGGTGACTGTCGGATTCGTCGCGGTCGCACTCTTCTTCGGTTGGACAGGTCTCGCGTATGCAGCGAACGTCCCCACGCTGCCGGCCGCGGCCGATCGCGCCGTGGACTACGCGAAAGACGTCAAGCCGATCCTCGACCAGCACTGCGCCAAGTGTCACGGGCCCGACAAGCAGAAGGGTCGCCTGCGTCTCGATCAGCACGGCGCGCTGCTGCGCGGCGGCGTGTCGGGCGAGCCAGCGGTCGTGCCCGGCAAGAGCGCCGACAGCCACATCATTCAGCTCGTCGCGGGCTTCGAGCCCGACCGTATCATGCCGAAGGACGCCGATCCGCTGACCGCCGAGCAGATCGGCGTGCTCCGCGCGTGGGTCGACCAGGGCGTGAAGATGCCGGGCTCCGACAAGGAACTGGGGCCGCAGAAGCTGACGACGGACCACTGGTCGTTCCAGCCGATCGGCAACGTCGCCCCGCCACAATCCGACAACGCGTGGGCGGCCAATCCGATCGACGCGTTCGTGCTCGCGAAGCTGAACGACAAGGGGCTGACGCCCGCGCCGCCGGCCGATCGGCGTACGCTCGTGCGGCGTGTCTACCTCGACATGCTCGGCCTGCTGCCGACGCCCGAGCAGGCCGCGGCGTTTGTCGACGACGAGCGGCCCGACGCGTACGTGCGCCTCGTCGACAGCGTGCTCGCCAGCCCGCACTACGGCGAGCGCTGGGCGCGGCACTGGCTCGACGTCGTGCGTTTCGCGGAGTCCAACGGCTTCGAGACGAACTACGAGCGTCCCAACGCCTACCGCTATCGCGACTACGTCATCGCGGCCTTCAACGACGACAAGCCCTACAACGCGTTCGTGTTCGAGCAGCTCGCCGGCGACTCGGTCGGCGCCGACGCGGCCACGGGCTTTCTCGTCGGCGGCGCCACAGACACCGTCCGCAGCCCCGACCCGGTGCTCACCGCGATGCAGCGGCAGGACGAGCTGGCCGACATGATCAACACGACCGGCACGTCGTTCCTCGGCCTGACGCTCGGGTGCGCCAAGTGTCACAACCACAAGTTCGACCCGATCACGCAGCGCGACTACTACTCGATCCAGGCGGTGTTCGCCGGCGTGCGCCACGGCGAGCGGCCGATGCAGACACCCGACACGCTCGAGAATGAGCAGAAGGCCAAGGCGCTGGACCGGCGTGTCGCGGAGCTCAACGCGAAGCTGCGCGTGTTCGAACCGACGCCCTACACGGGACAGACGGTCTTCCTCGACGACGAGTCGGCCGGCGCGGCGCAGGTGCTGGCGACGAAGCGCGGCCACGGCATCAACCCCGCGGGCAAGCAGCGCGGCTACAAGGACGATCCCGGCGATCGCGATCGCCTGCCGAACGTCAGCGGCGGGCGGTACACGTGGTGGGACAACAAGCCGGGCGTCGACATGATGGCGTACACGCCGCGAGCCGCCGGGCGATTCCGCGTGTGGCTGTCGTGGGGATGCGGCTGGCAGACGCACACCACCGACGCGCAGTACCTGATCGACGACGACGGCGACCTGGCGACGAAGCAGGATCAGCACGCGATCGCGACGGTGAACCAGCAACTGTTCGGCGACGGCTCGGGCAAGCCGGTGAGCACGCCGCTGTGGAGCGGGTTCCACGACGCCGGCGTGTACGACTTCACGATCAACTCGCGCATCGTGCTGCGTGGCGGGTCGAAGGGCGAAGCGATCACCGCGGACGTCGTGGTGCTGCAGCAGGTCGTCGACGACGCCGAGACCGCCGCGCCGCCGCGCCAGCCGCGACTGCGTCCACCGGTCGACGCGAAGATCAACGAGGAACGGTTCAACCCCGTCGCCGCGAAGTTCGTGCGGTTCACGGCGTTCGCCACCAACAGCGGCCTCGAACCGTGCCTCGACGAGCTCGAGGTCTGGTCGACCGGCGCGAACGTCGCGAACGTCGCGCTCGCCAGCGCCGGCGCGAAGCCCACCTCGTCGGGCAACTACGCCGGCAACCCGAAGCACAAGCTCGAGCACATCAACGACGGCCAGTACAGCAACGACCGCAGCTGGATCAGCAACGAGAACGGCAAGGGCTGGGTGCAGATCGAGCTGGCGCAGCCGACCGAGATCGACCGCATCACGTGGGGCCGCGACCGCACGCTGCGGTACACCGACCGCCTCGCCACGCGCTACGTGATCGAGGTCGCCGCGGAGCCCAACCAGTGGGTCGTCGTCGCCGACTCGAACAGCCGCATGCCGCTCGGCACGGACACCAACGCGCTGGCGTACCGCCTGTCGAACCTCTCGGCGAAGCAGGCCGCGGAGGCCGAGCGACTGCTCAACGAGTTGAACGGCGTGGAGAAGACGCGTGCCGACCTGCGTAAGAAGCCGATGGCGTACGCCGGGCAGTTCGTGCAGCCGCCGGCGACGCACCGCCTGTACCGAGGCGACCCGATGTCGCCGCGCGAGCAGGTCGCGCCCGACGCGCTCGAAGTGATCGGCTCGCTCGGACTGAAGATCGACACGCCGGAGCAGCAACGCCGCGTCGCGCTGGCGAACTGGATCACGTCGAAGGACAACCCGCTGACCCCGCGGGTGATGGTGAACCGGCTGTGGCAGTACCACTTCGGCCGCGGCATCGTCGCCACGCCGTCCGACTTCGGCGCGATGGGCTTCAAGCCGACGCACCCGCAGCTGCTCGACTGGCTCGCCGCGGAATTCGTCCGCTCCGGCTGGTCGGTCAAGCACATGCAGCGGCTGATCCTCATGTCGAACACCTACCGGCAGACGAGCCGCCCGAACCCGCAGGGCCTCGCCGCCGACGCGCAGACCACGCTGCTGTGGCGCTACCCGCCCCACCGCCTCGAGGCCGAGGCGATCCGCGACAACATCCTGCTCGTGTCCGGCTCGCTGGACCTGACGATGGGCGGGCCGAGCTTCCTGCTGTACGAACCCAACGCGAACTACGCACGCAACTGGATACCGAAGGACACGTTCGGCCCGGCGGACATGCGACGGATGGTCTACGCGATGAAGATCCGCATGGAGCACGACGCGGTGTTCGGCGCGTTCGACGACCCCGACGCCGGGCAGGTCTGCCCCAAGCGGTCGCGCTCGACGACGCCGATCCAGGCGCTGAACCTGTTCAACAGCGGGTTCGTGATCGAGCAATGCGGCCGCCTCGCCGAGCGCGTGCAGCGTGAGGCTGGCGCAACGCCCGAGGCGCAGGCGACGCGGCTGTTCGAGCTGGCGTTCGGCCGCGCCCCCGACTCCGAGGAGATCACCGGCGCCGTCGACCTGATCCGGCAGCACGGCCTGCCCGCGCTGTGCCGCGCCGTATACAACGCCAATGAATTCCTGTTCATCCCGTGAGTCACGCACCATGACGCCACACGCCAACAAGCTTTCGGCCGCGGGTCGCAACCTGCTCAACCGCCGCCAATTCCTCAACCACACGGGCACGGGGCTCGGCGCGATGGCGCTGGCGTCGCTGATGCACGCCGAGGGCCTGCTCGGCGCGACCGCCAGCAATCTGCCCAAGCCGCTGCGCCCGCAGATCGACCCGGCGCACCCCTACGCGCCGCGCACGCCGCACTTCGCCCCGAAGGCGCGCAACGTGCTGGTGATCTTCTGCAGCGGCGCGGTCAGCCATGTCGACACGTTCGATTACAAGCCCGAGCTGATCAGGCACGACGGCAAGCCGATGCCCGGCGTCGACAAGCTCGTCACGTTCCAGGGCGAAAACGGCAACCTCACCGCACCGCTGTACAAGTTCCGCCCGCGCGGGCAGTCCGGCAAGATGACCAGCGACCTGCTGCCGCGCCTCGGCGAACTGGCCGACGACATGTGCTTCTTCCACGCGCTGACCAGCAAGACGAACACGCACGGCCCCGGCGAGAACTTCATGTCGACCGGGTTCACGCTCGACGGCTTCCCGTCGATGGGCGCGTGGACGACCTACGCGCTGGGCACGGAGAACCAGAACCTGCCGGCGTTCGTCGCGATCCCCGACCCGCGCGGCAACCCGCAGTCGGCCGGCAACAACTGGGGCTCGGCCTTCCTGCCGGCGCAGTTCCAGGGCACGGCGTTCAACGCCCAGCGCCCCATCCGCTACCTCGACACGCCGACCGGCGTCACCTCGAAGGCCGACGCCGCGACGTCCGACTTCCTCAAGCGGCTCAACGACCGTCACCTCCAGCAGTACCCCGGCGACACGGAGCTCGCGGCGCGCATCGCCAGCTACGAGCTCGCCGCGCGGCTGCAGATGAGCATCCCCGACGTGACGGACCTGACATCGGAACCGGCGCACGTGCTGGAGATGTACGGCGCCGACTCGGACAACAAGATCAAGGCCGGGTTCGCGCGGAACTGCATCCTCGCGCGACGCCTGCTCGAAAAGGGCGTGCGGTTCGTGCAGCTGTTCAACGGCGCGTACGCGATGGGCGAAGGCGTGGGCAACTGGGACGGCCACAAGGCGCTCGGCACGCAGTACCCCAAGCACGGTGAGGTGCTCGACCAGCCCGCGGCGGCATTGATCGCCGACCTCAAGCAGCGCGGCCTGCTCGAAGACACGCTCGTGGTCTGGTGCACGGAGTTCGGCCGCATGCCCACCTTCCAGAAGGGCGCGTCCGGACGCGACCACAACCCGCACGGGTTCACGTGCTGGCTGGCCGGCGCGGGCGTCCGCGCGCCGTTCAGCTTCGGACAGACCGACGAGTTCGGGCACAAGGCCGTGGTCGACGTGACCACGACCTACGACTTCCACGCGACGATCCTCCGCCTGCTCGGCCTCGATCACGAACGCCTGTCGTTCTACCACAACGGCATCGAGCGCCGCCTGACCGACGTGCACGGCAAGGTGATCCACGAAGCGATCGCGTAGCCGCCCCGCCGCCTATACTGTGGCCGTTGCCACGGGCACGTGAAACTACCAACACCCCGCGCCGTCCCGGCGTCACCTAAGGACCGTCCTTATGTCGTTCAACGCTACACCTCTGTCGTCCTGCCTCCGCTGCCTGCTCGCCGTCGCCCTGCTCGCTGTGTCGTCGCACGCACCCGCGTTTAGCGCGGACCAGCCCGACGCGACCGGCAACGGCGAGTTCGTCATCGGCCCCGACTACAAACCGGACCCCGACCTCAAGGATCGCGGCAACCCGCAGGGCAAGGGCTTTGAGTTCGCGATGCGTCTGGCCGACAGCAAGATCTTCCGCGGCGACGACAAGACGCTCGACCCGAAGAAACCCGTGCGTGAGCAGCGCAAGATCTTCGTCTACGTGCCCGCCGCGTATCAGGACGGCACGAAGGCGCCGATCCTCGTAACGCTCGACGGGCCGAGCCACTTCAACCAGGTCCGCAGCGCGCTGGACAACCTGACGATCTCGAAGGACCCCGACCATAAACTGCCCGCGTTCATCGCCATCGCCGTGGAGAACGGCGGCAACGACTCCAAGGGCAGCGAACGTGGGCTCGAGTATGACACGATGTCGGACCGCTTCGCCCGGTTCATCAACGACGAGGTGCTGCCCGCCGTGCTGAACAACGCGGAGGTCAGAGCGGCGTACCCGCACATCGCCTTTACCGACGATCCGTGGGGCAAGGCGATCATGGGCTGCAGTTCGGGCGGCGCTGCGGCGCTGACCGCCGGGTGGTTCCGCCCCGACCTGTTCCGCAGGCTGATCTGCTACTCCGGCACGTTCGTCGATCAGCAGGACGACGACGCGCCCGAGGAGGCGAAGTTCCCCCTCGGCGCTTGGGAGTATCACTCGGGCATGAAGCTGATCGAGAACAGCGACAAGAAGCCGCTGCGGATCTTCACGCACGTCTCCGAGCACGACCTGCGCGAGAACGACCCGGAGTCGACGAATCACAACTGGGTGATGGCGGGCAAGCGCACCTCCGCGGCGTTGGAGGCGAAGGGCTATGACCACCGCTTCGTGTTCAGCAAGGGCACGCGGCACTGCGACGGCAAGGTGTTCGACGCCACGCTCGCCGACACGCTCGTGTGGATCTGGCGCGGGTACTCGGCCGAGTGATACCGGCGGCGCGATGTTGATTCCGGCACGCCTTACGGCGCGGATCGCGTTGCCTGGCAGTCGGTCGCATCCGTGGCGATGACGTACGTGGCGTGCAGGCGCTGCCAGTAATCCTTCCAGTACTCGTCGTAGTAGTCCTGCGCCGCCAGATCGATGTGCGGCAGCTTCGTGACCTTCGGCGCCGTGGCGGGGTCGTACCCGGCGAGGTGCCCCTTGCCGGCGCGCTCGCGCGGCGAAACGAACCGCCACGACGAGTCGCCCATCACATCTTCGCACAGCTTGGCCAACATCGGGTCGTACGTCTTCAGCTGGGCGCGCGTGTGGATGTGATTGTGGTCGTGGTCCATCGTCCGGTTCGTGTCGTACCACGTCTGGAATCCCTCGGCCCAGTACTCGGCCTTGTTCTTCGACGCGTAACAATCCTTCGGGCCGCCGAAGACGATCAACACCTTGTCGTTCTTGGTCACCTCGACCAGCGCGTTCGACGGTTTGCCGTTGACGAGGATGTCGCCGCCGTCCAGGCACGCCGCGAGAAACGCACGCGGCTGATCGGGGAACGACTCGGCCAGCGCGTCCAGCAGCAGCACCGGCGTTTCGCTCGTGACCCGCCGGAAGCGCTGCGCCGCGTAGCCGTCGTTCCACGTGCCGCTCTTCTTGACGTTTTCAAACGCCTCGGTGAGACGCTTGCGCAGCGCGTCATCGAAACCGGCGCCCGCGACAACGTGGCCGAACTCGTGGATCAGGATGCTCTCGATCTGCATGCCGCCCTCGTACTCCATCACGTCTTCCTCGGCGAACAGCACGGTCGGGTGGCCGTTCTTGTCCATGTTGAGGAAGCCGCGATTCCGCCAGTTGTAGAAGTCGCGTTCCTTGCCGGTCTTGTCGGTGTGGAACTGCGGCAGTTCGGACAGCTGTTCGGCGTGGCCGATGATGATGCAGAGCACCTTGCGGTCGCGGATCCGCTGCGCGATCTCGGGTTTGAGGTCACTGAGCATCTTGTCGAACAGATACGCCGCCTCGAGGTGCGTGAAGTCGGGCACCTTGTCCGACGTGGCGATGAGGATGTTCTGCACGAGCGTGGCCTTCTTGTAGAAGGCCTTGTCCAGGGTGTATTCCTTCGCCTGTTCATCGGACAGCGGCTTGACCTCGACCGGCGCCTCCGCGGCCACGGGGTCCGGCACCTCGTTGACCGTGTAGTACGCGTCGTGGTGCACCAGGTCTTCGCCGTCGCGCGACCGCAACGCCCCGAGGTGGAACTCGTGGACGTGGCCCAGCGTGATCTTGTCCAGCGCGATCACCGCTTCCATGCCGTCGGCGGACAGCTTCACGGACTTCACCGTCGGCGTCGTCTGATCAACCTCCGGCCCGCCGTACGCCGCGTGATAAATGTGCGTGAACGTCGACATCTTGTACGACGCCGGGTCGCCGCCCGTCGCCGCGTCGACCGCCTTCGTAAACCGGATCCGGAAACCGTCCGGCTCGATCGTGATCCGCTGGATCTCGAACGGCATCACGCCGGTCCACTCCAGCCGCTCCAGCGCGAACGGCTTGATGCCGCGCACCGGCCAGCCGCGGTTCGTGCCGCCGCACAGCAGGTTGCCCTCCGGCGTGAACCGCACGTTGAGGATGCCCGTCGACAACCCCTCGCGGAACGGGTAGCACGCGCCCTGCCACACGCCCTTCACCTGCTCGGTCGTCGCACGCATGATGATCGACTGCGTGTAGTCGCCCATGAACATCTGGTCTTCGAACGGCCCGAACTTCCCGTGCGTGCGGTTGACGGTGTAACCCGTAATCGAACGCCCCATGCGGATGTACGGGAAGATCACCGCGTAAGGCGCCAACTGCTTGATATGTTCCTTCTCGATGATGATCCGCGAGCCGGTTTCCGGTTCCTCCGGCGTCGGTCCCATGTTTGGCGCGTACTTGTACCAGTTGAAGCTCGCGGGGTGCCCTTCGAAGCAACCCGGCGTGACAGCCTTGAGGCTGCACGCCGTATTCCACGGGCCCTGGCTCTCGATGTAGAACATCGCGCCGTGCTCGTTGGGGCCGATGCCGCCCGGGCTGCGCAGGCCGCTGGCGATCGGGATCGTCTTGCCGTCCGGCGTGACCTTCATGATCCAGCCGCGGAACAACGCCCTGGAGTAGTACGAGTAGGAAAGACCGAGTGCGACGTAGATGTTGCCCTCTTTGTCGATGGGCGAGCCGAACGCGTACTCGTGATAGTTCGCGTATCCCCACGTGTCGGACAGCGTCTCGAAGCGGTCCGCCTTGCCGTCGCCGTTGGTGTCGGTGATGCGGGTCAGCTCGCAGCTCTGCGTAACATAGAACGCGCCGTCCTTGTAGGACAGCCCGAAGATCTCGTCGAGCCCGGTGGCGAACAGCTCGTACCTGGGCGAAGGCTTTTCCGCGTCGACGCCGGTGAGCAGGAAGATGTCGCCGTGGCGTGTGCCAACGGCGATCCGGCCGTCGGGCAGCGTCGTGAACGCCCCGGCCTCGATCACCTCGCCCTTCGGGATCGGGATGTCCATGATCCGGTAATACGCGCGTTCGCGCTCGGCGGTGTTCCAGCGGTCGCCGACGTCTTCGGCGCGCGCCGACAGGTGCGCCAGCGCGACCACCATCAGCACGGCCGTCAGGCCGCGGCGATTTTTAGTTGAGTAGCTCATATTCGATCGTCACCGTGGACTGACCCTTGGGGATTGAAAGCTTGAGCAGCAGTTCCTTGTCGTTCTTCTCGTCGCCGCTCGCGCGGAGCAGGACCGGCGTGTCGGGGACACGCAGCCGCACGTCGCGCGTCGCGTACTGCTGCGGCGACTCCGCCTGCACGCCGCCCGTCAGTACGCGGAACCACACGACCTGATCGCTCGGCGAGGTAAAACGAATGACGCGCTTGAGCACGGCGTGCTCGCTCGACGTGTCGGCCATCGAGCGGTCCTCGATCTCGACGTCGCCTGTGCGGTACATGAACGTGGGGATCGACTTGTCGTCGAAGTAATAGCCCTTGAACTGATAGCCGCGGTTCTTCGGGTACAGCGGGTCGGGATTCACCGGGTGTTCCTTATCCATCTTCGGCAGCAGGGGCCACGGCTCGTCGTCGGACGCAAGCCGATAGAGCGACAGGTCCTGCGGCAGCGTCACCGCGCGCGCCGCCGGGTTGAAGTCGCCCGCGCCCTGGCCGCCCCAGCTGACATTGACGAAGTCGCCGCGCCACAGGGCCGAGATCGCGCCAGTCTCGGCGTCGAACGCGTAGCTGAGTCCACCGGGGAAGCCCACGGCGACGCCGCGGAATCCCGCGACCCGGCTCCGCCCGCGATAGGTGCGCGTCGTGTCGGTCACTTCGAGTTTCGTGCCGACCGAGTGAATGCCGGAAGGATCACGTGCCGATCGACCGAGCGTCAGGTAGTACCAGATCGCCTGGATCTGAGTGTCGGTGTTGCCGTTGAGGATGTCCGTCCGCGCCGCATGCCCGTCGGGCCAGAAGCTCGGCATCACGATCCGGCCGCGGAAAGACAGCGGCGAGCGCAGGAAGCGATAGAACCAGCTCGGATTCAGCCGCTCCGTGGTGGTGATCAGATCCAGGCCTTTGAAGCCGGGCGACGCGTTGGTGTTGAAGTTGTGACACGCGATGCAGTTCAGGCCCTTGTCGCCGACGAGCAGCTGCCCCGCGGCGCGGTACGCCTTCTCCGTGTCGCCCTCCGGCGTCGTGAACGCGACCGGGTCGATGCGGTCGACGCCGGCGAGCAGGTCCGGCAGGCGGCCGAGGTTGCCTTCGCCAAACTGCGGCATGCGTGTGTGCATGTAGGGGCGAACGCTCTGCCCGTCGAACAACACCTTGCGCATCCACAGCGTCTGCAGCTTCGCCCCCGCGAGCGTCAGCTGAGGCGGGAGGCGTGCCTCGTCACCCAGTTCCTTCTCGTCGGAAACGAAGTACCGGTCACGCGCCGCCGACACGCCGCCGTAGTCGTCGCGCGCGTGACAACCGATGCAGTTGAACGCGACGAGCGTGACATCGATTTTCGCCTTGTCGGTGAGCGTCACCGACTTCGCAGCGATGAACTCACGCAGCGCCAGCCGCTGCTCGTCGCTGAGGTGGAAGCGCGGCGCGGCGCCCGGCTTGTCCGACAGGCAACCCGACTCCGACGCGAGCGCGTCGCGCGCCTTGGCCTGCGCGGGCGCCGCCGTGCCGTCGATCGCGTGGCACGCGGTGCAGTTGAACTGCTGGAAGTACCGCCTGCCGAGCGTGGCGAGATCACCCTGCACGGCCAGCGCCGCCGCGTGCGTGCCGTTGGCGCCGATCAGGTAACCAGCGATCGCGCGCGACTCATCTTTCGTCAGCTTCATGTCCGGCATCCGTCCCGACGGACGGACACGTGTGGGCTGAAACAGGAACGCCGACAGCGAATCGACGCTGTACTTCGCCGACACTTGCGACAGCGTCACGGAACTCTCGGCCATCGCCTCGCGCCCGTTTTCGTCACGCGGTGAGTGACACGCGACGCAGCCGATGTCGTGGAACAACGCGCGGCCCGCGGCGATGTCCCTCTCCGCGACCGCGTCGGCGTGAAACCCACGAGTCGAACGCTGAACGAGGTAGTGCGTGATCGCGGTGGCGATCTCGGCGCGCCGCTCGGGCGACTGCGACGCGAGCACGTCCGGCATCATCGTGCCCGCGTGCGTCGACGAGGGGTTCGCGATGAACCGCTGGAGGTAATCCGGCGCGACGCGCGCACCGACCTCGGACAGATCGGGCGCCGATCTCATCGCGATCGGCGTGACGTCGGGCCCCGCGTGACACGCGCCGCATCGCAGCTCGTTCCACAGCAGAGCGCCCGTCTGAATCCGGGGCAGCGGATGCTTGTTGGATAACCCCGGGATCACCGGCGGCGAGGTCTCCGCCGCGGCGAGCGCGACATGCGAAGAACAAATCGACGCAACGATCACGACGACGAAGCGCAATACCCGCTGACTGCTGGACAAGACCAGGCCGTTGTAGATACGCAAACGGATGCTCCTGGGTGACGGCACACCATGCCCGGCGCGCAACAGTCACGTTGGGTGGCCATCGTATTCTAGCCGATCAAAGCGCGTGATCGAGGCAAATGATCAGCGATATGAGGCAATCGATTCAACGCGCGATCCGTCTCGCGCATGCCGCCCCGCCCGGTTCCTTATTCTGACTTGTTTCGTTTCCTGCCCGGTTTCTTCGCGGACGGCTTGCCGTACGTCGCGGCCATGACCTCGTCCACGACCGCCCGATCGTCGCGGTACTGAAAGGCCTTCAGCATCGGGTCGTTCGTCTTGACCATCCAGGCTTCGAGTTGCTTGCGCTTCTCGGCGATCACCGCCTTGTACTTCGGGTCGTCGATCAGATTGTTCAGGCAGTTCGGGTCCTTCTCGAGGTCGTAGAACTCCTCGGGCACGCGATAGCGGAACAGTTGCACCCGCGCGGCGATCTTCGGATCGTCCTTCGCGGCCTCCTCCATCGCCTTCATCGTCAGGCCTTCGTTGTTGTTGCGATACCAGTGCTTGCCGTCACTGAACGGGTTGTAGATGTAACCGAACTTCGGGTCCTGCACGCAGCGCATCGGCACCGCGTCGCCGCCCGCCTTTTTATCGATCTGCGTGAACGCGAGGTCGCGGCCCTCCTGCGTCTGCCCCTTGAGCAGCGACAGGACGGAACGACCGTCGAGCCGGTCCGGACCTTTGACGCCGGTGAGTTCGAGGAACGTCGGCATGAGGTCGACCGGCGAGATGTAGTGCGTATCGTCGCGCATGCCGGGCTTCGTCAGGCCGGGCATGCGGAAGATCATCGGCGTGTGCGTCGCGTGGAACCACGTGTTGCACTTGGCGAACGGGATCGCGATGCCGTTGTCCGACATGAACACGACCAGCGTCTTGTCCGCCAACCCCGACTCGTCCAGCGCCTGCATCACCTTGCCGAACGTGTCGTCGAGACGGCGTGTCGAGTTCTGGTACATCGCCAGTTCCTGCCGCACGCCGGGCAGGTCGGGCACGAAGCCCGGCACCTCGACGTCTTCGGGCTTGTAGATCTTGCTCGGCATCTCGGCGCCGGGCAGGAGCTTCTCAGGATTGCAGTACGGCCGGTGCGGGTCGTGCGAGTTGACCATGAAGTAGAACGGCTTGTTCTCGCTCTTGCACTGATCGAGGAACGTTTTGACGCGCTGGTAGTAGATCGTCGGGCTGCGGCCGTTGCCCAGGTCCTTCTGATCGAAAACGTAGTCCCACTTCGTTCCGGCGACCGGCGTGGAGTGACCGACCTTGCCCAGGATACCGCAGCGATACCCCCCGGCCTGCATGACGCTGACGATTGTCGGCAGGCCGTCCTTCGCGGGGATGAAGCCCATCGCGCCGGAGTTGTGGCTGAGCAGACCGGTCGCGATCACCGCGCGGCACGGCGCGCAGATCGCCACGTTCACGTGCGCCTTGTCGAAGATCATCCCCGTCTGTGCGAAGCGGTCGAGGTTCGGCGTCAGCCCCACGACCTTGCCGCCGTACGTCTGCAGCGACTCGCAATGCAGGTCGTCCGCCGTGAACAGCAGGACGTTGAGTCGATCCGCGGCGTGAGACACCGAGCCGGCCAGCAAGATCACGATGAACGACAATCCAGTCAAAATCTTCATTTGCTGCACGTACCCTCTCTGGTTTTGCTCCGTAATCTCAATACAACGCACAAGTATCGTTTTTATTCCCCCGACTTCGAATGGCGTATGGTCGGGCGCACCACGCTTCAAACTCTCTTCCGCGACAGAGCGAACGGGCCTCGATTGGGAAGAATACCGCCGCACAGTCGGCCCGCACGCGGCATATCCGCAGCGCCGCCATCGACACGTAACTCATTTATTTGCAGCTGTCTAGATGATGCCCAAAGCGGCGAGCAAGCCTGCGTCGCCCGCGTCGGATCACGCTCGACTGCGGCGGACCCTACGGCGAGTTGAGTTGATCACCCGCGTTAGCCCAGGCCGTCGGCAAGGTGTTGAAGACGACATTTCCGGAGCGGATCACCCCTCCCTGAATCCGCATAAATTATGCCTGATCCTGCGCCTTCCTGAACAATAGGATCGATGCAAGTGCGGCCCCGACTTCGGTCAACGCGAAACCGGTTGATCGAATCGAGCAATAGACGCCTGGATCGCCCGCGGCGCCGCGCCACAGTGAACGATGAATGGGTTGGCCCCATGACTCGTGACGGGCCTGGGCAGCAAGTCACGGACATGCCGGAGCGAAAGTCGTGATGCGGAATCTTTTTTTCTTCGTGAGCGTCACGCTCGCCGCCGCAGCGATCGCCTCGGCGGCCGATCCCTTCGCGGTGTCGAAGGACGCGTCGGCTGTCGTGACGCAATACTGCGTGCGCTGCCACGGCCCCGAGAAGCAGAAGGGCCACGTGCGGCTCGACAAGATGGCGACGCTTCAGGACGACACGCGGTTTGACCTGCTCAACAAGATGCAGGAAGAGCTTCGATTCGAAGAGATGCCGCCCGAAGACGAGAAGCAGCCGACCGCTGCCGAACGGAAGCTGCTCGATCATTGGATCAGCGGCGTGCTCAACGCGGCCAACGCGGCGAAGTTCGAAGAGAAGCTCAAGAAGCCGGAGTACGGCAACTACGTGAATCACGAGCAGCTGTTCTCGGGTGAATACAAGGACCTGCCGGGGTTCACTTACGACCGGCGCTGGCTGATCAGCGAATACATCTTCGACGCGAAGTTCCAGCGGATCCTGCAGATCCGCGCCACCGCCAGGGTCGACGGAAAGAACGTCCCGGTCCTCGGGAGCCACGAGTTCAAACAGGTCGGCCTGACGAATCCCTTCCTGCTGCCCAACCGCTCCGGTGTGCGATACTACGCGGACACCGACTTCACGGGCGGGCACCTGTCGAGCATGCTGACGAACGCGCAGAAGGCGTCACAGTACATCACCGGTTACCTGGTAAAGCGCAACAAGACCTACCTGCCCGCCATCAATCAGATCATGGCGCTGGAGGACGAGCAGCAGGCCACGCTCGCGTCGCGACGGGCGTTCCTCGAGCAGTTCATCGCGAAGCTCTGCGACGAATACTACGGCAGCCGGAACGAGTCGATGCTGCCGAAGTTCGTCGAGGTCGAACTCAAGGAGGCCAAGCCGGCCGAGGGCGACAAATACAAGAAGGCGCCGTTCCACGTCGCTCAGAACATGCTCAAGGCGTTGGACGGCGAGGACGTCGTCTACCAGATGCTGCTTAGCCCCACGAACAAGGGTAAATCGGACGACGAGATCCGGGAGATGTGCGAGCGCACCTGGTTCTACTTCGGGGACTTCGAGCGAACGATCCAGGGACGCATGGCGCTGCTCCGCGATTATCTTCCCGATTTTCGAAAGAATCTGAACGACAACAGCCGCAAGTTCAAGCTGCTCGAATACAAGCCGCTGAGCAACGCGGAGATGGCGGTGATCCACGACACGATCCTCAAGCATCGTCAGGCGGGTGATCATTACAACGCCGTGATCGACAAGTGCATGGCGGACTGGGAGCAGCAGTTCAAGCAGGCGCGGATCGACGCGGGACCGCCGTCGGACAAGCTGCTGTCGGAGCTGATCGAGCAGTTATTTACGGAGATTCTGGAACGTTCTCCCACGCCGGACGAAGCCGAGCAATACGTCGCCCTGTCGAGGAACTACGTCGACAAGCTCGGCAATCTCAAAGCCATCCAGAAACTCATCGAAACGGTGATCCTGACGAGCGAGTTTGTCTATCGCCAGGAATTCGGAACCGGCGAGCCGGACCAATACGGCCGGCGGATGCTCTCTCCGCGTGAGGCCAGCTACGCCATCGCCTACGCGTTGACGGATCAGAGCCCCGACGAGGAACTGGTTCAGGCGGCGGAGAGCGGCAGGCTGAACACGCGAGAGGACTACAAGCGAGAAGTCACGCGGATCTTGAAAAAGCGAGATGTGTATTACATCGTCGACAAGATCCTCGAAGACAAGAGCTACCGGGACAACACCACCAACACGGCGATACGGAAGCTGCGGTTCTTCCGCGAGTTTTTCGGTTACCCCGAAGCGATCACGATCTTCAAGGACGAGAAGCGATTCGGCGGAGACCGGCTCGCCAACGCGACGGCGCGTCTGCTCAGCGAGGCCGATCGGGTCGTCGCCTACATCCTGGAGAAGGATCAGCACGTCTTCGAGGAGTTGCTCACCACCGACAAGTTCTACGTCTATCACGACGGCGACAACGAGCACATGCAGGAGGCCTCGGACAGGATCAAGCGGATCTATGACCACTTCAAGGACACGGACTGGCAGAACTTCAAGAAGGAAGACCTGCTCAAGCACAAGGACTTCCTGAAGGAAGTCAAGATGCGCAGCGTTGACCCGGACAAGCTGGACGCGAAGAACCGGCAGGGCTCGACGATCCAGCTGTTCAAGAAGTCGATGTCGACGATCACCGCGCGCCTGGACAAGGGCCAGAAGGAGGCGGCGCCGTTCGACCTGTACCGGGGTTACGGCAACGACTTCATGCCCGGCTACAACGTGTCCAAGTTCTTCAACTACAGCCTGGATAACTGGGACTATCAAACAACGCAGCCGGCGAAGGTGCCGAATCGGATGGGGATGCTGACCCATCCGGCGTGGCTGGTCGCCTTCGCGAAGAATACCGAGACGGATCCGGTGACCCGCGGCAAGTGGATACGCGAAAAGCTGCTGGCGGGCACGATCCCCGACGTGCCGATCACGGTCGACGCCGTCATCCCCGAAGACCACAACAAGACCCTGCGCACGCGGCTCGCCAGCGCGACCGAGGTGGAGTATTGCTGGAAGTGCCACAAGCAGATGAATCCGCTGGGCTATGCGTTCGAGGAATACGACGACTTCGGCCGCTTCCGCCGGGACGAGCCGCTGGAGTATCCCGAGAACATCGTCAAGAAGGGCCCGGACAACGCCGAGTTCATCGTTGACACGCGCGACACCTACAAGACCCTGCCCGTCGATTCGACGGGATACCTCAAGGGCACGGGCGACGCGTCGCTGGATGGCGAAGTCAAGGACGCGATGGACCTCATCGAGCGTCTCAGCAAGTCGCAGCGGGTGCGTCAGTCCATCATCCGTCACGCCTTCCGATACTTCCTGGGCCGCAACGAACGCCTCTCCGATTCGAAGACACTGATAGACGCCGAACAGGCGTATGTCGACAGCGGGGGCAGCTTCGACGCCGTGATCGTCTCGCTGCTGACTTCAGATTCATTTATTTATCGCAAAGCGATAGAGGAATAGCCATGAACGCCAACCGACGACAGTTTCTGCAGACGACCGCACTGGGCGCCGGTGTGCTGGCGCTCGCGCCTTCGCTCGACCCGCTCGTCGCGGCGATCGCGAGCGAGATGGGGCCCCGTCGCTTCGTCTTCATCCGCAAGTCGAGCGGCATCCGCCCGCTCGAAACCGCCCTCCTCGACTTCTCGGACCGCGACAAGGCGCTCGACGAGAAGAAGGAGCCGATCGAGGTCGACCTGGACAAGCACGAGCTGCCCAAGTGGCTTCGTGGCCTGGATGATCACAAAGCACACATGACCATCCTGCAGGGACTCTCGGCCAAGATGAGCGAGAACGTGCACTGGTCGTTCTCGTCGGTCATGGGTTGTTTCAAGTCGCAGCGCAATACCCTCAGCGCGATCAAGCGCACCACGATCGATTTTGAGTTGGCGAAGCTGTTCCCGTCGCCGTTCGGCCACGTCGAACTGTCGTTCGCGCAGGGCCGGACAGGCATCGTGGACGGCTACTCCGCGCCCGCGCCGCAGACGCGCAACTACTGCTACGCCGACCCGGAGACCGCGCGGAACGAACTGTTCAAGTCGGTGCTCAACCCGGAAGCGGTCACCTCGGACAACGACATGCTGTCGTTCCTGCAGAGCCGCGAGGGGCTGGCGCTCGTCGGCATCAAGGGCCATGAAAAGCAGCGTCAGACGATGCACGTCGACTCCATCGACGCCATACGCGAACGCAACAGGCAACTGGTCAAGATGGCCGGCTCGCTTGCCAAGTTCGTGCCCGAGCTCGCACCGATCCACGCGGACGGCGGGCCGAACGCCAGCACGCCCGAGAAAGAGGCCGCCATGACCGACATCCTGGTCGCGGCGCTGGTGTCCGGCCTAACCAACGTGGTGACCTATACGATCGACGACCTCGGCACGCCCATCACGGGCCTGCCCGGCAACGAGACCGATCGCGTGGGCATTCACCCCCTCGGCCACGACGAAGCCTTCGGCGGCGTACCCGCGTGGAAGACCCGCGAGCAGATCCGCATCAGCCACGTCAAACAGATCAAGACGATCGTCGAACGGCTCAAGCAGGTCCCCGAGGGCAAGGGCACGATGTTCGACAACACGATGATCATGTACTTCCCGGAGAACGGCGAAACGCACCACGGCATCGGCATCGAGTCGCCGTTCGTCATCCTGGCCGGTGACAACTGCAAGCTGAACATCTCCGGGCGCTACATCCGCCTGCCGTTCCACGCCACGGAAGGACACAAGACGCTCGGCAACTGGTACACGACGCTGCTCAACGCCCACGGCAACCCGATCGAGCACTACGGCGACCTCGACGTCGAGATGGCGCGCAAGAAGCTCGATCAGACGGGCGCTATCCAACAGTTCATGTCGTAGAGGGCGCGAGGGCCGTCGCGCGACGTTTGCTCCAGACCGCTGCTCAGTCGGATCGAACGGCGTGGTGTGCGCTACCAGGCCAGGTGGACGTCGAGGCGGTCGGCAACCGTCACATCGATCGGCCGTTCGAGCACGAGCTCAACGCGGCGGCCGCTGGTCACCCGCTCGCAAGCCAAGGGACGCCCCGCGAGGGTAACGGTCGCGTCGGACAACCGCACCGCTTCGGCCGTGTGTAAGACGACGCGCTTCACACGCAGCGTGCCGTCGCGCATGTCGATCGTCGCCCGGAGTGACCGATCGCCACGCTGCTGAGCGTACACGCCGAACCCCGACGCAACGGTAAAGAACGAGCGGTGGTCGTCCGGCTTCCAGACAGGGTCAAACCCGATGACCCCGGCGGGTCCGTCGTAGATGTAGCCTTGGGCCGCGAGCAGCAGCGACCACGAGCTCTGCGCGCGGGCGTACCACTTGCCCGACTCGTCATCGCCGAACGGGTTGCCGCTGTAACCCCAGGCCGACTTGTGCAGGCCGGTGCGGAGGCGTCCGTCGTATCGATCGCTGACCGTCTTGACGACGGTGAAGCCCTCGCGGAGCAGGCCGGCGCGGATCATCGCGGCGGCGGCGGCGTATTCGAGTCCGCTGAGCGTGCAGTTGTTGTAGCCGAGGATCTTTTTGCCTTTGAGGCGCGGGTCGGGCCCGTGCGGCATCGTCAGGATCACCATGCCGCCATCGCCGGGATCGATCCATGGCACACGTGCGCCCTCGAATTCGCGGAAGTTCGGAAAGTAGTTGTAGCGATACACCGCCCGCAGCGCCGTCCGCACCGTGTCCGGATCGTAAAGTGATCCGAGGTCCAGTTGATCGGCCCACCACTGCCCGAGCAATTGGTCCGTCAAGCAGCCGTCGTAGTAGTTCTGCCCGCCGATGTACGCCGGATTCGTCCGCTTCTGGGGGCGCAGGCCGTTGTCCGTGTAATAGTCACGTAGTTGGTCGGGGTCGCCTTCGATGTGCTGGGCGAAATATTCGCCGTTGAAGAGGGTCTGCTGCTGCACACGCGAACCGGAGCGCTGAATCGCGCCGTACCGCGCTGCCGTGGCGTCATCGCCGACCGTCGTGGCCATGCGCTCGCACGCCCGCAGAGCCGCCAGATACATCGAGCCCAGCCACGACGTCGACCCGCCGACCTTGCAGTCGAGCGTCGTGTGCTGGATGCCGCTGAGCGCGCCGTCGCCGTCGGCGTCCCAGACGTCGATCACGAACTGCATCGCGCTGCGGGTGGATGGCCAGACCTTCTTCAGCCACGCGTCGTCGCCGCTCATCAGATACTCGCGGTACGTACCGAGGATGACGCCGAGCTGACCGTCGGTCGCGGGGATCGTCATGCCGGCCGGGTCGCACGACGCGCTGGGCTGACGAAAAGGCAGTCCGCCGTCCGGTCGCGGATGCGCGTAATCCTGTTGACGCATGATTCGGCCGAGCTCGGGGAACAGCCGGGCGTAGGTCTGCGCGTATTGCCAGACGTGCGAGCAGTTACCCGGACAGCTGCCCGCGCCGGCGTCCATGCCTTCCCACCCGCCAAAGTAGCCGTTGCCCGCCCACCAGACCGTGCGCGTGCGGATCGGGGTGACCTGCGAGCTGATCCGTTGCAGGAACCAATACGGCAGATTCGACTCGTACAGCGCACGCTGATAAGCGAGCGTGCGCGACTCGAGCTGGCTATACCGCGCCAGCACGTCGTCGGCGACGGCGCGGGCGCTGGACCACCAGTTGGCGTACTGGTTGCCGACGCCCTCCCACACACCCAGATGCTCGTTCGTCTTGCCGTCGCCGGCGTGCCTTGCGTTCGGGAAGTACCAGCTCAGCACAAACGTGACCGTGCGCTTCGCGCCGGGTTCGAGCGTCACGGACCTCGCGATCGCGCCGTTAACCGTGCCCTTGGACGTCGGTCCCGCGGTCTCGACACCGTCGAGCCGTCCATCGTCGGCGAAGTCCGCGTAGAGTCGCTGCGGCTCGTACCACGCGGCGTTGGATGTGGTGTCCGACGAATCGGTCGCCAGGGCCAGGTCGCCGTAGCCTTCGTTTGTCTTGTCGATGCTGCTGGTCATGTGCAGCGTCGTCGCGCCGTGATCGCGGACGACCCGATTGATCTGACCCGACGGCCCGCCGCTGTTCACCCCGTTGATCGTGCGGCCAACGCCGGTGAACCCGACGGCGTTCTGCTGCGTCGCGAGCACGGCCACCTCGAGCGGCGCGTCCGTCGGATTCTCGAGCGTGATGTTGTAAATCGCGCAGGGAATCGACGAATCTTTCAGATCGTCGGGGATCAGCGGATTCCAGACACGCATCGATACTTTCGCTGCGAGGTCGTCGTCGTGGAACGTGTACCACGCCAGCGGATACGCGGCCCGGATCGTCAGATCGCCAACCGGCGCGAAGGGCCCCTCCGCGACCGTCTGCAGCACGCGCACCATCGCTTTGCCACCCGGCCGCGCGACGCGAACCGCGAAGTAGCTGTCGGGCACGTACGACATGTACCACGGCAACACCTTCGGCTCGTCACGCGGGACACGCTCGTTGGCGCGTACAAAGTAGTTCGATCGGACGAGCGGCTTGTCCGGCGGGACACACCCGCCCCAGTAGCGTGAGAAGATCATCCAGCTGTGTCGGACGCCGCGACCGTCGATGTGGACCGCGCCTGATCCGACGCCGCCGACCGGAAAACTGATCGCCTCCAGGTGCTCTCCCGAGTAATCGACCATCTGGCCGCGATCGAACAGCTCCGCGTCAGAGTAGGGATAAGCCGCCGGTTCCGCGCCCGTCGCGGCGCCGGTGACGCACGCCACAAGCGTGGCGTGAACGACCCATCGCCAGATCCCAGCGACAGACCACGTATAAGCATTGTTTGTCATAACGTTCACGGCAGTTCGATCCCTGTGGCGTATTCAACCTCGCTGCGCCAGCGTTTGTACGAGTTGTCACTGTAAGGCAGGCGATCGCGTTGCGTTTCGACGGTCTCGGCGACCCACGCCGCGTAGTCCTGCGCCATGCGGTTGATCCGCTCGGGGTGCTTGCTGGCGACGTCGTGCTGCTCCGTCGGGTCGGTGTCCAGGTCGAACAGCATCCAGCCGTGGTTGCCGGCACGGATGGCCTTCCATTGCCCGTCGCGCACGCTCGCCGAGCCGCGCAGGAAGCCGAACCACGTCGGCGGCTCGGGGCGCGGCTCGCCTTTGAAGATCGGCACGAGGCTGCGCCCGATGAGCTTCGGCAGCGGCTTGCCCTGGAACTGAGGCGGATAGTCGACGCCCGCGAGGTCGATGCACGTCGCAAGCACGTCCATCACGTGACCGCGCTGCCCGGTGATCGATCCGGGCTTGATCACGCCCGGCCAGCACGCGACGCACGGAGACTCGAGCCCGCCCTCCCACTGGTCGCCCTTCGTGCCGCGAAACGGGAAGTTGCTGACCCCGGCCCACCCCGCTCCGATCGGGCGGTAGCTGTCGATCGGCCCGGCGTCGGCGCCCTTCGTGGTCGAGTAGTCAAACTCGCCATCGCCCGCGCCGTTGTCGGAGAAGAACAGGATCAGCGTGTTGTCGAGCTTGCCGAGGTCGTCGAGCGACCTGAGCAGGCGGCCGATGTTCTGATCCATCGAGTCGACCATCGCGGCGTACACGGCCATGCGGTTCGCCTCGAATCGCCGCTGCTCGTCGGTGAGCGCGTCCCAAGCCGGGACACCGGTGTTGCGCGGTGCACACACCGTGTCGGCGCTGAGCAGGCCGAGCTCGATCAGGCGCTTGTGCCGCTGCTGGCGGATCACGTCCCAGCCGACCTTGTACGTGTCACGGTACCTGTCGATGTCGCGCGGCCGGGCCTGAAGCGGGAAGTGCGGCGCGGTGTACGCGACGTAGAGCAGGAACGGCCTGTCCTCATCGCGATAGGTACGCAGGTAGTCGATCGCGTAGTCGGTGAACGCGTCGGTCGTGTAGTAGTCCGGATCCTTCGGAACGTACGGATGGACCGGCTTGTCGTCGATGGCCCAACGGCGGACCTTGATCTTGTAGGCGGGCTTCGGCTCGCCCGGCCGCGCCTCGCCGCCGGGATTGAAGAAATTGCAGCAGCCATCGGTCAGGCCGTAGTAGCGATCGAACCCTCGGTTGAACGGCAGTTCGCCGGCGTGCCACTTGCCCACCATCAGCGTCCGGTAGCCGCCCTGCCGCGCCAGCTCCGCGAACGTCGGCGCGGCGTAGGGCAACGCGGGGCTGTGGTTGACGCACTGGATCGGCAGCCCCGTCAGCAACGCCGCCCGCGTCGCCTCGCACTTGCCGCAGTTGTAGAACTGTTTGAACCGCAACCCCTGCTGCGCGAGCCGGTCGAGGTTCGGCGTGTGGATCTCCGCGCCGTAGCAGCCGATGTCGCTGTAGCCCAGGTCATCGGCCATGATCACCACGATGTTGGGGCGCGACGGCGGCGCGGCGACGGTCGACACGCGTGGCGCGGCGACCATCATCAGAGCGACGGTTGTGACCAGCAGCGTGCGTTGACGACCCACCACGGCGACTCCTGTGATACAAGCTGACGAGCGGCTATACGGGTAAAGGGCGTCAATCGCAGAATCTCGACACGCACCGCAAGAAAAACGCGCCCGACGATTTGATTATGATCGTCGTGTAGTAATCGGCCGTCTGTCCGCCATTACATGTTGCAACAGGTGTTGCAACGCCGCCCCCGGAGTGCGCGACCACGTGGACAAGTCCCGCGAGCAACAGTTCGTCCAATCGCTGACCTCCTGCCAGGGCGGGCTTTACGCGTACATCCTCGTACTGCTACCGAACCATCACGCGGCGGAGGACGTGCTCCAGGAGACGAACGTCACGCTGTGGGACAACGCCGAGCGGTACCAGCCCGGCACCGACTTCATGGCGTGGGCGTGCCGGGTGGCGTACTTCCAGGTGCTGACCTACCGCAAGAAGCGCTCGCGGAGCCGGCTGCTGTTCAGCGACGCGATGCTCCAGGCGGTCGCCGAACACATCGACCGCCACGCCGGGGAACTCCCCGAACGCCTCAGCGCCCTTCGCCAGTGCATGAGCAGCCTGCCCGAACGCCAGCAGAAGATCCTCGAACAACGCTACATGGGCAGCGGGTCCGTCTCCGCCATCGCCGACCGCTGGGGCATGCCCGTCAAGACGATCTACCAGAACCTCTACCGCCTGCGTCGGGCGTTGGCCGAGTGCATCCAGCGCCGCCTCAGCCCGGATACCGGAGGTGAGGCGTGAGTGACATCAAGGCTCAGTTCCAACAGCTGCTCACCGACCTGATCGATCGGCACGACGACGAGGCGGCCGCGAAGCTCGAACTGTTGTTGACCGAACAGCCGCAGCTGATGGCCGAGTACATCGACTACGTGGCCGTCGACGGGCTGCTGCACCACGACATGAGCAATCGGCCGTTCGACATGATCGCGCCGGCGATTCCCCACGGGAGGTCGCGTCCATGGAAGCCGGCGCTATTGGCGGCGGCGACGATAGCGCTGGCCGTGTCGTTGTGGTGGATTTTCCGCGAGCCGCCCGTCACGCCCGGCCCCACGCCGCGCGTTTCGCAGCAGCCCGTCGCGCTGCTCGTCGGGGCGGCCGATGCGACGTGGGACAGCGGCTCGGCCGTCGACGCGATGACCCTGCCCGGCGCCGAGCTCGGACGATCGACGCTCGATCTGGCCTCCGGCATCACCGAGGTGCTGTTCAACAGCGGCGCGGTCGTCCGCTTCCAGGGTCCCGGGCGGCTCGAACTGACCGGCCCCAACTCGGCGCACCTGCACCGCGGCAGCGTGCTGGCGTACGTGCCGCCGCGCGCGCGAAACTTCTCGCTCACCGCGCCGGGCTCGCGTGTCGTCGACCTCGGCACCGAGTTCGCCATGCGGGTCACGCCCGACAAGCAGACCGTCGTGCAGGTGTTCACCGGCCGCGTGCAGCTATACGCGGCGGACCGCGTGATGGCGCTGACCGAATCGCAGGCCGCACGCGTCGAACCCGACGGCAACATGCAGTCGTCCGCGTGGGACGACGGCCTGTTTCAGGAACTCCGCGTGCACAAGCTCACGGCGTTGATCAACGGGAGCTTCGAGACCAGCCAGACCATCGCCGACATCCCCGGGAAACCGGGTGTCTGGGGCGGCGACATGACGCGCATCGTCGAGGCCGAGCAGGGCATCGCTCCCTTCGAGGGCCGCCGCATGCTCCGCTTCGAACACACCACCGCCGAGGGAGCGAGTGACAGCTCCACGTCGGACGCGATCCAGATCATCGACATCAGCGACCTGTACCCCAGGATCGACGCGGGGCGCGTGCACATCGACGCGTCCGCGTACGTCAATCGCATCGCGGGCGATCAGGACACGGCCACGAAGTTCGGCATCTACATCCAGGCCGAGGGCGACCGACAGCCCGGGGAGAAACGCGTCGGCCTCGATCGCACCAAGTCGCTGCTCGAGTCCGACGACAACCCATCCACATGGGAACGGATCAGCACGACGATGCTGCTTCCCAAGGGCACGCGGATGGTCGTCGTGCGTGTCGCGGCGATCGAGAAGGTCAACCGCACCACGGGCGTCGAGTTCGAAGGGCATTACGCGGACGGCGTCGACGTCGAGATCAAGATCGACCCTCCGGCCGCGGGCAAGCCCGCCGACTGAAGCATTCGCGCCAACCGCGTCAAGGCCACAGCCGCCGGACGATCGCCTCGAGATCCGCCTGCGCCTGGTGGACCGCCTTGCCGTACTTGCCGACGTTGCCCTTGATCGAGATGCCCGCGAGGATCGCGTCGAGTTCCTGCAAGCCCTGCTTACCCGCGTCGCCCATCGCCAGCAGCTTCTCACGCACGATGCGGACCTTCTCGTAATCCTCGAAACCCTCGCGCAGACGTTCGAAGCGCACGGAGCTGCGCGGGCCTGGATACATCAGGAAGAAGTCGCCCGCGGCGGGCGCGTTCTTGGCTTCGTGGCTGGTCGTCACGAACGGATCGGACACGTCCTGCCATCGGCACAGCGCCCAGCGCAGGAAACCGTCGTACCGCTGCGACGCGGTGTACCAGCCGAGCCATGTCGCCTGGTCCGGCCCGCTCCACGTGAACGTGTTGGGCTGCCCCGGATACGCGCATACATAGAACGTCGTGAACTTACCCGCGGCGGTACGCTCGATGTTGCGCTGCGGGTTGTCCGACCGCCCGAAGATGAAGCTGAAATCGTCGGTGCGATCGATCGCCTTTTCGAGCCCGCCCTTGCTCGCCGCGACGCCGATCTTCAACTGCGGATCAACGCTGTCGACCAACGCGATCAACGCCTGCAGTTCGCCCGGGCTCGGCTCGTCGAGGTGCACGTTCGCCTTGTCGAACCACCCCTTGCTGCGCAGGTGCTGATCGAGGTCGGTAAGGTAGTGCTTCAGCGGGTCGGTGAACGCCCCGTCGCTGAAGTTCACGTCGATCGTCACCTGCTCGCCCTTTACCTCGTCGAAGTACCGGAACTGACCCCGCGAGCCGGGAATCATGCACTTGATCTCGCGGTTCAACCCGCACGCCATCGCGAGTTCGACGTAGCGATCGAAGTTGCCGTAGTCGAACGACCACGAACCGTCTTTCCTGTGCGTGACCGGCACGAGCGTCCACGCGCGCGTCTGGAGGAACACCATCAGGCAGTTGTCGCCCATGTCGGCGGCGAAGGCGAGCACCTTCTTCAGCTCCGCCCAGTGCTCGTCGGACCACATCTCCACGTGATGCGCCGTCGCGACTCCCCACGGGTCGGGCCAGATGTCCACCACGATCGACCAGTCGGCAACGGGCGGCAGCGTCGCCGGCAGGACTTCGAGCGACAGCTCGAACGCCGCCGCGCGCCCACCTTCCGCCGTGACGTTCAGCGTGCCCTTGTACACGCCAGGCGCTGCGTCCCGCGGGACGTTGATGCTCAGCCAGATCGGCCGCGTCGTCTCCGCAGGAACGTCGATGGGCGTGCTCGGCTCGAGGATGTCGCCGACCAGCGGCCCGGTTTTGCCGCCGAGCACGTACCGCACCCAGCTGGGAACGAGCCGCTCGGCGGCGATCGTCTGCCCGGCGTCGGTCTTGAGGTCGGTCACCGACAGCTTCGCGTTGGTCAGACCCTGGCCGGTCCAGATGACGAACTGTCCGCTGACACGCCGTGGCCGACCACGCCGTGTCGCCCGGCTTGAGGCGCGGCATCGCGTCGCGGGGGTAATGCACATCGATCAACCCCGTCGCCGCGCGGATGTCGATCTCCGCCGCGGACTTCGACCAGGGCTTCTTCGATTCATCCGATGGCTCTTTCAGCGGATCGCCAAGGACGGCAGCGCTCGAACCGAGCAACACCAGCACGTAAACAACACAACAATTCAATCGAAAATTCATCGGCGCCTCTCTACTCTTGGATCAACTTCGTTGCGACCACTCCAAAGAATGGCTCGGTACGGGACGTTTTCGCGCGACGCGACTGAATATTCTTCAACTTTTTGCGAGATCCCCCGCGTAACGATGTCGAAATCGTCGCCGTCAATGCCCTTTCTATCGTCCGTATGCAACGAAGGAGTGACCGCCTTGCACCGATCCGCCAGAATCATCGCATCACACCGGATCGTCGCGCTCGTGGCGATCGCATCGGCTATGTCCGCGACGTGGCGCTCAGCAACGGCGGCGCAGGTTGTCGAGGATCACGTCGACTGGCCGGCCTTCATGGCGCGGCACGACCTGGTGTGGGCCACGCTGCCGACGAAGTGGCAGGACGGCGCGTTCCTCGGCAACGGCCAACTCGGCCTGATGATCTATCAGCCGTCCCAGCCGCACGGCGGCAGCATCTTCGGGTTCACACATCGCAAGGAAGAGGAGAACGCGTTGCGTCTGGACCTCGGACGCAGCGACGTGCTCGACCACCGCGGCCGCGACGTGCTGATGGAGCGGGCGCGGCTGCCGATCGGCCACTTTCTTCTCATGCCCGTCGGCAAGATCACCGGCGGCGACATGCGCCTCGATTTGTGGAACGCCGAGGCGCGCGGCACGCTGGTCACCGACCGAGGCGCGATCCGCTGGCGCGCCTTCATCCCCGCGCAGCTCGACGCGATCGTCGTCGAGTACGACGCCGACGAGCCCGAGCGCGGCTGCAAGTGGGAATACGTCGCCGAGATCTCCGAGTCACCGCGTGTCTACCGCGGAAAGACCGACGGCTACGGGAAGGATCGCCCGCAGGACAAGTACCCCGCCAACCCACCCGCCGAGCGGTCGACGCAGGGCTCGCTGCAACTCGCGCGCCAACCCATGCTCGCCGGGGGTGACTACACCACCGCCTGGAAGATCAACAACGCGAGCCCGACTCAACGGCGCATCGTGATCGCGATCGGCTACAACACGCAGGGCTCCAGCGCCGACGAAGCCGCCGACGCCGTCGCTCGCGTCGAGGGCGCGTCGTTCGACAAGATCGAATCCGATCACCGCCGGTGGTGGCACGACTACCTGCAACAGAGCTTCGTCAGCCTCCCCGACACGCGGCTGGAGAGCTTTTACTGGATCCAGATGTACAAGCTCGGCGCGGCGACGCGCGCCGATCGCCCCGCGATCGACCTGTTGGGACCGTGGTACCGCAGCACGATCTGGCCGGGGATGTGGTGGAACCTGAACCTGCAGCTGACCTACTACCCGGTGTACACCGGCAACCACCTCGAGATCGGCGCGTCGATGACACACATGATCGACGACAACGCGCAGAACCTCATCGACAACGCGCCGCGCGGCAAGCCGACCGGCGGCGCGTTCAAGGGGGTCGACTTCGACGCCTTCGAGGGCGACATGGCCTGGGTGGCGCGCGTCACCGCGTCGGGCGACCTGGCCGGGGGCATGTACAAGGGCCAGCGCGGCACGGTCGAGATGGGCAACCTGCCGTGGGCGATGCACAACTACTGGCGTCAGTGTCGCTACGCGGCGGACGACACGCGCATGCGCGACAAGATGCTGCCGATGCTCCGGGCGGCGATCAACTTCTACCGGCCGATGCTCGAACGCGACGACGCCGGAACTTTCCACCTGCGACCGACCTACTCGCCCGAGCTGTCGTACGGCCCGGACTGCAACTACGACCTGGCCGTGCTGCGATGGGGACTGCGGACGCTGATCGCCGAGTCGAAGCGCCTAGGCGTCGACGACCCGCTCATGCCCACGTGGCGTGACATCCTCGCACACCTCACGGACTACCCGGTCGACGACAACGGCTTCATGGTCGCACGCGGTGAGACGTTCAAGGGCGGCCACCGCCACTACTCGCACCTGCTGATGATCTACCCGCTGTATCAGGTCAACTGGGACCAGCCCGACAAGCGCGAGCTGATTCAGCAATCCGTTGACCACTGGGCGGACGGCGCGAAGGCATTCGCGGGCTACTCGTACAGCGGCGCCGCGTCGATGTATGCGTCGATGGGTCAGGGCGACAAGGCGGCGTGGTATCTCAACCAGATGATCGACCGGTCGATGACGCCGAACACGATGTACATGGAGGCCGACAGCCCGGTGATCGAGTCGCCGCTGTCCGGCGCGGCGTCGGTGCAGGACATGCTGCTGCAGAGTTGGAGCACGTGGCAAGAGGATGCCGAATCGCCCTCTTGGGTGTCGACGATTCGCGTGTTTCCCGGCGTGCCGGACGCCTGGTCCGAAGTTGCGTTCAAGGACCTGCGGGCGGAGAACGCGTTCCTCGTCAGCGCCGCGCGACACGCGGGGCGGACGCAGTGGGTCGCGGTGAAGAGCCTGGCCGGCAAGCCCTGCCGCATCAAATCCGGATTCGACGGCGCCCCAGTGTCGGCAGACCCGGCCCAGACCAACGAGATTCACCCGCTCGGCGACGGCGTCTACGAGTTGCGTCTGCAGCGCGGTGAAACGATCGTCCTGCACAGCGGCGACACGCCCGTTCCCAGCGCGAGCGTCACCGCCCCGGAAGCGCCGCAAGCCGCGTGCAACTACTTCGGGTCGCGCGCCGCCAACGCAAAGTGATCCCCGCGGTCAGACACTCCCGCACGAAACCCGTGGCTTCATCTGAATATCCGAGCGCCCGTGTCGCCCCGCTCACTCGGTCGGCTGAAAATCCTTGTGCCCGGTCTGCCAGAGCAGGAACGTGGTCTGAGCGGCGAAGTTGTGGAATGTCACGCTCTTTTCTTCGGTGAAATGGCCGTTGTCGTAGTTGACTTTGAGCAGGACGGGCCGGTCGGACGCGGTGGCGTTCTGCAGCGCGGCGACGAATTTGCCGGGTTCCCACGGCGCGACGCGCGGGTCGTTCCAGCCGGTGACGCCGAGCACAGCGGGGTAGGCGACACCCTTCTTGACGTGGGCGACGCCGTCCATCTCGTAAAGCGCCCGGCATTCCACGGGATCTTCGACGGTGCCGAACTCGGGGACGTTGACCGGGCCGTTGGGCGAGAACTCCATCCGCATGGTGTTCGCGCAGCCGACGTTGCAGACGGCCGCGCGGAACAGGTCCGGACGCTCCGTGATGGCGCGGCTGATGAGGATGCCACCGGCGCTGGTCCCCGTGCCGGCCAGCTTGCCCGGACTGGTGTATCCCTTGTCGACCAGGTACTGGCCGCACGCGATGAAGTCTTTCCACGTGTTCGGCTTGGTGGTCTTGAAACCCGCCTTGTACCAGGCCTCGCCCTTTTCACTGCCGCCGCGCACGTGGGCATACGCCAGCACCACGCCGCGCAGCGCCACCGATGTCATCACATCGAAATAGGGCGTGTAGCTGTCGCCGTACGCGCCGTAGCCCTCGAGGATGCAGCAGTTGGACCCGTCGAGCTTGATGTCCTTCCGGTGGATGATCGACAGCGGCACCATGACCCCGTCGTGGCTCGGCGCCTGCACCTCCTCGACCACGAGGTCCTCAAACCCGGGGTAGCTCGCCTCGGAATAGAACGTGCTCACCTTGAAGCGATCGCTGCCCGGGTCGTAGTCGTACCGCACGCCGGGCGTCGTCCACGTCTCGACCACGACATGACACAGGTCCGACTTCCAGTCGGGGCAGCTGATACCCACCGTGCCGGAAGCCGGGAGCGGGACCGCGCTAATCTTGCCGGTCGCGAATTCGTACTTCGTGATCCGCCCGTCGATCCCGTTGGAATAGACGACGAAAAGGTAGTCCTTGCTGCTGGTGATGTACTCGACCGTATCGGCGACCTCGGGGAACACCGTCTCCGCGTGCTCCCAGTCGGGTCTGTCCAGCCGCGTGCGAACGACCTTGTAATGCGGCGCGCCGGTGTGCGTCACGGCGTAGATGTACGGCCCCTTGACGACGTAGCCGCGCACGATGTTGTCCGACAGATTGAAGACCGGTTGCCAGTGCACCTTGCCGGTCCTGATTTCGCTCGACGGCGCGTAGAACAGACGCGACTCGGCCTGCACCGTCTCCACATCGCCGAACACGTATTCCGGACACGACTCGTCGATGTATGCGCCGGGCATCTCCTCGGGCGTGATGTTCAGCTGCGGGCAGCTCTCGTTGCTGAAGAGATCGACATCACCGCTCACCTTGTCGCCCAGCTTGTGAATGCGGGACTTGCGGTTGAGCTCGATGTCCATGCTCCTGATGTCGGTCACCTTGCCGGCGTCATAGAAGAAGGACGCGTTGTCGGGCAGCCATCCCGTGGCTCCATAAGATGGGTAGATGGAGTCCGGGAGGAGCGTCGCGGTATCGACATCCAGCACGCGTAACTCCGAGTACTCCGCCCCGCCTGCCGACAGCCCGATCACGACATGTCTGCCGTCCCACGAAGGAACAAAGCTCTCGATGACCGAGTTGCCTTCCTTCGTGTAGGTGCGGGGATCAAACAGGAGTTTCTCCGCGCCGGTCTCGCCCTGCCTGTAATAAAGCTTGCCGACGTTCTCGCTGCCCAGGAACTTCTTGTAGAAGACACGGCCGCTCTCGAAGACGATATCGCCGTAGGCGGCCTGCTTGCGCTTGTCCAACTCCAGCCACTCGTTGGCCAGCCGTTCACATCCCGGAATCCTGGCCAACACGCCATCGGTGAGCGTCGCCTGAGCTCTGAACCACGCCTCGACGTCCTTCGCCTTCAGGTTCTCCAGCCACCGGTAAGGGTCGGCGTATGTCTTGCCAAAATACGTGTCGGCGGCGTCGACGGTCTTGGTCGGCGGGTATTGCCACTGCGCCTCGGCGACGGTTGGGATCGACCAGACCAAAATGACCAGAATCAATCGTTTCATGATGGCACCTCGCCGGACATTGTATTCACTCGCACGCGCGTCGGGGTTGGTCGGCGACGCGACGCCGCCGAAATGCTTCCCGACCGCTCGCAGGAATCGAGGGAACGAGTATCACCGGGCTGATTCCGTTGAGCGCCTTGCCGACCCGAAGACTGGCCAGAACTGCCGCGAAGCGCGCCACCCCGCGCCGGACATGCACGCCAGGCGGCATGCGACAGCGGGTTGGCGACGCTTTCGCGTACGGGAGGCGGGCGAACAAGTCTTCGCGTCAGATGAGGCTGACGAGTGGCACACCGTTCAGCGTGACGCCGCTGACCCGTTGCAGCTTCAACAGGCGGGCGCCGTTGTCGATGGTCCACGTGGCGTCCGAAAGCGGGCCGCGGATCAGGGCGAGGCCGAGCGCGGGGTCGCTCGATCCGTCTCCGCTGAGCAGCAGGTCCGCCTGGAACGCGCCGGTCGAGCCGCGACGGCTGAAGCCCGTCGACTCCAGCGCGTTCAGCACGCTCGCGGCGATGACATCGGGCGTGCTGTTGACGTCGTACCACGCGATCACCCGCACCAGCGACAGCGGCATGTCTGAGTTGAACGACGCGTCGACGACGACCCCGGCGCGGAACGCCAACGACCGGCCGGGGTTCGTCGGGTCGTTGCCGATCATGATGCTCTGCTGCCCGCCGCCGTGGATGTCGCCGACGATCAGCGAAGACAGTCCGTTCTCGATGGTCAGGTCGCCGGTGATGTTCATGCGCCGGGCGTTGATCGAGCCGAACCTGCCGGTGATGTCGAAGTTGTGGACGTTGATTGCGCCGTCGCCGCCGCGTGTCTTGACCGCGAGCATGGCGTTGGCCGAGGTCGACGTAATCGCCAGCGACCTGACGTAGACACCGCCGGTCGCGGTGATGTACATCTTGCCGCGTCGCGTGGTGACGCCGATGCCGTCGCCCTGAACGGTCGCGGTGGCGGTGGCGCCGACAAGCGTCATGGCGACGCGGGTGCCGTCGGGATCGACGTAGAAGACCTTGCGTGCCGGAGCGTCGGCGCCGAATTCGATCAACTGGCCGTTCGGCGACACGTGCACCGTCACCGTGGCCGTGTCCAGCCCGCCCGCGCCGTCGCTGAGTGTGTACACGAACGAATCGTCGCCAACGAACTTCCCATCGGGGGTGTAGGTGACGGTGCCGTCGTTGTTGATGACGGCGGCGCCGTGCGCCGGGTCGGTCACCGACGCGACGCTCAACGGATCGCCGTCCGGGTCGCTGTCGTTGTCGAGCACGTCGATCTGAATCGGCGTGTCCTGATCGGTGGACGCCTCGTCCGCCACGGCCACCGCGGGATCATTCTCGATCAGCGTGCCCGGCGAGCCGGTCTCCGTGCCATCATCCGCAAGAAAGGCCCCGTTGAATCCGGCGACGCTGAGCTGAGAAATTGCGGTGTTGCTCAGACCGGCGGTGTTGTCGAAGGTGAAGCCGGTGGTCGACGAGCCGAAGGTGACGCCCGTGACCTTGTTTCCTTCCGAGTCGAAGAGGTTGACCGCGTCGCCCCCGGTGCTCAGGCCGATGCCCGAGCCGGTGTAGGCGCCGATGGTGAAGCCGATCGGGACGTTGTCGCCGAACCACGCGCTCTCGAACGCGCTGACGGTCGCGGCGTCGCCCTCGATGAAGACGACCGCCTGGCCGGGCGCGATGTCGGTCACGCCGAGCAGCGCGACCGACTTGGTGAAGTCATCGGAGCCGTCGTCGTAGCGCCATCCGGTGATGTCGACGGCTTCGGTGCCGACGTTGGAGACTTCGAACCAGTCCGCCCCGTAGGGGCTGTTGCCGCTGGACCACGGCGAGACCTCGGAGACGATGAGCCTGCCGACGTGGCCGATGCCCGGCGAGCCGATCTCGGTCGCGTCGTTGGCGGCGGTGAACGCGCCGAAGAATCCGATCTCGCTGAGGTTCGATACGGTGGGAAGCGGGAGGGTCGTGCTCCCCAGGCCGTTGTGGTTGTCGAAGGACTTGGCTGCCGGGTCTGTCGTGGCGGCGCCGAAGGAGATGCCGGCGACACGGTTGCCCGCGGCGTCGAAGAGATTGACCGAATCGCCGTTGCCGCTGAGGCCCACGCCCGAGCCCGAGTATCCGCCGATCTGGAAGCCGGCGGGCGCGCTGCCGCCAAACCACAGGTCGATGAACGCGGCGCTGGTCGTCGCCAGGTCGGTCGTCTCGATGAAGATCACCGCCTCGCCGGGCGCGATGCTGCTGATGCCCGTGAGGGCGACCGCGTTGGCGTAGGCGTTGGAGTTGTCGTCATACTTCCAGCCGGTGATGTCGATGGTGGCGTTGCTGGCGTTGGTGACTTCGAACCAGTCGGCGCCGAGCGGGCTGTTCGAACTGCTCCACGGCGCGACCTCGGAGATCACGATCGCTCCCGGCGCCACCGACGGCGTGATCATCAGCGTAAAGTTCGCGCTGGCGTCCGGGTTGGCGCCGACCGTCGCGTCGTCGACGTCGACCGTCACGTCGTAGCTGGCCTTCGCGGCGTTGCTCAGCGACGTGCCGGCCTTGAGGTAGAGCGACGAGCCGATGATCTCGAAGAACGCCGCGTCGACGCCGCTGACACTCAGATCGTTGGTCCCCTGCCCGTCGTCGGTCACGGCGATGTCCGCCACGCGCACGTCGCTCGACGTGTCCGTCGCTTCCGACAACTCGGTCACCGTGTTGGTCAGCACGACGCCGGTCGGCGCCTGGTTGGCGGCGTCGTCGTCCTCGATCGTCACGGTGGCGCTGCCGGAGACGCCCACGTCGTAGCTGCCGGTGTCGAACAGGTTCAGGGTCAGGAACTCGGCGCCCTCGGCGGTCATGTCGTCCACCGGCGTGATCGTGATGTCGACGAACGCGTCGCCGGCCCCGATCATCACCGACCCGGTGAGCGTCGGCGTGTAGTCGTCAGGGGTGGCCTGGCCGGCGCCGGTCGTGATCGTGTAGTTCACCGTCAGCGACGACACCACGCTGCCGCTGCGCGTGATGCGGAAGGCGCCCGGGTCGCTGCCGGCCTCCGCGGCGAGATCGTCCGTGGCGGTGATGTTGATGATCGGCGTCGCGCCGGAACCGATCGTGCCCGGCGAGCCGATCTCATCGGCGTCGTTCAGCGCCACAAACGCGCCGTAGACGCCCACGACGCTGAGGCCGGAGATCTCCGCGTTGCTCAGGCCCGCGGTGTTGTCGAAGGTCGCGTACGGTGTGCCGGCCGGGACCGACGGGAAGCTGATGTTGGCCTGCAGGATGCCCGCGTTGTCAAAGAGGTTGACCGAGTCGCCGCCCGTGCTCAGACCCACACCGGAGCCCGAATAGCTGCCGATCTGCAGGCCGGCCGGGGCCGTGCCGTTGAACCAGAGGTCGATGAACGCCGTGGCTTGCGCGGCCAGGTCGCCGGGCGCGCCCGTCTCGATGAAGATCACCGATTCACCGGGATCGATGCTGGTGATGCCGTTGAGCGCCACGGACACCGCGAACGAGTTGGAGTTGTCGTCCATCGTCCAGCCGACGAGGCTCACCGCGTCGACGCCGAAGTTCGTGACCTCGAACCAGTCAGAACCGAGCGGGCTGTTGCCGCTCGACCACGGCGCCGCTTCCGTGATCGCCAGGTTGGTCGATCCGCCCGACGCCGCGGTGATGGTCAGCGTGTACGGCGTGGTCGCGTCCGGCATGCCGCCGACGGTCGCGTCGTCCACATCGATGTTGATGCTGAAGCTCGACTTGATCGTGGCGTTGAGCGACGTGCCGGCCTTGAGGAACAGCGCCGTGCCGATGATCTCGAACGACGCGGCGTCCGCGCCGGACAGCGACAGCGTGTTGTCGCCGATGCCGTCGTCCGTGACCAGGATGCTGGCCAGCTTGACGGCCGACGCGGTGTTGGTGTTCTCCGGGATCGACGTCGCGGCGCCGGTCAACTCGATCGCCGTGGGCGCCGCGTTGGCCGTCGTGGCCGGGGCGTACACCCACAGCTGCGGATGGTCGGCGTCGTTCCCGCCGTTCTCGTTGACGATGTAGAGGTAACCGTCGCGGTCCATGGCGACGCCTTCCATCGTCATGTCCGGCACCGACAGCGTGTCGCTGACGTCGGCGACGATCGTCAGCGTATGAAGCACCGTGCCGGAACGGTCGACCTGAACGACCTGGCCCGACTCCTGGCTGATGATCAGCAGCTGGTCGTACACCGACTGGCCGGCCAGCGACGGCAGGAGCGACAACGCGAAGATGTCGGAGAAATCCAGCGTGTTCACCAGCGACGGATCGAACAGGTCCGTGGAGTTCACCGTCGTCGGCGATCCGTTGGTCGCGGCGCCGCCGGCAAAGTCGATGTCCGTCTGGAAGATGGACCTCGGGTCGGTCTCCTTGACGAAGATGAAGCCGCCGGTCGCCGGGTCGTAGGTCACGCCCTCGAGGCCGATGTTGCCGATGCTGGTGCCGAGCTTGACGGTGAGCACGTCGCTCCGGTTCAACGTCGTGCCCGGGACATAGGTGAACATGTTCGCCTGGCGATCGCGTTCCTCGGTCATGACGAACATGCCGCCGCCGACGTAGGTGATGCCCTCGGTGTCGTAGAACTCCGTGCCCTGCGGGCTGCCGCCGGCGGCGAGCGTCATCGAGTCGATCAGCTCACCGGTCTTCGACACCTGCACGATCGACGTGCCGCCGTCGCCGACGACGAACAGCGTGTCGGTGTCCCAGTTGTACGTCACCGACGACGCCTCCTGCGCCAGCAGGCTGACCCCGTCGGGCGGGGTCGTCCGCGTCGGCTCGGGCAGGTCGTAGCGCGCCACGCGGACGTAGTTCGCCAGGTTCACCGTCGACACGGCGATCGCGCCGGGCGAGCCGGTCTCCACGCCGTCGGCCGCGAGGAGCGCGCCATGGGTCGGCACGGCGCTGAGCTGTGACACGACGCCCTCCAGCCCCGCGGCGTTGTCGAACGTGAAACCCGTCGTCGAAGCGCCGAAGCTGATGCCGGTGATGTGGTTGCCCGACGCGTCGAAGAGGTTGACGCCGTCGCCGCCGGTGCTCAGGCCGATGCCCGATCCGCTGTACGTGCCGATGGTGAACCCGGCCGGGACGCTGCCGCCGAACCACGCCGTCTCGAAGTTGGCGACGGTCGTGGCGTCGCCCTCGATGAACACGACCGACTGCCCCGCCGCGATGCTCGTCACCCCGTTCAGCGCGACCGCGCTGGCGAACGCGTTGGAGCTGTCGTCGTATTTCCAACCGGTGATGTCCACCGCGGCGTTGCCGACGTTCGTGACTTCGAACCAGTCGGCGCCGTACGACGCGTCGCCGCTGGACCACGGCGAGGCCTCGGAGATGATGAGCCGTCCGACGTTGCCGATGCCCGGCGAGCCGACCTCGTCGCCGCTGGCGGATCGGAACCCGCCGTGGGTTCCCACGGAGCTCAGCTGCGAAACCGCGGCGCCGTCCACGCCGTCCGTGTTGTCGAACGTGAATCCGGACTTGCTGGCGGCGAAGGAAACGTTCGCCTGCAGCGTGCCGCCGGCATCATAGAGGTTGACCGCGTCGCCGTTGCTGCTGAGGCCCACGCCCGATCCGCCGTACACGCCGATCGGCACGTCGGCCGGCGGCGTGGCGCTGCCGAACCAGGCCATCGAAAACGCCGCGATGACCGCCGCGTCGGTCGTGCCGGTGGCGTCGCCCTCCAGGAAGATCGCCGACTGCCCCGCGGGGATGCTCGTCAGGCCACGCAGCGCCACCGAGTTGGCGAACAGGCTCGACCCGTCGTCCATCCGCCAGCCGGTGATGTCCAGGGCGCTGCCACCGGAATTGGTGACTTCAAACCAATCGGCGCCGTAGCCGCGGCTGCTGCCGGTCGGGTCCACCTCGGTGATCAGCGTCGTGCCCGACAGCAACACGCGCGATTCCAGTTCCTGAAACACCGGCAAGCACTTGCTCCGACGCCGACGCTTCCTCTCGGCGAGACGGCCATCGACCAGAAACGACAGCTTACGAGCGACAGTGGAGAACAGCATGGGGATTTCCTCTCTAGCGATAGACCACCACAATCACCGCAACCGATTCGGCATCGGCAACGACGCCGAGTTCGAGCATCTGGAACGGGAGGAGAATCGGGAGATAACGATTGAGCTCGCGCTCAATCCGCTTGCGACTCTCTCGTAGCCATGCACCTATCGATCAATTCGCTGCGCAAACCATGGCGGAACGAATCCGAACTATGCAGCGCGGTCAATCTAGTACTGCTCGCCGAAAAGCCTGCTAAGAACCTGCGAGGATTTGATGATGAACCCCGGGCCCCTGCACAGAACGTGAATGGACGCGTTTCACCACCCTGCCGCCCGCGGAATCCTCCGCCCCTTCGGTGATAACGCTGAGAGCAACACCTGGCCTCGAACTGCAAGACAACTGAACGCCGACCCCATTACGCGGGCGTTCGACCAGGCTCTTGTAAAGTCCCCCACCATGCAAAAACCCCGCTCGCGATGTCACGAGCGGGGTTTCATTTGAACGAGGGCGACGGGGATCGAACCCGCAACCTCCGGATCGACAGTCCGGTGCTCTAACCAATTGAGCTACGCCCCCAAAGGGGTCTGCCTCAGCAGAGGCGAGACATAATAGCTCGAATCTAACGAGTGTCAAACCTCGCCGGACCGCGTGGAGGCCGCGGCGGGCGTGCCGGATGCGGCGATCGGCGGCGTGTGGATCGCCGTCAGGCGGAGGCGAGCGGGTCGGGGTCTTCGGGGTAGCGGATCCACTCGAGGCACAGGCCGTGCGCGGGCAGCGTGGGGCCGGCGAGGGCGCGGTTGGTGGTCTTGAGGATCTCGTTCATGTGGTCGGCGTTGAAGCGTCCGCGGCCGACCTCGACGAGCGTGCCGGCGATGATGCGGACCATGTTGTAGAGGAAGCCGTTGCCCGACACGACGATGTGCACCTGCGGGGCGCGGGTGAACATCGTGTCGGTCTGCGGGTCCGGCCGATGCGCCTCGACCTTGCAGCGGAAGATGCGCCGGACGGTCGTTTCGCGGCCGTGGCTCGCGGCGGCGAACCCCGCGAAGTCGTGCTCGCCCTCGAGCCGCGCCGCGGCGTAGTTCATCTCGGTCACGTCCAGCTCGTGCCAGCAGTGATAGAACATGTGCCGCAGCATCAGCGGTCGGCGGCGCGCGGTCCAGATGCGGTAGCGGTACTGCTTGGACACCGCGTCGCTCGTCGCGTCGAAGTCCGGGCGCGTCTCGCGGATGTCGAGCACCTCCACGTCGCGCGGCAGCCGCGAGTTGATCGCCATCGCCAGCCGATCGAGCGGGATGTACGTGTCGCACTCGAAGTGCGCCACCTGCCCCAGCGCGTGCACGCCCGCGTCCGTGCGCGACGCGCCCTGCACGTGCAGCCGCTGCGCCATCGTCCGCCACATCGCCTCCATCAGCACCGCCTGCACCGTGCGCAGCGGCGTCGCGTCCGGCGGGGCGTCCTCCGGCAGGTTCTGCGCCTGCCAGCCGTGGTAGTCCCACCCGTCGTACGCGATCGTCATTCTGTAACGCTTGAATGCCAAGGGATGGGGCTCGGGGTTGGGGGCTCGGGGTTGGGGGCTCGGGGTTGGCGTAGCGACAGCCGCTGCGCGCTACGACGAAATGATACGTGATGCGTGGGGCGACGTGCGATCGATCAGTAGCCGAAGCCGTCGTCACGCAAATGGATGGCGACCTCGCCCTCGCCGACGATGCCCGCCTCGCGGATCTGGCCGACGTACAGGTCGTGGTCACCATCGATGTCGATGTGCCGGATCAGCTGGCAGTCCATGTACGTCTGGGCCCGCATCAGCACGGGCGCCCCGGTGACGCGCTGCTTGAGGTCGATCGCCTGCAGCAGGTCGCCGTCGGTCACCTGGTCGTGGCTGAACTTCTTGACGATCAGGCGGTCGTGCGGATCGATCTGGCTCAGGCCGAACGCGTGCGACTCGTGGATCAGCGGCACGATCTGCATGCCCTTCCGCAGCGACACCAGCACGTACGGCGGCTCGAACGACACCTGCTGCACGAAGCTGACCATGATGCCGCACATGCGACCCTCGTACGACGCGGTCATCACGAACAGCCCCTGCGGGATGCGCCCGAGGATCTGCGACCACGCGCGCCGCACCTTCGGGTCGATAACCGGTTCGCTGTCACGCTTTTCTGCCATGTAGCTTCACCCCAGTGTGAGACCGCCGACAAGAATACCCGTGGCGGCGCGTGTTGGCAAAGCAAATCGCGCCCGATGCAGATCAACTGCACAATCCCGCAACGCGATCCGCCAGCTTTACCGCGGCGATCGACGTGTTCCGCCCGAGCCGCGACAGCCCGGGGATGCGGTGCGGATGCGTCAGCGCGTAAACGATCGCCGCGGAAAGGTTCGCCCGCCCGTCGGGGCGCACGAGCCGCTCGACGCCGGGCGGCAGCGTGTCGTTCGCCGCGTCGCTGATCGCGCGCACGCACGTCCACGCCAGCCCGCGCTGCTGACACACGCGCGCGATCGCCGCGCTCTCCATGTCGACCAGGTCCGCGCCGGTGCGCTGTCGCAGCGCCGCCTTCGCGTCGGGCGTCGCGGCGACCGCGGCGACGGTCACGAGCGTGCGCCCGTCGTTCGCGTCGGCGTCCGCGCCGCCCCCCGCCGCGCCGCTCGACGCGAATACCTCGCCGGTCGCGTCATCGATCACGCGCGTCGCGGTGACCACGTCGCCGACCTTCATCGCCGGGTCGAGCGCGCCGGACACGCCGACGATCAGCACCGGTCGCGGCTCGATCGCCGACAGCGCCCACTCGATGCCCGACGTCGCCATCGCCGCGCCCATGCCGGTCACGCACAGGATCACCCGCCCCCTGCGGTGCAGCACGCTCGCCCCGCCGAACCCGCGCACGCCGAACCGCTCGGCCTGGAGCTCCAGCCGCCGGATGATCGGGTCCGCCTCGGCGCGAACGGCGGTCATGATGAGCAGTTCGGTATCGGCCATGCGTGTTGTGAAGTTAGCCGAATTCGGGGATAAATGCAGCAACAGTTTGGCGTTCCGACGCGGCGAATCGCGGGGTGCGCCAGCACGGCACGGACGGTCATCCCCGTGCCGCCACCACGTTTTTGTCGAACTGCGAGGCGAACGATGAGCGTATACCACATGGTGTGGATCAAGTTTCACGACGGGGTCAGCGACGAGCGCATCAGCGAACACCTCGAGAACCTGCGCAGCATGCCCGAGAAGATCGACAACATCTGGGACGTCCGCGTCGGGCCCAACTTCACCGACCGCGCCAGGGGCTTCACGCACGGGCTGATCGTCACCGTCGGCAACCGCGAGGCGCTGACCGAGTACCTCGAACACCCGCACCACGTCGCCATCGCCACGCCGCTCAAGGCCGACGCCGAGCTCATGGCCATGGACTTCGAGACCGAGAGCTACGCCGACGACGACGCCGTCGATGACGACGACTACGACGGCGACAGCGACGACAACCTCGACGACGCCGACGCCTGACGACCGATCCCCGGATCCTGACACCTGTCTCCCATGACCACGCTCGCCGTCATCCTGCTCGCGCTCGCGTTCGCCATCGCCTGTCCGATGACGGCGGTGATGCGCGCCGCGGCGCACAAGTGGGGACAGCTCGATCACCCCGGCGAACGCAAGATCCACGATCGGCCGATCCCCGCGACCGGCGGCGTGGCGATCTACCTCGGCATCGCCCTGCCGCTGCTCGCGGGCATGATCGCCGCGTGGGTCCTGCCCGAATCCTTCTGGAGCGGCGTCGCGCCATCCATCGTCGAGCACCTGCCCGGCCTTCGCCATCAGACCCCCATGGGCGTCACCCTCCTCGGCTGCCTCACCGCCCTGCACGTCATGGGCCTCGTCGACGACCGCCAGAACCTCGGCCCCGTCGTCAAGCTCGTCGTCCAGCTCGTCGCCGCGGGCGTCCTCGCCGCGTTCTTCGACGTGCGACTCATGGAGATGCTCGGGCCGACCGGCTCGATCATCGCCACCATCCTCTGGTTCGGCGTCATCACCAACGCCTTCAACTTCCTCGACAACATGGACGGCCTCAGCGGCGGCGTCGCGGCGATCTGCGGCACCATCTTCCTCGCCTCCGCCCTGATCGGCGGGCAGTGGTTCGTCGCCGCCGCAGCCGCCCTGCTCGTCGGCGCCGTGCTCGGCTTCCTCGTGTTCAACTATCCCCCCGCGTCCATCTTCATGGGCGACGGCGGATCGCTCGTGCTCGGCTTCCTCATCGCCTTCATCTCCGTACGCATCACCTACGTCCCCACCGAGCTGACCTCCGCCACATCGCCCGGCTGGTGGGCCACGCTCACCCCTGTCGTCGTCCTCGCCATACCGCTCTACGACATCACCAGCGTCACGCTCATCCGCATCGCCCAGGGCCGCAGCCCCCTCGTCGGCGACACGCAGCACTTCTCGCACCGCCTCGTCCGCAAGGGCCTGTCCCGCCGCGCCGCCGTCGGCGTCATCTACGCCTGCACCCTCGCCACCGGCCTCGGCGGCGTCATCCTCGCCCGACTCACCGGCGCACAGGCCGCGCTCGTGTTCATCCAGACCGCCATGATCCTCGTCGTCATCGCCCTGCTCGAACGCACACGCAATCACAACGAACTGTGATCCAGGTCTGGTTGGCGCCGACCAACACACTTCGGGGTGGCACTGACAAGCGAGTCCGCGAGCTTGTCAGTGGCGGAGGGCAGCGATCACGCGATGTCGGCACGCGTTCGGCTGTCCGGTTGCCTTCGAGCCGCAGGGGTCTGCGATCCTTGCGCGACCCCGCTTCACGTCGTCGCGCTCGACGCGACCCGCACGCCCCCGCGCGTTCGATCGCATGTCCCACCCCGAAACGCCCCGGCTCTGGCGAGGGCGTTTCGGGATAGGACATGCTGGTGAGATGGAGGTCGGCGCACGATCGTCTGCGCCGGCTCGCGTGTCGGTAGACGCGATCCGAGAACCCCTCTCCCTTGAGGGAGAGGGCAGGGGTGAGGGTGAAGCCTTCGAATACACCCCATGTTTCCCGCGCGGAACACCGTGACCCCCTCGCCCAACCTCTCCCCACCTCGGCGCGATGGGTTTTGGGATAGCCTCAAGACGCAGCCCCATCACCGCGCGCGCCACGACGTATGCGGGGGTCGCGCAGGGGGCGGCCAGCCCCCTGCGGGTCGACGCGCGTCATCAAACCACCCCAGCACACCACCGCACACACCTCATATGGATGTAAGATTGCACCCATGACCGCCCCCGCGAAACGCCGCACGCAAGACGCCCCGCCCGCGCCGCCCGCGGCCGGGTGGCTGACGCTCATCGCGACGCTCGGCGTGATCGCGCTGGCGGGCGTGCGCATCGTCACCACGTTCCTGCCCGACGCGTACATGGCCGGGGACCCGCGCGCCGACACGCTGCCGGCGATCGGGTTCGGCCCGGCCGGGGCGGCGGTGATCGACTGGCTGTGCGTCGTCGCGCTCGCGCTGGCGGTGATCGACGCCCGCCTCCGCCGCGCCGCAGGCGGACGGACGCGCTGCGTCATGCTCGCCCTCTGGCTGATCGGCGCGGTGTTCGCCGTGTGCGCCGGCGGGCGCGACTTCGAGTCGATGCGCATCGGCGGACACTGGCTCGGCGCGCTGGCGCTGGGGATCGCGGCGACGCACGTGGCGCAGGTCGAATCGATCCGCCGCTTCATGATCGCCGCGTGCCTCGGCCTGCTGATCCCGCTCGCGGCGCAGGGCCTGTTCCAGGTCACGATCTCGCACGCCGAGACCGTCGCCAACTACAAGAAAGACCCCGAGGCGGTGCTGCGCACCCAGGGCATCGTGCCCGGCTCGACCAACCAGCGCAAGTTCGAGGAACGCCTGTACCAGGTCGAGGCGACCGGGCAGTTCGGCTTCTCCAACATCTACGGCTCGATGACGATGGCGCTGTCGCTGCTCGGCGCGGGCGTCGCGGCGGGGATGCTGTTCGGCGGCCGACGCGGCGCGACGATGTGGCTGGCGATCGCGGTGACCGCGCTCGGCGTCGTCGCGCTCGGCCTGAGCTTCTCGAAGGGCGCGACGCTGGCGTGCGGCGCGACGGTCGCGGCCACGGCGGTCACGTGGCTGATCGCGCGACGCCTGCGCTGGGGCGCGGCCTGGTGGCGCACCGCCGCGTACGGCGCGGTCGCACTCGGGCTCGCCGCGGTGCTCGCCCGCGGCGCGATCGGCGAACCCGACACCGCCGCCGGCGAACGCTCGCTGATGTTCCGCTACCAATACCTCCAGGCCGCGTCACGCATGATCGCCGAGCACCCGGTCATCGGCGTCGGCCCGGGGCTGTTCAAGGCACGCTACCTGACCACGAAAAACCCGCTGAGCCCCGAAGACGTCGCCGACCCGCACAGCATCTTCGCGTCGTACCTCGCGACGCTCGGGATCGGCGGCGCGGCGTGGTGCGTGCTGCTGCTGACGCTGCTCTGGCACGCCGGTCGCGCCGCGGCGTTGCACTGCGACACGCAACGCGCCGCAAAAACCCCTCTCCACCAGGTGGGGGACAGGCCGGGTGAGGGGGGCGATTCTTCGACCAAGGCGCGTCGCGCGAGCGACAGTCTCAACACACATGACGCCCCACCGTTCGGCCCGCTCGGCGTCACCCCCGCCCGACTCGCCATCGCCATCGCCGTCGTCGTGTTCGCCACCGAGTACGCCGCGCAGTATGCGCCGGCCACCGGGTTCGTCGGCCTCGTCATCGGCGCCGGCGCGGGCTTCGTCATGCTGCTCGGCACGCGCGTGATCCTCACCGGCTTCGACCGCAAAGACAACGACGATAACGACGACCGCGACGACCGCGACGGCGCGACCGGCACGACCCCGGCCGAGAAGGCGATCGGCGTGGCGATGTGGTGCGTCGCCGGCGCGGTGGCCGTGGGCATGTTCCCGTTGATCGGCGTGTGGGTCGTCGGCACGGGCGGGTTCATCGCGGTGACCGTCGCGCTCGCCGCGGCGCTGCGCGACGACCGCGTCGCCGCGTGGGCGTCGCTCGGCCTGTTCGCCGCCGCCGTCGGACTCATGCTGCACAGTCAGATCGAGATGACCCTCGTTCAGCCCACCAGCGCCCCGCTCGCGCTGGCCATGCTCGGCCTCGCCGCCGCGTGGCGCGCACGCACCGCCGACAAACCGACAACCGACGGCGGTGACGACCGCAACAGCGATGACCGCGACGCGCGCGCCGACGACGACAAGCCGTCGCCCCTGCCGATGATCATCACCGCATGCGTTGCGGCCGTGGTCGTCGTCGCGCTCGGTGTGACGCACCTGCGGCCCGTGCTCGCGCACGAGTCGCTCGTCGCCACCGCCGCGGCCGACCTCAAGCGCGGCAACCTCGACGGCGCGATCGGCGATCTGTCGCGTGCCGCCCTCGGTGACGCCGGCTCGCTGCCGCCCGACGACAGCCTCGCCCGCGACGCGGCGCGCTACATGTACGAGCGCGGCCGGTTCGACGACGCGATGAAGCTGCTCGACGACGCCCGCGCGTTCGGCAATCGCCCCGCCCAGATGTACGCCGCCCAGGCGCGCCTCGCCGAGGCCTACTACCGCACCACACGCGACCCCAAGGCGCTCGCCCGCGCCCTCGACGCGGCCATCGCCGGACTCCCATACGCCCCGTACGACATGGACATGACCCAGAACGCCGCGGACCTCGCCTGGGCCGCGGGCCGACGCGACGACGCCCGCCGCTACTACACCCGCCTGCTCGAGCTCAGCGACCAGGCGTACCTCGACCCCGAGAAGCCCCTTCGCGACGACGCGCTCGCCGCCGTCAAGCAGCGCCTCGCCACGCTCGACGCCGCACCGTCCACCCCGACGCCCGCGCCCGCTCCGGCGACGGTTCCGACCCCATCCGCGCCCCCCGCGCGCCCCAACTGACCCCATCCGCGCCCCACCTCCGCGTGCGCACCGACGCGCATGCAATCCCCCGTCAGCGCCATTTCGTCACAAAAAGGTCATCGCCCGCTGCGGCCCCGGCTTATACGCGCCGCCCGCCCGCGTCGCGACGCCCCCGTGCGCACCTGCGCGTCGCGTGAGCCTTATATAGGAGGACATCGCGACATGACTCACCCGTACCCCACCCACCGTGCGCGCCGACCGGCGGAATTAACGTCCAATAAGCCGACGGGCGTCGCACACGTCGACACCCCCCTCCCCCCACCCCGTTATCGGGCTGCGCCTCACCGGCTTCACACTGCCGTACTATGCCTGTCCCGCGCAAGGATTTACACCGCCCCGCCCCCGCAAAATCCGACACGCGCCCCATTTGGCCCTTTTCAACGCCCCGGCGCGGCGGGTACCATGTGGACCTATGATCGTGGACACGCACACGCATATCTGGCAGAGCCCCGACCAGCTCGGCCCGCAGCTCAGCGCCCGGCTCCGCCAGCGCTTCGCCGGGCCGACCCGCCGGGCCGACGCCAGCCAGCAGGATCACGCCGCGGCCATGGAGCCGGCCGACGCCTGCCTGGTCCTCGGCCTGCGCAGCCGACTGCTCGGCGTCGACATCCCCACCAGCCTCATCAGCGGGTACATCGCCACGAAGCCCAGCAAGCTGATCGGCTTCGCGGGCATCGACCCGATGGACCCCGCGTGCCTCGATCAGATCGCCGCCCTGCCCGGTCAGCGGATCAGCGGCGTGGTGATCAGCCCCTGCGACCAGGGCTTCCATCCGATGCACACCAGCGCCCTGCTGGTCTACGACCGCTGCCAGGCGATGGGCCTGCCGATCGTCGTGCACATGGGCGCCGACCTCGCCCGCGACGCGGTCATGCAGTACGCCCAGCCGTACCTGCTCGACGAGGTCGCCCGCGCGTTCCCGCAGCTCAAGCTGCTGCTGACGCAGTGCGGCCACCCGTGGGTCGATCAGACCATCGCCCTCGTCGCCAAGCACCGCAACGTCTATACGGAGCTGGCCAACGTCGTCACCCGCCCGTGGCAGCTCTACCAGGTGCTGCTGCAGGCCCACCAGATGGACGTGACCGACCGCGTGCTGTTCGGCTCCGACTTCCCGTACTGCCTGCCCGACCAGGCCATCGAGGCCATCTACTCCATCAACCGCTTCGCGCAGGGATCGGCCATGCCCAGCGTGCCGCGCGAGAAGCTCCAGGCCATCGTCGAGCGCGACGCGCTGACGTGCCTCGGGCTCAAGCGCGGCGCCACACCCACCGCCGACGCCAACAACACCGAGGCCCGCGCTCAGCAGAAGCCCGTCCACGAGACACAGGAAGGCGCCACGTGATGATCCGTATGCCAGCAGTTCCGGCCCGTCGCCTCAACCCCATCCACCGCGCCACGCGCCTCACGACGATCATCGCCCTGCTCGCCGTCGCGATGCTCACCCTCGGCGGATGCAGCGCGTTCGGGGGCGGCGGCAGCCTCGACATCCGCACCGACAGCGACAACGCGCCCGCCGTGTTCACCGGCTCGTTCTCCACCGCCGTCTACAGCGCGATGGACGAGAACGACGTCGACATCATCCTGATCGAGGGCTCCGAGGACGCGCCGAAGCAGGCCATGCACATCCGCATGCACTGGATGCCCCGCGCCGGACGCACGCCCGTCGACGACCGCGCCACCAACGCCACCGTCCGCCTCGTCGTCTTCCAGGAGAACGGCGCGGCGGTGTACAGCGGCGCCGGGTTCCTGTTCCCGCACTCCACGCCCGGCGCGTCCAACTTCACCGCGAATCTTCGCTCGACGGCGCTGCGGCTGATCGACTCGACGCCCGGCTTCAGCGACGCGCTCGGCGCCGCCAATGCCACCGGCGCCGTCTCCGCCGTCCGCGACGACGACGCCACGCTACGCATCCACCGCGCCATCGAGACCGCCCTCGCCGCGAAGCTCGGCTACCCGCGGTTCGTGCTTAACGACAAGCCCTGACCGACGCGACACCCCACCGTTGCACCGCACGCGCCCCGGTCATAACCTTTAAGCCGTTCGACGTTCCACGATCACTTAAAGCAGGTCAGCCGACATGAATCGCTACGCGCCGAGTCAACGGGGTCCGCACCGTCGCTACGCCACGCTCCTCGCCGCGACCGCCGCGACGCTCCTGACGCTGCTGCTCACCGCGACCTTCACCGCCGCGCAGGCGCCCGCCGCCGACACCGCCGCGCCGACCGCCACCCCCGCGCCCGTCGCGCAACCGGCCGACGCCAACGCGACCGCGGCAAAACCCGCCGACGCCGCGACGCCCGACGCCAAAGCGTCCGACACCGCCGCACCCGCCGACACGCCCGCCGCGACCGACGAGGCCGACGCGCCGAAGACCGGCATGGCCGCCGTTCAGGACAAGATCGACAAATTCTTCAAGGACCTCGTCGGCTGGATCGCGCCGATCCTCTTCGTCAACGTCGGCGTCAAGTACAACATCCCGCTCATCGTCGTCGTGCTCGTGTGCGGCGGCATCTTCTTCACGCTGTTCTACGGCTTCATCAACGTCCGCCTGTTCGGGCATTCGATCCGCGTCATCCGCGGCCACTACGACAGCCCCGACGACCACGGCGAGATCACGCACTTCCAGGCGCTGACCTCCGCGTTGTCGGCGACGGTCGGGCTCGGCAACATCGCCGGCGTCGCCGTCGCGATCACCGCCGGCGGACCCGGCGCCGTGTTCTGGATGTGGCTCGTGGCGTTCTTCGGCATGTCGATGAAGTTCTCCAGCTGCACGCTCGCCCAGATGTACCGCCGCGTCGGGCCCGAAGAGGAAGACGCGATCAAGCCAAGCGAGCACGTGCTCGGCGGACCGTTCCTCTACCTCGACCGCGGCCTGCGCGAGACCATCGGCGGCGGCTTCGGCGCGGCGCTCGGCAAGATCTTCGCCGTGCTGTTCGCGCTCTTCGCCATCGGCGGCTCCATCGGCGGCGGCAACATGTTCCAGGGCAATCAGACGTTCAAGGTCATCAGCGAAGCGACCGGCCTGTCGCACGACTGGGCCTGGGCCGGCGGACTGGTGATGGCCGTGCTCGTCGGCGTCGTGATCATCGGCGGCATCCGCCGCATCGGCGAGGTGACCAGCAAGCTCGTCCCCGCGATGTGCGTGTTCTACAGCACGGTCTGCGCGATCATCATCCTCGCCAACGTCGACAAGGTCCCCGCGATGTTCGCCGACATCTTCCACCAGGCGTTCTCGCCGCAGGCCGTCTACGCCGGCGGGCTCGTCGGCGTGCTGATCCAAGGCGCCAAGCGAGCGTCGTTCAGCAACGAGGCCGGCCTCGGCTCCGCCGCGATCGCCCACTCCGCCGCTAAGACCGACGAGCCCGTCCGCGAAGGCATCGTCGCGATGATCGGACCGTTCATCGACACCCACGTTGTGTGCACCATGACCGCGCTGGCGATCCTCATCACCGGCTCGCAGCTCGACCCCAGCGGCCAGCCGTGGGCCGACATCAAGGGCGTCACCATCACGACCAACGCCTTCGCCTCGCTCGCATCCTGGCTGCCCTACCTGCTCATGATCGCCGTGTTCGTCTTCGCCTACTCGACGATGATCTCGTGGAGCTACTACGGCGAGCGCGCCGCCGAATATCTGTTCGGAAAGGGCGCGATCGTGCCCTACCGCGTCATCTACCTCGGCTTCGTCATGATCGGCCCGATGGTCTCGCTGACCAATCTCATGGACTTCACCGATCTGCTGATCCTCTCGATGGCGTATCCGAACATCATCGGCATGCTCATCCTCGCGCCGAAGGTCCGCGCCGCTGCGCGGGACTACGCCGCCCGACTCAGGTCCGGCGAGATGAAGCCCGAGCGGTAAGCGCGTCGCGCACACCGGGGCTCACGCACGCTGCGCTCAGCAAATCCCTTATTTTGCAATGTTTTTCACGATGTAGAACGTGCGGCGCGCCCTACGTAGCATGATCTAGATGAATTGCACGGCGCCACACGCCCACACCTCACGCACGGGAGAAGACAACGCCATGGAAAACGTACGCCAGCTACTCGACGACAAGGGTGACCAGGTATTCACCATCCGCGCCAGCGACTCGGTCTGGGACGCGATCCGCCTCATGAACGATAACCACATCGGCGCGCTCGTAGTCGTCCGCGGCGGAACGGTCTGCGGCATGTTCACCGAGCGCGACGTGCTGCGCCGCGTCGTCGGCGAGCGACGCTCGCCGGAGCACACCGCCGTCAGCGACGTGATGACCGACAACGTCCTGGCGTGCGCGCTCGACACGCCGCTCAACGTCGTCCGCTCGCTCATGATGAACCGCCGCGTGCGCCACATCCCGGTCGTTAACGAGTCCGGCGCGCTGCTCGGCCTCGTGTCGATCGGCGACCTCAACGCGTGGTCCATCGAGAAGAAGGACGCCGAGATCGTCTACATGGAAAGCTACATCCACGGACGCGCGTGAGGCGATTTCGGATCGCGGATTTCGGATTTCGGATTGGCCGAACAACAACACGGCGCGCCGCACAGATGCGGCGCGCCGTGTTTGTTCGTTTCTAAATCCGAAATCCGAAATCGCAAATCCGAAATCCAGCGTCACGCAGACTTCAGTTCCGCCAGAACTTCGCGGACGCGCTCGGCGTGGCCCTTCGCCTTGACGGTCTTCCAGCGGTGGGCGACGTTCCCGGCGGGGTCGATGATCACCGTCGAGCGGATCGTGCCGATGATCGTCTTGCCGTAGTTTTTCTTCTCGCCCCAGGCTTCGTACTTTTCCATCACCTTCTTGTCGGGGTCGGACAGCAGGTCGATCCGCAGCTTGTATTTCGTGATGAACTTGCGGTGCGACTCGGTGGAGTCGGGGCTGCAACCTAGCACGACGGCGTCGAGGTCTTCGAGGCCCTTGATGCCCGCGCTGAACTCGCACGCCTCGACCGTGCAGCCCGGCGTGTCGTCCTTCGGGTAGAAATACAGCACGACCCACTTGCCCTTGAGGTCGCTCAGTTTCACCTTCTGGTCGTGCTGATCCATCAACGCAAACGCGGGGGCCTTTTTGCCAACCTCAATCATCGAGATTCTCCAACAGCTAAAGCAATGAAAGGAATGACCAATGACCAAATCCCAATGACCAATGCCCGTGATGCGTCGGGACCTGGTCGTGAGATTCTGTCATTGGTCATTGGTGCTTGGACATTGGTCATTTACTTTTTGAGTTCTTCCAGCTTCGCCTTCACTTCCGCGGCGTGGCCCTTCGGGGCGACCTTCGGCCAGTGGAACGCGACCTTGCCTTCGGGATTGATGATGACGGTGGAGCGGACGACCTTCTTGCCGTCGAACGCGCCGTAGGTGGTCATCGTTTCGCGTTTCGGATCGGAAAGCAGGTCGATCTTCAGGTCGTGCTTCTTGATGAAGGCGCGGTGGGACTCGGTGGAGTCGGGGCTGCAGCCGAGCACCTTGGCGTCGAGCTTTTCGAAGGACTTGACGCCGTCGGTGAAGTCGCAGGCCTCGATGGTGCAGCCGGGCGTGTCGTCCTTCGGGTAGAAGTAGAGCACGACCCACTTGCCCTTGAGATCGGCGAGCGCGACCTTCGTATCGTCCTGGATGGGCAGCGTGAAGGCGGGCGCGGGCTGGCCGACGGCGACCTTCGCGTCGTCGGCGGCGCGGGCGGTGTCGGGCGATGCCGATGCGATCGCGAAGAGGCAAGCACACAGAAGGGTCGCGGCCATCGTCGACTTGTGAAGCTGATACAATCCGCGGGTCATGGGAAAATCTCCTGCAAATGAAGGTCGTACATTATATCTGATCGACGGGCACGCGCAGATCTTTCGCGCGTATCACGCGATCCGCTCGCTCAGCTCGCCGGTCACGAAGGAGCCGACCAACGCCACGTTCGGGTTCGTCGGCATGCTGATCAAGCTGTACCGCGACTGCCACCCGGACTACGTCGCGGTGACGATCGACGTGTCGGGCGACAAGGAGACGTTCCGCAGCGAGCTTTATCCGCAGTACAAGGCGAACCGCAGCGCGCCGCCCGAAGATTTGCACCCGCAGACGAAGCGGATCGTGGAGATCTGCGAGACGTGGGGCATCCCGGTGATCGGGATCGAGGGCGTGGAGGCGGACGACGTGATCGCGACGCTGGTGACGCGGCTGCGTGACGAGCCCGGGTTGAAGATCCGCATCGTGTCGCGCGACAAGGACCTCGAGCAGCTGCTCGGGCCGAACGTCGAGATGTACGACATCCATAAGGACGAGACGATCGACGTCGCGGGCCTGGAAGAGAAGAAAGGCATCAAGCCGGGGCAGGTGATCGACGTGCTGGCGTTGATGGGCGACAACATCGACAACGTGCCGGGCATCCCGGGCGTCGGGCCGAAGACCGCGGCGAAACTGATCCACCAGTACGGCTCGATCGACGGGCTGCTCGAAAACCTCGACGAGTTGAAGGGCAAGCTGAAAGAAAACCTCGAGGCGAACCGTGACGTGCTGTCGCTGAGCCGGAAGCTGGTGACGCTGCAGCACGACGTGCCGCTGGATTTCACGCTGGAGTCGGCCGAGGCGCACGGGCCGCCGGTCGATCGGCTGGGGCCGATGTTCAAGCAGCTGGGATTCACGCGTCACCTGCGCGACATCGAGCAGATGAGCGGGCAGACGAGCGGTGACAGTAGCGGCGATGGCGCGGCGCGTGACAGTGGCGGCGGCACGGCGAGCGCGTCGACGCCGACGATGCCGCAGATCCCCGGGGGATTGTTCGCGCACCTCGACGAGTCGATCCCCGAGACGCCGAAATACGCCAAGGCCGACCACGACAACTACACGATGATCGCGACCGCGAAGCAGCTCGACGATCTCGTGAAGACGATCCGCAAGCACGCCGAGAGCGGCGGCAACATCGCGGTCGATACGGAGACCGATCAGCTGAACCCGATGCTGGCGAAGCTCGCGGGGATCAGCATGGCGTGGAAGACCGGTGAGGGCGTGTACGTGCCGATCCGCTCGTCGACGCCGGACGCGCACCTCGATGAGGCGGCGGTGCTCGCGAAGCTCGGGCCGGTGCTCGAGGACGAGTCGATCAAGAAGACGGGGCACAACCTCAAGTACGACACGATCGTGCTGCGCAACGCGGGGATCACGCTGCGCGGCGTCGACTTCGACAGCATCGTCGCGAGCTATCTGATCGACGCGACGCGTTCGAGCCACTCGCTGGACAACCTCGCGCTGGCGTTGCTGGAGCACGAGACGATCTCGATCAAGGAGATCATCGGAAGCGGCAAGCACCAGCGGTCGATGGCGTCGGTGCCGGCGGAATCGGTGGTGGCGTACGCGTCGGAGGACGCGGACATCGCGCTGCGGTTTCGCGAGCTGTTCGAGCCGAAGCTGAAGCTGATGGGGCTGCGCGAGCTGTTCGACACGCTGGAGATGCCGCTGGTGGCGGTGCTGGCGGAGCTGGAGTTCAACGGGATCGCGGTGGACCCGGCGGTGCTGGATGAGCAGAAGAAGCTGATGGACGTGCGCATCGGCGAGCTGCACGACGAGATCCTCGCGGCGGCGGGCAGCGAGTTCAATCCCGACTCGCCGAAGCAGCTGGCCGAGGTGCTGTTCACGAAGCTCAAGTGCAAGTCGTACAAGCGCGGCAAGACGGGGCCGTCGACCGACAGCGAGGTGCTGGCGAAGATCGCCGACGAGCAGGACCCGCCGGGCGCGACGGTCGCGGCGCTGGTGCTGGAGTACCGCATGCTCACGAAGCTGCGCGGCACGTATCTCGAGTCGCTCAAGGACGCGATCAACCCGCGCACCGGACGGATCCACGCGTCGTTCAACCAGGTGGTAACCGCGACGGGTCGGCTGTCGTCGAGCGATCCGAACCTGCAGAACATCCCGATCCGCACGGAGATCGGGCGACAGATCCGCAAGGCGTTCGTCGCGCCGCCGGGGCACGTGCTGCTCGGCGCGGACTACTCGCAGATCGAGCTGCGGCTGCTGGCGCACCTCAGCGGCGACAAGGCGCTGACCAAGGCGTTCGAGTCGGACATGGACATCCACCGCGCCGTCGCGGCGCAGGTGTTCGGCGCCGCGCCCGACGACGTGACGCCCGAACAGCGCGGCGTGGCGAAGATGGTCAACTTCGGCATCGTGTACGGCGTGACGCCCTACGGCCTGGCGCGACGCCTGCCCGCTGACACCGCCGGGTCGAGCGTCGACGAGGCCAAGCGGATCATCGCCGACTACAAGCGGCGTTACCCGAAGATCGACGAGTTCCTCAGCAAGTGCGTGGCGGAGGCGGACGACAAGGGCTACGTCGAGACGATCTGCAAGCGCCGCCGCAACGTGCCGGAGATCCGCAGCAACAACGCGAACATGGCCGCGTTCGGCCGCCGCATCGCGATCAACACCGTCGTGCAAGGCTCGGCGGCGGACCTCATCAAGCTCGCGATGGTGCAGCTGCACCGCCGCATCCACGACGAGCAGCGCCCGATGAAGATGCTGCTGCAGATCCACGACGAGCTCGTCTTCGAGGTGCCGCAGGAGCACGTCGAGGCCGAGGCGAAGATCGTCCGCGAGACGATGGAAGGCGCGATGAAGCTGAGCGTGCCGCTGAAGGTGGACGTGAGCTGGGGGACGAACTGGTTTGAGGCGAAGTGAGGCCGCTTGGGGCTTAGCGGAGCACGCCCCTGCGGGGCGTCGCTAAACATCCGTTCCATCACATCACTTCGGTAAAGTTGGTTCCTCGATGTACTCCGCGTTCGCCTTGCCGGTGAGGCTGCGGAGGAAGTCGACGATGAGTGCGAGGTCTTCGTCGGACGGGGTCTGGCCGAGCTCGTACCACGCCATCTTGCGGACGGCTTCGTCGAGGGTCAGCGCGGAGCTGTCGTGGAAGTAGGGCCAGGTGCGTTCGACGTTGCGCAGGGACGCGACCTTGAACATCATCCTGTCGGCGGCGGCGCGGGTGACGGCGAAGCGGCCCTCGTCGCGCGGGTTGGGCCAGGGATGGACGACGCCGACCTTCTGCAGCATCTGCCCGCCGATGCTCGGGCCGGTGTGGCAGGACGAGCAACCGGCGGACTGGAAGCGGATGAGGCCTTCGAGTTGCTTGTCGGTCAACGCGGTGTCGTCGCCCTTGAGGAAGCGGTCGAAGGGCGCGGGCGTGACGAGGCCGCGCTCGAACGCGGCGAGCGCGGCGGTGAGGTGGTCGAACGTGACGGGGTCCTTGTCATCGGGGAACGCGGCGGCGAATAGCGTGCGGTAGCCGGGCACGGCGTTGACGCGTTCGAGCACGGCGGCCTCGCTGGGCATGGCCATCTCGAGCGGGTTGAGCAGCGCGGCGGCGGCCTGGTGTTCGATGGTATCGACGCGGCTGTCCCAGTACTGGGCGTACTGGATCGCGGCGTTGTAGACGCTGGGGATCTTGCGCGGCAGCTTGCGCACGGCGGCGACGCGGCGACGGCCCGAGATCGTCGGCACGCCGTAACGGCTCAGCGCGTGGCACGCGTTGCAGGACAGGTCGCGGTCGGCGGAGAGGCGATCGTCGAAGTAGAGCGTGCGGCCGAGGTCGACGAGCGCGGGCGCGGCGGGCTTGTCGCCGATGCGATCGGGCAGCGGTTTGACGTAAGGGTCGAGCGCGGCGCGGGCGCGGGCGGCGAGAGATGGCGGCGCATCGTCGGCGGCGCGGCACGGCGTGACCACCGTGGCGACGATTGCAACAGCAATGACCCACATCGTACGCATGGCCAAAGCGTACCAGCGCGGCGGCCGTTGGGCGTATGGGGGATCGACCGAGTTTGAGACGGCGCGCGGGGCGCGGAGAGCACGCCCCTGCGGGGCGTCGCTAAACATTTCGTTATGCCTTGTCGCTGATCATCGTCCAGGTGGTGACGATGGGCGGCGAGACGCAGAGTTCGGCGGCGAACTCCTTGACGCGTGCGATGTACGGCTGAGCGCCGTGGAAGGCGAACGCTTCGGCGTCGGCGAAGTTCTCGTAGAAGACGAACTCGGCGGGGTTGGCCGGGCTCTGGTGCAGGTCGTAGTTGATGCAGCCGGGCTCGGCGCGGGTGAGCGGGACGAGGGCGAGCAGTTCGGCCTTGAGCTTGTCGATGCGGTCGGGCCTGGCGGTGAATCGCGCGACGACGGAAACCTGGTCGGACATGGGTGAACTCCGCGTGGGTGGTGATTGAAGGGCCGCATGATAACGGATCGCGCGGGGATGGTTTACAATCGGGGCAGATGAGAATCCTCCACATCATTACGCGGCTGATTCTCGGGGGGGCGCAGGAGAACACGGTGTTGTCGTGCGAGGGGCTGGCGCGGCAGAAGGGTCACGAGGTGATCCTGGCGTACGGGCCGATCTACGGGCCGGAGGGTTCGCTGGAGGAGCGTGCGCAGAGCGGCGGATACGAGCTGGTGGAGATCCCGGACATGATCCGCGCGATCCGTCCGCTGCGGGATCGGCGGTGTTACCGGCAGTGTCGCGAGCTGATCCGGCAGGTGAAGCCGGACGTGGTGCACACACACTCGTCGAAGGCGGGCGTGCTGGGACGCGCCGCGGCTTGGGCGGAGAAGGTTCCGGCGGTGGTGCACACGGTGCACGGGCTGGCGTTTCATCCGTACCAGGGCTGGTGGCTGAACAAGCCTTACATCATGGCTGAGCGTTGGGCGGCGAAGCGGTGTCACAAGATCGTGTGTGTGGCGGACGCGATGACGCGTCAGGCGCTGGCGGCGGGGATCGGCACGTCGGGGCTGTACGAGACGGTGCACAGCGGCATGGAGGTCGATCAGTTCCTCGATGCGCCCGACGACCGCGCGGCGACGCGGGCGGAGTACGGCGTCGCCGACGACGAGGTGATCGTCGGCACGGTGGCGCGGCTGGCGGAGCTGAAGGGTCACGACGACCTGCTCGACGGGCTGGGCGCGTGGCTGGCGGCGCACCCGAAGGTGAAGCTGATGTGGGTGGGCGACGGTTGGTGGCGTGAAAGGCTGGAACAAAGGGTGCGGTCTGCGCGTCTACAGGAGAGGGTCGTGATCACGGGGATGGTGCCGCCGAGCGAGGTGCCGCGGATGATCCGTGCGATGGACATACTGGTTCACCCGAGCTACCGCGAGGGTCTGGCGCGGGCGTTGCCGCAGGCGTTGCTGTGTGGGGTGCCGGTGGTGTCCTATGATTGTGACGGCGCGGGCGAGGTGTGCCTCGACGGACAGACCGGGCGGCTGGTTCCGACGGGCAACGTCACGAAGCTGGCCGAGGCGGTGGAGTGGATGGTCGGGCGCCCGGCGGAGCGTGCGGCGATGGGCGAGGCGGGCCGAACGCTTTGCCGCGAGCGGTTCGACTGGCGGGTGATGGTCGACAAGCTCGACGCGCTGTACCGGCGGCTGCTGGACAAGTAGCAGAGATTCCGGGGAATCAAAGGGACGGAGGCGCGGATGCGGACGATGACGCGGGACGTGGCGACGGCGGCGATGCTGGCGGCGGTGTGCCTGACGCTGGCCCTGCCGCACCGAGCCGACGCCGCGCCGCCTCCGCCGAAGCCGCAGCCCACCGCCGCACCGGACTACAACTACGTTCACTTCCGCATCGCCGAGCTCGAGCGTCAGATCGCCGAACGGATCGCGCAGAGCGGCGACGCGAACGAGGTCGATCGTCAGGTCTTCGGGGCGCAGATCAACTACCGGATCGTGGCGCGGTCGCTGCTGAAGGCGGGCCGCGAGAAGGGTCCCGACGGCGCGGTGGCGATCCTGTACGGGCACACGCTGGCGGATCACGCGGCGGAGGCGGACGAGCTGTTCGCGCGGCTGTCGGGGTTCACGACGGTCGTGCGCGACCTGAGTCGCAAGTCGGACGATCCGCAGGTGGAGGCGGGCCGGCGATTCAAGGTGGCGATGGACGACTTCGCGGAGGCGACGCAGGCCGCGGCCGACGAGCTGAGCAGCGCGAGCCCGGACGCGGTGGATCGCTACCTGCAGAAGATGCTGGCGTCGATGACGGTGGCGCACAGCGCGGCGGGTGGTGACGAGCTGCGGTCGACCTGGCCGCGCGCCGTGGGCGCGACCGGCCCGACGCTGGAGCTGGCGGACGTGCAGCAGATCATCGCGCTGCACAAGGAGATCGCCGACCTGTCGATCCCCGCGCGGACGAAGAAGGAGATGCAGCAGATCGTCGCGATGATGCAGCAGGGCTGGCCGCACCCGGAGATCCGCCCGCACGTGGTGAAGTTCTACGACCTGATGGAGCAGGCGGCGATGGTGGCGCGGGCGTTCGGCGAAGCGTCGGGCTGGCTGGGGCAGCAGACGTCGGACGAGCTGCTCGATCAGCTGCACATGGCGGTGCTGCTGGTGAAGGACCCGCGGACGCGCGAGGCGGGGGTCGAGCGGTTCGACACGCTCAGCCGCGACCTCGCGGTGATGGACCGGCTCGCGGAGCTCGACCGGCAGGCGGTGCCGATCCACAACATGCGTGCGGCGTTCCTCAAGGCGCACGAGCTGCGGGTCAAGAGCTCGGACCTGCGCACGGCCGAGGCGCTGACGCGGCTGATCGAACGCGCGACCGCGCCGATGCTCGCCTACCGCGCGATGCTCGGCGGGGAGACGCACGCGACGCTCAAGCGCACGGTGTTGCAGCTCGGCGCGGCGTACCAGAAGGAGGAGCTGCGGCTGATCAACGCGATGGGCGCGCTGACGACCGCGCCGCAGCAGGTGCACGACCCGCAGTGGTCCGAGCAGATCGACGGGCTCGTCGAGAAGCTCAACCGCTTCCGCCGCGTGCAGACGATCCCGAAGTGGGTCGACGTGATGAACGAGTTCAAGCCGCGCCCGGCGGGCGGGCTGTTCCGGCGGCTGACGGCGATGGCCAACGATCTGTCAAACCAGGACCCCGACACCGCGGCCACGGCCAACGACGCGTTGCGTCGCCTCGACGAGCAGGCCGAGCTGTTCCTCACGCTGCCGTACACCGAGCACCTGATCCGCGGCGACGAGCCCGTGCAGGAGGTCACCGGCGGCGCGTACTCGCTGATCCTCGACCAGATCGACCGACAGCGGCAGCTGCTGGCCACGGCGTGGGCGACGGGCGACGACGCCACCGCCAACGCCGAGAACCTCCGCAAGCTCAAGCGGCTGCTGCGGGCGATCCACCTGACGCTGTCGGTGCAGCGCGCCACCGACCTGGGCGATCGACTCAACCGCTGGGCGGCGTGGGAGGTGGCGCCGACCGCGGTGCATCCGCTGATGGGCGTGCTGCCGGACCGCGTCAAGCAGGCGTGCCGCTTCGCCGCGGTCGCCAACTTCCCCGACCTCGAAACGCAGCTGGCGAAGATCGAGCGCGACTCCGCCCTGCCGCTGCTGATCGCCCGTCTCGCCGAAGACCTCGGCCCGGCGCTGCCGCAGCTGCCCGACAAGCTCGGCGGCGCGCTGAGCCAGTGCCTGTACCCGCCGACCGACACGGACTACGCCGCGAGCCGCCGCGCCGAGCTGGCGCAGATCAGCGTGTACCTGATGGAGGCCGAGCACGCCCGCATCTCCGGCAACGCCGCGCAGTTCACCGAGGTGCTCAATTACGTCGCCGACCTCGCCATGCACACCCTCAACGCTCTCGACGCGACGCCCGCCGTTGAAGTCGTGATCCCCATGAAGGCGCAGTAGTCACCCGTGACGCGCGGCCGCCGACGCCTTACCCTACCGGCATGCTGGACCCCCGCCGCGCACACCGGCTGATCGTCTACGGAGGCAGCTTCGATCCGCCGCACCGCGCGCACATCGAGCTGCCGCGCCAGGTCGCCGACGCGATCGGCGCCGACGGCGTGCTGTACGTGCCCGCGGGTCAGCCGCCGCACAAGTCACGCTCGCTGACCGACGCCACGCACCGCCTCGCCATGCTGCGCGCCGCCCTGCGGGACGTCGACCGCGTGGCGATCGACACCGTCGAGATCGATCGCCACGACGTGACCTACACCGTCGAGACGCTGCAGCATCTGCGTGACACGCTGGGGGATGACATCGACCTGCGGCTGCTGATCGGCGCGGACATGGCCGCGTCTTTTTACGACTGGCGGGAGCCCCGCCGGATCCTGCGGCTCGCGGAGGTGGTCGTGGCGATGCGCCCGCCGTGGACGATGGCGAGCCTGCTCGTCGAGTTGCCGGACGACCTGACGGACGACGAGCGGCGGGCGTGGTCCGAGCGGATCGTCGACACGCACGTCATCGACGTGTCGAGCACCGCCCTCCGCACGGCGCTGCGCGCGGGCGACTACGACGCGGCGACGATCCGAGACCACCTCGACCCCGCCGTGCTGGCCTACATCCGTGCGAACAATCTGTATAAGTGATTTCGGATTACGGACCAGATTACGCCGTCAACAGCCTCAATCCGCAATCCGAAATCGCCAATCCGAAATCGAAATACGCCCGGCAGGACTCGAACCTGCAACCTCCGGTTCCGAAGACCGGAGCTCTATCCAATTGAGCTACGGACGCAGCTGCCCCGCATCGCGGGTGCGGCATTATAGCGATTGGTTCCACGCTCGCATCACCCCGCAGCCGGCAAGGTCAGAACCACCATTCTGCGTGTCAGAATGATTGGTCGCCGCACCTGAGCACTCAAATTGAGAGGCTCGGCGCTGTTTTCACCGCGTCTATTGATGATTGCGTGCGTTGAACGCGGGTGTCGTCGCGTCGTGATCCATCTGGCACGGCCGTTGCGTTAAGTCCTCTCGAACCAAACGAAACAACCGGCCAACGCCACCACCTTGGAGCAGCACGATGATCCTTCTCGCAATCAATGATCCCGACACGCAAGCCATGCTGTACCGCGAGCTCGGCGACGCGGGCATCAACGTCTGGAACGTCAACGACGGCGAAGACCTGTGCAACGTGGCGCAGGACCTGAGCGGGCTCGTGGAGGTGGTCGTGGTCGACGCGCGGCTCTCGTCGCTCTGCGGCGCGGCGGTGGTCGCGAAGCTGCGCGCGGCGGGCCTGAACATGCCGGTGGTCGTGGTGATTCCCCAGAGCGAGTTGACGTTGCTCCGCGAGGCGCACCACGTGATCAGCGCCGGCGACCGACGCACGTTCTTTGTCGGCGAGCCCAACCGGCGCGGCGTCGGGCTGCAGTCGATCACGGCGATCATCCTCGGCGCCACGACCCTGCCCCGCAACAACTGACCGAACGACCAATTCCCGGGCGACTCATCCGCCCGTCATGCCTACCCTTATCGGCCACACGCCGCCCGCCACCCCTCGGGCGGCGTGTGGCTTGAGACGCTCAAAACACCGATGCAACAATCCCCCTTCCGCCGCGTTGACTACGGGACGTGGACGAAAAGAACAGGCCGCCTACAATAGATGCGTCGCGGCGGTGGGCACAACCGCGGCAGGCACGTGTTCAGGTTTGGAATCCATTCGGAGCGAGAGGTACCCCCGTGATGAATACGCAGACGCGTTCGCCGCGTTGGCTTGTGTCGTTGTGTCCCTGCCTGATCGCCATCGCGGTGTGTCTGGCGCCGTCGCTGAACGCGACCGCCCGCGCCGCGACCCCCGATGAAACCGCCAAGCAGATCCTCGCCGACACCGGCGTCAGGGGCGGCTTTGTGGTGCACGTCGGCTGCGGCGACGGCAAGCTGACCGCGGCGCTGCGCGTCAACGACAGCTACCAGGTGCAGGGCCTCGACCGCGACGCGAAGAACGTCGACGCGGCGCGGCGGTACGTCCACTCGCTCGGCGTGTACGGCGACGTGTGCATCGACCGCATGACCACCGACACGCTGCCCTACGCCGACAACCTCGTGAACCTGCTCGTCGTCGAGGACGATTCGATCAAGCTCGCGGACATCGAGCGCGTGCTCACCCCGCTGGGCGCGGCTTACGTGAAGAAGAACGGCGCGTGGAAGAAGATCACGAAGGCCTGGCCGAAGGAAATCGACGAGTGGACGCACTACCTGCACGACCCGTCGAACAACGCGGTGGCGCACGACACGAAGGTCGGTCCGCCGCGTCACCTGCAGTGGCAGGGCAACCCGAGCTGGTCGCGTCACCACGACCGCATGGCGTCGATGAGCGCGCTGGTCACCGCGAAGGGCCGCATGTTCTACGTCATGGACGAGGGCTCGCGGGTGACGATCGAGACGCCGTCGCACTGGGTGCTGACCGCGCGGGACGCGTTCAACGGCACGATCCTCTGGAAGCGTGACATCCCCGACTGGCACGAGCACATGTGGCCGTTGAAGAGCGGCCCGACGCAGCTGACGCGTCGCCTCGTCGCGGTGGGCGACCGCGTGTTCATCACGCTCGGCATCGACGCCCCGCTCACGTGCCTCGACGCCGCGACGGGCAAGACCGTCCAGACCTACGACCGCACGACCGCCACGGAGGAGATCATCGTCGAGGGCGACACGGCGTTCGCGCTGGTGCGCGACGGCAAGTGGGAGCTCGAGGACTACCTGCCGCAGCAGGCAACGGTGGGCGACCAGGGCATCGTCGGCAAGACCGAACACTGGAACGCCAAGCCGCGGCACATCGTCGCGCTCGACGTGGAGTCCGGCCTGATCCGCTGGCAGCACGACTCGAAGGTCGCGCCGCTGACGCTCGCCGCCGACGCCGACCGCGTGTACTTCCACGACGGTGAATCGAAGGTCGTGTGCCTCGACCGCAAGACCGGCGAGGTCGCGTGGAGCCAGGAGGGCAGCACAAAGGACGCGTACACGTTCAACTTCGGGCCGAAGGTCGTGCTGCACGGCGACGTCGTGCTGTTCGCCGGCGGCGACCGCAAGATGCACGGTTACGACGCGGCGACCGGCAAGGAGCTGTGGTCGGCGCCGCACGAGCGCGGCGGGTATCAGTCGCCCGAGGACCTGCTGGTGATCGACGGCAAGGTGTGGTCCGCGGCGACGACGAGCGGCAAGGACAACGGCGAGTGGACCGGCCGCGACGTGAAGACCGGCGAGGTGAAGGTGCAGTTCCCGCCGAACGTCGACACGTACTGGTTCCACCACCGCTGCTACATCGCCAAGGCGACGGACAACTACCTGATGCCGTCACGCACGGGCATCGAGTTCGTCGACTTCCGCAAGGAAGACTGGCAGATCCACCACTGGGTCCGCGGCGGGTGCCTTTACGGCGTGCTGCCGGCCAACGGTTTCACCTACGCCCCGCCGCACGACTGCGCGTGCTTCCCCGAAGCGAAGCTGTATGGCTTCAACGCCCTGCTGGCCGACAGCGAAGACAGCTGCCGCCACTACGACCCCGACAAGGTTGACGGCAACCGCGTGGAGAAGGGCCCGGCGTTCGACTCGCTGGCCGACCAGCCTGAAGCCTCGCACGACGGTGACTGGCCGACGTTCCGCGGCGACTTCGCACGCAGCGGCCACTCGCCCGACCCCGTGCCCGCGAATCTCAAGGCGTCGTGGCGTGCGCAGCTCGGCGGACGGCTCAGCGCGCCGGTGGTCGCCGGCGGACGCGTCTACATCTCGCAGATCGACGCGCACACCGTGCACGCGCTCGACGCCGACACCGGCAAGCCGATCTGGGCGTTCACCGCCGGCGGCCGCGTCGACTCGCCGCCGACCGTCTACAAGGGCACGCTGCTGTTCGGCTCGGCCGATGGCTGGGTGTACTGCGTGCGGGCGTCGGACGGCGTGCTGGCCTGGCGGTTCCGCGCCGCGCCGAAGGACCTGCGCATCATGGCCATGGAGCAGGTCGAGTCGATCTGGCCCGTCCACGGCAGCATCCTCATCAAGGACGACGCGGCGTACTTCGTCGCCGGCCGCTCCGTCTTCCTCGACGGCGGCATCACGATGTTCAAGCTCGACCCGACCGACGGCGAGATCCTCTCCAGGCAGCAGATGGACGACAAGGACCCGGCGACGGGCAAGAACCTCCAGACGCTGACGCAGACGCTGCAGGGCCCCGCGGGTCTGGCCGACGTGCTGTCCTGCGACGGCAACTTCATCTACATGCGGTCGCAGAAGTTCGACTTCGAGGGCAAGCGCGAGGGCATCGGCCCGGTGTCGGGCGATCCGGCCAAGCAGGGCGCCGACCAGCGCGGCGAGGGCGTGCACCTCTACGCCCCGATGGGCTACCTCGACGACAGCTACTTCCACCGCGCGTACTGGATCTACGGCAAGAACTTCGCCGGCGGACACAGCGGCTACTTCCAGGCGGGCAAGAACGCCCCCGCCGGGCGCATCCTCGTCAACGACGGGACCAACATCTACGGCTACGGCCGCAAGCCCGAGTACCTCAAGTGGACCACGGTGCTCGAGCACCAGCTGTTCGCGGCGCCGAAGGATCAGCCCGAGATCGCGCCGATCACGCAGGCCGACCGGCGCGGCAGCGCGTACGGCAACCCCACCGATTCGCCGACGATCCAGTTCACCAACAACCCCGGCGTCGATCCCACGCGGAAGCCGCTGAGCGTCGAGGCGTGGATCAAGGCGGACAAGCAGGACGGCGTGGTCGTCTCGCGCGGCGGGCCGCGCAGCGGGTACGCGCTGGTGATCATCAAGGGCGTGCCGCGGTTCGTCGTCCGCATCGACGAGAACATCGTCGTCACCGCGGAAGCCAGGGAGAAGATCGGCAAGCAGTGGGCGCACCTCGCCGGCGTGCTCACCGCCGACCGCAAGCTGCAGATCTACGTCGACGGCCAACTCGCCGGCAGCGACGAGGTCCCCGAGCTGATCAACACCGAGCCCAAGCAGGCGATGGAGATCGGCTCGGACGACGGCGGCACGGTCGGGACCGATTACCAGAGCCCGTTCACGTTCAACGGCCTGATCGACGAGGTGCGTGTCTACGAGGGCGCGCTGACGGCGGAGGACGTGACGCGTCACTACAGCGGCGGCCCGGCCGACGCGTCGACCGCGAAGCTGCTCGTCAACTGCACATTCGACGACGGCAAGGCGACCGACAGCTCGGGCAACAAGAACGACGGCAAGGTCTCCGGCGCAGAGCCCCAGCCGGGCAAGGTCGGCCAGGCGATGCGCTTCGGCGATGCGCCCCAGCCCGGCGCCAAGCCCGCCCCGAAGCCGAAGGCCAAAGCGGCAAACGCCAAGGCCAAGGGCAAGGCGCAACCCAAGTACAACGTGACCCACTCGTGGAACCAGGACGTGCCGCTCTACGCCACGGCGATGACCGTCGCGGCCGACACGCTGCTCGTCGCCGGGCCGGAGGACAGCGTCAACGAGTCCGAGGCGTTCGCCCGCTACCGCGAGCAGGAGATCAAGGACAAGCTCGCGCAGCTCGACGCGGCGTTGCGCGGCGAGCACGGCGCGAAGCTGCTGAGCGTCGACACCGCCACCGGCAAGACGCGCGGCGAGTTCAAGCTCGACACGCTGCCGGTCTGGGACGGCATGGCCGCGGCGCACGGCAAGGTCTACGTGGCGTTGAAGGACGGGTCGATCGTCTGCCTGACGGGCAACGAGTAAGCCGCATCGCCAACCGCGAGTCACACGAACGCGTCGCCGACGTCCCCCGTCGGCGACGCGTTTTTCATGTCACTTCCACGTGTGCTTCGGGTCGAGGTGCAGCGGGTTGGTGCGGATGTTGTAACGGGCCTCGGCGACCTGCGTCCGCTCGACGTGCTGGTCGGCGTAGAGGAAGTTCAGCGTGTCGGTGTGCCACCAGTCCGTGCGGATGTCCCACGGATTGACGTGCAGCAGGTCCTTCGGGTCGGTGCGCGCCCACGTCCAGCCGTTGAGCACGTGCCAGCCCTCGGACATCGTCGCCAGGGTCGACGGCACCTTCACGTCGTCGTCGCTCAGCACGCGGTGCCGCCACCACGACACGCCGTACGCCACCTGCTCCGAGTGCATGTAGCTGCTGGCGTCGAAGTCGGGGTGGACGTTGTAGTCCCACCACGCGTAGTTCTCCGGCGTCTCGTCCGACGGGCAGACCCAGATCGTCTTGTCGCGCAGGTAGTGCAGGTTCCAATACTGCTGCTGCGGAGGCACGCCGTAACCCCGCGCGCCGCCCGGGCCCCAGCCGGTGTACTGCGGGTGATCCACGATCGACACGGGCTTCGGGATGCCGTACGGATACACGCCGCTGAAGTCGTTGAGGTACATCTGCTGCGACATGGAGATCGTCCGCATGTTCGTCCCGCAGACGATCGCCCGGCCGGTCTCGCGTGCGTTGCGCAGCGACGGCAGCAGGATCGCGATCAGCAACGCGATGATGGCGACGACGACCAGGAGTTCGATCAGCGTAAACGCGCGAACCCGACGGCGGGAAGGACGGAGTGAGATCATGTTTGTGCCCAAACTGTGTAACTTTGAAACGTCTCGGCTGAAACGCTTATAGTAGGCTAATGGCACGGGCCACCCGGCACCAGAGCCCCGGGCAGATTCACGAAATGTCTTAGCGGCTCGATACGAACGCCCCATGCACACACTGCTCCAACAACTCGGCATCGACACGCTGCTGCGGCACGGCGGGTGGGTGCTGGCGGTAATCTTCGCGCTGTCGATCCTCGGCTGGGCGCTGGTGGCGTGGAAGTGGTTGGCGCTGCGCGTCGAGCGGCGCGGCGGGCGGCACTGGCCGCAGCGCGTCGTCGACCTGCTCCGCGAGCGTCAGCTGGCCGACGCGATCGCGCTGTGCCGCGAGCACCCGACGATGGTCGGCCGCCTGCTGCTCGAAAGCCTCACGTGCCGCGAGCCGCAGCGGGCGTGGTTCGAGGAGCGGCTCGCGCCGGTGATCGACGCCGAGGCCGAGCAGGCGCACCGCGGCATCCGCCTCGTCGGCATGCTGGCCGTGATCGCCCCGCTGCTCGGCCTGCTCGGCACGGTGCTCGGCATGATGCAGAGCTTCGACGTCATCAACGTGCACGGCGCCAAGGACCCGGCCCTGCTCGCCGACGGCATCGGTCAGGCGCTGCTGACCACGCAGGCCGGCCTGCTCGTCGCCCTGCCGCTGCTGCTGCTCCACCGCGTGCTGCTCTCCAACGCCAGACAACTCGAAAACCACGCGCGGCTCTACGTCAAAAAGGTCGAGACGATCCTCTGCCATGACTGATTGGTTCGCGTGCCAAGCCGCAAGCGGCGTCTGCCATGTTCAAGTCGATGCGTAAATCCCGCAAGAACGACAGCCGATCCGCGGCGACGGTGAACCTTGCGCCGCTGATCGACATGGTGTTCATCCTGCTGATCTTTTTTCTCGTGACGACGACGTTCATCAAGGACACGGGCGTGGAGGTGACGCGAGCGACCGCCGCGGCCGCGACGCCGCTGGCGCCCGACGCGTTGCGGATCAGCATCGCCCGGTCCGGCGCGATCTACACCGAGGGCGACCGCGTCGACCTCGACACGCTCGAGCAGTCTGTGCGTCGCTTTCTCAGCGACCGTCCGCACGGCGCGGTGATCGTGATCGCCGACAAGGACGCGCCGTCGGGCGGCGTGGTGGATGTGATGGACGCCGCCAAGCGCGCCGGCGCCGCGCACGTGAGCCTTGCCGCCGACCTGCCAACCAACCGCTGACAGGTCGGCGGTGGCTGCCCCGACACGACGGCGGCGCGCCCGGCACGCCCATCCCATCGCGTCAGTCGCTCGGCGGGAAGATGTAGCCCCAGCCCGCGTCGATCTCGCTTTGCGGGACCTCTTCGCGCGAACGCGGCACCATCGGCATATCGACCGGACGCCGCGGCGGCTCGGACTGTACGTGGATGGTGTTCCCGCACGGCTGACACCGCACGACCTTGCCGATGAATGCCTCCGGCACGGCGTGCTTCTGACCGCAATGCGGACATCGGAACTTGAACACAGATGGAACGTTGATCATGGCACTACACCCTCGAACGAGGAACACAACAAGAAGTGCGGCCCCACATCATCGGGCCAACAAATACTAGGCGGGTTTTCCGCATTCCTCTAAAAGCGCAGCGGAAAAACACCAACAATCGCGAAATCACAACCCGGCCTAACGGAATTGGCGACGCGCCGTCGCGCGACGTTCACGGGCCGAACATGTCGCGTTTCGACGGGCGCGGGCGCACGCGGTTGGGCAGCGGCCGGCCGGTCTCGCGGTCGAACTCGTCGGCGGTGCGGTGCGGCGGATCGACGTCATTCGTGTCGCGCTTCCACGCAGCCAGCGCGTCGCGCATCTCGCCCAGCACCTCCGCGTAGATCGGGTTGTTCGCCAGGTTGTACAGCTCGTTCGGATCGGTCAGCGTGTCGTACAACTCGTGCTCGGGACGCGGCGTGAGGAACACGGCGCGCTGATGCGTGGGCAGCTTCCCGGCGTCGCGCAGCGCGCGCATCGCCTGAGCCGTGGGGCTGCGGTTCACGTCCGCCGGGGGCGTCTGGGGAAGGTCCGTGTACTCGTTGTGGATGTACTTGTACCGCCGCGAGCGCACGGCGCGGGCGCGGTCTTCGTAGTCGTGCCAGTTGTCCTCGGCGAACGCGAAGCGGCGCACCTGCCGCGTCGGATCGCTCAGCAGCGGCACGAGGCTCACGCCCTGGAACGTCGGCAGCGGTTCGAGCCGCGCCAGCTGCAGCACCGTCGGCGCGATGTCGACCGTGCTGATCACGCTGCGGCACACCGACCCCGCCGCGACGCGACCGGGGAACCGCACGATGAACGGCGTCTTGATGCCGCAGTCGTACGTCGTCGTCTTCTCGCGCGGGAACGGTCGGCCGTTGTCGCTGAAGAACAGCACGAACGTGTTGTCCGCCACGCCCTGCCTGTCGAGCTCCGCCAGCACGCGACCGACGTATCCGTCGAGGCGGTTGATCTCGTCGTAGTACTGCGTGAACTCGTGACGCACGGCGGGCACGTCGGGCAGGTACGGCGGCAGACGCACGTCGCCCGGCTGATGCGGCGGATCGATGATGCCCTCTTCGTAATCGCGGTGCGGGTCGAGCGACGCGAGCCACAGCAGGAACGGCTTGTCACGCGGGCGATCGGCCAGCAGCGGCAGCCAGTCCTTGCAGCCCGACGGATCGCCGCCGACCATCTTGCCGGGCTTGCCGTCGGCGTCGGTCGACAGCTGGAACCCGCGCGGGTCGGCCTCCTTGACGACGTCGAACCGCGACTTGAGCGCCTCGCCGAGGTGCCACTTACCCGCCGCGGCGGTGAAGTATCCCGCGGCCTTGAGCTGCTCGACGAACGTGACCTGCTCGGCGGGCACCGGCCAGTGCAGCTGCTCGGCGTCGGTGCTGTGCGGGTAGCGCCCGGTGATGATCGACGCACGCGACGGGCTGCACGAGCTGATCGTCACGAACGCGTTGTCGAACCGCATGCCCTGCTTCGCCAGCGCGTCGATGTGCGGCGTGCGGATGCGCGGGTGGCCGTACACACCGCTGTCGTCCCAGTTCATGTCGTCGGCGATGATGATTACGAAATTGGGCGGCGGGCCCACCGGCTTGGGCTTGACGAATACCTCGCGCACCGGCCGCGGCACGGAGTCGCAGGACGTCAATACGGTCATGATGATCAGGAAAGGAACGGCGAGTCGTGGTTGTGCCATGCGACCATGATAGCGACGCGCGGCCAGGCGCAACGCGAGGTCAATCAATCGGCGGGAAGATGTAGCCGAAACCTTCGAGGCGTTGCTGCTCGGTCACCTCGCTCGCCAGCAGCGGCGTGGGCGGCATGCCCGTCACACGATCCGACGCGGACAGGCCCGGCACACGCTGGGAAGAATCGACGACGTGAACGGTGTTGTTGCAGTGTTCGCACCGAACCACTCTGCCGACGACCGTGTGCGGCACGGCATGCTTCATGTGGCAGTGCGGGCAGCGAAACTTGAACCATGCGGGGGTATTGAGCATCGTGCGTCCTCCCCGAACGCCTGAAAAAGATTCTCCTCGACTAATAGGTATACGTATTATACCGGTCCGCTATTGCAAGCGACAGAAAAATCGGCCGGGGTCCGGCGTCACGGCCGCATCACGCCGCGGTTAAAGATCGCGGCCGGCTCACGATACGCGACCCGGCCGCGGCGGTTGGTGCGTATGATGTGCTCATGAGACATCTGCTGATGGTGATGTGTGTCGCGCTGCTTGCTGCGCCGGTCGCGCGGGCGGCGGACTGTGATGGCGAAGCGATCGACGCGGACCTGCTGATCGTCGGGGCGACGGAGTCGGGCTGGGCGGCGGCGATCCAGGCGGCGCGCATGGGCGTGCGCGACATCGTGATCGTGCACGACGGCGTGTGGTTCGGCGGGCAGTACACCGAGCAGGCGCTGGCGTGCGTCGACGAGAACAAGGGCATCGGCGACGTCGGCTGGGCCCCGGCGTGGCACCCGATGAAGCGGTCGTTCTACCGCAGCGGGCTGTTCAAGGACCTGATGGACCGCATCGAGGCGCACAACACGTTCAGGTACGGCGACCCGTACCCCGGCCGGCCGTATCACGGTCCCACGACGTTCCGCCCCGCCGAGATGCAGTCGGTCTTCTACGGGATGATGCAGGACTACATCGACCGCGGTCAGGTCCGCGTGTTCTGGCAGCGGTACCCGGTGCGCGCGACGGTCGACACGAGCGGCGCGCGGCGGCGGCTGCGCGACGTGTGTTTCGCGCCGGTCGACGGCGCGCCGAACAACATCACGCCGCTGACGGTGCGTGCGAAGCTGACGATCGACGCGTCGGACTGGGGCGAGGCGATCCGCGCGGCGGGCGCCGGGTACGAGTGCGGGCCGAACTACCGCGAGGACTACGGCGAGCCGAGCGCGCCGACGGACCACGCGGCGTTCCCGCACAACGAGATGAACCCGATCACGTGGTGCATGATCGTCGAGGACGCGCACGGCGACACGCCGATCGACGAGCCGCTGCACTACGACGACCGCAAGTACTTTCGCGCCACGGGGCTGACACGCGACGACTTCAAGGCGTTGAAGTGGGATCGGCCGATCCGCAACGGCGGCGGCATCCCGTGGTGGCCGGACAAGGGCAAGGTGAGCGGTCGGCAGTTGTCGGTGTACACGGTGCGTCGGATCGTCGACGGGTACGCGCCTTACGCGACGGGCGAGCCGACGTCGATCCTGCTGTGCTACATGCTCGGGCAGGACTACCCGCTGGAGCGGTTGCCGAAGCACGTGGCCGACGCGCTGGAGGCGACGGAGGCGGGCGCGTCGACGAAGAACATCGTGGAGATGACGCGGTCGCAGCGGCAGATCGTCTACGACGACTGCAAGCAGCACGCGCTGGGTGTGCTTCGGCACCTGCAGACGACCGTGCACGACCGCGCGCCGGACAAGACGTACAGCTTCCGCGCGTTCCGGCTCAGCGGGGAGTTCGGCACGAACGACAACCTGCCGTTCAAGCCGTATATCCGCGAATCGCTGCGGCTCAAGGCGATGTACATGATGCGTGAGCAGGACGGCCGCAACACCGACGGGCCGAGCAAGAAGGAGGCGAAGGAGTCTTACGCGACGGTGATGTACGACGACGGCGTGGGCTGCTGGCAGTTCCACTACGATTTCCACCGCACGGGGCGCGCTTACCTCGAGGGCGACACCGCGCAGGCCGGGCCTTGGATCGACTACGAGAAGGCGGGCCGCAACACGCACATCGTGTCGGACCGCTCGCTGCTGCCGCTGCGTGCGTTGATCCCGGAGAAGACCGACGGGCTGCTCGGCGCGCAGAAGAACTTCGGGTGCACGAGCATGGTCAGCGCGGCGCTGCGGCTGCACGATCAGTGCGTGGCGATCGGGCAGGCGGCGGGCGCGGCGGCGGCGGTGAGCCTGCAGCGCGACGTGCAGCCGCGCGCGGTCGTTTACGACGCGGCGATGCTCGAGGCGGTGCGCGACGGGCTGTGCGGCGGCGCAGAGGGAAGCACGCCGCTGCTTCTGTGGCCGTTCCGCGACGTGCCGGCCGATCACGCGGGGTTCGTGGCGATCAACCGGCTGGCGATGCGCGGGGCGTTGCCGATGGGCAGGCGTGACGTGGACTTCAGGCCGGACGACCCGGCGGACGACGCGTGGCGAGCCGAGGTGGTGCGGCGTTCACTGGCGCAGGTGTCGACGGACAAGACGCCCGTGCCGCCGACCGGCGCGATGACGCGCGCGGCGTTCGCCGAGGCCTGGTGGGACAAGATCGAGGCGCTGCCGATCGCGCCGCGCATGCGGCAGAGCGACACGGACGCCGACGGCGACGGGGTGGCCGATGGCGACGATCCGCTGCTGTTTACGAAGGGGACGACGAGCTGGTGACGCCGCGTGATTACCGGCAGCGTTCGCCGCTGAACAGCGAGGTGTCGATGCCCACGCTGGAGTTCGTGACGCCGGAGGTGAAGTCGACGCCTGCCATGTGATTCGTCTGAAAGCCGGGCTGCGGGCGGGCGCGGTTGCCGAGCAGCGTGTCGCGGCCGGCGACGCGCTGCTGGATCGACGACACCGGGTAGAGCCCGGCGCGGCTGGGCGTGATGTAGTTGTCGGGCCTGGCGTGCGAGAGCGACACGTCGACGCCGCCGGTCGATCGGATCGGCTTCAGATCGAGCGTCGTGGCGATGTTGCTGTCGAAGCGGTCTTGACGGGCGTGCTGGAGTCGGACGTCGACCCCGGCGTTGATGCGCGTCACGGTCGTGACGGTGTCCACCTGCGTCGGCAGGTTCGGCGCCTCCAGGCTGGGCTTGCCGTGCTGAAGGGGCGTGTCGGTGCCCGCGATGGAGCCGGTGTAGCGGTCGCGTCCGGCGACGCGCTGCTGGGTGGACGAGACGGTGTACATCCCGGCGCGGCTGGGGGTGATGTAATTGTCCGGCCGCGCGTGCTGGAGCTGGACGTCAACCCCCGCGGTGCGGATCGCGGTGCCGCCGAGGCCGACGCTCGAGCCGAACGACGTGTCGATCCCGGCGGATCGCCCGGTCATCAGTTGGGGGCAGGGGCGCTGGCCCTTCATCGCGCGGTACGCACGGGCGCGGCGGGCCTCATAGCTGTTGTACGTGTCCTGCGCCGCGGCGTGGTGTGCGGCTGAGGCGACGACGAGCATACCCAGAACAATACCGATGCGACGTGTCAGCATGCCCGCATTCTACCGGCCTAAGGCCGAACGGCACAACCCGAATGAGCCCCGAGGGGTAAAACAACTTACGAAATCGTTGACCCGGACTACGCTGGATGTTAGCCTTGCATACGCAAGTGATTGCCGTGCCGTGTCGTCTCGGGACCGGTCGTGCAACCCGTTCGGGGGAATAGAGCGTCTCGCAGGGTACGTACGCAGATCAGAGCGAGCGTAGAAATGACAGCATGGATGTGCCGCGAACGAGCATTCTGTTTGGGCGCGTGGGACGGTCGGTGGTGAGGATACCGGCCAACAGGTGATGGCGTGGGCCGGTCAGGTGTACCGGCGCATACCGGCATCTCGCGCGTCCTGGGGGTGATACGTGGCCGTGACCGATAAGCAGGTCGACGAACATCACGCATCAGCCAGTCCCGGTGGAGCGGAAGGTCGCGCTACCGATCCGTCGCTGTTGGTGCGCGTGCTGATGATCGACGACGACGAGCAGTCGTTCCGCCTCGTCGAGGCGCTGATGGACATCCCCGGCTGCCACCTCGACTGGATCAACACCTACGACGCGGGCCTCGCCGCCGTGCTCGAGCAGAAGCACGACGTGTACATCGTCGACCACCAGCTCGGCGCGAAGACGGGCCTGGACCTGATCCGCGAGGCGCGGCTGCGCGGCTGCCGGTCACCGATGATCATGCTCACGACGCTGGACGATCCGACGGTGGACGACGCGGCGATGCACGCCGGCGCCGACGACTACCTGGTCAAGGGCCAGATGCGGCAGCGCGACCTCGGGCGTGCGATCCGCTACGCGGTCAGCCGCCAGAAGCTCAGCGAGGCGCAGCGCGAGGCCGACGCCCTGTACGCCTCGCTCATCGAAAAGCTGCCCGCAGCGGTGTTCCGCAAGGACCGCGAGGGGAAGCTGGTCTACGTGTCGAGCCGCTACTGCGGCATCCACGGCGCGCGGCCCGAAGAGCTGCTCGGGCGCGACGCCTACGACATGTTCGACAAGGACGCCGCGGACCGGTACACCGCCGAGGACCGCCGCATCCTCGACCAGGGCGAGATCGTCGAGAGCATCAACGAGCACGTCAGCGCGTCGGGCAAGCGCAGCTGGGTCCACCGCATGAAGACGCCGGTGCGCGACGCGCACGGCGACATCGTCGGCATCCACGGCATGTTCTTCGACATCACCGACCGCATGCTCACCGAGCAGGAGCTGCGCGAGAGCCAGCTGCGGCTGCGGCTGCTGTCGAATCAGCTGCCGGCGATCGTCTGGGCCACCGACCGCAAGCTCCGCTTCACGTTCGTCGAGGGCGCGGGCATGCGGGGCCTGCACGTCGACGCCGATCAGATCGTCGGCAAGACGGTGCAGGCGTACTTCGGCGCGGAAAACCCCGAGTTCCTGCCGCTGGAGATGCACCGCCGGGCGCTGCGCGGCGACTCGGTGACGTACGAGCACGACTGGGGCGGCCGGACCGTCCACGCCCACCTCGAGCCGCTGCGCGGCGAGGACGGCCGCATCATCGGCGCCGTCGGCATCGCGCTGGACATCTCCCGCCGGCGCGGCGCCGAGGTCCAGCTCCGCCAGCGTGAGCAGCTGCTCCAGCAGATCATCAACATCATCCCGCACCCGATCTTCTGGAAAGATCGCCAGGGCCACTTCCTCGGCGCCAACCAGAGCCTCGCTCGCGACCTCGGCTTCGACAGCCCCGACGAGATGATCGGCAAGACCGACGTCGACGCCAGCGCGACCCCGGAGCAGATCGACGCCTACCGCGAATGCGACGAGCGCGTGATGGAGACCGGGCAGCCTATCCTTAACCTCGAGGAAACCCAGACACGCCCCGACGGCAAGGTCGCGACGCTGCTGACCAGCAAGGTGCCCCTGACCGACGCGACGGGCAAGGTGATCGGCATGCTCGGCATCTACAACGACATCACCGACCGCATCCGCGCCGAGCGCCAGCTCGCCGAGTCGCAGCAGCAGGTCGCCCGCCTCATGTCCAACCTGCCCGGCATGGCCTACCGCTGCCTCGACGACGAGGACTGGACCATGCTGTTCGCCTCCGCGGGCTGTTTCGAGCTGACCGGCCACAAGCCCGCGGCCCTGATCAGCGGCGAGGTGAAGTACAACGACCTCATCCACCCCGACGACCGCGACAAGGTCCGCGACATCATCCACGGGTCCATCGAGATCCGCCTGCCCTACCAGCTCATCTACCGCATCGTCACGAAGGACGGCCGGCTCAAGTGGGTCTGGGAGAAGGGCTCGGGCGTGTACAACGACGCCGGCGAGGTCGAGGCGCTCGAGGGCTTCATCAACGACATCACCGAGCAGCGTCAGACCGACGACGCGATGCGCCGCGTCAACAACAACCTCGAGATGAAGAACCGCGAGCTCGAGCAGTTCGCCTACGTCGCCAGCCACGACCTGCAGGAGCCGCTGCGGATGGTCGTCACGTATCTCCAGCTGATCGAGAAACGCTACGCCGACGTGCTCGACGAGCAGGGCCGCGAGTTCATGACCTACGCCGTCGGCGGCGGCAAGCGGATGCAGTCGCTGATCCGCGACCTGCTGGCGTTCAGCCGCGTCGACACCAACAAGCCGCGCCCGCACGAGGCTATCGACACCGAGGACGCGCTCGAGCAGGCCATGGCGAACCTCGACACGCTGCTCATCCGGCACACCGGCGAGGTCCGCCACGAGCCGCTGCCCCGCGTCGTGGGCGATCACACCATGCTCGTGCAGCTGTTCCAGAACCTCATCGGCAACGCGATCAAGTTCCACGGCGACGCGATCCCGCACATCCGCATCGCCGCGTCGAAGCCCAACCACGCCGGCCTCGCCACCTTCTCCGTGGCCGACAACGGCATGGGCATCGACCCGAGGCACACCAAGCGCATCTTCGACGTCTTCCAGCGTGTGCACACACGCGACGAGCACGTCGGCACCGGCATCGGCCTGGCCATCTGCAAGAAGATCGTTGAGTACCACGGCGGCCGCATCTGGGTCGAATCCGAACCCGGGCACGGCGCCACGTTCTTGTTCACGCTGCCCGTCGCATCGGACGGCGTCACTTCTGGGCAAGGGGACGAATCATGAGACCGCGCATCTTTCCGAAGATCGTCGACATCCTCCTCGTCGAAAACCACTCCGGCGACGTCCGGCTCGTCGAGGAGGCGCTGCGCGAGGGCAAGCTGCTCGACGGGCTCAACGTCGAACTCGCCGCCGACGGACAGGAAGCCCTCGACTTCCTCTACCGCAAGGGGCCGTTCGCCGACGCGCCGCGCCCGCGGCTGATCCTGCTCGACCTGAACCTGCCGAAGAAGGACGGCCGCGACATCCTCGACACCATCAAGAAGGACGTCGAGCTGCGCACCATCCCCGTGCTCGTGCTCACCACGTCCGACAGCCCCACCGACCTGGCCAAAGCGTACGAACTCGGCGCCAACGGATTCGTCACAAAACCCGACGATCTCGACCAGTTCTTCGAGGCTATCAAGGACTTGCAGCATTTCTGGTTTGACATCGCCACCCTTCCGAGCGAAAACATCGCGTGATGATCGGTCGACACCGAAAACAGGTGCTCGTCGTCGACGCCAACCCCGGAGACATCCGTCTGATCCAGACGATCCTGGGAGCGCCGCCGAAGATTCCCTTCACGTTCAAGTCCGACGGGCGCCAGGTTTCGCAGGCGCTGGATCAGCTGGCGCGCTCCGCGTCGCTGCCGCCGATCGACGTCCACGCCGTCACCTCCGCCGAGGCCGCGCTCGAATACCTCCACCGCAAGGGCGACTACGCCGAGGCCCCGCGCCCCGACATGATCATCATGGACCTGGCGTTGCCGAAGATGACCGGCCTCGAGCTCATCACATCCATCAAGGCCGACAAGAAACTGCTCAACATCCCCGTCGTGGTGTTCAGCGGGTCCGACGCCCCCGAAGACATCCGCGAGGCGTACCACCGCAAGGCCAACTGCTACATCACCAAGCCCAACGACGTCGACGAGTTCGCCAAGGCCATCAAGGGACTCGAACGATTCTGGATGGCCGTCGCGACGCTGCCCGCGCCGTCGAAGGACTGATCCGCCGCGCCGCCGCCTACTCCCCGTTCAGCTTCGCCAGCGTCTCGACGACCGGCCCGTCGTCGATCCCCTCCACCCCCAGCGTGAACACGCAGTACCCCGTCACGCCGTGCGCCCGGCCGTACGCGATGTGATGCGCCAGCGCCGCCGCGTCGCGACGCCAGTCCGGCTGACCGTCCTCCGTCAGCCAGCCCAGCCCCATCCACACGCGGTCGGCGCGCTCGCCGAGCATCGCCCGCCACGCCAGCACCTCCGCCTCGAACCGCGGCCGGTTCGACGTGTACTGCATCACGAACACGCCGTCGACCAGGTCGTCGACGATCCACATCACCGGGTCCTGCTGCATGTGGAAGAACACCGGGCCGTAGAGGTGCACCGGGTCGTAGTCCTTGAACCGCCCGTCGTCGTGCCGCGCCTTGGGCTCGGTCACGTAGTGGTTGTGCGCGTCGCGTGCGTGCCACGCGCGGTACCACTGCGGCAGGTCGCCCTCCCACTTCGTCACGCCGCCCCACGTCCCGCCGACGTAAGAAGGGTCCGCGGTGAACACCGCCGCGGTCAGCATCTTGCCGGGGTGTTCCTTCCGGATCGCCTCGCGGATCGCGCGGACCGTCGCGGTCACCGCGCCCATCTTCGCCGCGTCGGGGTTGCCCCATTCGCTGTAGCGGATGTAGTCGAGGTGCACGCCCGCGAGCTTCGGGTAACGCGTCAGCAGGTCGACCGCCCACTGCGCCTGCGCGGCACGCTCGTTGGCGTCGGTGAAGTCCACCTGCGTGTCGCCCGCGCGCATCTTGTTGGTGATCCACGCGTGCACCGCCAGGCCGCGCGCCGTCGCCGCGTCGACGAACGCCGCGAACTGCTGCGCGTCGCTCTTGCCGTGGTTGTCGCCGTACCGATTATGGATCGTCGGCGCCCGCAGGAACACCGCGTTGCACTTCGCGTCGACGACGCTCCGCAGCGTCCCGGCCGCACGGTCCGGCGTGATCGCGTAGTAGTTGACCCACACGCCGCGCACCTCCGGCGTCGACGTCGGCCCGGCCTCCGCGCACGCACGTTCCGCCGACAACGCCACCCCCATCACACACGCGACCGCCACGCACGCCAACGCTCTGACCATGTCTTCACCTCGGTTTCCTGAGCTCACCACTACCATAGCCGCAACGGGCCCCGTGTGACGCACAAATCCCACCGCGTGTCCGTCCGCAGCGCAACAAGACGCCGCCCGCGTTGCCACGAGCGGCGTCCGCCTGCATACGCCCGGGTGTCGGCCCGGGCGCGTCACATCAGATTCACGTCACGCTACTTCTCCGTGGCGGTGTCCATGTGGTCCGCCGGTCCGTACCTCACCTTCAGCCTGTTGATCACGTGCGACGCGCCGCCCGCGTAGGCGTCGCGCGCCGCGTCGTGGCGCTCGTACCACGAGTTGACCGTCCCGGTCAGCGTCGCGACGCCGTGATCGACGGAGACGCGCACGTTCTCAGCGTTCACGAACGGCGACCAGTGCATCTGCCGCTCGATCCGCTCGTGGATCACCGGGTCCGACAGGTTCTTGTCGCGACCGAAGTCGAGGTCGAAGGTCAGCGGGTCCCAGTCGTAGATCTTGTACGCTTCGTACGTCGGCACGTTGTCGGACACGTCGATCAGGTTGTCGATCTGCGACACGCCCGTGATGCGCGACGCGACCTCCTCGGCCTCCGACCGCTCGTAGAGCGACTTGACCCGGCCGCGCAGCGTCACCGTGCCGTTGTCCACGTCGATGAACAGGTCGTAGTCGTGCAGCATCGGGTCACGCTCGAACGCCGAGCTGACGTCGTTCATGATCGCGGCGTTGCTCACCGCGATCAGCGGCTGCACCTTCAGGCGGTTGTCGACGTACCACACGCCGACGGTGTTCGACGCGTCCTGCGCCGCGGCGTTCTTCGCCTTGAGGTTGTCCACCGTACCGCGCAGCGTCACCATCCCGTCCATCACGTCGACCTTCGGCGTGAACGAGTAGACGCGCGGGTCATACATCAACGCGTCCGTCGCGGCCTGGCGGATGTCGGCGTCGGTCACGTGCGTGAACCGGTCGTAACGACGCATGTCGTTCTTCAGCCAGTCCACCACCGCCAGCTTCGAGGCGTCGACGCTCGACACGCCGTTCGTCCACGCGAACTGCTGCGCGAGCGACTTCTCCAGCGCGCTGCCGACCTTGCCGCTCAGATACACCTTGCCGCCGGTCACCTCGACGTTCAGCAGCACGTCGTCGATACGGCTGTCCCATTTCAGGCGATCCCGGATCTCGGCGGCGATCTCCGCATCCGGACGCTGGCTCTCGTAGACGACGTCGAGCTGGTTGTCGATGCCGCGCACGCCCGCCACGCCCGTGGCGATCCGCTCCGCGAGCCAGCGCTGCTGCCACGAATCCACGCGGCCCTGCAGCTTCACCGTGCCGTTGTCGCTCTTGACCGTGATCGGCCACGCGTCGGTCGCCGGGTCGGTCGCCAGCGCCGCCACGACGTCCGAACGGATCTTGGCGTCAGACCGGCCGGTCTCGGCGATGTTCAACTCGTTGACCACGGCGCGCACGCCATTGATGCGCTCGGCGATGTGAGCCGCACGCGTCCTGGCCAGCAGGCTGTCCACCTCGCCCTGCAGCGTGACCACCCCGTCCTCCGAGTTGATCTCGATCAGCCGCGGCGACACGCCCCGGGCATTGAACAGCGCGTCGTCCACGGCCGTGATGATCGCCCCGTCGTCGGGCTTCATCATCGACGCGGACTTCGTGGCGCCCATCGACGTCAACGCCACCACGGTCAGACTCACCGCGATCACCCCCAGCACCCCAGCCGTGAGCAGCCAGCGCCCGTCTCGTCTGCGGCGCGGCCCCGGTACGCCGACGGCGTCGCCCCGCTTCTGATCCGGTTTCGATTGGTTCGTGGTGCGGTACATAACAAACTCTCCTTTCCAACAAGGTGAGAGACCTCGGCCCCGCCAACGCTCGCAAGGCCTTGGTTTTGATACGACCGCCAACGCCGCTCCGCGTTCAGTACGTCGTTGAGTTCGCCGCGCAAAAGTCGCCGAAAGCGACATGGAGGGATGTCCTACACGCACACCAACCCGCGCGCTACGCGAACACGCCGAGCGGCAGGTGCGCCGAAACCACCCAGTTCGGCGCGTCGACAACCTCGCTGATGTGCAGGTCCGCCGCGACGCTGCACAGGCAGTACGCCAGCTCCGGCGTCAGCCCGTAGGTCGCGACGATGTGATCGATCATTTCGCGCACCGCGTCGCGCGCCGCGGTCATCAGGTCGTCGCCTATGCCGGTGGTGATGTACGTCCCGGCGGCGGTCGTCTCCGGCCGCGCGTGGCGCGGCGCCCACACCTGCGGGAAGCGCGGCGCGGCGCTCTTCTCCACGCTCACGCGCAGCCGCACGTTCATCGCCGTCTCCACCGCCGTGCCGCACACCTCGCCATCGCCCTGCGCCGCGTGCGTGTCGCCCACCGACAGCAACGCCCCGCTCACCTCCACCGGCAGACGCAGCACCGACCCGGCGACCAGGTCGCGCGTGTCCATGTTGCCGCCCACGCGCCGCGGCGGGATCACGCTGTGCCGACCCGACTCCGCCGGCGCCACGCCGATCGTCCCCGTGAACGGCCGCGTCGGCACGCGCACCCCCGGCGCGAACGCCACCGCCTCCGACGTGTAACGCGAATGATGCAGATACGCCGTGTCGAACTCGTCGGCCAGCAGACCGAATCCCGGGATCAACGCCGTCCAGCCCCAGCCGCTCGGCTCGAACGCAATCAGCTCGACCACCAGCGCGTCGCCCGGCTCGGCGCCGTCGACATACACCGGCCCGGTCAGCGGATTGATCTTCGCCGAGTCCATCCGCCCGACCGCCTCCGCCGTCGACTCCGGCGTGATCTGCCCGCCCGACGCGTCGACGACCTCGAACGCAATCGACTCGCCCGACCCCACCCGCACCCGCGGCTCGATGCCGTTGTCCCACCCGAGGTGCCCCTGCGCCTGATGCAACGTCTTGTAGCTCATGGTGTTCATTGTAAGGGTCACGCCGCGCGTCGCACGCACGCGCAGTCACCTCGACAACGCGCCACTCCATTGGCTTCGCGTCGTGTACCGCCCACGCGGTTGCTGATAGACTGACACCGACACGCACGTCGCTTGCATCGCAGTTGAAAACGCAAGAAGGTCACGCATGTCCTCGCCGGCGCCACATTCCGACCACCGCGTGCTGATGTTCACCGATCTGGTGGACTCGGCGCGGATGAAGGTCCGCCTCGGCGATGTCGACTACGCGCTGAACGTCGCCCGACCCCACAACCAGATGTTCCACCGCATCATCGCCGACACGCCCGGCGCCGAAGAGGTCGCGTACACCGGCGACGGGTTCTTCGCGTGGTTCACGACCGTCGGCGACGCGATCAACGCCGCGCTGCGCTTCCAGCACCAGATGCGGACCTACCCGTGGCAGGCGATGCAGCCCCGCACGCGCATCGGCATCCACCTCGGCACCGTGCTGCTCATCGGCGACGGCGAGACCAGCGCGATCATCCAGACCAGCCACGCCGCGGACGTGTGCGCCCGGCTGATGAGCCTCGCCGCCGGCGGACAGATCCTGCTGACCCAGGCCGCGTTCGAGGCCGGCCAGCGCGACGTGCCGACCCACCCGCCGATCGAGGACGGCCGATCGCCCGATCTCGAATGGCGGCGGCACGGTCGCTACTACTTCAAGGGACGCGACGAGCCGGTCGAGGTCTTCGAGGTCGGCGCGAAGGACCACACGAAGTTCGACGCGCCGGTCGACTCCGAGAAGGCGTGGCGCGACAACACGATGAACGGATCGATGTCTTCGCCGGCCAACCGCTACACCCCGACGCTCGGCCCCGGTCGACGCGTCGGCAAGTACGAGATCGTCGGCTTCCTCGGCAAGGGCGGCATGGGCACGGTGTACACGGCGAACGACACGACGCTCGACCGCCCCGTGGCGCTGAAGGTGCTGCCGCGCGACGTCGCCGGCGACAGCATCGCCCTCCGCCGCTTCCAACGCGAGGGCCGACTCGCCGCACGCCTGCACCACCCCAACGCCGTGACCATCTTCGACATCGGCCACGACCCCGAGCAGCAGGTCCACTACATCGCCATGGAGCTCGTCCGCGGCGCCGACGCCCATCATCTGCTCCAGGAGCGCGGCCCGTTCGACGTGACCACCGCCACCGCGAGCATCGCCGACGCCTGCCGCGTGCTCGCCGTCGCCCACAACGCCGGCCTCATCCACCGCGACATCAAGCCCGGCAACCTCATGCACGCCGACGACGGCACGGTGAAGATCGCCGACTTCGGCCTGGCGCGCGGCGTAGCCGGTGAGGGCGGCCTGTCGCTCACGGGCAAGGACGAGATCATCGGCTCGCCGAACTACATGAGCCCCGAGCAGTGCCGCGGCGAAACCATCGATACGCGGGCCGACCTCTACGCGCTCGGCTGCACCTACTTCGCGCTGCTGACCGGCCACCCGCCGTATGTGTACGACTCGCCGATGAAGACCATGCACGCGCACGTCAGCGAGCCCCCGCCGTCCGTGCGTCAGCTCCGCCCCGATGCGCCGGCGTCCTGCGGGCGGATCATCGAACGCGCCATGGCCAAGTCGCGCGACCAGCGCTACCAGACCGCCGACGAGATGCTCGAGGCGCTCAATGCGCTGCTGAGCGAACTCCGCGGCGCAGCGTCGCAGGCGCCGCGGTAAGGCTGCCGCCGACGCCCCTGATTTGATCTGTGATGAACAACCCCCGCCGCGCGACCGCCGGCGTTACGCCAGGCTCGGCCCACCTTCGGACTTCGACAGGATGCGCGGCAGCCAGTCGAACAGCATCTCCATCGCGGACATCAGCGTGATCGGCCGCACGGGCTTGGGCACGTAGGCGTCGACGTCGGCCCGGCCGGGACGGTCGAGGTCGGGCATCTCCTGACGCTCGGAGAGCAGCACGATCGGGATGCCCGCGGTGCGCTGGTCCTCGCGGAGGCTCCGCATGACGCCGGAGTCCGACAGGCCGGGCGTACTGCTGTCGACGATGATCGCGTCAGGCCGACACGCCCGGGCGAGCACGAGGCCGTCGCGGCTGTCCGACGCCTCCAGCAGCCGCCAGCCGACCAGGGTCTGCCGCAGCTGCATCCGCACCTCGGGGTCGTTGTCGATCATCAGCAGTGTCTTGATACGATTCATGGCTTTCTCTCCTGCCGCGATCATCGCGGGCGATACCCACACATCGGCACACCCGCCACGGAACTGATCGGGGTTCACACCCCATTTCACCCGCCGCGCAGCGCGGCACGCTGCGGATAAGCCCACAGGCATTTGTTCGGTATTTGAGTGGATATTTTGCTACGAATCGCCTATAATCAAACGACCGGATTCCGGGAGATTCCACACCGTCAGACGCCATCCGTCGACATCGTTATTCATTGCGCAAGAATTTAAATGACATGGACATACGCCGCATACCACAATACCGGGGTCACGTCGAAGGATCCCATGCCGCACCCCGCGTACCCCCTCCCCCCGTCCAAAATGGAAAATGGCGACTGGACAATGGAAAACGACCAATGACACCCCCCTCCCCCCCCCCCGCGAAATCGGCGGCGCAGCGAGGCTACCGGGTACACCGCCCGGTAGCAGGACGGTGCGCAAAGGGGGCGCGCGAGGCGTGTGACGGGGTGCGCCGAGTCAGCGGAGGGTGCGAACGTAGGCCGTGAAGAGGGTCTGGATGTTCTCGATGGGGCCGAAGGCGTCCTCGAACTGCTTGCGGAGGGTCTCGGCGTCGAGCTCACCGGGCGGGGTCTGGGCGGTGGCGGTCAGGTACTTCCGCATGCCTTCCTGCTGGCGCGTGAACAGGTAGTTGAACAGGCCCCACGACTGCGCGTAGTACGCGCTGACGACGGCCTGATCGTCGGAGGAAGGCTGGACGGTCGCCACGAAGTCGTGCAGCGGGATGAGGCGGTCGTTCTGGAAGGCTTCGATGAGGGCGTTGAATCGCGAGGGGTTCTTGATGCCGGGGCCGAACGCCTTGCCGCCCTTCGTGGACTCGAAGGAGGTGGCGAGCCCCTCGGCGGCCCAGAAGGGGTAGGCGACATGGCGGGACATCAGGCCGCTGTTGAAGCAGAGCTGGTGGACGCACTCGTGGGTGGTCTTGCCGCGGTTGGTCATGTCGGCCACGGCGGCGAGGCGGTTGCGGTGCCAGTTGCGGTCGTGCACGATCTTGTTGCGTTCGGCGCCGAGGTCACGCAGTGTGCTCTGATCGCCGGCCCGCTTGGCGACGTCGATCGCCGCGAGCAGTTGGTCGAGCTGCTGATCGAGCTCGGCGATGCGGTCGTTGATCGGCTTGAACTGCGGGTTGTCGCGGTCGTGGAAGAACGCGATACGGTTGGTCCGGCTGGAGTAATAACCGCTGGCCCACGGCACGTTCATCTGGTCGACGCGGTCGGCGTAGCGGACGAAGTCCTCGTGGTCGTTGAACAGCACGCACACCAGGCGTTCCTCGAGCGGCATCGGGCGGAGCCCCGCGGCGCGGAACCGCCGATAAAACGTGTCGTGCGCCTCTTCGAGCATGCTGCCCCGCTCGCGGGCGAAGCTGTCTTCGGTGTCGTAGACGATCAGGAAGTGCTGCGAGACGTGCAGGCGGAACTTGGGGAACCCCGCCATGAGCACGCCCTGCTCAACCTGGTTCTCCGGCAGCTTCACCTTCGTGGCCAACTCCCAGAGCTGCTCGTACGCCGAGTCGTGCGTCGGGTCGAGCTCGCACGCCTGCCGCACCAGCCGCAGCGCCTCGCGATCGTCGCCGACCTTATCGGCCTGAGCGAGCAGCTCTTTGGCGGTCAGCGGACGGACGGGCGTCGCAACGGCGTTGGTCGTCGCGACGGGCGACGCCGTCACGGCGGTGTCGGTCTTGGGCGATGGGGGCGTAGGCGGGGCGAACGATGGTTTTTCCCCGAGCGCGTGGGCAACGGGGATGGCGATCGCGAGGAGGGCGAGCGAGATGCGGAAGAGTTTTGAACCCATCGGCAACCGCATGAATTATACCCCTGGTTGGCGGCGAAACCCACCGATTCACACCGAATCGGTCGCCCCGGCGGGCGGTGAGCGATATCATAACAGTCTCACAAGCCCGTGTACTGCGTCTGACGCGAAAGGGGTCACCGATGTTCCCGCACGCCGAGAGAAAATACCGCCGCACACCCGCCACCCGTCGCGCCGCCCGCGCGTTGCTGCTCGGGGCGGGGCTGACGCTGGTCATGGCGATGAACTTCGGCTGCGAGGAGCGCGTGGTGAAGGTCGAGAACTCGTGGATCGGCTCACAGTACGGCCGCATCGAGGAGGAACGCCGCGAACGCGAGCGTCAGAACTGGAGTCTGGGCAAGGAGATCGACAAGTCGATCCAGGGCACCGAACGCGCGATCGGCAACACCGGCAACGCGCTGTTCGGGTGGACCGGCGGCGTGGGACGCGGCATCGGCAATCTGTTCGGCGACGACGGCAAGCCCGCGCAGACCACGCACCGCAGCGGCCCCGGCGCCCCGGCCAGCCCCATGCACGAACGCATGATGCAGCAGACCACCACCAGCAGCGCGGGCAGCTCCAGCAACTGACAAGGCGCGCGGCGAAATCGCCGCATCACCTTGACACCCTCGCGTGTCGATACGTTCCGATCGGGTCAACAGATCTGGAAGGACCTGGTGCGTGTGCCGCCGGGCGCGATCCGCGCGTGAACCGTCTTGCTGCAACCCGGGCACGAGCCGCTGAAGTGCGATCGCTTGCGATTGCGATACACGTGGCTGAACAACCCGCAGCATGTCCAGTACACCGCCAGCGCCGGCCGCTCGCGCATCGACGAGCCGATGCGGTCCACGACGGACTTCGAGCCCTTCCCGGCGTCCGTGTCGGCCCCGGCTGCGCCCTCCAGCTCGTCAACGTCCACGAGATAATCCAGGGAATCGCGCATGCCCAACGTATCGGCCACGCGTCCCGCGACGCTGCAGAAAAAATTGATAGGATGCGCTGATGCACGATCTCAACGGTAAACGCGTCGTCGTCATGGGGCTCGGTCGGTTCGGCGGCGGCGTCGGCGTCACACGCTTCGCCCACGCCCGCGGCGCCAGCGTCCTGGTGACCGACCTGCTCAACGCGTCGCAGCTGACCGACTCGCTGGCCCGGCTCGCCGACCTGCCCGACGTCGAGTACTACCTCGGCGGCCATCGCCTCGCCGACTTCACCGCCGCCGACGTCGTGGTGATCAACCCCGCCGTCGACCTGCGCGACAACACCTACCTGATCGAAGCCGAGGCCCACGGCGCCGAGCTGACCACCGAGATCCAGCTGCTCATCGAGCGGGTCAACCGCATGCGCGTGATCGGCGTGACCGGCACCGCCGGCAAGTCCACCACCGTCGCGATGATCGGCCACGCGCTGGCCGCGACGTGCGGCCCCGACCGCGTGCACGTCGGCGGCAACATCGGCGGGTCCCTGCTCGGCGCGCTCGACGCCATCGCCGACGACCACTGGATCGTGCTCGAGCTGTCGAGCTTCATGCTCGACCTGATCAACGACTGGTCGCCGCACATCGCGATCGTGACCAACATCGCCGACAACCACCTCGACCGTCACGGCACGATGGCCGACTACGCCGCGGCCAAGCAGCAGCTGCTGCGCGACCAGGTCGCCGGCGATCACGCGGTGCTCGGCGAGTCGGTCGCGTCGTGGGCCGCGCTGACGCCGGCGCGCGTCACGGTCATCGATCGGCTCTACAAGGGCGCGATGGCGATCCCCGGGGCGCACAACCGCCTCAACGCGCTGTTCGCACAGGCCGCGTGGGAGATCGCCACGGGCGTCGACATGTCGGCGTTCCACGACGCGATCGCCACGTTCGCCGGGCTGCCGCACCGCCTGCAACTCGTCGCCGAGCACAACGGCGTGACGTTCTTCAACGACTCGAAGTCGACGACGCCGGAGTCCGCGAAGCTGGCGATCGACGCGTTCGAGCCCGGCGTGGTGCACGCGATCCTCGGCGGGTACGACAAGCACGCGGACCTGCAGCCGCTGGCCGAGCACGCCGCGAAGCGGTGCGCGGCGGTGTACGCGATCGGGCAGACCGGCCCGACGATCGCGGGCCTCGCGCGGCAGGTCGCCGACCACTGCCCCGTGCACGGGTGCGCCGACGTCGACGCCGCGGTGAAACAGGCCGTCGCCGCGTCGCGCAACCACGCCGGGCAGGTCGTGCTGCTGAGCCCCGGCTGCGCGAGCTGGGACCAGTTCACCAACTACGAAGCGCGCGGCCGGGCCTTCGCCGAGGCGGTCCTGCGGTTTACCGATGAGGAGTAGCGCGACGCGGTGCGGTGCAGCTCGCCCCGTCGCGGCGCGACGAACGCTCACCCGCGGTTGAGATGGTCCGCCAGCCGCTGGCGGTTGAAGATGAACGACAGCGCGCGGGCGAGGCGGGAGAGGAACACGAGCAGCCCGATCGCGGCGAGCGACAGCACGATCACGGTCACCGCCGAGACGCGCGGCACGTCGCCGCTCACCAGCAGCACCGCGTCGGCCGGGACGCTGATGCCGTGCGGCTCGAACTGGTCGACCAGGTCGATGCGGCTGCCGCGGTGGTTCCAGTCGCCGAGCCGACCGCGTCTGACGATGCGGCCGGAGTACGAGCCGGCGTCGGCGTCCTCGACCACGATCTGACTGTCTCTCGACGTCTGCTTCGTGCGCATGCGACCGACGATCAGGCGGTCGTCGTAGCCCTCGACGGGGTTGAGCGTGAAGCCGGCCCCGCCGCGCGTCTTGACCACGAGGTAGTCGTGCTCGAGCGGGTGGGTGATGGTGGCGAAGTCGTTGTCGCGGAGGCCGGCGAGGTCGTCGGGGCTGGTGATCTCGATCGGCTTGTCCTTGAGGTCGTAGATCATCTCGCAGGTGTTGACCCACGCGTAGATGAGGCAGATCGCGACGGTGGCGAGGCCCGCCGTGGACCACCAGACGCCCATCGCGTATCGCAGGATGTCCGTGGCCGACATGAGCCCGGTCTGCTCGGCGGTGTAGGGCTCGGCGGGCAGCCCCAGCGCCACGTCGTCGAAGCCGACGTCTTCGCCGGCGTCGGTGGTGACGTCGGTGTCGCCGGTGTCGTCGGTGTCGTCGGGCGTGTCGTCGCCGGCGAGCGGCTCGTCGTTGGCGTCGTCGGGCATGCACGCCATGATAGCGTCAAAGCCCCGCCGATAACGCCCGCACACGCGGAAACGGGCGATGACCGGCGACGAACGGGCCGCCGCGGCACACGCTGCGCGGCTTAAAATACTTGGCCTCGGGCGAAATGACGGGTATGCTTTATGGACTGGCGCACGCCCTCCAGACCGATCAATCCTGAGCGGACAATCCAATGAGTAGCAGTGAGGAACAGATGCATAACCTGCTCAAACCTGACGCGATCGATGCGGCCACCGACAATCCCAACGAGCTCGAGAAGATCGCCGAGGTGCAGATGGATGCTCAGGACCTCTGGCGCGACGACGATCTCAAGACGATCCTCGACGAGCAGCTGAAGATGCCGCTGGCCGACATGGAGCGGATCCTGCCCAACAGCGGCAAGAAGGCCGAGCGCTACGCCGAATCGACGCTGCCCCCGCTCGACACGATCGGCTCGGCGCTGCTGCACCAGCAGACGCCCGTCGAGCTGCTGAAGGTGATCAAGTCGTACGCGAAGGTCGCCGACCGCGACCCGTCGGAGCCGATCCCGCAGAAGGTCGCACGCGTGTTGTACTACGCGTCGATCGCTTCGGCGCTGGTGAATCAGGGAGCGCTGATCAGCTCGCTGGCGACCGACCGACTGACCGAATCGCTGGGCGCGCGGCGCCGCTCGGCATGGATCACGCCCAAGCTCTGCGAGCTGTTCGACCTCGCCACCAAGACGCTGATGAACAGCGGCAACAACCTGCTGGCCGCGCCGGCGTCCGATCAGGGCGGGTTCCAGATCGCCGAGAGCAACCCGTCGATCAGCGCCGAAGAGCTCTTCGCCGAGGTCGCCAACGACGACAAAGACGACAGCGACGCGATCCCGATGGCGTAAAACGCCACCGATTTCCCTCCGCATCGTTGATTCATCGCAGCCCCGCGCCATAGTATTGAACGTAACACGTCTGTCGGGGCACGAACGACACGGAACGCGACAAAACGGACTGACCAGCGGCCGCGATCGGAGTTTCGCGGCGGACATCGCGTCTGAAAACGCGTGTGGGTTGTGGTGTTGCCGGGGTGTGAGTCGGACACGTCAAATCTGTAGTGGTGCAGTGCGAACGATCATCGAGGTGGAACCGAGGAGATCCGCGATGAACTTGCAAACAAGCGAGGCGGAAGCTTTGGCGATCCTATTCGGCATGCAGACCGACCGGTCGGCCGGCCAGGGCGTCGAGGAGCTCGCCGGGGCGTTGAGCGGCCAGCTGTCGATGCCGCTGTCGGACCTGACGCGCATGATGCCGTGGGTGACGCGCGACCTGCGTCGCGCGCGTCGCACGCTCAAGGCGGAGGTCGAGACGGTCGCCGACATGCTGTCGCTCGACTCACCGCCCGTCGAGCTGCTCCGCATGCTCAAGAGCTACGCGAAGCTGTGCTACCACGATCCGGCCGGGGTGATGGACAAGGAGGTCGCGCTGATGCTGTACTACGCGGCGATCACGGTCGCGCTGATCAAGCACGACGAGGTGATCACGTCGCTCAAGCGGCCGCGGCTGATCCGTTCGCTGAACAGCCGGCTGAACAAGGCGTGGATCGACCCGCGCCTCGAAGAGTTGTTCCACGACGCGTTGGCGGCGATGGGCGCCGAGGCGCAGGACGAGCCGCTCGGCAAGATCGCCGAGATCAAGTCCGGCACCGGCTCAACGGCCGCGTGACGGGGCAGCGGCGGGCCTCGCGTTCGTCTCGGCGCGTGGCCTGGCCTTTTGTTGAGATGTCGTTTTTGGAAGGTCGTTCGTTGGGTTGTCGTTCGCGGGTGAAGTTCCGCCATGAAACGCCGCCGTCGCCACGTCGACAGGCGTCGCCGCGCCCCCGCCATCCGCACACAGATAATACGTTCACCCAACGGTTCGCCGCGCGGGGCGTCGATCCGATGAACTGTCCTTGGAACCGCCTGCTCAACCGGGTATGCTAAGGATAACCGGGACACAAATTGAGGGCTTCACGCAGATGACTCAAGACTCCGCCACGCCTTCGCAGAATCCCAATCAAGCCTTCGACTGGAACCAGCACTCCGAGGACAACTCCTCGCGTGTGATGGGTGAGGGTCAGGACCCGGCCGAAGTCGTCTGGACGTACGGCCAGCTGCGCGACGCGTATCGGCAGATGCTGATGGCGCCGATCCAGCACATCTCGCGACGCCTGCGCGGCACCGAGCAACACGTGGCGATACTCGCGAACCAGGCCTCGCCGCCGATCAAGACGTTCGCCGACCTCGTGCGTCACTCCAAGCCGCCGCTTCACCTGCTCGACCTGGCGAAGAACTTCGCGAAGGCCGCGTTCCACACGAGCACGAGCATCCCCGCCGCGTCGTCGCTGATGCTCTACTACCTGGTGATCTGCGTGGCGTTCCTGCGTTACGACAAGAAGATCACGTCGCTGGCCGAGGAGCAGCTGCGCGAGAACATCGTCGACCGGCTGAGCGAGCCGTGGATCGACGCCGGCACGCAGCAGATCCTCACGCAGGCGCTGACGAAATGGCAATCCGTCGACGACCTGCTCGAAGCCAACAGCAGCGACGACAGCGACGTCTTTCCCGCGATGTGACACCCCGCGCCACCCGCACGCCTACGATTCCGCTACGCCCCGCACCGCACCGCCCGCCGCCCCGAACACCGCGACCCCGCGACACGCCCGCAGCCGCGACGCTCCATTGCCTGTGGAGAATTCAAAATGAGTAATGAGTTCAACTGGGATCAGCACGCCAAAGCCCACCCGTCGAGCGCGATGGCCGGGAGCACGCCCGCGCCGTCGTCGTGGTCCGAGGAACAGCTCGCCGCCGAGCTCGCCGCGCTGCTCGAATCGCCGATCGGCGTGATCGCCGGGGGCGACCCGCGCGCCGAGTCACACGTCACCGACCTCGCCGAGCGGCACGACCCGCTGCTGCGTTACGTCGTCGACATGATCCGCAACCCGCACCCGCCGGTGCAACTGCTGGAGATGGCCAAGGGCTTCGCCAAGTACAGCTACCGCAACCGCAACGAGACGCCCAAGCCCGTCTGGCTCGTCTTTTATTACCTGGTGATCGTCGTGGCGCTGCTGCGGCGGGACAAGCGGATCACGTCGCTGAAGCATCACGCGCTGCGGCGCGGCGTGGCGTTCAGCGCCAGCGAGCCGTGGATCGATCCCGAAACGAGCGTCGTCCTGCAGGAGGGGCTGACGCTGCTCGACCACCGCATCGAGGCGACCGAGGCCAACGTCACGCCGCCGCTGCTGTGACGTGAGGTTTCGGGTTCCGCGGACGCGCGATCAGCCGATCTTTTCCACGCCGTTCATGTACGGACGCAGCGCGTTCGGCACGGTGATGCTGCCGTCGGCGTTCTGATACATCTCCACGATCGGGATGAGGATCCGCGGCGACGCGGCGACCGTGTTGTTCAGGCTGTGGCAGTACACCGTCGACTTCGTCTCGGGGTCCTTGTAACGCAGGTTCAACCGGCGGCACTGGTAGTCGTACAGCCGACTCGCCGAGTGCGTCTCGCCGTACGCGCCGCTCGGCACGCCGTCGTCGCCGATCTCGCCGCGGCTCGGCATCCAGCACTCGATGTCCACCATGTCCGCGTTCTTCGGCCCGAGGTCCGCCGTGCAGCACTGCAGCAACCGGTACGGCAGCTCCAACGCCTGCAGCAGCAGCTCGACGAAGCCGAGCATCCGCTTGTGCCACGCGCGTGACTCGGCCTCGTCCGCCTTGCAGATCACGACCTGCTCGACCTTGTCGAACTGGTGGATGCGGTACAGGCCCGCGGTGTCCTTGCCCGCCGAGCCCGCCTCGCGGCGGAAGCACGTCGACACCGTCGTGTAACGCAGCGGCAGCGACTCGACGTCGACGATCTCGTCCATGTGCAGCGCCATCAGCCCCGCCTCGCCGGTGCCCGTGAGGTACAGGCCATCGTCCGACGTCGGGTTGGCGATGTGGTACACGTCGTCCTTGCCGTGCGGGAAGAACGCCGTGCCGACGAGCACGCGCTCGCGCACCAGCGGCGGCGCGCTGACCGGCACGAACCCGTGGTCGTTGATCATCGTGTCGAACGCGAAACGCAGGATCGCGTTGTGCAGACGCATGCCGTCACGCTTGAGCACGTAGCTCCGAGCGCCCGACAGCTTCGTGCCGCGGTCGAAGTCCACCAGGTCCAGCGCCTGCATCAGGTCGACATGCGACTTCGGATCAAAGCCCTTGTTCTCGGCGAACGACTTGCCGGCGTCGAACCACGACGGGTTCCACGTGCGCAGCTCGACGTTGTCCGCCGCGCTGCGGCCGCGCGGCACGTCGGGGTCCGGCGGCTGAGCGACCAGCACCCAGACCTCGTCGCGCTTCGGCGTCAGCTCCGCGACCTTGTCCGCCAGCTCCTGCTCGCGTGCCTTGATCGCCTCCGGCCGCGCCTTCAGCTCCGCGATCTGCGTCTGCAGCCGCGCCTTCTCGTCGTCGCCGGCGGCCTTGAGCTGCTTCGACAGCTGGCCGATCTGCTGACCGACCTCCTTCGACAGCTTGTTCTTCTCGGCGGTGAGCTGCTCGCGCTCGTGGATCACGGCGCGCAGCGCCTTGTCGGCGTCGAGCAGCTCGTCGACGAGGTCGGCGTTGTAGTTCTTCGCCGCCATCCCGTCGCGGTATTTGTCGGGGTTTTCACGCAGGTCTTTGAGGTCGATCATGGCTGGGCAACGGTCTGCGGACCCGACGCGGCGCACAGCGCCTCGTCCGCGGTCGCGGGGTTGAATCGAAAGTAGTGATGCGTGTCGATCTCGTGGGTGAGCTCGAAACCGAGCCGCTCGTAGAGCCGACGGGCGTCGGGGTTGGACTTCAGCACGCGGAGCGTCACGGGGCGCGGCGCCGCGTCGTCGATCAGCCCGCGGATCATCGCGGCGCCGATGCCGCGGCCCTGGTGCGCGGGCAGCAGATTGATGTTCGCCAGGTACACGTGGTCGTCGCGCTCGTGCACCTCGAGACGCCCGGCGGGTTCGCCGCACACCTCGACGATGCGGGTGTGCTCCGGCGACCAGTGCTGGGCGAAGAACGCACGCTGCCAGTCGTCGTCCCACGCGTCGAACGCCGCCTCGACGTACGCGCGCATGGTCCGCTCCTGCAGTTCGTAGACGAACGCGTAGTCGTCGTCGCGTGCTGGTCGAAGCGTGTGCATGGTCGCGTATGGTATGCGATGGGCCGCGCGGTGCAAAAGATGTGTCGGGGCGCCAAGCCGCAAGCGGCACAAGGCTAGCGCGACGGGCGGAGGTCGGACTTGCGGATCGCGTCGGGGGTGGTGGTCGCGGCGTGGGCGTCGGCGAAGAGGATGTTGGCGGCCCGGTCGCCCCACTGCCGCCAGCGGATCGTGCCCGCCGCGGCGTGCGTGTCGACGTTGGGGCCGGGCGCGATGGGATCGGCGCCGTCGGCGTCGGCGCTGCCGTAGTACCGCGGCGGGCCGGTCGCCGGGTTCACCCACAGGCCGTAGTCATCCACGCTGAACAGCGTCGCGTGGCTGTTGAACTGGGCCTCGGGGTCCTGCGCGCCGTCGGCGATCAGCACGAGGCGATCGCTCCGCGTCAGCGCCGTCGCGGGGTAGGTCCGGCGGATGGGCCGGGTCGGCGACAGGTCGGGCATGAGGATCGGGTTCGACGAGTAGTGCGTGCGACCGCCGTCGAGCGTCGCGTTGGGGCCGGTGTAGGTCTTGCCGAGTTGGCGGCCGGTGTCGAAGCCGAACGTCGCGGTCGTCTGGCCGGTGTCGGTGAGCATGCCTTCGAGGATGATCGCCCAGTCGGTGTTCTTCGGCGAGCCGGGCTCGTAGTAGAAGCCCGGCGGGAGCATATCGTTCCAGCTGGGCGCGTAGAGGAAGACCGCGTGCCCGATCTCGCGGAGGTGCGCGAGGCCCATGGTGGTGCGCGCCGATCCCCGCGCGGCGCTCATCGCCGGGAGCATGACGGCCAGCAGCACGACGATGATCGTCACGACGACGAGCAGCTCGATGAGCGTGAAGGCGCGGCGTGCGGTTGTGCGCGGGTCCCCTGGCATCAGATCGATTATACGGCGCGGGGCTGCGAAATCCGCCCCCGCGTGTGCTAAGCGGCGCGGGGCTGATACAATGCCCGTCGATGACGACCGCTACGCAAAACGATACGACGTCGGCCTCCGCCGCGGGCGACAAGAGCGCGCCGCTGCTGGAGGTCGAGCACCTCAAGACGTACTTCCCGGTCAAGCGCGGGCTGATGAAGCGCACGGTCGGCTACGTCAAGGCGGTGGACGACGTGAGCTTCACGGTCGGCCACGGCGAGACGCTCGGGCTGGTCGGCGAGTCGGGCTGCGGCAAGACGACGGTCGGGCGGACGCTGCTGCGGCTGATCCCCGCGACGGGTGGCAGTGTGCGGTTCGACGGCACCGACGTGTTCGACGCCGATCGGCAGACGATGCAGCGCCTGCGCCGCGGCATGCAGATCATCTTCCAGGACCCCGTCGGCTCGCTGAACCCGCGCATGACGGTCGGCCGGATCGTCGGCGAGCCGATCCAGGTGCACGGTCTGGCGAGCGGCAGCGCGCTGACCGACCGCGTGGCCGACCTGCTCAACCGCGTGGGCCTGAGCCCGGACTACGCCACGCGTTACCCGCACGAGTTTTCCGGCGGTCAGCGTCAGCGCATCGGCATCGCGCGGGCGCTGGGCCTCAAGCCCAAGTTCATCGTGTGCGACGAGCCGGTCAGCGCGCTCGACGTGTCGATCCAGTCGCAGGTGCTGAACCTGCTGAACGATCTGCAGGACGAGTTCGGCCTGGCGTACCTGTTCGTCGCGCACAACCTGGCGGTGGTCGAGCACTTCAGCGACCGCGTGGCGGTGATGTACCTCGGCCGCATCGTCGAGGTCGCCGACCGCGACACGCTGTACGCCGACCCGCGTCACCCGTACACGCACGCGCTGCTCAGCGCGGTGCCGCTGCCGAAGCCGATCGTCGAGAAGAAGCGCATCGTGCTGCAGGGCGAGGTGCCGAGCCCGTCGAACCCGCCGAGCGGCTGCCACTTCCACCCGCGGTGCCCGCTGGCGCGTACGCTCGCGGAGAACGCCGGGGGCTCGGACACGGTGCAGATCCGGATCAACGGGGAGTCGCACACGCTGATGGCCAAGTGCGTCAACGAATCGCCGACGCTCGACAGGATCGGCGGCGAGGACGCGTCGCACTGCGCCGCGTGCCATTTCTCTGAAGAAGCCAAGCGCTGATCAGCGCTTCCAGATGCGGCGGATGCACACGAGCATCGCCGGTTCCTCGCGCCACTCGATCATGATGGTGTGCAGCTCGGCCTCGATCTCCTTGCCGTTGGGCAGCTGGATGCCCACACGCGAGATCTGCCCGGTGTCGGTCTCGATCTTCTGGCCGCGCGCCTGAAACTTGAGGTTCTGCCCGGCGAAGAGCATCTGCGCGGCCTCGTTGGCGAACATCAGCTCGCCCTTCTGGTTCACGATCACCAGGCCGTCGGGCATGCTCTGCACGATGTTCTTGTAGCGGAGGCGGCTGGCCTGAAGGTCCTTCATCTTGCGGCGGCGGCGCTCGCCCTGCTCGGCGCGTTCGGCGGCCAGCTCGATGAGGCGCATCTGGATCCGGTGACGCTGGATCGCGTGCAGGATCGTCCGCGAGAGCATCAGCGGGTTCATCTCGTCCTTGTTGACGAACTCCTGGGCGCCCTTCTTGAGCGCGTCGAGCATCGCGTACTGGTTCTCGATGCCGCTGAGGACGATGATCGGCGTGGTGCGGGCGTGCGTGTGCATGTCGATCAGCGTGTCGACGCCGCGCGAGTCCGGCAGCGACAGGTCGAGCAGGATCGCGTTGTACTGCCCGTTCTTCACCGCCTCGATCGCCGCGCCGAGCGACCGGACGTTGTGCACGACGAACGGGCTGTGCAGGTCGTGGTCTTCCTCGTCGAGCGACGAGTCGACCAGCGACGCGAAGCTCTCGTCGTCTTCGACCAGCAGCACGTGGACCTCGTCGGTGCCGGACACCCGACCGGGCGCCAGCGAGCCGAGGCTCAGCTCCTCCGGCGCCTCGTCGAGGGCGACGCCCAGCGCCGCGTCGGTGTCTTCGAAGTTGTCCGACGCCCCGGCCCCGAACGCGTCGGAAGACTCGGCGGCCACCTCGTCGGCGCGAAGCTCCAGCTGGTCGATCGGCGGCGCCTCGCCGTCGAGCACGGCGCCGTTCTTGATCTCGGCCTCGATGTTGTCGATGCGGAAGATCACCTGGCGCATCGACTGCGGACGGTTCTTCGGGTCGAACGCCACGCAGTCGAGCACGAGCTGCGACAGCGACTCGGGCACGTCGGCGTTGATCTCGTTGGGCGGCTTGGGCCTGGTGGCGATCCGCATCGCGCCGCTGCCCTGGCCTTCCTTCGGGAACACCGTGGGGATGTGTTCGCCGGTCAGCGCCCAGTACAGCGTGGCGCCGAAGTTGAAGATGTCGGTCTGCGGGGTGATCGCGGCGCGGCTCATCTGCTCGGGCGCCATGAAGTCCGGCGTGCCCTGAACGGATTCCTTGATGGTGCCGATCTCGCAAGCCTGGCCGAAGTCGATCACCTTCACGCGGTTGTCGCGCGTGATGAGGATGTTGTTGGGCTTGATGTCGGCGTGGACGCGCCCGGCCTCGTGCATCGTCTCGAGCCCGCGCGCCACGTGCCGCATGATCTCCAGCGTCTTGGCCACGTCGTCGGTGCGCAGCAGCTCGAGCGTCTCGCCGTTGACCAGCTCGAGGACGACCACGACCTCCTTGAGCCGCATCAGGTTCCGCTCGCGGATCAGCTTGTGGGCGCGGCGGAGGATCGGGTGGTCGAAGCGCGACGCCTCCTCGTATTCGGTGATGGCCTGTCGCACGAAGCGGTCGTCGGCCGAGCCCCGTCGCTCGACGTGCTTCAGCGCGAAGATGTGTCCCTTGGCGTCCTCGACGGCGTAGATGGTGGAACCGGCGCCGTGACCGAGCGCGCCCAGGACGGTGAAGCCACTGATGACGTGGCCCTTGTCCTTGGTGATCCGATGTTCGATCCCGCCATCGGACTCGTCGCCCTGAATGTCTTCGGATGTGTCCACGAGTTTGTGTATTCCCTGCCGTGAACCGCCGCATCGAACGTGCGGACGGCGAATGCCCTGACCCCAGACCGGATTGTACTACGAATCGATCGGAATTGGGAAATCTATTGCTGTGTCGGAATTATGTCGGCCCGCGCCGCGGTCAGGACTGACGGCGGGCGATCAGGAAGGTGCGGTCGTCGAGGGGCACGCGGTCGTTGAGGATGCGGTCGAGCTGACGCTTGATCGCGCCGCGGATCACGTCGGTAGGCCGATCGGCCAGCGGTGTGTAGACGGCCTGGATGTTCTGCGTGAGGCGTTCGAGGCCGAGCATCTCACCCTGCGCGTCGTTCATCTCGGTCAGGCCGTCGGTGAACATCGCCAGCAGGTGGCCGGGGTCGAGCTCGTCGGTGTCGCAGCTGAACGGCAGCTTCTCGACGCCGAGGGGCAGGTTCTTGTTGTGCTGCAGGTACCGCGTGTACCCGTCCGGGCGGATGATGACCGGCGGCGGGTGTCCGGCGTTGATGCACTCGAGCTTGCCGGTCTTGGGGTCGAGCGAGATGGCGACCATGGTGACGAACGAGCAGTCGTCGAGGTATTCGCACAGGTGCTCGTTGAGGCTGGTGACCATGGTCGGCAGGTCCATGTTGGCGCGCTGCGACATGTGGACCATGGTGTGCAGCGAGCTGGTGACCAGCGCCGCGGGCAGGCCCTTGCCGGACACGTCGGCGACGACGAGCACGACCTTGCCGTCCGGCGCGAGCAGCGCGTCGGCGTAGTCGCCTCCGACCCAGCGGCACGGCTCGAAGCCGATCGACACGTCCACGCCCTTGATCACCGGGTCGTCCGGCACGAGCGTCGCCTGGATGTGCGACGCTCGGGCCAGGTCCTGCTCGATCGCCGCGTGCTCCTGCGCCTGGCGGCGGTTGACGAGCAACGCCTCGGCCTGCTGGTACTGCTGCGCGGCCAGCGACACCAGCGCCAGCCACTCGGGCGTGCCGTAGCGGTCGGGGAACGTGACGTAGAGCAGGTCGATGTGCTTCGCGTCGTTGGAGATCGGGCAGGCCATCGCCGCGAGGCTGTCGCCGGACAGGTCGCCCTCGCCGTTCATGTTGAACGTGCCGGTGTCGTCCATGCCGGTCGACGCCAGCACGGGCGCCTCGCTGCGCATCACCGCGGTGAGCAGGCGGCGCGAGACGTACGGCAGGCCGTCGCCCTCGCCCGGCACCGACTGCGGCTGGCAGCGGACGAGCGGCGGGTGGTTCGGCTGATCCTTGAGCACGCGGAGGACCACCGCGGCCCGGCCGTGGAAGTCGTTGCGCACCATCAGCCGGCACAGCAGCCGCAGCCGCTCGCGCTGCTCTTCGGTCTGAGACAGCCGCCCGCCGAACTCGGTCAGCGTCGACAGGTGCATGATGTCGATCTTCGCCGCCTCTTCGGCCGGCAGCGTCGAGATCTGCGTGTGCTCGTCGTGCTCGGTGATCGGCACGTCGCTCTCGTCGGCGGACGGCGCGGCGTCTTCGGCGACCTCCGGCTCGGTCTCGGCGATGTGGACACGCAGCGAGAAGCGGCCCATCTCGAACACGTCGCCCGAGCGGAGCACCGACTCCTGGATCGGCCGGCCGTTGATCAGCGTGCCGTTGCGGCTGCCCAGGTCGCGGACCCACCAGCGGTCGAACGGGTCGCGGAACATCTCGGCGTGGTACCGCGAGACCGAGTGGCTGTTGAGGCGGATGGGCAGCTCGGGCGATCGCCCGATCACCACGTGCTTGCCGCTCAGCGGGACCGTCCAGACCGACCCGTCGTCGTCACGCACCTCGAGCCACGCCCGCGACTGCGGGGCCGTGGTCTCGATCGCACGCGGCTGTTGATGAGTGGACATAACGACGATCCGGTTCGGTCACCCAATACCAAAGCGGCCCGAGCCTACAAGCCCGACACGCTTATGCGACAAGCCATTATACACTTCGGCTCGGGTGTGCGGACGCTTTGACTACCACCGCGAAAACCGAGTGAATTGATCGGAGAATGACCCGAAACAGCGCGCCCAACGGCGATTCTCCCTGCTGCTCATTTTGCATCTTCCCAGATTCGATCCGACCGCACAAGATTTTTTTGACCGGCCTGCGCCCCCGCGATCAGCCGTACAACCACACCTCGCCCGGCTCCAGCACCTTCGCCTCGATGCCCTTCGGCGCGAAGCCCGACATGTCGCCGCTCAGCAGCGGCCAGGTGCCCCAGTGGATCGGCACCGCGACCTTCGGGCCGATCATTTCCGCGGCGCGCGTCGCCAGCTCCGGCCCCATCGTGAAGCGGTCTCCGGCGCAGATCAACGCGATCTCCGGCCTGTAGATCTCGCCCAGCAGTTTCATGTCGCCGAAGATGCCCGTGTCGCCGGTGTGATAGATGGTGATATCGTCGATGTTGATCATCAGGCCGCACGGCATGCCGGTGTAACGCCCGTTGTAGCTCGAAGAGTGAAACGCCTGCGTGAACGCGACCCAGCCGAAGTCCGTCTCGATCCTGCCGCCGGGGTTGCCGGGGTCGGTCTGCACGTTGTGCTCCGAGAGGTACTCGTGCAGCTCGTAGCAGCAGATCACCTTCGCCTCGTTGTTGTGGGCGATCTCGATGGTGTCGCCGAAGTGATCGGCGTGCCCGTGGGTCAACGCGATGTAGTCACACTTGATGTCCGCGGCCTTGTGCCTGGCCACCGGGTTGTCGGTCAGGAACGGATCGACCGCGATCGTCAGCTCGCCGTCGTCCAGCAGGAAGCCCGAGTGCCCGAGGTACGTGATCGTCAGCGACATGGGTCATGCTCCCGAGTGATGCGTCGTGGGCCCGTGCGGGCCATGATACACGTGCGTCGGGCCGCGCCCAAGGGCCGCCGGCAACGTTGACGTCATCGGCCGGCGAACCGCGCCCGGGTGCATCTTGACGGGTGGATCGAGTGTAGGAGCACGGGTAGACAAGGACGCGGATGCACCCCATCACCGCGACGGAGTAAGCGCCGTCGCGGATATTGCCGTAGAATGCCCGTCATGAGCAAGCCGTTGGTTGTGGACAATGTGGTCAAGCGGTTCGGCCGAGGCGATGGCCAGGTTGTGGCGCTGGACCGTATCTGTTTCGAGGTGGATCACGGCGACTTCGTGGCGGTGATGGGCGCCAGCGGGTCGGGCAAGAGCACGCTGCTGCACCTCATGGCCGGGCTCACGCAGGCCGACGGCGGGCACGTGTTGGTCAACGGCCAGGACCTGACGGCGATGAACGACAAGAGGCTGACGCTGTTCCGCCGCGAGCACATCGGCCTGGTGTTCCAGCAGTTCAACCTGATCCCCACGCTCAGCGCCGCGGAGAACGTCGCCCTGCCGCTGCGGTTCGCGGGCGTCGCCGAGAAGACCATCCAGGAACGCGTCGCCACGATGCTCGGCAAGCTCGGCCTCGGTAGCCGCGCCAAGCACCGCCCCGACGCCCTGTCCGGCGGCGAGCAGCAGCGCGTGGCGATCGGCCGGGCGCTGATCACGAACCCCGCGGTGGTCCTCGCCGACGAGCCGACCGGCAACCTCGACTCGGCCAACAGCGACGCGATCTGCCGCGTGCTCCGCGAACTCAACGAGACCGACAACGTCACGATCGTGATGGTGACGCACGAGCCGTCGGTCGGCATGTACGCCCGCCGCGCCGTGTTCATCCGCGACGGCCAGCTCTGCCGCACCGTCGACACCACCGACGTCGCCGACGCCGCCGCATTGGGCGTGATGTATCAGGAAGTGCTCAGCGGCGGCGGCTCCGCGGCGCCGACCCACGACGCGAGAGACGACGAGGTCGATCGTCCCGTCTCCGAAACCGCCGACGTATAGACATGGTTATTCTCAGACTGGCCATCGCGAACCTCAAACGCACGAAGATGCGTGCCGCGCTGACGATCGGCGCGGTTGCGGCGGCGGTGTCGCTGGTCGTGGTGATCACCAGCGCCTTCGCGTCGCTGCAGCAGGTGGCCTACAGCCTCCTCGACGAGTACTACAGCGCCGTCGACGTGGCGGTCGCCCCCACGAACAACGCCGACGTGATCCACATGGACCTCGTCCGCGCCATGGAGAAGGACGATCGCGTCAACGAGGTGCGCGTGTCGCTCGAGGTCTCGTCGCTGATGGTCGACAACAAGGGCAACCGCCTGGCGCCGTGGCCGGTGAAGCTGCGCGGCCTGCGCGACCCGGCGCAGCACGACGCCGGGCGCCGCGCCCTGGCCAGCGGGCACTGGTTCGAGATGCCCGCCGACGCCAATTCCGTCGTCATCGGCGAGGGCGTCGCCGCGGGCATGAAGCTCAAGGTCGGCGACATGGTCGGCCTGCCGCGCCTCGAGGGCGGCCCCGTGATGTTCAAGGTGATCGGCATCGTCGGCAAGCCCGACGTGCTGTGGATCGAGCTGCCGTCGGTCTACATGCCGCTCAAGGAGCTGCAGGACTGGTCCGGCTACGGCGACACCGCCAGCCTGCTGGAGATCGACCTCAAGCCCGAGGTCGACTTCGAGGCGTTCGTGAAGGACTGGGAAACGCGGACCGACCTGGCGGGCGTGCCGCTGAAGTTCAAGACCGAACTGCGACACAAGGGCGCGTTCGACCAGGCGATCGTCGGCGTGCGGATCCTCAGCTACCTCGGCGGCGCGATCGCGATGCTCGCCGCGGCGTTCATCATCTTCTCGACGCTGGCGATGGGCGTCGCCGAGCGCAGCCGGCTGCTGGGCATGCTGCGGGCGATCGGCGCGGTGAAGGTGCAGGTCGGCCAGCTCGTCGTCATCGAGGGCATGACGCTGTCGATGGTCGGCGCGGGCCTGGGCGTGGCGCTGGGCTGGTACTGGACGTGGCTGCTCGCCCACCACTACCCCGACCTGTTCATCGCCGGCGCGGTGCTGAGCTGGGGCGGCGTGATCTTCTCCGTCAGCGGCTCGCTCGTCGCCGCGCTCGCCGCGAGCCTGATCCCCGCCGTCAGCGCGACCGGCGTGTCGGCGCTCGAGGCGATGACCGTCGTCGCCCGACCGAGCCGCGCCAAGACCATCGCCGTCTGCGCGATCTCCGGCCTGCTGCTGATGTCGATCGATCACATCATCGTCTTCCTGCCGCACATGGAGCAGGAGGTCCGCCTCTGGACGCACTTGTGTCTCGGCCTGCCCACGCTGATGTTCGGCATGTTCCTGCTGACCCCCGCGATCGTGCTTGCCGTCGAGCCGCTGCTCGCGCCGATCATCGCGCGCTTGCTGTTCATCCAGCCCGCCCTGCTGCGCCAGCAGCTCAGCGGCGGACTCTGGCGCACCGCCGGGACCGTCTCGGCGTTGACCGTCGGCCTCGCGGCGCTCGTCGTGATCCAGGTCCACGGCCGCTCGCTGCTCGGCGGGTGGAAGCTGCCGACCGAGTTCCCCGACCTCGTGCTGTTCAGCCCGCTCGGCGTCGACCCCAAGGCGATGGACGCCGTCGAGTCCGTCCCCGGCGTCAAGCGCGACTCCGTGCTGCCCATCGCGCTGGTCTCCCCGCAGCTCGGCACCAACGTCATCACCCTCTTCGGCATGATGCAGCGGCCCAACGCCACGAGCATGTTCGGCGTCGACGTCGACAAGGCCCTCGGCGCCGACGACCCGCCGCGCGACCCGATGGTCGGCCTCGAGTTCAAGCAGGGCGACCTGGTCACCGCACGCCGCAGGCTTAAAGAAGAACGCTCGGTGATCATCACCGAGGAGTTCTACAAGCTCAAAGGCATCGGCGTCGGCGACAAGATCAAGATCAACACGACGCTCAACGGCGAGGTCGAGTACACCGTCGTTGGCGTCATCCGCTCCATCGGCGCCGACATGATCGCACGCACGTTCAATCTCGAAGCCGAGATGGAGAACTGGACCATCGGCTCGATGCTCACGTCGCTGGAGAACGTCCGCCGCGACTTCGGCATCACCAAGCTTCACCTGTTCATGGTCAACCTCGACACCGCCGACGACAAGGGCGCGATCACCAAACGCGTCCGCGAGGCGGTGGGCGAGAAGTTCGGCCTGCTCGCCGCCGACGCACGCAGGCTCAAGCACGGCATCGACGAGGGACTCACACGCCTGATCCACATGCTGTCGACCGTCGCGCTCGCCGCGATCGCCGTCGCGTCGCTCGGCGTGATCAACACCATCATGGCGTCGGTCCGCAGCCGCCAGTGGCAGCTCGGCGTGCTCCGCAGCATCGGTCTCACCCGCGGGTCCATGCTCCGCATCGTCCTCAGCGAGGCGATCCTCATCGGCCTGATCGCCTCCGCGAAGGGCATCGCCGTCGGCATGATCCTCTCAAACATCGGCAACCGCATGTCCGAGGTCGTCGCCGGCTACGACCCGCCGTGGGTCATCCCCGTGACGCCGCTCATCGTCGGCGTGTCGATCACGCTCGCCGTGACGCTGTTCGCAAGCATCATCCCCGCCGTCCAGGTCAGCCGCGCCGACACGCTGAACCTGCTCAAGGCCGGTCGTTCATCGGCGTGACGCCATCGCCCCGCCGCGCGTCGCGCATCACGCGTCGCTCACAGCGGCCAGTCGCGCAGGATGCGCTCGGTTTCCTCCGCGTGCCCCGACTCGTCACGCACCATGTCCTCGAGCTGCACCGCCAGCCCCTTGTCGCCGAACTCGTCGGCCTGCCTGGCGCGCTCCGTGTAGCCCTTCACCGCGCGACGCTCCGCGGCCTGAATCGCCTCGAGCATCTCCTTGTTCGTCTTCGCCACGGGCACCGGCGCCGGCTTCGTCACCGGCTCGCCGCCCAACGCCACGATCTTGTTCGACAGGAACGTCGCGTGCCCCTGTTCGTCGGGCACCTCCGCCATGAAGAAGCTCACCAGCTGCGGGCGGTACGGCCCGGTCGCCTTCGCCGCGTACGTCAGGTACTGAATGATCGCGCTGAACTCGTTGGCCAAATCCTCGTTGAGCAGGTCGATCAGCTTCTGCTTGTCCATCACTTGTCTCCTCTCGATTCAAACAGACGTCCGCCACGCACACGCGCGGCAACCGGTCAATTTGATGCAAATGCCGAGGGATTCGTTACAAGACTGCGACGCGAGCGGCCTACTCGAGCACGTTCGTGGCGCGGGGGAAGCTGCCAAGGATGGTCAGCTGGAGGCAGTGCTTGCGGGCGGCCTTCATCGCGGCGGCGACGTTCTCGTTCTCCGCGTGCCCCTCGCAGTCGATGAAGAAGTAGTACTCCCAGTTCACCCGCTGGCTCGGCCGCTTGTCGATGTGCGTGAGGTTCACGCCGTGCGCGCTGAACACGTCGATGACCGACGCGAGCGCGCCGGGCTTGTGCTCGGTGGTGAACAGGATGGCGGTCTTGTCGTCGCCGGTCGGCGCGGAGGACTGGTGCCCGATCACGAAGAACCGCGTGATGTTGTTGGGGTTGTCCTCGATGTTGGCGAAGCGCGTGGGCAGGCCGTAGATCTCGCCCGCCATCTTCGACCCGATCGCCGCCGCGCCCGGCTCCTGCGCGGCGCGTTCCGCGGCCTTCGCGCTCGACCCCATCATCATCCGCTCGGCGTGACGCAGGTGGTCCGCCAGCCACCGCCGGCACTGCGCGAACACCTCCGGCCGCGAGTAGATCACCTTGATGTCGTCCGGCTCGCAGTGGCTCAGCACGTTGTGGTGGATCGGCACCAGCACCTCGGCGCACGCCTGCGCGGTCGTCTGCAAAAACGAATCGAGCGACTCGTGGATGCCGCCGCCGATCGAGTTTTCGATCGGCACCAAACCCAGGTCGATCCGACGCGACTCCACCGCGTTGAACACCGCGGGGATCGTCTCGACCGGCACGTAATCCACGCACGCGCCGAACTGACGATTCGCCGCCATGTGGCTGAACGAACCCGCCGGCCCGAGGTAGCCGATCCGCAGCGGACGCTCCAGCGCGAACGACCCGCTCATCAGCTCACGCCAGATCGCCTCGAGGCACGCATTCGGCAACGGACCCTTGTTCGCCTTGCGGATGCGCTCCAGCACACGCTGCTCACGGTCGGGCGCGTAGATCGGCGTCTTGCCGTCCGACTGCTTGAGCTTGCCGATCTCCACCACGACGTTCGCGCGCTCGTTGAGCATCTGCACGATCTTCTCGTCCAGCGCATCGATGCGCTGGCGGAGGTCGGCGAGCTGGTCGGCGGTCTGCGGCGTGTCGGTCATATCGGTTTGGCGGAGCCCTGTCGTCGAGCGTCGCAGCGGCTACAATCACCGCAGCTAGCTGGCATAAGCTTGCCATTGTAAGGGTGGGCCCACTTCGGTCAATCACACGCACGCGCGCCTCGGGAGCCGCTGTATGGACACGTATCAGATTCAGATCGGCGAACGCCTCGTCGGCGTGCCGTGGTGGTGGTTCGACGTGCTGCTCGGCTGGGTGGGCCTGATGGGCGTGATCCTCTGGCTGTTCGGCAAGCCGCTGATCAAGCCCACCGCCGCGATCACCGCGATGGTCGGCGGCGCCGTCCTCACCGGCCTGATCGTCGACGCGACCCTGCCCAGCGTGCCCGTCATGCCGTGCGTCGTCGCCGCGGGTGTGATCCTCGCCGTCCTCGGCTGGCTCATGTGGCGACTCTGGCTCGGGTTCGGCCTGGCCAAGATCTTCGTCATCGCAGCCGCCGCGGTCATCGTCGCAACGTCCGGCCTGTCCTTCGAGCCGCTGCCCGACGCCGTGGCCCGCGCCGCCGACGAGGTCCGCGCGACCTACGGCGTCGACGTCACCATCACCAACGACGCCACCAATTCACCCGAAACCCCCGCCGCGCCCGACGCCACACCCGACGCCAATACCACCGCAACCGAGCCCGCCCCGCCCACCACCGGGTCGAACGGCCCCGAAGGCGACGCCGGAACCTCCGGCGCCGAAGCCCCGCCCAAGTGGGAAGAGCTGCGCGACCGCGCCAGCGCCCCGCTCAAGTCGGGCTTCGACCAGTGGTGGCAGAACACCACCGCCGGTCAGGTCGCCCTGCTGCTGTCCGTCTGCTCCGCCGTCGCGATGCTCGGCCTCGTCCTCGGCATCATGTTCCCCAACTTCTCCGGCCCCCTCGTCATCGCCGGCGTCGGCGTCTCCTTCATGACCGGCGGCGTCTTGCGACTCACCGCCTGGCTCGCGCCGTCGCTCTACGAGACCGCCATCGCCTCCGGCGTCTACTGCGTCGCTGGCGTCCTCGGCGTCACGCTCCTCGGCGCCACGATCCAGTGGACCGTCTATCGCAAGAGGTCGACGGACAAGAGTGAGAAGAAGAAAGAGAAATCCTAAGCCCTAAATCCTAAACAAGTCCAAAGCACCAATCTCAAAGCACAAAACCCCGCAGCATCCGCGCGAGGTTCTGAACATTGGGCATTTGGATTTTGAATTGGTTTAGGATCGAGAGCTTGGAATTCAGGATTTCCGACTCTTCCGCTTCTTCTTGCTCGCCTCTTCCGCCTTGCCGTCGAGGTAGCCCTGCTCGAGCGTCTTGCGGATCTTCTCCAGCGCCTTGTTCTGGATCTGGCGGACGCGCTCCTTCGTGAGGCCGACGATCTGGCCGACCTGCTCGAGGGTGAGCGGCACGGTGGTGCCCTCGTCGTCGCGGTTCAGCGCGAAGCGGTGATTGATCACCGCCTGCTCCACGTCGCTCAGCGCGGCGCGGTTGTCAGCCACGATGCGACGCACCTCGGAGGCGCAGTCGTCTTCGTGCTCGTCGTACTTGTTCCGCTGGAAGTCGCTCTTCTCCAGAGCCGGGTCGAAGTCCGTGGGGAACAGCTGGCGGTACTGGCTGTGCTTCATGCCGCTGCGGCTGAAGGCCTTGAGGATCGCGCGACACGCGTACGTCGAGAACTTGAAGCCCTTCGAGACGTTGAACTTGTCGATCGCCCGCAGCAGCGCCATGTTGCCTTCGCTGATCAGGTCCGCGAAGTCCATCTCGCTGTGCCGCACCCGCTTGGCCATCGCCAGCACCAGCGCCAGGTTCGACTGGGCGATCTGGTCACGCAGCCGCGACGACAGGTCCGCCCAGTGCAGGATCTCGCGGGCGTCGGTGTCTTCGACCGCCTGCTCGCCGACCTTCTTCTGCAGCTTCGCCACGCGGAAACGCGCGTAGTTGAACTGCAGGAACAACGCCCGCTCCTGCTTGGCGTTGAGCACCACGTTGACCACCGACTTGAGGTTCCGGTCGCCCAGGTCCTCCATCACCGGGTGGTACCACGACGTGTTGGGCTGGGGGATCGGCGGGGCCTCGTCGAAGATCTTCTTCTCGGCGTTGGCCTTGGCGAACAGCTCGTCGTCGACGTAGTCCATCGGCTCGGCGAGGATCGCCTCGAGCTCTTCCTGCTCGCGCGGAGACATACCCGACGCCGCTGAAGGCTTCAGCGGCACCGTGCTGCGTCGGCGAACCCGGTCAAACGGGCTGCCTTGCTTGATCAGGGTCGTTCGCAACTTCCTGGTCACCTAATCACCTGCCCATACACGGATACCATCTTCCTCGATCATGGTCCGGCTGGCTACCTTCACTACGCTCGCCACCGACCAATGTTTGGAGGACGACCCATTTCTTTAGTTGTTCTCATCGGGCGCGGAGTTACGCCGGGACGCCATTCACTTACCTACGTATGCATACTATAACCAATTGTCACGGGGCGGAAAAGCGTGCATGGCCGGGCCTTGGAACACCTCGGAGACCGTCCGACCGGGCCGGGGAGTTTTCCCCGATTTACGAATATTTATATTCACGGGGCCTTCTGCATCGAACATTCGCACACCTCAAGCGTAGAATATAACAATGGCGGGGCGCACGTCCTTCCCCAAAAAGTCCCGCCCAGTGCAAGGAGGGTGAGTCGACCCCGCTCACCTGCCAAGAGCAAGCACACGATGCATGCTCCCGAACCTTGGGCGCCTGGTTTCCCCTGCCGGGCGCCAATTTTTTTGCGCCCGACACGCCGTATCATCCTAACCATCGGCCGAATCACTGCTTGAGCTTCCAACTCTCGTCGAAGAATCCCGCCTCGACCACCTTACCGGGCGCTTCGCCGTCCGGGTCCTGCGTGATGTCGATGATCGCCCAGTCGCCCAGCTTCGGGTTCTGCAGCGAATTCGTCCGGTCGTGGTTCTCACGATGCGTCGGCCCGGAGTTCAGCACGACGTACTTCTGCGCGTTCAGCGGGTTCGGATAGATCGTCAGCGGCACGTGCGTCGCCGCGTCGTACTTCTGCCCGCCGCGCACCACCGAGCCGTCCTTCCAGCCCACCGGCAGATCACCGATCACGCGATTCATTAGCCTGTTCGACTCCGGCGTGCCCCACACGATCAGGTTGTACATCTTGATGTCGTCGTCGGTCACATCGACGTCCTTCTTTACCCGCGCCTCGCCGCGATAAAGCCCCGCCCAACGCTCGAGAAAATGTTTCAGCTCGAAATCCACCCACCGCTGCACGCGAGCATCCTTCGCCGTGCCTGTCGGTATCACGACGAGAAAAGGATCCATGAACGCGTCGTCGATCGGACCCTGGAGGCCGGGACGCTTGACGACATTCGCAGGAAGTAGGTCTCCGGCCAACGCATCAACCAACGTGCCGTCAGTCCATTTGCCGCCGACGAGCCTTGCGGCAAATCCCTTGTTCGCCAATGTCGCCGTTGTGGTCTCGAACGCTTGGCCGTTCACGCTGATCGACACGGGGTGCGAATCCTTGACCACCGTCGCTGCGATCAGTGACATCGACGTCTTGCCCCAAGGATTCTCCAATCCAAATGCCGTAACTCCGTGTGTCACCACGTCGACTCGTCTGTCAGATACCTTCGTGATGTCGAGTCGCGCCTCACTCCACTCAGACTCCATACCCAGCAACCAGACATACTTCATCCGGTTGTACCGCAACGTGCGCGTCTGCAGGTGCACTTCCTTCGCGTTCCAGTCGCGACCCTTCGCCGCGATATCGCCCAGCATCTTCGTCACCGTCTTCAGCGACTCCGGGTCATACTTGTGCCCCATCTTCGGCCCGATCAGGCGCGTCAGCGTGTGGCCCTCCTTCTTGAATTCCTCCTCCATGATGTCCGCCGACGCCTTCTGCTTGTCGATCTCGCCGCTGTAGGCGATGAACGGGCTGTTGAACAGGTTCCGCACGTAGTCCGGCACGTCGTACAGGCCCCACAGCTTCACCTCGTAGTCCGGCACCGTGGCCGGGTCGACGCCCTGATACCGCCGCACGTCGACGAACCCCGCGCCCGCGTGCACGGCGCAGAAGTGGTCGTTGTAGTGCGCGCCCATGTGCCACGCCCCCGCGCCGCCCATCGAGAATCCCGCCAGCACGATACGGTCGGGGTCAACCTTGTAGCGCTTGCTCACGTCGGCGATCGCGTCGAGCACGTCGATCTCCCCGGCCGACTTGTACCCGATGCACTGGCGACCGAGCGGCTGGAGCGTCAGCGCGTTGTCGGGGTGGATCTGCCCCGAGCGGTGCGCCCACGAGTTGAGCATGTGCAGGTCCGTCGCCGAGTCGCCGCGGCCGTGCAGCCAGATGTACAGCGGCACGGGCTTGGACAGGTCGAGCTTCTCGGGGACCTCCAGGCCGTACGGCTGCAGCGAGCCGTCGATGTCGGAGCGGTAGCCCAGCACGAGCAGGCCGCGGTCTTTCGTCCACGGCGCTTCGCCCTTCGCCAGCGCGTCGAGCCGCTCGTTGGCCAGCTGCAGCGCCCACTCGGCCTTCTTGTCGTCGCCCTTCTTGTAGAACTCGTCGAACCGCAGCGCCCACCGCACCGCCTTCGCGAGCACCGCCGCATCGACCAGGTGCGCATCGTCCTTCGCCTTGGCGATCCGCGCATCGACCTTCGCCAGCTCGGCCTCGAGCGCCTGCCGCGTCTTGTCATCCAGCGCCTTGCCCTCGGGCGGCAGCTTCCGCGCAATCGGCTTGATCGGCGGCAACGGATCGGCGGCGTGTGTGAATGTGGCGGCGGATGCGACGAGCGCGACGAGCAGACAAACGGACGGGCGAGTCATGCGTGTCTCCGTGGTGAACAACCCAATCGATGCCGCAACATAATAGCCGGGACGCAACGCGCCCCGGGCCCGCGCGCCGAACAATTTTGTCGATCGTTGAACGTGCGGTTCGACGGCCCGGGATGCGTCGCATCCCGGCTATCGCCCGCCGCACTTCAAAGCTGCTCCGCACGCGTGATCCAACCCCCGCCCAGCACGCGTTCGCCGTCGTAGCACACCACCGCCTGCCCCGGCGCGACCGCGAACTGAGGCTCGTCGAACGTCACACGCAGCGCGCCTTCGCCCGTCGCCCGCACGTGCGCCGGCACCGGCTCGGCGTTGTAGCGGATCTTCGCGGTGCACCGCAGCGGTGCGTCGACCGGCGGATCGATCAGCCAGTTCGTCTGATCCGCCTCGCACGCCGACGCCGCGAGCCGCTCGCGCGGGCCGACCGTCACCGTGTTCGTCTCCGCGTCCTTGTCGACCACGTAGATCGGGTAACCGAGCGCGACGCCCACGCCGCGCCGCTGGCCGATCGTGAAATGCTGATGACCCTCGTGCTCGCCGACCTCGTTGCCGTCGACGTCCACGACCTTGCCCGCGTGCACGTCGCCCGGCGTCGTCCGCTTGATCAACCCCGCGTAATCCATGTCCGGCACGAAGCAGATCTCCTGGCTGTCCGGCTTGTTGAACACCGGCAGACTCATCTCCTGCGCGATCTTGCGGATCTCGTCCTTCGTGTATCGACCCACCGGCAGCATCATGTGCGTCAGCTCGTCGAGCGGCGAGCCGAACAGCACGTAAGACTGGTCCTTCGTGTGATCGACGCCGCGCAGCAGCGCACGCGTGCCGTCGACCGTATCCGTGCGCGCGTAGTGCCCCGTCGCGACCCACTCCGCGTCGATGCTCCGCGCGTAGTCCGCCAGCTTGCCGAACTTCAGCCAGTCGTTGCAGCGCACGCACGGATTGGGCGTCCGCCCGGCGTTGTACTCGCCGACGAAGTAGTCGATGATCCGCCCGAAGTCCTTCTTGAAATTCAGCACGTAGAACGGGATGTCGAGCTTCGCGGCGACCAGCTCGGCGTCCTTCGCGTCGTTGATCGAGCAGCAGCCCTGGTGGCCGATCTTCATCTTCGACGTGTCGCACGACTGCGCGGCGGGGTCGTTGAGCGACTCACCCGGGCTGCCGAGGCGCATGAAACAGCCGACGACCTCGTAGCCGTCGTCCTTCAGCAGCGCCGCGGCGACGGAGGAATCCACGCCGCCGGACATTGCGACAAGCACCTTGCGAGACGCGCTCATGGGGTCATGATAGCTGCAATGCGCGTATATGCGGGAATCGACGAGGCGGGCTACGGGCCGATGTTCGGGCCGTTCGTCGTCGCGCGCAGCGTGTTCGCCATCGAAGACGGCTTCGCCGACGACGCCGCGGACCCGCCTTCGCTGTGGACGCTGCTGAAGAACGGCGTGTGCAAGTCCGCCCGCGACAAACGCAAGCGCGTCGCCGTGCAGGACTCCAAAAAACTCTACACCCCCGCCGCGGGACTCACCAACCTCGAGCGCGGCGTGCTCACCTTCGCGTCGCTGCTCGGCCACGACCCGGCCACCATCGAGGACCTGCTCGACGCCCTCGGCCACGACGACCACTCCCGCGTGCCCGACACGCTGTGGTACCAGCGAGCCAACGGCCACGGCGACGGCGCGACGCAGTCCGCCCACGACGGCGCAACCGATGGCCACGCCACGCCGTGCGCCGAACTGCCCGCCGCGCACGACGCCGCCCAGCTCCGCATCGCCGCCGCCATGCTGCGACGCGCCGTCGACAAGACCGGCGTGTCCCTCGCCGACCTCCGCGCCGCCGTCGTCTACGAAGACCGCTACAACCACCTCGTCGCCACCATGCGCTCCAAGGCCCGCTGCGCATGGAAGTTCGTGTCGCAGCACCTGTGGTACATCTGGCAGCACCACGGACAGCATCATCCTTACGTCGTGGTCGACCGGCAGGGCGGCCGCAAGGTTTACCACGACCTGCTCCAACTCATCTGGCCCGACGCGGCGCTCCGCCTGCTCGACGAGTCCGACAACATCTCCTGCTACCGCCTAACCCAAGGCCCACGCAGCATCACCATCAGCTTCGAGACCGACAGCGAGACCAACCACCTGCCCGTCGCCCTCGCGTCGATGACCGCGAAGTACACACGCGAACTGCTCATGCAGCGCTTCAACGACTTCTGGCTCCAGCATCACCCCGACACGCAGCGCACCGCCGGGTACGTGCAGGACGGCCGACGCTTCCTCGCGGAGATCGACCAGACCATCGACCGCCTCGGCATCGACCGCAGCGTGCTCATCCGCAGCAGGTGACTGGTCACGCTGTGCGCGCCGCAGCGGGGTCGACGTGTTCGGGTCCGTCGCGGATCGATGCGAAATCAACGGAGATGCGTGGTGACAACGTGTTACGACGTCTCGCGGGATATGCGCCCGATGTAAGTCGTTATTTCACCGTCGGCGGACCCGAAAAACATGGTGCGCCAACGGGGCGCGCATGGGACAAAAGGGGGCGCGACACGGGCAAAATCGAGCGCGAATCGGCCCAAAAGGACCCCGTCGCGAGCGCGAAACGTGTCAAAAACGGCACGCCATGCGCGGTCACACCGTGCGCACCGGCGCGTCGCGGCATGTGGTACAATTCGGAATTCCGCCAGCCACCCACTCGGGAGTCACACGATGCGTATGCTCATGAAGGTCACGATGCCGCACGGCAGGTTCAACGCCGCGATCCGCGACGGGTCGGTCGACGCGAAGATTCAGGCGATCCTCGGCGAGCTCAAGCCCGAGGCCGTGTACTTCACGGAGTTCGACGGCAAGCGCACTGGCATCGTCATCGTCGACATCACCGACGCGTCGCAGATCCCGTCGATCGCCGAGCCGTGGTTCCTGACGTTCGACGCCGACGTGGAGATCTGCCCGGCGATGGTCCCGGAGGACCTGGCGAACGCCGGCCTCGACAAGATCGCCGAGAAGTGGGCGTGAACCATCCCATCGCCCGGGCCGGTCGTTTAGCGACGCCCCGCAGGGGCGTGCTGTTCACCGAATCGCGGGACACGACACGCACAGACGCCAGCATGCGCACGCCCCTGCGGGGCGTCGCTAAACGGGTCATGGCATCCGCTGCGCGCGTCGCGATCGGTTCGTGACATCCGCCCCATCCGTGGTTAAAACAGAACCTCCACCCCGGAGGCACGGTACAGAAACACAATCCAGCACACGCACGCCTCTGTGCCCGCTGCGCCTCTGTGGTTCAAAACTGATCAGGAGACCGCTATGCGAATCGCCGTCATCGTCACCGTCCTGCTCGCTCTCGTCGCCCCCGTCCGCGCCGCGGACAAGCCGAACTACGGGCCCGACGCCGAGTTTCCCGCGGGCAAGTGGGTCGACCTGTTCAACGGCAAGGACCTCGATGGCTGGATCGTCAAGATCCGCTACCACGACCTCAACGACAACTACAAGGACACCTTCCGCGTGGTCGACGGGCTGATGACCGTCAGCTACGACGGCTACGACGGGTTCAACGAGACGTACGGCCACATCTTCTACAAGCGCCCCTTCAGCCACTACCGCCTGCGCGTCGAGTACCGGTTCATCGGCGAGCAGTGCAAGGGCGGGGCCGGCTGGGCGTGGCGCAACAACGGCGCGATGCTCCACTGCCAGGACCCCGCGTCGATGCCGAAGGACCAGTCGTACCCCGTGTCCATCGAGGGCCAACTCCTCGGCGGCCGCGGCAACGGCCAGCAACGCCCCACCGCCAACCTCTGCACCCCCGGCACCAACGTCGTCCGCGACGGCAAGCTCTGGACCCCCCACTGCGTCAACTCCACCTCCAAAACCTACGACGGCGACCAGTGGGTCACCTGCGAGTTCGAGGTCAATGGCTCGAAGTCCATCAAGCACATCATCGACGGCCAGACCGTCCTCGAATACACCAACCCCCAGTACGACCCCAACGACGCGACGGCCAAGCCGCTGATCAAAGACCCCAACAACCTGCTCATCGAGGGCGGCTACATCAGCTTCCAGAGCGAGAGCCACCCGACGCAGTTCCGGAAGATTCAGGTGATGGTGTTGGAGGAGAAGTGAGGGGGTATATTCGCGATTGAATCAGACATGTTTGAGACAACCGTGACTCAATTCAGCCGTGTCCTTGCAACGTTACTTCTCTCCGCGATGGTGCTCTCGCCAAGTCTCGCGGCCGAGGAGGAGAGCAACACGCCGTGGGAAGTAATCAAGGTCGGTAATGGAGCCATCGCAGTCCCGCGTGGCTGGCGTAGCTTCGACGGCCTGAAGCCGACGATGCCGATCATGAGGCAAGGCGATGGGATTGGCGTACCACTGGTCGACGAAACAAGCTCGCCGTTGCAGATCGGCCTGACGGTGGAACTGTTCCCTGAGTCCTCCGACTCCGTTCGACAGACGGTGGACAAACTCATCGATGGCGCCAAACGTGCACCGGGCTTGGAACAGCAAGGCAAAGAGTCCGTCAAATCGCTCAAGCTTTCCGACGGCACCGAGGCGTTACTTCTGGAAATCGCGTTCATCAAGCAAAAGTCCAGACGCAGTTTTCAGATGAAACTCGTTGCTAAGGGGCCTGACTCGACCACATGGATCGCATCGGGTTATCTGGTTGGAGGCAAGGACAGCACTTGGCCGATCAACAGCGGTCGCCTTGTTGAATGGCTCAAGGCGCACGTCGTCTCGATGACTCTCAACAAAGAGCGCATCGATACGAAAGCTGTCGAAGCGGCGTACAAGAAGCGAGACGGTAATGAGTGACTTTGGCTCGTGCCGGGTGCCCGCATCACACTCCTTCCATGGCATCGCAACGCCGGGTGCGCGGGGCAGACTCCAACACATAACCGCTGTCGGGGGTGCCACTGCCCTTAGGCAGTGTTCTTCGGACGCGTCAACCGCCCCACTGCCTCAGCGCCCCCTCAATCACTATTCGCCCCTGCAGCGGCGTGACTTCGTCAAGCTCAAAGAACTCTTGAATCAGGTTCGCCATTCTGCGCCAATCGTCTTCCGAATGATTCTTGAATCGCGTGCCGTCTACATCGTCCCCAAACGCACCGATCAGCAGTTCATAGCCGTCTTGTCCCGAGCAACATGTCCCAGAAAACAGCTCCATCACACCGTTTGCAATTCCATCTGGCACCGATTCATCGAAGTAGTCATGAGGCATCGCGTCTAATCCTCCGATGCAGATCTGAACCCGCCACGGTCAATCTACCATCGCCCCGTCCGCGAGTCGCGTCGGGCCGAGTGCCGGGTGCCCGGGGCGGACTCCAACACGTTGCCGCAAACGGGTGTGCCGCTGCCCTCAGGCGGTGTTCTTCGGACGCGGGCGATTTGCCTGACGCGTCGACTGTTCGAGCCGCGGAGTGGCGGCAGTTCATAGCGAAGGGCGTAAGCCCTGGAACGCCTACGAACCCACCACGCGCCATCGCGCTTCGATCGTCGAGCCCTGTAAGGGCGGCAGTGGTGCGGCCGATTCTTTCGCCCTTTCAGGGCTCCATCGCAACAACAATCGCACACCCGGGGCTTGCGCCCCGGGCTATGAACCGGCGCCCGCGATGCGGGCTGGGGCGCGTGGATCGCTAGTTCTTGCCTGCTTTCTTCTCGGCCGTGCGCCCGGTGCGGACTCCAATTCATGACCGCAGCCGGGTGTGCCACTGCCCTCAGGCGGTGTTCTTCGGACGCGTCCATCGAACTGGAATGTGGGTGATCGGGTGGCGCGTGGGTTGTCGTTATGCGCGGGGTTTGGGGCGGGTTGGGTCGGTTGGTGTGCGCGGGGGGGTGTGGGGGTGTCCCGGGGCAGGCCTGCCCCGGGCTTTAGGGGGTGTGGGGGGCGCGGGTGTGGGTGTGGGGGGCGGGGTTCGGGGCGGGGTGGGTCGGTTGGTGTGCGCGGGGGTGTGGGGGTGTCCCGGGGCAGGCCTGCCCCGGGCTTTGGGGGCGCGCGGGGCTTTTCGGATGTGGGGCGCATGGTGGTGGATTTGTCGCCATCGGGACACGGGTCGCATCTATTTTGGTCGTGCAGCGTTTCAACACACTCAATTGAAAGGAGAGAGACATGACACGCCGCACAAGTATCGCATTGATGGTCGCCCTGTTCGGTTTCGGAGGTCTGGCGGGGGTCGCGCACGGCGCGAGCGACGCGCAGAACAAGAAGCTGGTGGTGGGCAAGTGGGGGTTCAGCTTCGGGCCGATCTCGAATACGGTCGAGTACAAGGCCGACGGCAAGTACGTCTGCACGGGCACGGCGCCGTCGCCGGACGGCGGGACGATGAAGTATGAGCACTCGGGCACGTGGACGCTGAAGGACGGCAAGCTCGACATGGAGGTGAAGAAGAGCTCGAAGCCGGACATGATCCCGGTGGGGATGAAGACGTCGGGCAAGATCGTGAAGGTTGACGACCAGTCGCTGCAGATCAACGACAACGGCAACGAGATCGAGTACCGGCGGATGAAGTAGCCCGGCGGGAATCGCGACAAACCATCGAACGCCACGGGTGGACAGGCCGCCCGTGGCGTTTGTTTTTGCGACGGCGTTGGGGCCGGGGTCCGCGGTGGATAATTCTGATCATTCCAACGCGTGTTCGAATGCGTGATATGATGGTGTTGCACGGTGCGGTGAATCGCACCGATCGCACGCGGCCCCTGACGAAGCGCGGGCCGTGCCAATCCAGTCCAAGGCGTCCGACTTAGAACGGTCTCGGTCAACAGGCCTGTTACCTAGTTGGGATCGCTGCATGACGAATCCACAATACGAGTTCTCGACGCAGGCGGTGAAGGTCACGCCGCTGGTGGAATTCCTGCACAAGCGCCGGCAGAGCGTGTGCGGGCCGCGGACGCTGAGCCAGGCGTACGCGGAGTTCTGGATGAAGGTGATGTCGACGTCGCTGACGCTGAGCGACCGAGAGCACAAGGTCATTCAGAAGATGGCCCCGCTGCGTGTCGACTGGACGGTGGCCTACGCGTGGTGGAAAGACCACGACAGTTCGGCGGCGTGATCTCGGCGGCGTGATTGCGGTCGCGCGATCGCCGCGCGGGTTCACTTTTCGGCGGGCGTGGTCACCTCGAGGGGGATCGTCTACGAGCGCGAGCTGCTGCCCTTGGTCGCGCCGAGGTACTTGGACATGTGGATGTTCAGGGAGAAGCGGAGGTGGGCGTCGGTGGCTTCGGGGGCGATGGGGTCGGTCTCGATCTTCACGACGAAGGTGTCGGGTACGGATTTTGTCGGCGGGGGCGTGACGACGCGGGCGGTGAGGGCGGGGTTGTTCCCCGCGATGACGGCGACCTGGTCGATGGCGACCGAGTCCCAGTTCCAGTCGTCGGTCTTGGCGATCTCGGCTTCGACGACGTACCCGCCGGCGGCGTTGCGGGTGATGGACACCGGCGTGACGGTGTAGTCGACGCCGCCGGGCGTCGGCGAGACGGCGGACGACGCGGTGGTCGTCGGGGCGGTCGGGGTGGGGGTCGCGGACATCGACGAGGACGATCGCATCCCGGTGAACAGCAGGACGGCGAGGACGAGCATGAAGACGAAGCCGCCGCCCACCAGGACGACGATGGTGGTGACAACTCCGGACGATTCGCGGTCATTCATGGCGTGTCTCCTGTGGAAGCGAGTCGGGCGGGCCGCTCGGTGGTGGTCGTGGGTGCAGTATAGAGGCGGGCGTGATGTCGCAATCGGCAAAACCGGGCGTGGGAGAAGCGTATGTGGAATGACCGGCGGAGGCCTTCGCGGCGGAGGCTTGACGGGGTCGTGTCACCCTATAATCGTCCACTCGTTCGCCCGCGGTGGGCGCGGGCATGTGGGCACACTCCTCCAGACAACCTGAGACAGGGATCGATATGGCATCAAGACTCGTGACCGTGATGACGCTCGTTATGTGCACCCTTGCGGCCGGCGCGGTGGACGCCGCGGGTCGCCCGACGCCGCCGACACGCGCGTACGACGCCCCGGGCGCCCCGCCGTTCACGGTGATCGACAAGCCTGGCGTGAACCCCCCGGCGGACGCGGACGGGAACTTCGTGATCGGCCCGAACTACGTGCCGGCGCCGGAGCGCAACGCCGTGGCGGGCGTGCCTCAGGGCAAGGTCGAGCAGTTCGAGATCAACTCGAAGGAGACCAAGACGTTCAACCCGGGCATCGCGCGCGAGGTGTTCGGCACGGTGGACCCCAACAACCCCAAGACGCTGATCGTCGAGACGCACAAGATCGACTACACGCGGACGATCACGGTGTACATCCCGGCGGGTTACAAGGAAGGCACGGCGGCGCCGTTCATCGTGATCCACGACGGGCCGAGGAAGATCGGCGGTTGGGACAAGTCGTTCACCAACATGCTGGACAACATGATCGCGCAGAAGCGGATCCCGCCGATCGTGGCGATCTGGATCGCCAACGGCGGCGGCGACGCGCAGGGCCACGAGCGCGGCAAGGAGTACGACACGATGTCGGGCGCGTACGCGGAGTACATCCAGGACGAGGTGCTGACGCGTGTGGAGAAGAACTACGGGATCACGCTGACGAAGGACCCCGAGGGCCGCGCGGCGATGGGCAGCAGCTCGGGCGGTTCGTGCGCGCTGGCGATGGCGTGGTATCACCCCGAGTGGTACCACCGCGTGCTGACCACGTCGGGCACGTTCGTGAACCAGCAGTGGCCGTTCAATCCCGAGACGCCGGACGGCGCGTGGGACTTCCACGAGAAGCTGATCCCCAACAGCGACCCCAAGCCGCTGCGGATCTTCATCTCCGTGGGCGACCACGATCTGCTGAACCCCAACGTGATGCGTGACGACATGCACGACTGGGTCGAGGCGAACAACCGCATGGCGAAGGTGCTCAAGGCGAAGGGGTATCACTACCAGTACATCTACTGCCTCGGCGTCGGGCACGGGCTGGGCGCGGCGAAGGCGCAGATGCTGCCCGAGGCGATGGAGTGGCTGTGGCAGGGGTATCCGATCGCGGGCAAGTGAGCGGGCGACAAGGGCGATACGGGCGGCGCGGCTGACGCGTGCGCTACTTCGTGCCGGCGTCGCGCCGCACGCGCCGCGACATCCAGATGTCGGACTTGCCCTTGCCGCCGTCGCGATCCGAGTGGAAGTACAGCGTCGCGCCATCGCGGGACAGCGACGGCTCGGTGTCCCACTGGTCGCTGCTGAGCGCGTCGATCCTGACGGGTTCGGACCACGGCGCGGTGAGCGCGGGGCGCGAGCTCATCCACAGGTCCGGCGCCATCCTGCCGGCCTTCTCGCGGTGTGAACTGAACAGCAGCACGAGCCCGTCCGAAGACAGCTCCGGTGAGATCTCGGCGTACGCGGTGTTGACCGGGTCGCCGAGGTTGGTGGGCGTCGACCACGGCGCGTCGCGCGACGCTCGGGTGGACATCCACAGGTCGCGCGTCGCGCTGCCCTCGCGGTCCGAGCAGAGCACCAGCGCCAGACCGTCGCCCGAAATGCTCGGCTGCAGGTCGTTCTTGTCCGAATTGATCGACATCGCCTCGGGCTCGCCCCAGGGCTCATCGGGCGACACGCGTGTCGACACCCACAGATCAACGCTCCCGGCGCCGCCCGGCCGAGACGACTCGAACACCATCACCAGGCCGTCGGCGGTGACGCTGGGACCGAGGTCAGGGAAACGCGTGTTGACCGTCGGACCGAGGTTGACCGGTTCGCCCCAGGGCTCGTTGATCGACGCGCGCCTGGACTCCCACAGGTCGTTCGAGCCAAGCCCGCCCGGCCGGTGCGACCCGAACACGAAGGTGCGTTGATCGTCGCACACATCGCCCCAGCCGTCCTGGTCCGGCGTGTTGAGCGCCGCGACGTTGACCGGCTCGGTCCACACGTACTCGTCCGAGGTCAGCACCTCGATCGGAGTGGGGCTGGCCGCCGCGTCAGGTCGGTCGGGGATGGCGGGCGGCTCGGTGACGGGCACGCCGCTGTTCACCGACGCGGATGGATCGATGTTCTTCGGCGCGTGGTCGGCGTTGAGCAGGATATAGGTCGGCACGGCGACGATCGCGACAGCCGCCGCGATCGCGACCCACCGCATCACGCCGGGCTTGACGGGCGGCGCGGCCGCTTGACTCGCACGTTTGGCGACGGGGATGTCCCGCACGTCCGGCACGCTCGGCTTGCCGCGGTTCAGCACCGCCTCGAGCGCGGCGATCACCTCCGCGCACGAGGCGTAGCGATCGTCGGGCTGCTTGGCCATCATGCGATCGAGCACGTCCTGCAGGCCCGCGGGCATCCCGTCGGGCAGGCGCGGGATCGGTTCCTGCACGTGCGCCATCATCGTGCCCAGCGGCGTGTCGCGGTAATACGGGTACTGGTTCGTCAGCAGCCGGTACAGCGTGCAGCCGAGCGAGTAGATGTCGCCGCGCTGATCGACGGACTTGGCGTCCATGCCCTGCTCGGGCGGCATGTACGCGGCGGTGCCCATCGACGCGTCGGTCTGCGTGAGCGTCTGGAAGTCGCCGCCGGCGATCTCGTGCTCGATCCGCGCCAGGCCCATGTCGAGGATCTTGATCACGCCGTCGTTATCGAGCAGCAGGTTGCCGGGCTTGATGTCGCGATGGATCACCCCGCGCGAGTGCGCGTACGCGAGCCCCGTCGCGGCCTGAATCGCGTAGTAGATCGCGTCGTCGACCGGCAGCGGCGCCTCGCGCTCGGTGAGGATCGCGCCGACGTCCTTGCCCTCGACGCACTCCATCACGAGGTAGAGCGCGTCGTCGTTGTGACCGGCGTCGTGCGCCGTGACGATGTTCGGGTGCGACAGCGCCCCCGCCGCACGCACCTCGCGCAGGAACCGCTGGACGGTCTGGTCGTCATCCCCGGCCGACGGCGGCAGCACCTTCAACGCCACCTCGCGGTGCATCACGCGGTGCCGCGCCCGATACACCGCGCCCATGCCGCCCTGCCCGAGCTTTTCGAGAATCACGTAATCCCCGATCACCAGCCCCGCGGGATTGCCGCTCGAGACGATCTTCGCCTGGTGCTCGGTCAGCACACCCTTCGATGTCATTGCTTTGGTCAGTTCGAGGACAGACACATCGGGCGGGCACTCGGCCGTCAGCTCCGCCGCGGCCCTGTCGTCGACAATGCCCAGACGCGTCAGTTCCGAGATGACGTCGGCGGGATCCATACGTGTGGCGGCTCCGGCGCGGGCACGACAGTCCCCGCGGGGTCACATGATCCGGCAGACCATTTCGCGTGTAGCCTGAGAACGCAGCCCAATGATACCAGCATCCGGTCGAGACCGAGCGGAAGACTTTCAGCCGCCGGCGCGATCCGTGCGATCACGCGTGCGCCATGACGTTGACGATCACGCCGTTGGGGTCCTTGACGAAGAACCGGCGCACGCCCCAGGGTTCGGTCGTGATCGGGTAGACGATGTCGAGGCCCTGCGCGACCGCCTTGGCGTGCGCGGCGTTGACGTCGTCGACCTCGACGGACATGTTCGGCAGCGGCGTCTCGGTCGGCGGCTTCTGCAGCACCGTCACCTGCGCGGTGGGGTTCGCCGACGACACGAACGTCATGATCCAGCCCATGTCCATCGCCAGCTCGAGGCCGAGGAACTCGGTGTAGAAAGCGCGGCTCTCGTCCATGCGGTCCGAGGTGATGTCGGGCACGACGCGTTTGATGCTCATGGCGAGTTTCCTGTAGAGGGTCCCGGCGGATCGGCCCGACGCGCGAACGCGCGAAGGCGATGTGCGGACAATTGTCCGTCGACGGCCGTGGGTGTCAACCGACGCTCAGCCCGGCATCGCTTCGATGCGCACGCCGAGCGGGAATCGGACGGTGACCGCCGCGTAGAAGTCCGGGCCGAAGTTGCGGATCTGGTCGCGCTTGAGCTCGGCGACCTCCAGCGCGCCGGACCACACCAGCGCCTCACCCTCGGTGTCGACGGTGCGGGCGAGCAGGTACGCTTTTTCCTGGCTGTGGCCGCACACCTTCTGCAGCAGCTCGATCACGTACGCGTAGGTGTGCTCGTCGTCGTCCTCGATGATCACGGCGTACGGCGGCTGCGTCTTCGGCTTCTCGTCGGCGCGCGGATCGGTCCGCGTGTCGGTGTCCGTGGCTGGAGCGGTCTTGGTCGTCATGTTGAGTGCGCGGCGAGCGTCACGGCGCGGCTTTGGCCGGGGTGTAGCGGAAGTTCCTGAAGTACGTGTCCCAGCCCCAGATGCCGATCTTGCCGGACTTGCGGTTGCTGAGGATCTTGTCGACGACGAGCACGGGCTCCTTGCCGTCATTGACGTACGCCTTGACGGTCTCGCCGCGGATGACGACGCGGAGGTGGAACCACGCGTCGACCTTCACGTCGGCGCCGGACTCGTACTTGCCCGGGAAGCGCCTGCGCAGGGCGTCCCACGTGCAGCCGGGCGTGCCGGGGCTGTGGTACTGGACGGTGTTGTTGTGCTTCGGCGTGCCGGAGTTGAACGGCCGAAGGTAGACGCTGTCGTAGTTGTCGACGTCTTCGGCGCGGAACGCGAGTCCGCTGAATGTCTTCGAGGCGATGTCGCACTCGATGACGCCGTCGGTCATCGTCACGCCGGGCAGCAGCGCCAGTCCCTCTTCGGACTTGAGCCACATGACCTGCTCGCCCTTGAAGTCCGCGGTCTTCAGCGCGCCGTTGAGTTCCTTCCACGGCAGCGTCTTGAGGTCGAGCCTGACCGGATCGAGCAGCGCCATCGGCGCCTCGGGCGCGGCGGGCTGGCCGGACTGGTCGGGCGCGGCGGGATCGATCGACGCGCCCGGCGGCGGCTTGACCGCGAGGATCGGCTTCGCGTCGGCGGTCTTGCCTGCGCCCGACACGAGCGTCAGCGTGTGGTAGACGACCGGCGAGTCGCCGACGGCCAGCGCCAGTCGCTTGTTGGAGTCGGTGCGGATGAACAGGTTCGGGTCGACCTGCGTGATCTTGCCGGACCAGTCGATCAGCGGCTCGCCGTCGAGCGTCGCGGCGAGTGTCACGTCGCTGCCGTCGCGCTTCACCGCGACGGTCGCCACGTACCGATGATTGTTCTGCAGCGTACCGGGCCGGAAGCTCGCGGGGTTGTCGCTCGATCGCGTCGGGGCGCGATTGACGCGTGCGAACCCGTGCGCCGCGCCGCCCCAGGCGGACAGCTCGAGCAGACACTGCTTGTCGCCGAGCGGCACGATCAGGCCGACGGTCTGGTCGCCCGACGCACGCGTAAACTCGAAACGGACCTCGTAGCCGCCGGTCAGGTCGACGGGGACCTCGAGGATCGCGAAGCGGTTGACGTTCTGCGCGGCCACGCCGTCGTCGGTGCGCGACCACTGCCCCACCACCGCGTTCTTGTTCACGTCGATCAGCGCCAGCAGGTCGACGGTCTTCGCGGCGGGCTTCGGCGCGGGGTCAGCCGCGGGCTTGTCCTTGGGGTTGTCCTTCGGCGTCTTGGGCTTGTCCGATTTGCCCTCGATGACGTCGAGGAAGGGGTTGTCGGACTGGGCATGCAGCGGCGGCGCGGCGAGGCACACACATATCAGTGCAGCGACGAGCGTCGCGCAGCCGTGGCGGCGGATCGAGGCGGGCGGTCGCATGTCGTGTCTCCAGCCGGTGAGAATTGGTGGCCGGAGACATTGTAAACCGACGCCGTCGCCGAATCGAATAAAAGCGTCACATCGACTTGCGGATGTGGTTGAAGCCTTCCTTGATCTCGTCGCCCAGCGTTTTCAGGGCGGTGAACACCTCTTCGCTCGCCTCGCCCGACGCCTTCATGACGCGGTCGTGACGCCGCTTGAGTTCGTCGAGCTTGAGCACGACCTTCTCCCACTCGTCGCGGGCCTCCAACTTGCCGAGGCTCAGCTTGACCTTCAGCTCGTCACGCCGCTGCGTGAGCATCTCGATCATCTCGCTGATCATGTCCTTGTTGCTCGTGCTCATGGTGGCTCCCTTTCTGAATCAGTTGTCCGTGGTCTGTGCGCTGACCAGCACATCGCCCTTCGAGAACGTGAAGCTCCTGCCGGACGCGTCGACGCGGATCGTGTCGCCCGCGACGAACTCACCGGCCAGCAGCTGCGCCGCCAGCGGGTTCTCGATGTACTGCTGGATCGTGCGTTTGATCGGCCGCGCGCCGAACGTCGGGTCGTACCCGAGATCCGCCACGAGGTCCTCGGCGTCGGTCGTCAGCTCGATGCCGATCTCGCGATCCGCCAGCCGGCGACGCAGGTACGCGACCTGGATCTCGACGATGCCGCGCAGCTGCTCCTTCGTGAGCTGGTGGAAGATGATCACCTCGTCGATGCGGTTGAGCAGCTCGGGGCGGAAGTGCTGCTTGAGCTGCCCGCGCACCTGCGCCTCGATCTCGTAGTCCGCGGCGCCGTGCTCGCTGAGCTCCTGGATCGCCGCCGAGCCGATGTTCGACGTCATCACGACGATGGTGTTCTTGAAGTCGACGGTTCGGCCGTGCCCGTCGGTCAGGCGGCCGTCGTCGAGCACCTGCAGCAGCACGTTGAACACGTCGGGGTGCGCCTTCTCCATCTCGTCGAAGAGGATGACGCAGTACGGACGACGGCGCACGGCCTCGGTGAGCCGGCCGCCCTCCTCGTAGCCGATGTACCCGGGCGGCGCGCCGATGAGCCGCGCGACGCTGTGCTGCTCCATGAACTCCGACATGTCGAGGCGCACCATCGCGTCCTCGGTGTCGAACAGGAACGTCGCCAGCGTCTTGCAGAGTTCGGTCTTGCCGACGCCGGTCGGGCCCAGAAACAGGAACGAGCCGATCGGGCGGTTCGGATCGCCGAGGCCGGCACGCGAGCGCCGCACGGCGTCGGACACGGCGCGGACCGCGTCCTCCTGCCCCACCACGCGCTTACGCAGCTCGTCCTCCATCCGCAGCAGCTTCTCCTTCTCGCCCTCCAGCAGACGCGACACCGGGATGCCCGTCCACTTGCCGACCACCTCGGCGATCTCCTCCGCGGTGACCTCTTCGCGGACGAGCGAGCCCTCGCCCTTCGCCTTCAGCGCGGCCTCCGCGGTCTCCAGCTGCTGGCGCAGCTCGCGGATCTCGCCGTACTGGATCCGCGCCGCGCGCTCCAGGTCGCCCGCACGCTGCGCCTGCTCCAGCTCGGTCTGCTTCGCGTCGATCTGCTCCTTCATCTGCTTGATGTGGTCGAGCGCGCCCTTCTCCTGCTCCCACTTCGCAGTGAGCGCCGTGTATCGCTCCTGACGCTCGCCGAGCTCTTCGTTGACGAGCTCCAGCTGCTTCTTCGATCCCTCGTCTTTTTCCTTCTTCAGGGCCTCGCGCTCGATCTCCAGCTGCATGATCCGGCGGCGCAGCTCGTCCATCTCCGCGGGCATCGATTCGTTCTCGATCCGCAGGCGCGACGCCGCCTCGTCGACGAGGTCGATCGCCTTGTCCGGCAGGAACCGCGCCGTGATGTAGCGGTTCGACAGCCGCGCGGCCTCGACCAGCGCGCTGTCCTGAATCCGCACGCCGTGGTGCGCCTCGTAACGATCCTTCAGCCCGCGGAGGATCGCGATCGTGTCCTCCACGCTGGGCTCGCCGACGTAGATCGGCTGGAATCGCCGCTCCAGGGCTGCGTCCTTCTCGATGTGCTCGCGGTACTCGTCGAGCGTCGTCGCGCCGATCGCACGCAGCTCGCCGCGCGCGAGCATCGGCTTGAGCAGGTTGCCCGCGTCCGGCGAGCCCTCCGTCTTGCCGAGGCCGACCACCGTATGCAGCTCGTCGATGAAGACGATGATCTCGCCCTGCGACGCCTGGATCTCGCGCAGCACGGCCTTGAGGCGTTCCTCGAACTCGCCGCGGTACTTCGCCCCGGCGATCATCGCGCCCATGTCCAGCGCGATCAGCTTCTTGTTCTGCAGTGATGCGGGCACGTCGCCGTTGGCGATCCGCAACGCCATGCCCTCGACGATCGCCGTCTTGCCGACGCCCGGCTCGCCGATCAGCACGGGGTTGTTCTTCGTGCGGCGACTCAGCACCTGCATCGTCCGGCGGATCTCGTCGTCGCGGCCGATCACCGGGTCGATCTTGCCGGTCTTGGCGAGCTCGACCAGATCGCGGCCGTACTTCTCGAGGGCTTCATACGTCGACTCGGCTCCGGGGTCGGTCACGCGGGCTCCCTTTCGGATCTGCTGGATGGCGTCGAGCAGGTGCTTGCGGTCGACGGCGTTGACGCTCAGCACCTCCTTCGCGTCGGACTTCACTTCCGCGAGCGCGAGCAGCAGGTGCTCGGTGCTCGTGTACTGGTCCTTCATGTCGGCCGCTTCCTTCTGCGCGCGGCCGATGATCTCGCCGAGGTCACGCCCCATGCCGACGCCGCCCGCGCCGCTGACGGTAGGCAGGCGTTTCAGCTCGGAGTCGGCGATCGTAAAGATGCGCTGCGGATCGGCGCCGGTGCGCTGAATGAGCGACCGCGCGACGCCGCCCTCCTCGGTGAGCAGCGCGTGCAGCAGGTGCAGCGAGCCGACCTGGTTGTGCGACATCGACTGCGCCGTCATCTGCGCCCCGGCCAGCGCCTCCTGTGCCTTGGTCGTAAACTTGTCCATCTGCATGACAACCTCCCCGTAAAGCAGGTCTACACACATCATCAGAGCAAACACCGGGCGCGAATATCGGGGAATGCCGGAATACGCTAAATTGCTATGATGAAGTTGATTACAGCAATAGCGGCCGACGTCGACACTGGACGCACGGCTGCCATTTTGGCACAAACCGCGCCAGACCCCGGCGGGATGCGCGGCGGCGAACCGGTGATGGATACGAGGAAAGTCAGCCCGAACGCTTGACGCTGTCGGTCGCGTTGGCGTTCGCCGTGGCGTCGGCGACGAGGGCGCCGTCGAAACGGATCGGCGCGGCGACGCGTGCGGCGACGAGGTGGTAACGCAGGCGTTCGAGGCGGCGGTGAGCGTCGGTGATCGGCGTGCGGGGCAGCGTCCGCATGTACGCCCGTTCGAAGTCGAACGGGCCAGCGTCGTGCATCGGCTTGCGTGTCGGGCTCACCATGACGCGCGCAATTCTAATCGAATCAGGCCGGGTGTAAAGACGTGCGGTTATCGGGTTGAATCGTGTTCACCGCCACGCACACCAACCCGGGCCTTCACATTGCGACCCGGCTTCCGTGGGATGCGATTCGAGTGGGATCAGCGTTGCGCGAGCACGCCGTAGCGGAGCATGACGTCGTTGCCGAGTTGCTTGACGTGCTTGAGGCGCAGACGGGCGGCCTGGTCGACGCGTTCGACGTGGCCACGCTTGCCGGGCATCGCGACGGGCGGCAGGTGCGCCGGGTCGCCGAGCAGCTTCGGGCCGATGAAGACCATCAGCTCGTCGACGAGGCCCTGCTCGAGGAACGACCCGATCGTGTGCCCGCCGCCTTCGAGCAGCACGTTGGTCGCGTGGTGCGTACGGACGAGGCGACGGAGCAGCGGCCGCAGGTCCATCGCGCCGGTGTCCTTGTACGTCGACAGGCCCACGACCTCGACGCCCGCGTCCTCCAGCGCCTCCATCTTGCGCGGGTAACGCGTCAGCAGCATGGCGTTGGACACCGCGAGCGTCAGCGGCGCCTCGCCCGCGGTCTTCACGAGGTTGCAGTCGACGGGGATCTGCAGGTCGGGGTCGATCACGATGCGGCGCGCGACACGCCGCTTGCGCACGCCGCGTGCGGTCAGCGTCGGGTCGTCGGCGAGGACGGTGTTGATGCCGACGACGATGGCGTCGACGCGGGCGCGGGTCTTGTGCACTTCCTTGCGGGACTGCTCGTTGCTGATCCACTGGCTGTGGCCGGTCCGCGTGGCGATCGCGCCGTCGACGGTCGACGCCCACTTGGCGATCACGTAGGGCAGCACGTCGGTGACGGTCTTGTGGAACGGCGCGATGAGTTCCGCGGCCTCGTTGCGGCGCGGGCCCATCTCGACGGCGATCCCCGCGTCTTCGAGGATGCCGATGCCTTCACCGGTGCGCATCGGTGTCGGATCGAGGTAGCCGACGACGACGCGCTTGACCTTCGCCGCGACCAGCGCGTTGGCGCAGGGCGGGGTCTTGCCGTAGTGGCTGCACGGCTCGAGGGTCACGTACGCGGTGGCGCCCTTCGCGTCCTTGCCCGCCGCCTCGAGCGCGACGACCTCCGCGTGCGGCCCGCCGTGCTTCGCGTGGAACCCTTCGCCGATCACCTTGTCGCCCTTGACCAGCACGCAGCCGACCATCGGGTTGGGCTCGACGAGCCCCTCGCCGCGTGCCGCCAGCGCCAAGGCGCGCTTCATGTATCGATCGTCCGACATCGCTGATAGTGTAGCGACTCAATCGGGCGTTTGCTGCAACCCCACACACGCAAGTCAACGATCGCCGATCGGACGGAGCGGCGTTATGAAATTCCGAATCGCACGTGTGGATTTCACGCGCCGACGCCCCGCCGCTAGACTGTCGGGCTTACATCGGACCATGTTGAAAGGAGCATAGGGTCACATGGCCAAGGATAAGACACTGAGTATCGGCGTCATCGGCACCGGCTGGGTGGCGGGTGCGCACATCGACAACTTCAAGAAGATCCCCGGCTGCGAGATCACCGCGGTCTGCTCGCGCAAGCGGAGCAGCGCCGAGGCGAAGATCGAGGCGCATGACCTGCGCCACGCCGAGGCGTTCAACAACGTCGACAGGTTTCTGGCGCACGATCCGCTGGACGTCGTCGTCATCTGCACGCCGCACCCGAACCACCCCGCCGAGACGATCGCCGCGGCCAGGGCCGGGAAGCACATCGTCATCGAGAAGCCCGTGTCGCTGAACCGCGACGACCTGCGCAAGATGGTCGCGGCGGTGAACAAGGCGAAGGTGAAGACCAGCGTGTGCTTCGAGCTGCGGTGGATCGGGCTGTTCAAGAACATCAAGGCGGTCGTCGACCAGGGCCTGCTCGGCAACCTGTTCTACGGCGAGGCGAGCTACTTCCACGGCATCGGGCCGTGGTACGGGCAGTGGTCGTGGAACATCAAGAAGAAGATGGGCGGCGACGCGCTGCTGACCGCCGGGTGCCACGCGCTCGACGGGCTGATCTACCTGATGGGCTCGCCGGTCGTCGAGGTCTCGGCGATGGCGAACACGAGCCCGAAGAACCCGCTGCAGTACGAGTACGACCCGAACAGCGTGGCGCTGCTGAAGTTCGCCAACGGGGCGATCGGCAAGGTCGCCACGAGCATCGAGTGCCGCCAGCCGTATCTGTTCCCCGTGCTGCTGCAGGGCGACAAGGGCAGTGTGTGGAACGACCAGGTGTCGACGACGGAGTGGCCCGGTCTGCACGGCTGGGCGAAGCTCCCGGCGGCGATGCCCGACAGCGGCGACGTCGACGACCACCCGTACCTCGGCCAGCTCGAGTACTTCGTCGACTGCATCCGCAAGAACAAGACGCCGCACAACGACCTGAACAACGCCGCGCACGTGCACGAGGTCGTCTTCGCGATCAACGAAGCGATCAAGACACGCAAGGCGGTGAAGGTGAAGAAGACGCCGGGAACGTGAGGGGATTTTCGAATTCAGAATTTCGATTTTAGATTCAGCGGAGGGCACGCCGCGTGTTGAGTGAAATCAAAAATCAAAAATCAAAAATCAAAATTGGCCTCGCTCTCGTCGCGCTCTTCGTGACGTGCAGCTTCGCGTTCGCTGCTGAACCCGCGGACGCGCCCAAGGACCTCGTCCTCGGCTACTACTACCCGTGGTACTACCAGGGCGACTGGTCCCGCCACGGCTACGACGGTACGCCCGTGCTCGGCAAGTACGGCACGGACGACCCGAAGACCGTCGAGCAGCACATCAAGTGGGCGAAGCGGGCGGGGCTCGACGCGTTCGTCATCTCGTGGTGGGGTCCGGAGCACCTGACCGAGAAGCACCTCCGCGAGGGCTACCTCAACGCGCCGAACGTCGGCGACATCAAGTTCGCGTTCATCTACGAGTGCCTCGGTCGGCTCGACGAACCCGACGGCAAGGTCGACTCGCAGATCGACTTCGCCAACCCCGCCGTGCTCGATCGACTCGTCGAGGATTTCACCTACCTGCGCGACCACTTCTTCAGCCACCCCAGCTACCTGAAGATCGGCGGACGCCCCGTCGTGTCGCTCTACGTCACGCGCACGTTCCGGCACTTCGAACACGCCCACCTCGACGAACTGCAGAAGCGCATCGGCGTGAAGCTGTTCCTCATCGGCGACGAGCCGTTCTTCGGCGATCAGAAAGACCCGGCGACCGCACGCAACGGCCTCCGCGACGGCAGGCCGATGTTCGACGCGTACACCGCGTACAACATGTTCGAGGACGGCTTCGTCAAGGAAGGCGAGTCGGCCCTGAGCTACCAGCGCCGCGAGGCGATGCCGATCTACAAAACGTGGGCGGAGAAGACCGTGTTCTGCCCCGGCGTCATCCCGCGCTACGCCGACTTCCGCGGGCACAAACGTCTGACCGGCACGCCCGACGAGTACGTCACGATGATCCGCGAGATGAAGCAGCTGCCGCTCAAGCCCGTCGGTGACGGCGTACGGCACATCTACTTCATCACCAGCTTCAACGAGTGGTGGGAAGGGACGACGATCGAACCCGCCACCGAGTACGGGGAAGCGTTCCTCGATGCGACGCGGCGGGCGTTTCGGGAGTAATCTCGATTTTCGATTTTTGAATTCTGATTCTTGAATTGATGCCGCTCACGGCTTGGCGCGCAAATCACGGAGTCGATCACCAATGGCGAACGAAATCGAAAATCAGAATTCAAAGATCAAAATTCGCCAGGTTGCTCTCGCGTTTCTCGCGCATCCCGATGACGCGGAGATCCTCTGCGCGGGGACGCTGGTCCGGCTCGCGGACGCGGGCTGGGCGATCCACATCGCCACGTGCACGGCCGGCGACTGCGGCACGATGGACAAGACACGCCAGGAGATCAGCGCGATCCGCCGGGCCGAGGGCGACGTGGCGGCGAAGCTGATCGGCGGGACGTACCACTGCCTGGGCGAGGACGACCTGTGCGTCTGCTACGACAAGCCGACAATCCGCAAGACGCTGGACCTGTTCCGCGGGATCGCGCCGTCGCTGGTGTTCACGCACGCGGCGAAGGATTACATGATGGACCACGAGATGTGCAGCCTGCTCGCCCGCTGCGCGAGCTTCGGCTACGGGGCGCCCAACGCGTCGGAGTTGCCGCTGATCGAAGGCTCGGGCGTGCCGCACCTGTACTACTGCGACCCGGTCGGCGGCGTGGACCCGCTCGGCCAGCCCGTGAAGCCGACCACGCACGTGGACATCACCGCGGTGATCGACCGCAAGACCGAGATGCTCGCGTGCCACGCCTCGCAGCGCGAGTGGCTCCGCGCCCACCACGGCATGGACGAGTACATCGACGCGATGCACCGCCACGGCCAGTCCCGCGGCGCCGAGCACGGCGTCGACTTCGCCGAGGCTTTCGTCCAGCACCGCGGACATCCCTACCCGGCGAATGATTTGCTAACCGACCTCCTGGCGGGTTAATCTGACGCGGATCACGAAGGGGAAAGCACGAAGAACACGAAGACGCGAAGGACACAAAGGCGAAATCACTTTGTGTCCTTCGCGTCTTCGAGGCCTTTGTGCCTAACAGTTCAGGGAGCACGTCATGGCCAAATCGAAGCCCACCACCCGGAAGAGCACGACGAAAAAGACAACCAAGCCGACGACCAAGCGCGTCACGAAGAAAAAGTCCCCCGCGAAGCCGCCGGTGATCAACTTCATGACGACGGTGAAGGGGTCGCTGCTCGACGGGTTCTATCCGAAGGGGTGGGACCTGGCGAAGATCGACGCGTGCTGCGCGGTCGGGCTGGAGAAGGTGATGACCCCGGCGCCGCACTGGCACAAGAAGTTCAAGCCGAAGCCGGTGAAGGACGTCGCGGAGATGGACAAGCGGATGGGCGACGCGATCGCGGACCAGATCGAGAAGGCGCGGAAGAAGGGTCACGAGCTGGCGTTGATCCTGCCGGTCGGGCCGATGGGCATGTACAAGCAGGTGATCAAGCGGATCCGCAAGAGCAAGACGAAGTGCGACCACGTGACGACGTTCAACATGGACGAGTGGTCGGACAAGGCGGGCAACACGTTCCCCGGCGATCAGGTGGGCGGGTTCGAGCACGCGATGGGCGAGGCGTTGTTCGGGCCGCTGGGCAAGTACACGGTGCCGAAGTCGCAGCGGAACTTCGCGACGAAGGCGAACCTGCCGACGTACGCGAAGAAGATCGAGGCGATCCAGTCGGGCGGCGGGAAGCTGGTGACGGTGTACGGCATCGGCCGGGCGTGTCACATCGCGTTCTGGGAGCCGCAGATCGGCGGCGAGTACAAGACGGACGCGGAGTGGAAGCAGCAGACGCACCGCATCGGCCAGGCGCTGCACCCGCTGACGATCGAGCAGAATTCGCTGCACAGCTTCAACAGCCGGTTCACGCTGATTCCGTGCCGGGCGAACACGATCGGGCCGGGTCTGTTCCTCAAGTCGGACTTCTGCATCGGCGGCGCCGACGGCGCGTACCCCGACCGCGGCGCGATGTGGCAGGGCATGTCGCTGTGCGTGACGCTCCAGTACGGCCCGTCGCGCTGGATCGCATCGAGCTGGATGCCGACGATGCCGGGGCGGCTGTTCTTCATGAAGCAGCTGGGCGGACCGCTGGCGCCTGAAGCGCACTGATGCGAGTGGGCGTCGGGTGGTAATTGCAAATTGCAAAATGGTCATTTCAAAATGCAAAATGACCGACGCCATGAAAGACGTGAATTGCACGTCTCATTGCACAAGACGATGCGGTGACGCATAAGAGTGGTTGATGCCCAACAACAATCGTGATCGCGTCTCAAAGAGCAAAGCGATCGAGATCGGAGTGGTTCTTGCCATCCTGGTCGGCCTCGCCGCAATGCTTATCCCCGAGTACGAGAGGCAACGCGAATACGCCAAGGATCTCGAAGAGGCCAGACAGCCGGGGTTAGTTTTCAAGCAGTTGGCCATCTATGCGTCCAAACACGAAGGAAAGTTCCCCCCCCGATCTTCAGACGCTTGCCGACTCGCAGCCGCTTGACCTCACGATCTTCCGTAATCCGAAGAATTCCACACCCGTCGGCCCCCCTGATCGTGTCAACGAATGGACCGACTACGCGTATCTGTCTGGACTCGATGTCGATGCACCGGTGGACCTGATCGTCCTATTCGTTATCCCCGAGCAGCATCAAGATGGCTTCGGATTGTGGATACGAATGTATGGCTCTGTTACCGGGGGCCCGATCGCCCCAGAACTTGATCGCCTAGCAGCAACCTTGCGCGAGCACCCCGAATGGAAGCTAATCATCCCGCCGAGCATGACTATCCCGGAACCGCTCAAGGACATCGTGGATCGCGAGTAGTCGCACGCCATGTCGGTGAAAAGGCGGCGCGTGCCATCTTCGGCCACTGACAAGTGAGGTTCCCCACGAACGGTGGGCGCGAGGGGCGGTAAGATGGCCCCGAACGGAAAGGACCTCGATATGAGCGGAGTACGCAGACGATTCAGCAAGGCGTTCAAGGTCGGCGCGGTGGCGCTGGTCACGGAGCAGGGATA
>WGMA01000032.1 GCA_016125285.1 Phycisphaera sp.
ATTCATGACGGCGACGCCATCGACTACACGCCGGCCACCGACGTGGTCGCCGGCGATGTGATCGTTCAGGAGGACCTGGTCGGCGTGGCCAAGCTCGACATCCCGGCGAACACGCTGGGCACGCTGCACGTCACCGGCGTCTTCAACTTCCCCAAGGCGACGGGCTCGGGCACGGCGATCCCCGCCGGCAAGAAGGTCAACTGGGACGCGACCAGCAAGGTCGCCACGACGATCGTCGGGACCAACAAGCCACTGGGCAAGACCGTCGCCGCCGCCGGCGAGAGCGACGAGACGGTCCGCGTGCGCCTGACACAGTAGGAGCCGCCCATGGCCGACAACATGCTCAAACGCGGATCGGACTGGCTCGAACGCATGCGCACGGCGCACATGTCCAGCCCCGTCAAGTATCGCAGGCCCCCAGCCACCGAAGCGGTGATCGTCAATGCGACGTTCGGCAAGACCAACATCGAGATCGCGGAAGAAGGGGGCACCACGATCGAGTCGCACGTGTGGGACTTCCTGATCCTTGCCGAGGAGTTGTCGGGACCGGAGCCCGAACCCGGCGACGTGATCGCGGCCGACGGTCGCCTGTACGAAGTGATGGCACTGGGAAACGACATCAAGGGCTGGCGATGGAGCGATCCGTTCCGCCAAACGTACCGGATTCACACCAAGGACATCGGAGCAACTGCGTGAGCGATACGACGAATGACAGCACGCAGAAGCAACTCGAGGCGATCAATCGCAAGCTCGATCGCCTCGACGAAGCGATCCGTGGGAACGGAAAGCCCGGCATCCTCATCCGCCTCGATCGGTTGGAGCAGGACGCCAAGCGACAGAGCAAGCTGATCTGGCTGATCGTCGGCGCGCTGCTCACCGGCCTGTCGTCGGCCCTCGTGCTCTGGATCGGAGGTTGACGCATGAGCCTCGTCATCGACATCGCCGACGCCGTCGCCGCCGAACTGAACGCCGCCCCAGGAAGCCCGGCCACGTTCAGCCAGGCGTTCACGGCGCAGCGTCAGGTCCTGCCCATCTTCGAGCTGGCCGACCTGGCGGCACTCAAGGTGACCGTCGTGCCACGGTCGGTGCAGATCACCGGCAGCACCCGCGCCGCCAGCCAGTACGAGATCGCCATCGACGTCGGCGTCCAGAAGCGAGTCGGCAAACAGGTGGACGACGATGTTGAAACGCTGAGCACGCTGGTCGACGAGATCGCAGACTACCTGCGGCGACGCCAGCTCAGCCAGGCCACGTATGCGGCATGGATTTCGATCGACAACGAGCCGGTGTACGCCCCCGAGCACCTGGCCGAGCAACGCGTGTTCACCAGCGTCCTGACCGTCACGTACCGCGCGCTGCGATAGCAGGAGGGCCACCATGTTCGGCTTCGAGATCACCAAGCTGTTCTTCGACAAGAAGGCGGTCACGAGCAGGACAGACCGTGCGACGCGGAAGGTGCTCAGCCGGTTCGGCGCGTTCGTGCGGCGCACGGCGCGCAGCAGCATCCGCAAGCGGAAGAAGAGCAGTCCTCCGGGGTCGCCGCCGTCGAGCCACGTCGGCCTGCTGAAGAAGTTCATCTTCTTCGGCTACGAGCCGCAGAAACGCTCGGTGGTGATCGGGCCGGTGCAGTTGACGCAGAAGGGACGCGGTGAAGCGCCTCGCCTGCTCGAACACGGCGGCACCGCCCCCGCCAAGCGCGGCAAGAAACGAGCGACGTACCGACCCCGCCCGTACATGGGGCCGGCGTTCGAGAAGGAACGACCCAAGCTGCCGGCCATGTGGCGCGACAGCATCAAGTAAGGAGGCATCCCGATGCCACAGACATTCCTGTTGGGCATGAACGCGAAGATTTACCAGGGCGCTGCCGGTGCGGCGCTGAACACGCTGACCGAGATGGACAACGTCAAGGACGTGACGCTGACGCTCGAGGCCGGCGAGGCGGACGTCACGACCCGCGGCAACCAGGGCTGGCGGGCGACCGCGCCGACGCTGCGCGCGTGCTCGGCCGAGTTCGAGATGCTCTGGAAGCCCGGCGATCCCGGGTTCGAAGCCATCAAGACCGCGTTCCTTACTTCCGGGGCGCTGCGCCTGGCGGTGCTCACCGGCGACAGCGCCGCCAGCGGCACCGAGGGACCGCTGGGCGACTTCTCGATCACCAACTTCAGCCGCAACGAACCGCTCGAAGAAGGCGTAACCGTCTCCGTGACGGCGAAGCTCGCCGTCTTCGACGAGTGGGTCGAGGTCGCCTGATCCCATCCGAGCGGTCCCGTTTGATCCTGATCATCGCATCCTTATATAGGGAGTCCCTGACATGAAAACATTCACCGACGCGGCCGGGCGCACCTGGTCGATCACGCTGACGCTCGGCACCGCGATGACGGTCAAGTCTAAGCTCGGCGTGGACCTGCTCCAACCGGAATCAGGCGATCCGCCGCTGCTGACGCGCCTGGGCACAGACGAGATGCTGCTCGGCGAGGTGCTGTGCGCCATGCTGGAGCCACAGTTCGACAAGCACAACGTCACGCCCGACGACGTGCGCGCCGCGTTCGACGGCCAGACGCTGCTGGCGGCGCAACGGGCCTTCTATGAGGAACTCATTGATTTTTTCCGGGGGCGCGGCCGCAACGATCGGGCCAAGGCGGTCGCCAAGCAGATGGCCATGATCGACGCGGCGATCGCGGCGGCCGAAGCGCAGATCGATCAGATCGACCCCACGCAGATCGTGGAGGAGACGATGACGCATGGCGCGCCGCGTGGCGGATCGCCGGCAGCCTCGGGCTCGGCTTCGAAGACTTCCGGGGGCTGACGCTGCGGCAGCTGCTGTGGATGGCCGAGGGTCAGGGCCACGAGCGATGGGCGCACACCTCGATGATCTGCGCTTTGATCGCCAACGTGCATCGCGACCCGAAGAAGCAGCGGCCATTTACACCGGACGACTTCAACCCGTACGCGACGCGGAAGCAACGCACGGGCTCCAGCGGTGACGCGATCGAAGTCAACGAATCAACCATCGGCCTGATGCGGGCCGCATTCAAAGGGCAAGGAATCCAATGCGACACCTCGACGTCAGAACGTGGCTGATCGCGCTAAGCATCGTGCTGCTGGCGGCCGGCTGCGGCACGGACGGCGGGCTGATCACCTACACCAACCCCGATACCGGCGAGTCGTGGGAAGTGATCAATCCCCCAAAATCCCAGGCCCCGGCTCAGCTGAGCCGGGGCAGCAACGGGACGATCATCGCGACGGCGGGCCCGCCTTGGAGGGAAGACACAGCGGTCAAGCAGTTGTGGATCGTGCCGGTGATCGGCACGGGCCTGATCGTGCTGGGCGTGGCGACTCTGACGCTGAGGTCGTGGTTCCCGTCGGTGCCGATGGCGGCGAGCGTGGGAGCGATGGCGACGGGCGCGCTGCTGATCGCGGCCCCGAAGATCGTGCAGGAAGCGTGGTGGATGATCGCGCTGATGGTCGGCGCGGTGGTGGTCATGTACGGCATCTCGTGGTGGGACAACCGCCGGAAACTCAAAGGAGCAAAAACGTGAGCGACTTCTTCCTCGACATCTGGACGTTCGCCATCAGCCAACTGGGCCTGGTGTGCGTGGGCATCCTCATCGGCTCGTGGTGGGGCAACGCGCTGCGGCGTGAGGTCAACAATCTGATCAACCGCATCGACCCCGGAACCGCCGCCCCCAAAAACCCGGGCACCTCGTCCGGCGATCAGTCGGCCAAGCAGGAGTGATCCGTGGCATCTACGCAGGGCATCCGAGCAGGCCGCGCATTCGTTGAGCTGTTCGCCGACGACAGCCGACTCGTGCGCGGCCTGCGCCGCGCCGAGCGGCGTCTCAAGGCGTTCGGGTCCAACGTCAGCGCCGTCGGCCGCCGCGTCACCGCCATCGGCGCGGCGGCCGCGGTGCCCTTCGTCGGTGCGACGCGCGTCTTCACCGCCTTCAGCGATCAGATGCTGACGGTCAAGGCGGTGACCGGAGCGACCGAGACCGAGTTCGCGCGTCTGACCGACCAGGCCAAGCTCCTCGGTCGAACCACGTCGTTCACCGCGGCGCAGGTCGCCGGCGCGATGACCGAACTCGGCCGCGCCGGCTTCCGCCCGCAGCAGATCGAAGCGGCCATCGCCGCGGTGCTCGACCTGGCGCGTGCTTCCGGTACGGAGTTGCCCCGCGCCGCCGAGATCGCGGCGGCCGTGCTGCGAGGGTTCAACCTGCCCGCCGAACAGACCGGACGCGTCGCCGACGTGCTGACCGCCACGGTCAACAACTCGGCGCAGACGATGGAGGACCTCGGCGAGGCGATGAAGTTGGTCGCGCCCATCGCGCTGGAGGCCGGCGAGTCGCTCGAGGACACCGCCGCGGCGCTGGGCGTGCTGGCGAACAACGCGATCAAGGGATCGCTGGCGGGCAACGCCATCGCCCGCGCGTACAAGAACCTGTCGAACCGCCAGATCGCCAAGCAGGTCGAAGACCTCGGCGTCGCCGTCACCGACGCCAACGGCAACCTGCGTCCGCTGGCGGCGATCCTCACCGAACTAGGGCAGAAGACCAAGAACCTCGGCAGCGCCGAGCGTCTGTCGATCTTCGAGGACCTGTTCGGCCGCGGCCAGGCCGCCGCTCTGAAACTCGCCTCCGCCACCGCCGTGTTCGACGACCTGCAGGCGAAGATCAAAGACTCCGGCGGCGTCGCCGCCAAGACCGCCAAGATCATGGATAGCGGTCTGGGCGGCGCGATCCGCCGTCTGCTGTCGGCGGTCGAGGGCGTGGCGATCGCCGTGGGTGAGTCGCTGGCCGACAGCCTCTCGACGCTCGCCGACCGGATGAGCGACGCGGCGGGGTTCGTTACGCGGCTGATCAACAAGAACAAGCAACTGGTGGTCACCGCCGCGAAGATCGTCGCGATCGTGACCGCTGTCGGCGTGGCGCTGATCGTCGTGGGCACGATCATCTCGGCTGCGGGAACGGTGCTCGGCCTGGTCGCCGGCGTGATTACCGGCGTGGGCACGGCAATCGGACTGCTGGGCTCGGCGCTGGCGGCGCTGCTGTCGCCGATTGGACTGGTGGTCGCCGCAGCCGTCGGTCTGGGCGTAGCGATCCTGCAGGCAACAGACGCGGGCGCTACGGCACTGGGCTGGCTGGCGGATCGGTTCAACTCTCTTAAAGAGGATGCGCTGGCGGCCTTCCAGGGGGTCGCCGATGCCCTGGCGGCCGGGGACATCGCCCTCGCGGCGCGCATCCTGTGGCTCGGCCTGCAACTGCAGTGGCAAAAGGGTGTGGCGGCGCTGTCGACGGCCTGGGCGCAGTTCAAGGACCTGTTCCTGAAGATCGCCACCGAAGCGTTCTACGGCGCGCTGCTCGTTCTTAACGACGCGTGGGCGGGCCTGCAGATCGCGTGGGTCGAGACCACCACGTTCCTGGCCAATGCATGGACGCGATTCACGTCGGGGCTGACCAAGACGTGGAACGAGGTGCAGAACACGCTGACCAAGGGCTGGCTGAAGCTCATGGCGCTGTTCGACGAGAACCTCAACGTCGACGCGGCGATCCGGATGGCGGACGAGGACTTGGCGACGCAGAACCGCCGCGTCGACGCCGAAGCGCGCGACGCGATCGCCGGCAGGCAGGCCGAGCGCCAGCGACGCGAGACCGACATCGTCGCCGAGCGCGACGCGACGCAGCACACGATCGTCGAGGACGCCGCCAAGGCCGATCGTGACCGGGCGCGGGGGCGTGACGACGCGATCGCCAAGACCGAGGTCGATCTGGCGAAAGCGCGGCAGGAGTTCGCCGAGGCGATCGTCAAGGCGCGCCAGGGCCGCGCCGCGATTGGCGGTGATCAAGCCGCTCCGCCAGCGGGCACGGGCGTGACGGCGAAGGACATGGTCGAGCAGGTCAAGCAGCAACTGACCGGTCTGACCGATCGGCTCAAGGGGGCGGTGGAGGTACGCGGCACATTCAACGCAGCGGCGCTACAGGGCCTGGCGTCGACCACCACCGACGAGCGGATCGCCAAAGCGGGCGAGCAGGCCGCCAAGGCAGCCGAAGAGACCGCGAAGAACACGCGGCGCATCGAACGCGCCATCGTCGAGAACAAGCCGGCGTTCGGATAAGGAGACCCCGCGTTGCCCGTCGTCGTGACAGAACGCTACGGACGCCGCCTCAGCGACACCGCTGCGGAGAAGGCGTACCTCATCCGGGGCACGGACGACGACGGCGTGGCGCGCAGCGCCCTGGTCGCTCAAGTTCCCGGGTCGCATGAGGGGCTGGTCCTCGATGACGTGGAGGTCGAGGAGCTAGAGGGCCTCGACGCCTACCTCGGCACGGCGCGGTACGTGCTGGCGGAGTTCGGGCAGACCGGCGAGTCGCGGTTCAGCTTCGACACCACCGGAGGCACGCAGCACATCACCCAGTCCCTGCAGACGGTCGGGACGTTCCCTGCCCCGGGTGTCACGCCGCCGAACTTCGGCGGCGCGATCGGCGTGACGACCGACTCGGTCGAGGGCGTGGACATCACCGTCCCGGTCTACTCGTTCTCCGAGACGCACTACCTGGCCGACTCGTTCGTGACGCTGGCGTATCGCGGAGTCGTGTTCAACCTGACGGGCAAGGTCAATTCCGGTGGGTTCAAGGGTCTGGCCGCCGGCGAGTGCCTATTCCTCGGGGCGACGGGGTCGCGGCGCGAATCGGAGGATGACTGGGAGGTGACGTACCGCTTCGCCGCATCCCCGAACAAGGTCAACCTCACCATCGGCGACATCCCGAACGTTAGCAAGAAGGGGTGGGAGTACCTGTGGGTGCGCTACCAGGACGCGGTGGACGGTGGCGCGCAGATGCTGATCAAGAAGCCGGTCGCCGCCTACGTCGAGAAGGTGTACGAGACGGGCAACTTCGCGGCGCTGGGGATCGGAACTTGAGCGAGGGCCAAGGGCCAAGGGCCAGGGGCCGGGGGCTTAGGCCAGGGACCAAGGGACAGAGCATTATGGACACGCCGGTTCAACAGGACGCGATCCCGCGCATCATCCACCAGGTGTGGCTAGCCACGCCCATGCCCGATCAGGTCCGGGGTTGGATCGACGGGTGGCGCGCCGTGCACGGCGACTGGGAGCACCGCCTGTGGACCGACCGGAACATGCCGGACCTGGTCAACCGCATGTGGTTCGACGCCACGCCGATCCCTGCGCAGAAGGCGGATATCGCGCGCTACGAGATCGTCTACCGCTACGGCGGGCTCTACGTCGACGCCGACTACGAGTGCCTGGGGCGGGTCGACGGACTGCTGGCCGGCCGTGACCACCTGCTGATCGAAGGGTCGCAGCCGCACCTGGTCCACAACGGGCTGTTCGCCGCCGTTTCCGGGTCACCGCTGCTGCGGCGCGTCGTCAAGCTGATCCCCAAGCGGATGGTCACCGAACCGGGCATCCTGGGACAGACCGGCCCGAAACTCTTTGCCGAGGCGGCGCTGCGGGTCGGCATGACCTCGGAGCCCGAGTGTGTGCTCCAGGGCGTCGCTCTCCACCACGCCATGGGTTCGTGGCTCGAAGGGGGTGCCGGGCGATGAGCGACGCGCTGAAAAAAGTCCAGCCCGGCGAGCGGCTGCGCATCCCGGCCGATGCGTTCAACGCCTTTGTCGACGCAGCATTGGCGAACAACCGCCGCCGGCACGAGGTCTCCCGCCAGAATCTTCCTGGTGTCCGGCAGGCGGGCATCATCCCGATCTTCAACAGTTCCGGCGCGTCATTGTCGCGGTTCGAGGTCGTCGGCATCGACGCGCCGATCATCGGCGTGGGCAATCTGGATGAGTTCGCCAAGCGCGCCACGGCCGTCGGCGTTGAACCCCGCAACCCGGACCATCGGGGACGGTTCGCCGTGATGATCGAGCCGGCGGCCGAGGGCGAGATCGGCATGGGCGTGGTCAGTGGCGTGACGCCCGGCCTGGTCGACGTCGAGGAGGAGACACACTTCCGCGCCGACGTCGACCACGAGTCGACGATCCTCAAGTCCGGTCACCACGGCGCGGCCGAGATCCTCTGGAAGCAGGAGGGCAAGGGCCTCAAGTGGGCGGTGCTGAAGGTGGGCGTCGCCGAGCCGCTGGGTGTGACGTTCACCGTGCGCCTGGAGCAGGAGGATGGGCAGGCGGGCGTCAACGGCAAGAAAGACTGCACGTTCAAGTACCACCTCTACGACATCCACACCGGCGAGAAGCTCACCGAGGACGATCCGCAGGAACCAATCCTCGGGCGGCCGGCCAAGACGCAGATGATCAAGGCGACGCGCGGCTCGGCGTACTGGACGGTCGACGAAGAGGAGAACAAGCTCGCCATCGTCCTTGACGAGGCGTATGAGCAGCCCACGCCGCGGAAGGTGCTCGACGTCGTGACGGCGATCAGTTGCGGCGACAACGCTGGGTCGTTCAGCGGCAGTTCATTGAGCGACGCCCCCGGAGGTGGCGACGGTGGAGATTCGGTGGGTAGCTGCTGCAGCGGGGGAAGCGGCGGACTCGAGCTGACGTACCACACCACGCGTGTGTATTACCCCAACGGCACGCGGTTCGAGACCGGCCCGTCATACGCGATCTGCTGCGGCGATCATGTGTGCCCGGGCTCGTCGAGTTCCTTCAGTTCGTCTTCGTCCGTTGGGCCGTCGTCATCGGGGCAACCATCGCAACCGCCGGCCAGCGAGCCGTCCTCGTCAGGCCCGTCAGAATCCTCTACACCGCCGCCATCGTCTTCACTCGGTTCACCTAGATCGTTCTCAGGCGGAGGCCTGCCAGGTGTTCCGTCCGAGCCGGGCTGCTACCAGCTGTGTGTCTGCTACGACGGCAGTGTGCATTGGAAGCGCGTCGGTGACGCCGATTGCGGGTCGAGCAGCGGTCCCGACACGCCAGATACGCCCGGCGGTCCGGATGGATCGAGTGGTCCGTCGGATTCGTCGGGGTCGTCGAGTTCATCGGCATCGTCGGATTCTTCTTCGTTCAGCTCGAGCGGATCGAGTGGATCGAGCGCCTCCAGTGGATCGAGCGGCTCGTCGGCGTCATCGGCTTCGTCCGCATCTTCTGCGTCGGGTTCGTCGGAGTCTTCGGCGTCGTCCGCGTCGGAAGCATCCTCTGCATCGTCCGATGCCAGCGCGTCGGAATCCGGATCGTCCGCGTCGGGGTTGAGCCAAGCGAGTGACAGCGGATCGCCCTCGGCGTCGAGCCAGTCCAGCGGAAGTGGATCGCAGTCCGGATCGCCGTCGGGTTCATCGCAAAGCCCGCCGTCCGGTTCAACCCCGACATCTGATAACGACGGATCGTCGGCCACCTCGTCGCAGCCGCAGGCCTCTTCGGCGTCACAGACACCATCGTCGCAGGGCCCGTCATCCGCGCCATCCGGATCGTCCGCGCCGCCGACGACATCGGGATCATCGACGCCGCCGCCATCCGGCTCACAACCACCCGCGCAAGAAAGCGAAACCCCCGAAACCCCCGGCTCGGCCTCCGCGTCCGCGCCGCCGTCATGGAGCGACTCATCATGGAGCTGATCAACACGTTCGACCGCGTCGTCTGCATCAACCTCGATCGCCGCCCCGACCGCTGGAAGCGGTTGGCCGAGAACGTCGCCGGCTGCGGCTGGCCGTTCAAGCAGCCGATCCGCTACCCGGCCATCGACGGGCGCTCGTGCCCTCCGCCGCCGTGGTGGCGCTGCGGTAATGGTGCGTGGGGATGCCACCAGTCCCACGTCCGCATCCTCGAAGATGCGCTGCGCGACAACATCCGATCCATCCTCATCCTCGAGGACGACGCGGTGCTGCCGCAGCGCTTCGGCGACCTGGTCAGCGCGTTTCTCGACTCCGCGCCAGACGACTGGGACGCGATCATGCTCGGCGGCCAGCACCTGCGCCCGCCCAAGCCGGTCAACAGCCACACCGTGCGCGTCCGCAACGGCAACCGAACGCACGCCCACGCGCTGCGCGGACGGTACATCAAGGCCGCGTACACGCACCTGTGCCGCTACCCCGATCATTCCAGGCACCCCGGCCACCATGTCGACCACCGCCTCGGCATCCTCCACGAGTCGGGCAAGTACAACGTGTACGCGCCCACGTCGTGGCTCGTCGGGCAGGCCGACGGTCGGTCCGACATCGCGCACCGAGACTTCGGGCTGCGCTTTTGGACCGGAGCGCCAAGCAAGGGTGACGGCGACAACCTGCCCCCGTTCGTTGCCGTGGTCGGCTTGCACCGGTCGGGGTCGAGCTGCCTGGCCGGAGTGCTGCACCACCTCGGCGTGCACATGGGCAACCGATTGAACGGTTACGAGCCGGCGGGTGGCTTCGAGGCCGAGGGACTCGCGCACCTGTGCGAACGCGCTTACCCGTTCCCGTCAACGAATCTGGCGATCCCGTGCAGCACACTCATCGAAGAGCTCCGGGGGTGGATCGGCGACCGGCGGCGCGAGGCGCACTGGAAGAACTCGATCGCCGGCGGGAAATACCCGCACCTGTGCGCGATGGGAGAGGAATTGCAGACGGTCTGCGGTCGTCGTCTACGGGTCATCCATATCGACAGACCGCTGGACCGGTCGATCGAATCGCTGAAAGAGCGGTCGCGGAAAGAAGCGGGATGGTTAAACATCACCGACGAGCAGTGTGAGCGGGTGCAGCGGTGGTTGTGGGAGCGCAAGACCGCGTTCCTCGCCGGCGTCGATCACCTGACTATCGGCTTCGACGACCTGCGCGCCGACCCGGTGGCGCAGGTCGGGCGGGTGATCGCATTCCTCGGCATCGACCCCACCGAGGCGCAGCGCGCCGCGGCGGTCAGGCACGTGCGGGCCGACGTGGCTTTGGGCGTTTGACACGTCCAATTGACTCCGCCCATCGAGACGATACGATCCCAACATCTACATTGCCCCCGGACGCGCCCGCGCCGACCCCGCGTCGGCCGGGCGTTTTTTACGCGGATTCAGAGCGTGAACAGTTCCTTGACCCGCGCCGCGCGATAATAAACGGTCGACATCGTCGTGCCCATGAGCTTCTCGAAGTCGGCGTTCGGCACGCCGGGCACGCCGGGCACGCCGCAATACCAGATCATCTGCATATCAAGGGCTCACGCTACCCCATAGGGGGTTTCAGGCGTCGTGGCGATCTTTTCGCGACAACGGGTGTCTAACCCTCCGTCGCGGCGACGCTCGGTCAGCTCGTCGGGTTAGAAGCCGGTGTACGGCGTTGACCGGTGGCCGCCGAACCCGTACCCTATTGCCTACGTTTAGGGGATGGGGCAATTGGCCCGCGGGGGGCCGGGAGTTCAATTAACAGTGTCCGAGGGCGGATCAACTCGAACGGATGGCCGTGTCGTTTTCGCGGCGTGCATCCTTATATATACGCTGTCCGGCGCGGCGGCCGCCACGGACAAGGCGACGGAGCTGTTCGAGTCCCTCTACGGCGATGCCTACAAGGCCGCCGTCGTCTCGCCCTCGCCCGATGACGACGTGACGCTCGCCGCGCAACTGCTCGACGCCGCGAAGGTGTCCGCCGCCGACCACCCCGACCTCGTGAAACTGCTGTGCGAGAAGGCGGTCGAACTCGGCAGGAAAGACCCCGGCGGTTACGGCAGCGCCATCGCCGCGCTGAACATCCTCATCGAGAGGTTCCCCGCCGACGCCTACCTCCACCAGCCGCAGGTCGTGGAGCTGTATCAGGCATGGTTCATCCGCTCGCGCGGCGATGAGAAGCAGCGGGTCGGCCGCGCCCTGCTCGGCCAGCTCGTCGCCCAGGCCGAATCCGAGCGGCGGGACAAGCGGTTCAACGACGCCGACAAGACCTACCGCCGCGCCCTGGCCGTGGCGAGTGGCGTGGATTCGGACAGCCGCAAGCCGCTGATGGACGCGCTTCAGTCTTTGCGCGCCGAAAAAGACCTCTACGACGACATCGACAAGGCGAAGGCGGTTCTCCAAGTCAACCCCGATGACGCCGAGGCGAAGAAGAAACTGCTGTACGCCTACCTGCTCGAACTGGACGACCCGAAGGAGGCGGTCAAGTACGCCGACGCCGACCCCAAAGCCAAGGTGATGCTGTCGATGATGACCGGCGACACCGATGTGCTGTCGCCGCTGGCGTGGCTGGACCTGGCGGACTGGCAGTCGGCGCTGGCGGACCAGACGAGCAGCGCCGACGCGAAGGTCAGGATGCTCAGCCGCTCGCACCGCAGCTACCAGAAGTTCCTCGCCGAGCATCAGGAA
>WGMA01000057.1 GCA_016125285.1 Phycisphaera sp.
AACGCGGAGCCGAAGCCCAGGCGACGCTGATGACCGTCATGGAAACGTGCGATCGTCATACCATCGACATCTTCGCGTTCCTCGTCCAGGTCCGCTGCGCCACCGTCCCGGTTACAATCTTCGGGCGGTAAACAGATACTGTGAAACAAGCGCAGGAGCAATTCGAGCGGAAGCGCTACCAAGCCGGATATGCCGCCGTACTTTCGATACCGACGCACGCGATAGTCCATCATCAGCCAGAACCCCCGGTGCTTCCATGGCCGCGGGCCGATGCGTGCGGCGTCAGCGCAAAGCGCCATCCATGCGTATGCTAGCGAGTTGTATGGGGGCGGTCTTTTCAACGCGATTGCTCGTCGACTATTTCGTACGGCGCGATGCTTGAATCGACACGCGCCCAAATTCAACGGCGTCGAAAGGGCCAAAGATCAACGATGTGGATACTCCGACGCCAAGCCGTGCGGGAGGACACGGCCTACGCAATTCTACAAGCCCGAAGCGTTTCGACCAATCGGAGCCGCCCGGCCCGATGATCGCGACGCACAACGCGATAGCAAGGCAACTACAATTCGGGTAGTCTTGTGAATGCTAATTAGTCTATAATATGTCCGCCAGCCTACTTATCGTCGCCGACCAACTGATGTTAAAGGTCGCCTTCCTTACCAGTGAGTATCCGGCGCCGAGTCACGCGTGGATGCGCCGGGAGTGGTTGGCCGTCGAGGCGAGCGGCGTCGAAATCTCCAGGTACAGCGTTCGCCGTTGGAAAGGCGAGCTCGTCGATCCAGAGGACATCTCGGAATCGCGCAAGACCCGCGTGATCCTGGAGGCTGGCGTGCTGGCGTTCATTACATCGACACTAGTCACCGCAATCACCTCACCGATTCGGTTCCTGCTTGCGGTTAAGGTCGCCTTTCAGATCGGGCTGAGGTCCGAGCGCGGATTGCACCGCCATGTCGCCTATCTTGTTGAGGCGTGCATATTGCGAGGCTGGTTGCGGCGGTCAAACGTGGACCACATACATGTGCATTTCGGCACCAACCCCACAGTGGTCGCGATGCTCTGCCGACTGCTTGGAGGACCGCCCTACAGCTTCACCGTTCACGGACCCCATGAATTTGACGTCGCACCGAAGATCGCGCTGGGAACAAAGGCGGCTCACGCGGCGTTTGTGGTGACGATCAGCGATTACGGCCAAGCGGAATTCGCGAAATGGTGTGATCCCGCGGACCGGCATAAGGTCCACGTGGTGTACTGCGGTGTCGACGACGCCTATCTGACGGACGTGGCCTCGCCGATCCCCGATGTTCCAATCTTCGTTTGCGTCGGGCGACTCGATCCAGTGAAGGGGCAGATCGAGTTGATCGACGCCGTCGAACGGATCGTTTCGAAGGATCGCGCGATCAAGATTGTTTTGGTCGGCGATGGCCCCTCGCGTCAAGCCATCGAGCGTCACGCGCGAGAACTCGGGGTATCGGATCATGTAACGTTTGCGGGCATGGCTTCGGGCGAAGAGGTCCGGCGCCACATCCTGTCGAGTCGCGCGCTGGTGCTGCCGAGTTACGCCGAGGGACTGCCCGTCGTAATCATGGAGGCGCTGGCGATGCATCGCCCTGTCATCGCGACAGATGTCGCGGGGGTTTCCGAGCTCGTCCAGACGGGTAAGACGGGCTGGTTGATACCGCCGGGCGACGTCGCACAACTCACCGAAGCGTTGGCCGCATGCCTCGAAGCGCCGGTCGAAGACCTTGCGGCGATGGCGGAAGCGGGCGCTTCGATCGTGCGCAAACGTCACCACGCGTCGATCGAAGCGGGCAAGCTCCGCGAGCTGATCACCAGATCACTGAAGCACGCGTAAAGCCGACTGCGGAAGGCTCGGATCACCGGCTCAAGAGGCCCCGCCAGTCGACAAAGTGCTTCAGGCAAATCGAAACCCCAGATCCGCGTCAACGGTTGTCTCGTCATGCCTCTTGCCCGCGGCGAACTTGACGACTAAGTTTCGTCATGCGTCAAACCTCTCCTATCGTTGCCGTCGCGGCCGTCCTCGTGGCCGTGGTCTTCGCCACAAACCTCCGCAGCGCCGACACGCCCGAATCCAACCGCCCGACAGCGACCCCCTCGGGCCACAGCGATCCGTTAGATGCCTATAGGGTTCAGCAGATCCACGGCTGGACGGTCCGCGTGTCGAAGCGCCTGGACGCCGACGCGGCGCTTCGCAAGGACGTGCTCGAAGAGGTCGACGCCCAGCTGTATCGCATCGCCCACCTGCTCAAGCCCGACGTCGTCGACCAGCTGCGCAAGACCGAAATCTGGATCGAGTACGACTATCCGCACCGCACGCAGTACCACCCCGATCGCAAGTGGCTCGTGGACAACGGCTACATTCCCGAGAAGACTAGGACCGTCGAGATCGCCAACGCCAAGGCGTTTCTGGAGTGGCAGAAACGCCCGGTGATCACGCTGCTGCACGAGTTGCTCCACGCGTATCACGACCAGGTCATCGGCTTCGACGATCCGCGGATCATCGCGGCGTACGAGGCGGCGAAGAAGTGCGGCAAATACGACAAGGTCATGCGCGACAAGGGCATGATGGTGAAGCACTACGGCCTCGAGACGCCGCAGGAGTACTTCGCGGAGTCGTCCGAGGCGTACCTGTGGGTGAACGACTACTACCCGTTCGTGTACGGCGAGCTCAAGGAGTTCGACCCGCAGATGTTCAAGGTGCTTCAGGAGATCTGGGGCAAGCGGTACTGACACGCGGTGCGTAGCGCGGGGTACAATCCGATTATGGGCACACCCAGTCGACGAAGCTTCCTACAGGCGTCGGCCATCTCGGCCGGGGCGTTGGGGATGAACGTGAACACATCCGCGTCACACGCCGCCGCCGCATCTTCGGGCGGATCGTTCCGCGATCACTTGCGGCGCTGCCTCGGCGGGCCGTGGCCCGAGGGCGGCGACCTCAAGCCGCGCGTCGCGAAGACCGAGCAGAAGGACGGCTACCGGCTCGAGTGGGTCGACTATGAGGTCGAGCCCGACGATCGCGTACCCGCGATTGTGATCGTGCCGGACGGCGTGACCGACGCGTCGCCCGCGCCCGCCGTGGCGATCTGGCATCAGCACAACGGCGAGTGGCACCTGGGCAAGAGCGAACCGGCGGGCCTCGCGGGCAACCCGATGCACCACACCGGCGTCGCGCTCGCGAAGCTCGGCTACGTCGTGATCTGCCCCGACGCCCTGTGTTTCGAGGAGCGGCAGGACCCGCGCGGCAAGCTCAAGGGCGGCAACTTCGAGCGGTTCGAGTTCCTGCGACTGACCGTCGGCGGCACGTGCATGGCCTGGAAGAACATCCTCGATATGCGCCGCACGATCGACTACCTCGCGACGCGGGCCGAGGTCAACGCGGACCGGCTCGGCTGCTACGGTCACTCGATGGGTTCGACGCATACGTGGCTGGTTGGGCCGTGGGAACCGCGCCTCAAGGCGCTGGTGGGCAACTGCTGCCTGCCGACCTACGCGGCGATCGAGCGGACGGAGATCCTGCACTGCTTCCCGAACTTCATCCCCGGCATCCATGCGCACGGTGACACGCCGGACATCGCCGCGCTCATCGCCCCGCGCGCGTTGCACCTGAACCTCGGCGAGACCGACGGCGGATCGCCGATCGACGAGGCCCGCGCCGGATGCGAACGGATCGCTGAGGCGTACAGGGCCGCGGGCGCTTCGGAGAACTTCACGTATTTCATCGAGCCGGACACGGGTCACGTGCTGACCGACACGATGTGGAAGCACGTGCAGGCGACGTTCGACAAGCACCTGCGCGCCTGACGCGGACATAGCGAGGAGAGAAGCGATGCACCATTACCATGCGATCGGCACGACGATGACACTATCGCTTGCGTTGATCGCCGGATGCACCACGCAGGACGGCGCGGCCACGACACGCGGCGCGACCGGCGACAAAGGCGACACGGGGTCGACAAACGCCGCGCCACCCGACCAGCGGATCGAACTCGGCGGCATCCACTGGGGGCGTGACCTCAACGCGGCGAAGGCGGCGTCGAAGAAGTCGAGCAAGCCGGTGCTCGTGCTGTTTCAGGAGGTGCCGGGCTGCGCGACGTGTCAGCACTTCGGCCATTTCGTGCTGCGGCATCCGCTGCTGGTCGAGGCGGCGGAAACGGCGTTCGAGCCGGTGCTCGTGTACAACAACCGCCAGGGCTGGGACGCCGACATCCTCACCGCGTTCAACGAGCCGCCGTGGAACAACCCGGTGATGCGCTACGTCGACGGCGACGGGCGCGACCTGACGCCGCGGCAGTCGGGCGACTACACGCTGGGCGGCACGGCGCGAAAGATGGTCTCGGCGCTCGAGGCGGCGGGACGCGACGTGCCCGGCTACCTGCGTGCGCTCGCCGCGGAGAGCGACCGGCGTGACCTGAAGCGTGCGACGTTCGCGATGTTCTGCTTCTGGACCGGCGAGGCGAAGCTCGGGGCGATCGACGGCGTGGTCGGTGTCCGCGCGGCGTTCGCGCAGGGGCAGGAGGCGGTCGAGGTGACGTACGACCCGGCCGTGGTGAAGTACGAGAACCTGGTCGACTCGGCGCAGTCGATGCAGTGCGCCAGCACGGTGTTCGCACACGACGAGGCGCAACTCGCGGCGGCGAAGGCGAAGGTCGGCAGCCGGGCGTCGCGGTTCGACGGCGAGGCGCGATCGGCGCCCGAATCCGACCACATGCACACGCTGCGGGCGACGAGCTACAGCTACCTGCCGCTGACGTCGATGCAGGCGATGAAGGTGAACGCGGCGCTGACGGCGCGCGACGCCAAGGCGCTCGAACGCTGGCTGAGCCCGCGTCAGATCGCGCAACACCAGCAGGTCATCGACGCGCTGCGCACCGATCCCGACCGCCTGGCCGACCTGACGGCGCCCAGCGATCCCGGGCTCCTTGCGGATTACGCCGCGAAGCTCGACGCCCGCCTGGCTGCGAGGCCGTAACGATGCCCAAAAGCAAGATCTGGCGCCACCCCGATGCCGGCGAGACGCCGTACTCGTCTTATACGTTCGAACAGTTCAACGCCGCGCGGCGCGGCGAACTGTTCAGGACGGGCGACAAACTCGATGAAGTGACGTTCGTGAGCGGTTCGCGACACCTGGGCTGGGAGTCACGACGCAAGCTCACCGCACGGACCGTCGCCACACCGATGCGCATGCTGGCCATGCCCTCGCTGCCCGCGCCGCTGCTGGGCACCCGCCGCGTGTGGTTGCTGCGGTCGCGCGCCGGGGTGTACTACGCCCAGTACACGTTGATCGAGCCGTACGACAAGTGCGAGTGGATGGAATACGCCGAGTGGCGGCGCGGGCGTGACGTGCTGAGCCTGGTGCGGGAACTGGCGTCGCCGTGGGCGGCGCGGATCCTGAGCGTCGCGGCGCGGCACGACGTGGGGTGCGCCAAGGCGCGCGAGCAGATCCGCCGCCCTCGCAAGTCGAACACCCGCGCGACGCGATCGCGATGATCGTGTCTAATACACCGATGCAGACGCTGTCCGACATCCGCGGCCTCCTCGACGCGCACGGCATCCACCCCAAGCACCGCTTCGGGCAGAACTTCCTGCACGACCCCAACAAGCTACGCGATATTCTCGCGGCGGCGGCGATCGAGCCGGGCGATGCGGTGCTCGAGGTCGGGCCGGGCACGGGCGTGCTGACCGAACCGATGCTTGCCGCGGGTGGACGCGTCGTGGCGGTCGAGATCGACGACGACATGGCCGGAATCCTCCGCGAGCGTATCGGCGAGGACTGCGACGGCTGGACACTGGTCCACGCCGACGTGATGGCGGGCAAGCACGCGATCAATCCCGACGTGGTCGCCGCGCTCGATGGCGCGTCGTTCAAGCTCGTGGCAAACCTGCCGTACAACGTCGCCGGGCCGCTGCTGGCGACGCTCGCGACGGATCACCCGACAATGGCGTCGGCGATCGTGATGATTCAGCGTGAGGTGGCCGAACGCATCGTGGCCGCGCCGGGCGGCAAGGAGTACGGCCCGCTGACGGTAATCCTTCAGGCGATGTGCACGATCGACCGCGTGACGACGCTGTCGCCGAACTGCTTCTGGCCGCGCCCGAAGGTCGACTCCGCGGTGATCCGACTCGTGCGTCGCGACACACCGCTGACCGATGATCCGCACGCGTTGTCGGCGTTTCTCCAGCGGCTGTTCCAGAAGCGCCGCAAGCAGATCGGCGCCATCCTCGGCCGTGACACGCTGCCGAACGGCTTCGACCCGACGCTGCGCCCCGAGCAGTTGAGCGTCGAACGACTGATCGCGCTGGCCGACGCGTACCGCCCACGCTAACCTGACGCCTCGGGAATCATCACGCTTAGAGAGGTAACGCGCGTCATGTCCGACAGACCCATCCGCATCGGCCTCATCGGCGGCACCGGCCTCGGCGAAAAGCTCGGCGCGGAGGCCGGGGAAGCCCACGACATCGACACGCCGTTCGGCAAGCCGTCGAGCCCGATCGTCACGACCAAGTGGAACGGCGTCGACATCGCGATCCTCCAGCGCCACGGCCTCGGGCACGTGCACAGCCCCACGATGGTGCCCTACCGCGCCAACATCTTCGCGCTCAAGTCCCTGGGCGTGTCGCACATCGTCGCCAGCGGCGCGACCGGTTCACTGCGCGAGGACATCAAGCCGCGTGACCTGGTCGTCGTCGACCAGATCATCGACAAGACCCTCAAGCGTCCCAACACGTTTTACGAGCACGCGGCGGTGCACGTGGAGTTCGCCGAGCCGTTCTGCCCGGTGATGCGCAAGTGGCTGATCGACGCCAAGCGGCGCGCCCTGACGAACAAGACAACGGATCTGGTCGACTTCGCCAGCGTGCACGAAGCCGGGACGTATGTATGCATGGAGGGCCCGGCGTTCTCGACGCGCGCCGAGTCGGAGATGCACCGACGCTGGGGCGGCGACCTGATCGGCATGACCGCGATGCCCGAGGCGCGGCTCGCCCGCGAGGCGGAGATCGCCTACGCGCTGGTCGCCCTGCCAACGGACTACGACTGCTGGCGTCCGCACGCGCCGGGCGTCGATCAGCAGGCCTTGCTCGACGAGATCATCGGCAATGTGAAGGTCGCGACGGATCACGCGATCAACCTGATCAGGTTTGCCCTGACGGACCTGCACATCCTGGAGGATTCGCCGTCGCCCGCGCACGACGCGCTGCGGCTGGCGATCTGGTCCGACAAGTCGAAGATCCCGGCCGACGAGGTCACACGACTGAGCGTGCTTTGGGGTCGACACTTTCAGTAGGCCTCGCGACGCGCGTGCCGATCAGTGTCGTTTCACCCCCGGACGAAAAGCCGCGATCCATGCCGCAAGAGCCCCCCGAGAGTCCGCTCGAGTCCGGCCCCAAGGTCGCGTCCCCGGATTCGGCCACAACCGATCCTTACCGGGCCTATCGTGACGTGCGATACTTCTCGTCGCTGGACGGGATCCGCTGCTTCTGCATCCTGGCGGTGATCTGGCATCACGGACATCCGGATCATTTCAAGTGGCTGGCGGACATGGCGCAGGGATACCTCGGCGTCGATATGTTCTTCATTCTGTCGGGGTTTCTGATCGTCACGCTGCTGCTGCGCGAGCAGGACAAGTACGGGGCGATCTCGCTCAAACAGTTCTACGCACGCCGTGTCTTTCGGATCTTCCCGCTGTACTTCGGCATCATGTTCGGCCTCATGATCGCGCTGCCCCTGCTTCGTCCCGATGCGCCCGCCACCCAAAGGTACTTCGAGTTGCTGCCGTACTACCTGACATTCACGGCGAATTTCATCCCGATTCCCGAGCACGCGCCGAACCTGGGCGTGACGTGGTCGCTCGCCGTCGAAGAGCAGTTCTATCTCCTGTGGCCGCCGATCCTCGCCATGCTGCGGCCGCGACACGCGCTCGCCCTGCTCGCCGCGATCGTGCTGCTCATACAGGTCTACGCGATGGGGTGGATCGGAAACGGGGAACTCGGCCGACTTCCGCAGCCGTTCATGTCGATCGGCTTCGGCGTCATCCTCGCGCACACGCTGCACAGCCCGCGAGGCTTCCTCCGCGCCTACGGACTGCTCGGCGGACCGTGGACACCCGTGATCCTCACCGCGGCAACACTCGCACTCGTCTTCTCGCGGATCGGCGGCGAGACGTGGCTGCTGGCCGTGCGATTGATGTTTACGCTCGTGCTCGCGTCGTGTGTCGTGCGGGAGGACCACCGTCTCGCGCCGCTGCTCAGGTTTGGACCGATCCGTCGCATCGGCGCGATCAGTTACGGGATGTACCTGCTGCACCTCTTTACGATGTCAGCAATCGCGCCGATCGAGGCGAGGATCGGCAGCAACATCCCCACGCTGCGGTTCTGGCTGATGCTCGGGATCACCGTCGTACTCGCCGAGTTGAGCTATCGCTTTTACGAGCAGCCTTTCTTGAAACTGGGCGTCAGATTCCGTCGGATCGCCACGGGCCACCGATGAGGCTCGCTCGCTGCCGCCCCGAGCGGCGTGACGCGTCAGCATCCTACGGCGATGGCGTGTCGGCCAAATAACGCTTGAGCACAGGCGACCCGACGATCGTCGACGCCATGACGCGGTGCCCGATCGCGTTGGGGTGCGTGTCGTAAGGAAACCACGGGACGTCCCCCTTCTGAACCGACGCGGCAAGCCCGTCCGTCAGATCGATCACGTCAATCCGCTGCTCGTCACACCATTTCAGGAGACGGTCACGCATCGGGTTGAGATGCTCGCGGTAGTCCTTGATGCTTGAATCGTCCGGGTAGGTGCAGGCCGGTCCGAGCACACGGATCTTCGCCGGGACGAACACCACCGCGTAGCGGCCGCCGCGTTCAACAACGTGACGATTGAAGTCCGCGATCGTTTGCTCGATGTGCGACAGCTCTTCGAGGTCGTTCGCGAAGGACGGCCGCGTCCACAAGAACGCGTATCGCTGATCGCCGATCTGACCGAAGGCTCGATAGCGGTCGGGAGGACAGGTATCTGACTTCATCTTGATCGCGTTGAGCAGGTAGCTAAGAAAGAGCTTACGCGGGGGCGGTGGGGCCGGCCGACCCTGCGCCTCGCGATACGCGTGCGAGTCCAGCAGGTCGTTGCCCTCGAAGATGAACTGTAGCACGAGGCTGTGGTCGCAAGGCACGCCGGATTCGACAAAGTGCGCGTACTCCTCCTCAGGGCCGATGCCGATTAACGCGATGTTCATTGTCGATCGCTTCGTCGCGTCTGCCACGAGCGAGGTCAGCGTATCCTTGAAAGGCAATAGCCCCGCGACCAGGATCGAATCACCGACCAAGTAGATCTGCGCACGGTCGAGATCGCTCGCGTTGCGATATCCCCGGTGATCCGTCTGGTAGCGAAACTCGATGGGGTCCGTTGAAGCTGCCCACTGCGCCAGGTCCTGATGCGTCGTGCCGCTCACGTTCAGGTTCGGGATCGCCTTCTGCCCCAGCGCCTCGTGCGGCTCGAAGATCCGGCCGTAGTCGACGATGCCGACGATGCCGACCAGTTCGACCAGGCCCCACGCGCACACGGCAAGGATCGTCGCAAAGAGGTATCGAAAAAGCGCGCGCCGCGAAAAGTCGACGCAATACAGCGCCACGGAGACCCACAGCCCCATCGCTGCGACAAGGATGTGACGGACGCGCCAGAACCCGAAGAACTGCCAGTCGCTGTCATCGTTGGTGGCGGTGAGCACCAGCCAGAAAATAGTCAGCCCGACCAGTCCGATCGCAAAAAGAAGTGCGTGCCGGGACGTTCGAACGGACGATGACGAAGCGTCGCCCTCAACAACATCCGGTTGATTCGTCATCTGGGCCTACCATCCTCGCGAATCCGGAACGGAACACGCGCTTCCGGCCACCCGCGGGGCTCGTCACTCGGGCGCCGGCAAGTCGTCGCAGAATCCTGCGAGGTCGGCAAGCGTTGGGCTGCCCGCGTTGCGAACATAGAAGCCGCTGGTCGCCGTGCCGCAGCAGAGACACTGCTCGACGGGCATCCCCGCGAGCTGCCCGACGCAGAACCCGGCGTTGAAGTTGTCGCCCGCACCCGTCGAGAGCTTCGGCTCCTTGACGAACGGTCCGGCGAATCGCGCGGAGGTCACCTCACCGTCACGCTCGATCGCCGCCGCCGCCGCGGAACGCGGGTGGATCACAACGCCGGTCACGCCCAGCGTCTCGCGGAGCCGCGTCGCGGTCTGCTCGATCGCCGACTCGGGGTCGTCGGTCGTGTCGACGCCCAGCACCGCAGCCGCCTGCGTGGATTCCTTGAGGTTGAAGCCGAACGTCGTGTCGGCGAACTGCTGAAACTTCGCGCCGTGCTTCAGCGCGTTGAGCAGGTCCTCGCGCGTGCGTTTCTCCGGATCGGTCAGATCGATGAACACACGCCGACGACCGGCCGCGGGGGCGTCGAGGTGCGGCAGGATGTCGTCCATCAGGTAATCCCAGATCGACTCGAGCTCGGTGAGCATCGTCCAGTTGACGATGCCCAGGAGCAGCGACCGTCCGAGCATCGCCTTCATCTTCTCGTCGCCGACGACCTTGCGGAGATGGTCGGCGTTGACGTCCTTGAGGTGGGCGTACTTGCCGAGCATGATCTTGCCGTCGTTGAACTCCAGCGCGTCGGTGTAGCCGGGCTCGGTGAAGCTGACGCACCTCTCGGCGCGGCGTTCAAGCTCCTCGAAGGCCGGATGGGTCGCCGGATAACCGAGCGCGCCGAGATACGTCACGGGCAGCCCGATGGACGCCAGCGCGTTGGCCATGATCGGGCCGTTGCCGCCCAGCTTGAGGATATTGGTCACGAGCTCGTAGTTGCTGGACTGACCGGCCGCGGCGATGAACTTCTGGCCGAGCTGATCGATCGTCTTGACCGCCGTGTAGTTCTCGGCGTCGGCGCGCTGATCGACCACGGCGATTATCGAGTCGACGAAGCCGTCGAACCCGACAACCACAGGCGTGTCGGCGATGGTTTCGGAAAAGCGCCGCAGCGCGGCGGCGGTGCCTATTGCGATATCGGTGCGGTTGGATGGTGTCATCCGGGGATTATAACCCAGGGATTCGTCGCCTGCAGCGAACCGCTGCCGCGGCTGACGAGCCGGTGAGTCGTCTACAATATCGGGATCAGCACCTCGGCGAGCACCGCGACGTTCGGCTCGTCCAGCATAGTCCCGTGCGGGAGATCCAGCGGATGAAAGTCGATGCGCGCTTCGGTGAGTTCCCCCCAGCCGTGATACGGGTCGATGAAGTAGAAGTCGTTCCAGACCTCTGGGATTTCGGCCCGGAACAGGATGATCGGCATCGGGATCGTCTTCGCCTCGTAGCCGCACCACAGCATGCGCTGGTAATCGACCGCGGCGCGGTTGGCAGAAACGTGTATCTCACGTTTGAAGCTTTGATCCGATTGGCCGCCCTGCTGTTTCTTAACGCCGGACAGGCGACGCCTGAGGTTGCCGAGCAGGCCTTTGGCGTAGGCCCACTTCTGCGGGATCGGATCAAAACACAGGTGTCGGAGATGTGACACCAGGCGCAGGCGGAACGGTTTTCGCGGCGACTCACGGCTGATCCCGTCAAGCATGATCAAATGTTCGATGGTCCGCCCCGCGGCGAGCAGCTGCTGCGCCAGCTCGTAAGCGATCAGACCGCCAAACGAGTGCCCCACCAGGATGATCGGTCCGTCAGGAAAGGCCGCGAGCACTTCCTTTACGATCTCACGCACGACTTCGGAGATACTATTCAACGTAACCGCCTGGTCCCATTTCGTGCCGAGCGGCAGGACCGACACACCGTAGACCGGATGATTGCCGATCCGTTCGGCGAGCCCGCGAAACGCGATGGCGTGCCCGCCAAGGCCGGGCGTGCACAACATCGGCGTGCCGGTGGTCACCTTGTTGAGCGGCATGAGGTGTCGCCAGTCACGCGTCGACGGATCACCGCAGAGCGCCGAGGCGATCGACTCCAGCGTCGTATGATCCCAGAACAAGGTGGCGGGGATGTCACGCTTCAGCCACTGCGCCACTTCCCCGGTGAGGTTGTACAGCGCCATCGAATCCAGGCCGAGCTCGACGATATCGGTGGCGCCGTCGATCGCGCCCACATCAACGCCCGCCATCTCGGCGATGCGCGAGGTCAACCATTCGAGTACCGCTTGACGTGAGACGTCGGGCTCGCCGATTGCTGTCGAAACGCCATCGACCTGCGGGGCATTCATACCATCACACTCCCAGACGCGGATTCAGGCGATCGAACGCGTCTTCGCTGTAAACGTTCCGGCAGGCGCTGCGACGGAGCTTGCCGCTGGTCGTTCGCAGCAGCGCGCCCTGCCTCAACAATACGACGTCGCCCGGCGTGAGGTCGTGGTTCTGGAGAACCGCCCGCTTGATCGCGACCGACAGCGGCGCGGGGTCGAACACCGCGTCGGCGACTTTTCGGGGGTAGGCGGCGCGGTGGATCTCCACGGCAACCACCAGGCGCGTCCGCCGGTCCTCTTCGATCGCGAACGCCGCGGCGCCTCCCACGAGGACGTGTTCGTGCGCCGATTCAACGGTGCGCTCGACGTCCTGGGGGATCAGGTTCCGGCCATCGACGATGATCACGTCTTTGATCCGGCCGACGATGTAGATCCGATCGTCCTCGACGAATCCGAGGTCGCCGGTGCGCAGATAGCCCCCTTCTGATGAGCCGTCGCGGGCGGCCACGACCTGATCGAACGTCCGCTTCGTGATCTCCTCGGCCCGCCAGTAACCCAGCGTCACCGAGGGGCCGCGCACGCAAACCTCACCGACCGAACCCGTGGGGCACTCATGCTGCGTTTCGGGATCGACGATCCGCACGCGGTGTCCCGCCGCGGTCGTGCCGCAGGACAGGGCCCGGCTGATGCCCTTCGTCGAGCTCATTTCCTCGTAATGACGATCGTCGTTGGACGGCACGTCTCGGATCTGCGGCGTGCCGGTGTACCGCTCGCCGGAAACAAACAGCGTCGACTCCGCCAGGCCGTAGCACGGGAAGAACGCCTCGGCCTTGAACCCGCAGGGCTCAAAGACGCGGGCAAACTTCTCGAGCGTGTCGGCCTGGATGGGTTCAGAGCCGACCGACACCGTGTGCAGCGAGCTCAGATCCAACGACGCGATATCCGCTTCGGTCGCCCGGTTCGCGCAGATCTCGTAGGCGATGTTGGGGCCGCCGGTGACGTTCGCGCGGAACCGGGACAGCCCCTTCATCCAAGCCATCGGCTGCATCGCAAAGGACTCCGGCGCCATGCACACGAACCGGCCGCCCAGCCACAACATCAACAACAGCTGACCGACCAGCCCCATGTCGTGATTCAGCGGCAGCCAACCGAACTGGGTAAACCCCTCACGCAGTCGCTTGGCGGCCTGGATCGCCACCAGATTGGCGATCAGGCTTCCGTGACTGACCATTACCCCTTTGGGCGTCGATGTCGAGCCCGAACTGTATTGAAGGTACGCAAGCGTGTCGCCGGTCGCCGTCGGCGGGGTGAGATCGGTCTCGCACCGTCGCTTCCAGTCGTCGGGCGCGATCCACCGCAGACTGCTTAGCGCCTCGTAGTCACCGGCCTGATCGAGAACGCGCTCGCGGCCCTTGTCGTCGATGACGCAGAACCGCGCCCCGGCGTCGCTCACGATGTTCGCCAGCGGATCGAGCGAACGACGCGCCCGCGGTGCGTTGACACATACCGGCGTCGCGCCCGCGAACAGGCATCCGAGGAATCCCAGCATGTAGTCCATGCTGGACGGCATCGCCAGGCAGACCCGCTCGCCCTCAGCACCGATCGATCGCAGATGCTCGGCGATGCCCCGCACCTCGTCGAGAACATCCCGGTAGGTCTTCGACTCTCCGACATCGCCCGCACTCGACACGAATGCCAGCGCAGGACGATTCGGATGCGCGGATGCCCTGCGCAGGAAGACCTGCGTAAACAGGTCGCAGTCGCTCAAAAAGGCGTCCCCCACCTTTTGCATAAGTCCATTATCATACACGAGTCGTGGGCATTTGACCCCATCAGGCTCGCTTCACATAAGACATTGTCATTCTTAATCTTAGCGGACGAAAGGTGACCTGAGGATCAGCGCCGGGCTGATACCCGTCGACTGGAGTCGGACAAAAATGTTGTCCGAGGCCAGCCAGCGCGAGGATCGCTTCATTCACAGCAAATGTCGCGCCAAGGCAAAGGTGGGGCCCGGCGCCGAAGGGGATGAACGAGTACCGGGGCCGCGTGGCATCCGAGCCTTCGGCGAACCGGTCCGGGTCAAAGCGGTCGGCGTCCCGCCACGCGTTCGGGTGTCGATGGATCGTGTACGGGCAGACCACCACGGTGCCGCCTTCCGGGATCGCGTACCCGCCGATCTCGTCCTCGGCGGTCGCTCGCCGTGCGATGAACCACACCGGCGGGTAGAGCCGCATCGATTCGTTCAAGACCTGTCGCGTGTAGGTGAGGCGGGCGCGATCGGCAAAACACGGGGGCCTGCCGTCGAGCACATCGTGGAGTTCGTCGCGGAGGCGCGTCGCGGCCGATTCGTGCGTGGCCAGCAGGTGCCAGGTCCAACTCAGAGCGGTGGAGGTCGTTTCATGCCCCGCGATGAGCAGCGTCACCACCTCGTCGCGCATCCGCTTGCGGATCTCAGCGGGCGTGCCGTACCCCTTCAGGGAGCGAGCCACTAGAGACAGGTAAGCATCGGCGTCGTTCTCGTCCACGCCGTCGACAAGCTCGCCGACGACCTGATCGATGAACCCGACCGCCTTCTGCATGTCCGCGAACGCGTGCGGGTCGAACACCATCGGCTGGCCAAGCAGCATCGTGCTGGCGCGGCCGAGATACCGCATCGCCACATACACCGCGTCACTGAACCTCTGCCGCTCGTCGGTCATCGCGTGTCCAAACATCGCCTCGGTGATCACTTCGAACGCCAGGCCGGTCATGTCCGAATAGATATCGACCTCGTCGCCACTATCGGCCGCCCGGCTCCACGACTGAACGACCCGCTCGACAGCGCGTTGGATGACCGATTCGAACCGCATCATCGACTCCGCGCCGAACCACCGCGCCACGCCCCGGCGGGTTACCTTCCATTGCTCATCGTCCGCAGAGATAAGGCCATTGCCCGCCACGAATTTCAGCGTATCGGTACGCTTGTACAGATCGCTTGACAGGACGCGATCGACGTGGGCAGCGCTGTTGATCAGGACGACCTGTCCCGCCGACAACGTGTATCCGACCACGTCGCCATACGTGAGCTGGAGTTCGCGAAGGATCTCGAGCGGGTTGTCTCTGCCTTGATCGTACATCGCGGCCAGTTCTTGACCCGTTGGACCCGGCGGCAGCGATTGATGGTTTTGGGAGGTCATGATCCACAACGGTTGATCTGACCGAGGCCAAATCCTGGTGGCAGGCAATCTGGAGGTTACCTATTCAAAACGCATGATACTAGAATGGCGACCCATCGCTACGGGCGTGCGGCCGCTTCGAGCTTTCGGACCGTGTGATTTTTCCTGACGCGCGATAGGGGAACGTTCATGAGATCACCCGACTACGACGGCATCTACCGTTGTCATGCCCAGCTCGGATGGATGAACCTCGGCTACACCGAGCACGAGAGGCTTTTCGAAGACACCAACAACGTCGAGGTGTACATGCGGAACCTGGCGACGCGGCTGCATCAGGCCGCGGGACTAGGCGCGGAGCATGTCGCGGTGGACGTGGGCTGCGGGTACGGCAATCAGGACATCCACTTCGCGGAGCTGTCGCCTGGCGTGCAGATCCACGCTGTGAACATCTCGCCGCTGCAGATCGAGGTGGCGAAAAAGAACCTCGACGCGCAGCCCGAGGCGATTCAGCAGAGCATCCAGTACTACGTGGGCGACGCGGTGAATCTGCCCTTCGACGAGGGGTTCGCGGACCGTGTCCTGTCACTCGAAAGCGCGTTTCACTACGTGACGCGGGAAGCCTTCTTCGCCGAGGCGTTCCGCGTGCTCAAGCCGGGCGGCAGGCTGACGATTGCGGACGTCGTGGTCGGCGTGCCACAGAGTCAGGAATTCATGTGGTGGAGGCGGCGCGGCTGGCCGCTCGTCTGGTGGATCGGCGAACGGTGCCAGTTCGACCGGAAGTCAGACCAGTTTCCCGCCGAGAACCAGTACGATCTGGACGCCTATGTCGGCAAGCTCCAAGCGACCGGTTTCGTGAATGTCGAGGCCGAGGACATCTCCGATCGGATCGTGCTTTACCCCAATGAACGGTGGGCGAATCTGGCCGGTTGGAAGGCGATGGTGCCCCGACCGTGGATCCCCAAATCCTCTCAGCTCGGCTACATTATCCATCTGCTGTCCAGCCTCAAGAGCCGGTACGTCATGGTTACGGCTGAAAAGCCCGCGTAGCTTTAGCGCCTCAAAGACGCGGCGACTGCACCGTGTGTTGCACATGCTTAACTGGGCGAGTCCGCATCTGTCGACGCCGTCGTCACAGCGTTGCCCGCCGCCTTGTACTCGATGATCCGAGACGGTCGGCGGAACAGGCGATTGAACACGTACCGCATCACGCCCAGCACCTGCGCGGGCTTCGCGAGCACGGCAAACGTCGCAAACAGCGCGGCGTCGCGGGGCGAATCGCCGAGGCCCATCCGCCACCTCACCATGCGCAGCACCAGCCATGCGTAGCCCACGATCAGCACGCCCGCCAGGCCCCACCACCACGGCGAGACCGACGACCCCAGCCAGGCCGACGCCGCGATCACCAGCGGCGTGACGACCACCCAGCTGATCGCGCTGACCACGATGTGTACGTCGTGGAAGCCCGGCACGCGACCGTGCATCGCGATGGTTTCCGCGCACGCGTAACCGCTGCGCACCGTGCGCTGCCACCACTGCGAGAACGCGCCGATCGCCGCGTCGTGCAGCGTCATCTCGTCGTCCAGGCGTCGGATGATCCAGCCCGCGGCACCCAGACGGATGCAGAGTTCGGGCTCCTCACCGGCGATCATCCGGGCGGTGTACGCGCCGACCTGATCGAGCGCCGCAGCGCGCATCATCACGTCGCCCCCGCACGCCGCGACGTCCCCCGCGTCGCCGTGCCACTCCATGTCCACCAGGCGGTTGTAGACCGACGCGTCGCGGTCGCGCTCACGCCGACGACCAAACACCGCCGCCACACGGCTGTCGCCGACCAACTCCTCGGCCGCACGACTCATCCACCCGGGTCGCACCTCGCAGTCGCCGTCCACGAACTGAACGAACGCGAGCTCGGCGTCCATTTCACGCAACCGATCGAGGCCCGCGTTGCGGCCGCGCGCCATAGTGAACGGCGTGTCCATGTCCAGCTCGACGACGTCCACACCCAGCTCGCGCGCGCGTTCCACGCTGCCGTCGGTCGATCCCGAATCGACATACACCGTGTATTCGGCGCAGCCGTCCAACGACTTGAGGCATCGCACGAGTCGCTCGCCTTCGTTCCGGCCGATCACTACGACGCCAACATGACCGATCGCCAGGTTCTCGTGCCCGTGCCTATCCACTACTGGCACCTCGCACGGCGACCGCCTCAAGCACCGCGCGTCGCAGATCGGCGTAACCACGCACACGCCCCAGCGCGTCGCCCGAGAGCTGAACGCCCATCTTCAACTCGACCTCCATCATCAGACGAAGGTGCGCCAGCGAATCCCAGCCCTTAACGTCCGCGACCGTCACCGCCTCGACGTCCATATCCGGGGGAAGGTTGAAGAACCGCCGGAACAACTCCCTTAGGCCCGGCACGTCCTCGTCGTCATCCGCACCGTACGCCTCGTTTCGCAGCGCGGGCTCGCTACGCGGAGCGATCGACGCGGCGGCGGCGTGTTCGTAGACCTCGTTCGGAACATCGGCCGCGTCGATGCTCCGTGTGCTGGCCTTGACCGTGAAGCAGGCGGGCATGATCGGGACCTCACCCGTCAGATCCAGCGTGTACCGACCGTCGCCAATCGGTTCGAATCCGTGCCGATCGTACAGGTCGCGGACCGGCGTGTTGCGAGGCGTGTCTACGATCTCGCCGATCAGTCGCTTCGCCCCGCGTTCCACGGCACGGTCGGCGACCCATGCCAGCGCCGCGGTCTCGACGTGGCGACCGAGGATCCGACAACTCAGCAGGAAGGTGTCGATGCGGCTGCAGCCGGCCGCGTCGGGCGGCGACACCACGACCACGCCCATCCACTCGAACGGGCTGTATCGATCCTCGACACCAACCCCAATGACGTCGTACCCCCCTTCGACCAGCTCACGCACCGCCGAGGCGTCGTAGCGGCGGGTTGTGGCGTTGAACTGATTCGTCTTCGCCAGCAGCTGCAACATCCGCTGACCGTTCTCGGTCCCGAACGGCTCGAACCTCAGCACCATGCCTAGGTCCGCCAGGAACTCATCGACGTTCGCGAAGCTTTGCTGCGCCGCCTTGATCGTAGACTGCGCGTGATACTGCGACACGCGCAGCATGTCAGACTCGGTTAGGGTCAGGCAGTCCAGCTGCGGCAGGTCCAGCAGCCAGGACGTCAGCAACGCGGGGTCTCGCGGCACTTCCGGAACGCACACCTCGGGCATCGCGGCACGCATCTTCGCCCGCTCGACCGGGTTGTCGTCGATGAACAGACACGACGCGGCGCCGAGCCGGAGTTCATCGAGCAACGACGCAACGTTGGCGGCCTTATCCTCCCAGTTGATGCGGCGGGCGACGAAGTCGTCCTCGCGCAGCACCATTTCCGGATGATCGCGGATGACGTCCAGCGCCACGTCCTCGTCGTTCTTGGACGCGATGGCCAGCGCAATGCCCCGTGACGCGAAGCCCTTGAGCGTCTGCTGAAACTGCTTGAAGGCATTGCCCGGGAACTCGCCTCCCAGCAGGATGCCCGACGCGCCGTCCTCACCGACGACGCCGCCCCAGAGCGTGTTATCGAGGTCGAGCACGATCAGGCGCGCGGTCAACCCGCGCGAAGCGAGCATCGCGCCGAGACATCGCGTGGCCAGGTGGTGCCCGAAGCTCTCGCTGAACGGCACGCGGCCGAGGTACCAATACTTACCGGGGCTGGCCATCGTTCGGCCCACGTCCGCGAGCAGCTCGTTGGCGTCGAGCAGGTGAACGCTCTCCATGCCTTCGATCGCGGCGCGGAGCTGGCGATTCGCCTCGTCGATCAACACCCGCAGGCCGTTGGCCTGTTGACCGTCGGCCTGCCCCAGCGCAGATCGCCTGAACGGCGCGAGCGTCGCGACGTACAACTCGCCGCTCAGCTTCTGCCGCGCGAGGCGTATGGACTGCAGCAGCGGCGTCATCCTGCCCGCGACGAAGTCGTCGCGTTCCGATTTACCGACGCTCGTGGGCTTGTCGAACCACTCGCCCAGCACATCTTCGGCTCGCTCGATGATCAGCGTCGCCCGCGGGTCGGCCGACAGCAACTCTGAATCTTCCCTGTCGCGCAGCAGCTGTTGCAGCGCCTGTCCGTACGGACAGGGCAACACGTCCAGCGCCAGTCGATGCGAAGCGGCGACCTCGCGGAACTGCTGCGCGAGATAGTCCATGTTGACCGATCCCAGCAGCGCGATGGTCCCCAGATCGTGCCGCGTCGGCGCGGGCGGCTCCGCAGCGCTCGGCTCGGACGGCGAGGCGACAGGCGCCGCCGGGGACACGCCGGTGCTGTCGAAGATCACGCGAGCGGGATTGCCGTACGCCGTGGCATCGTCCGGCAGATCCGAAAGGATCACCGCGTTGGCGCCGATCTTCGCGCGCTTGCCGACGTAAACATCGCCGAGCACACACGCGCCACATCCGATGTCCACGCCGTCGTCGATGATCGGCATCTCGGTACGCCACGTCTGCGCGACGCCGAGCGTGACGTTCTGGCGGATGTGCACATCGTTGCCGATCGCGCGGGCGCCGAGGATGATCCCACCGTGATGCCAGATGCGCACGCGTCTTCCGACCATCACGATATACGGCAGCGTGATGCCGCACGTCCACTCCACCCACTTCTGTAGCACGAAGTACAACAGCGTCATCGGCGCACGGAAGATCTTCCACTTCAGATCCATCCGCCAGTTGCCGAACCGATGTACCGCAAGCGCCCAGAAGCCCTGCTCCCAGATCGAGCTGCCGTGTGTGCGATAGTCCTCGCGCAGCAGTTGCCACAGCGATAGGCCCGGCGGGTTGTCGTTCCGCGCCCCCAGGCGATCAACCGCCGGTAGGTCCAGGCGCCGAGCCGCGTCTTGATATGCATCACTGCTCACGCAGAATCACCTCCGCCGACGCGATACCGCTGCACGTGATCCCGCGGTGAGTCGACCGATTCGAAACGCAGCTACGGGAACAACGCGACATACCTCGCCGCACACGATCTCGCCAGCCAATAGAATATCGCCCGACCGGCTCGTGAACAGCCCAACGCCCTAAAATGGGCGTGTGAAACTCACGCGTCACACCGAATACGCGACCAATGCCGATACGCGATCAGGTATCTCAAGGGTCGATTCGACGCCGAGCGAAACTGTGCCGGAGAAGATCACCCAGGAAGTGCGGCGGGTCGCGATGCGGGAGGCGTTGAACCAGACGTCGCAGACTCCAGATGCCGTGCCCGAAGACGACCGCGGCGTCGGCGCACGCGGCGCGGAATCGGCCGAAGTTCTTGAGGTAGTACCGTCGACGCGACTCGAACCAGTAGGCGGGGCGACGGGCCGGGCACGGATCGGCGATCACCACGCCGCTGGCCCGGCCGACCAAGTGGACGATGGTGCAACTCGGCACGTACCAGCAGGGCCAACCGGCCCGGCGGGCGCGGAGGCAGAAGTCGACCTCGTCGAAGTAGAGGAAGTAGCCTTCGTCGAGCTCGCCCACGGCGTCAAAAACCTCGCGGCGCACCAGCATGGAAGCTCCGGAGACCCAGTCGACCTGATGCGGCTCGTCGCGCGGCGTCGGGGCAACCACCCAGCGCGACAGCACGCGACTGACCAGCCCGAGCCGCGCATACGATTCGAACTCGCCCAGCGCACCGATGAAGCGAAACGACGAAATCAGCGGCTCGCCGTTCCCCAGTTCCTGCCTGCACCCGAAGATGCCAACGCCTGTGTGATCGCTCGCGAATTCGATCAGCTCTAAGATGGCGTTGGGCTCCACGAGCGTGTCGGGATTGAGCAGCAAGACGTAGTCCGGCGGTCGCGACGAATCGAACGCCGCGCGGATCGCAACGTTGTTTCCCGCCGCGAACCCGCCGTTGGTCTCCAGCGGAATCAACGTCACGCGCCGGGCCCAGCCGTTCAAGGCGATCTCGGACTCCAGTTTTTCGGCCGAGCCGTCCGCCGAATGGTTGTCGACAACGGCGACCCGGGCGCCGGGCAACTGGTCCAACTCACCCTGAAGAGATCGCAGACAGTCGACGACAAGATCGGCCGTTCGGTAGTTGACGATGACAATCAGGAGCTTCGCTGTGATCATCGGACTGACTAGGAGTAGAAGCACCGGACACTGGCCTGGCTCACCCGCGCCGGATCAGAACAGCGTATAGATAAACGGCGCCGCGGCGGTGCTGGTCAGCACGAGCAGCAGGCCCACGAGCAGCAGCACGATGACGATCGGCAGCAGCCACCACTTCTTGTTGTGCGCCAGGAAATCGACGAACTCGCGGACGAT
>WGMA01000077.1 GCA_016125285.1 Phycisphaera sp.
TCCGAGCCCGCGTGGCACTTCGTGGCGTTGCTCGACGGACGCCGCACCGTCACCGAGGCGTGGAAGCTGTCCAACGAGCAACTCGGCGACCCGGCGCCGACGCAGGGCGAGGTCATCCGGTTGCTCGGCCAGCTGTCGACGTCGAACCTGCTGTATGGCGATCTGCCGCCCGACGCCGAGCAGATGTTCGACCGTTACCGCAAGCGTGTCCGGCGCGAGATCGGCGGATACCTGATGAACTTCCTGTTCGTCCGCATCCCGATCTTCGATCCGACGCCGATCCTCAAGCGGTGGACCGCGGTGTTCGGCTGGGTGTTCGGGCCGATCGGCATCGCGCTGTGGGCGATGCTGCTGAGCGTCGCGGCGTACTTTTTGATCGGCCGGTGGGACGACCTGTTCCGCGAAGGCCAGACGATCATGTCGCGGGCGTTCCTGCTGAACGTCGACAACGTGATCTCGATGTATCTGTGCTTCGCGTGTGTGAAGGCGATCCACGAGTTCGGTCACGGCTTCGCGTGCTCGCATTTCGGGCGCAAGGGCGGCGCGGGCGGCGCGGTGCACACGATGGGCATCATGCTGCTCGTGTTCATGCCGGTGCCGTACGTCGACGCGTCCAGCTCGTGGGCGTTCCGCAACAAGTGGCACCGCATGTTTGTCGGCGCCGGTGGCATGTACGTCGAACTCGCCGTCGCGGCCGTCGCGGCGATGATCTGGTCGCACACCTCCGACGGCACCTTCGTGCACAACCTGGCGTACAACGTCATGTTCATCGCGTCGGTCTCGACGCTCATCTTCAACGGCAACCCGCTGCTCCGTTTCGACGGCTACTACATCCTCAGCGACTGGCTCGAGATCGCCAACCTCGCCGACCGCAGCAAGCAGTACCTGTATTACCACGTGCGGCGCTACATCTACGGCGTGCGGCACGCGATCAGCCCCGCGCACACGACCGGCGAAGCCTGCTGGATGTTCTTCTACGCCATCGCCGCGTTCATCTACCGCGTGCTGATCTGCACACGCATCATCTTCTTCGTCGCCGACCTGCTGTTCATCCTCGGCGCGATCATGGCGGTCGCGGCGATCTTCACGTGGGTCCTCATGCCGATCGGCAAGTGGATCAAGTACCTGTTCACCAGCCCGGAGCTGACGCGGACACGCGGCCGCGCGCTCGCCGCGTCGTTTGTGTTCCTCGCCGCGCTCGTCACGGGCCTGGGCGCGATCAGCCTGCCCGAGCACGGTCGCGCCGAGGGCGTCGTCGAGCCGGTGCACATCGCCAAGGTGTACACCGCCGCCGATGGTTTCGTCGACGCCACGCTGCCCTCGGGCACGAGCGTGAAACCGACCAGCGACGCGCTGATGCGATCGCACAACACCGAACTCAAGCACGAGCGTCGCGAGGTCGAGGCCCGGCTCAAGGGCGCGATCATTCAACGCGACCTGGCCCGACGCGAAGACCCCGCCGTCGTCCAGGCCCTGACCGAACAGATCGCCGCCCTCCGCAGCCGGCTCGACCGCATCGACACCGAGCTCGCCTCGCTCGACGTTCACGCGCCGTTCCCCGGCACGTGGATCAGCCCGAAGGGCGATCAGATGTACGGCGTGTTCCTGCCGCGCGGCCAGGAGATCGGCATGGTCGCCGACATGTCCGAGCTGATCATCCGTGTCGCCGCCGACCAGGACCTCGGCCCGCGCATCCGCAGCGAGATCGGCACGGGCGCGGAGGTCGAGCTCCGCGTGATGGGGCGGCCCGATCTGCAGTTCACCGGCGTCATCACGCAGGCCCCCGAGGCGGGGCACACGAAGCTGCCCTCCGCGGCGTTGAGCTACCTGGCCGGCGGTAATATGGCGGTGTCCGGTGACGACCGCGAGGGGTTGACGACCACCGAACCGTTCTTCGAGGTGCATATCCAGCCGAAGACCGCAGCCGACAAAGCCATACAGCTGTTGATCGGTCAGCGTGTGGTCGCACGCTTCAGTCTGCCCGAGCGGCCGCTGCTGCTGCAGTGGTACCGCAACGTCCGACAGGTGATCCAGCGACGCTTCGCCATCTGAGACCCACCCGTCATGTCGATCTTCTCCAGCCAGAACGATCCCGCGATGCCGGCGCCGCACGCCACGCAGGCCGAGGAACAGGCGATCCTCGACCAGGGCGAGCAGGACACGACGGCGCCGCTGCTGCCGACGGGCATGTGGCGGACGCTGGCGATGGACCTGCGCGCTCCGAAGATGCACAAGGGGCTCGACAAGGCGTGGTCGATCCTCGAATCGAAGGTGCAGGCGTGGGCGCCGCGCCGGACGAAGTTCATGTGGCGGGCGCGGCGGGTGCAGAAGCTGCAGTCACGGTTCGAGTCGTGCACCGAAGAGCAGCTGCGCGAGCACGCCGAGGACCTGCGTGCGTTGTTCCGCCGCAACCGCGACAAGCGGGCCGACATCGAGGCGGCGATGGCGCTGATCGGCGAGGTGGTGTACCGACGCATGGGCTTCCGTCTGCACCTCGTGCAGTTTGCCGCGGCGTTGGTGATGGAGTCGGGCGCCGTCGCGGAGCTGGCGACCGGTGAAGGCAAGACCGTCTCGGCCGTGATGCCCGCGGTGATCGGCGGCTGGCGCGGGCAGGGCTGCCACGTCATCACCGTCAACGACTACCTCGCCCAACGCGACGCCGAGTGGATGCAGCCGATCTACGGAAACCTCGGCGTGACCGTTTCGTTCATCACCGGCGAGTCGCAGCCGCACGAGCGCCGACAGGCGTACATGGCCGACGTGACGTACACGACGAACAAGGAAGTGACCGCCGACTTCCTGCGCGACCGCCTCGTGCTCGGGCGCGTACGCCGACTGCCCAGCGTGCTGCTGCACCGCATGGCCGACCGCGACAAGCCCGCCGGCGCCGACCGCATGGTGATGCGCGGCCTGGCCTGCGCGATCGTCGACGAGGCCGACTCCGTGCTGATCGACGAGGCGGTCACGCCGCTGATCATCTCCGGCGAGTCGCCCAACGCCGAGCAGGTCGAGTCGTTCTGCGAGGCCGCCGCCGCGGCGCGGGAGCTCGAGCCCGGCCGCGACTTCCGCATCGACCGCAAGTGGCGAGAGGTCCGCCTCACGCGCCACGGCGAAGAGCGCACCGAGCAGTTGACGGCGCGTCACGGCGGCATCTGGCACGGCCGCCGTCGTCGCGAGGAACTCGTCACGCAGGCCCTCTCCGCCCGCGAGCTGTTCCTCAAGGGGCAGCACTACGTCATCCAGGAGGGCAAGGTCGTCATCGTTGACGAGTTTACGGGGCGACTCATGCCCGATCGCACCTGGCGCGACGGATTGCATCAGGCCGTCGAGGCGAAGGAAGGCCTCGAGGTCCAGCCGCCGAAGCAGACGCTCGCACGCGTCAGCTTCCAGCGGTTCTTCCGCACGTACCGAAAGCTGTCGGGCATGACCGGCACGATGTGGGAGAACAACGCCGAATTGTGGCAGACGTACCGCATCCCCGTCGTACGGATCCCGACGCACAAGCCGTGTATCCGCCGCCAGCCGACCGATCGCGTGTTCACCAACGCGGACCGGCGATGGGAGGCGGTGGTCAAGGAAGTACAGCGGATTCACGCCGAGGGCCGTCCGCTGCTGATCGGCACGCGCAGCGTCGAGTCGTCCGAGCACCTCAGCACGCTGCTCGAGCGCGAGGGCCTGGCGCATCAGGTGCTCAACGCCGTGCGGCACGCCGAGGAAGCGGAGATCGTCGCGCAGGCCGGTCAGCCGGGCCACATCACGATCGCGACGAACATGGCTGGCCGCGGCACCGACATCAAGCTCGGCGAGGGCGTGCGAGAGCAGGGCGGTCTGGCGGTGATCGCCACCGAGCGTCACGAGTCCGGCCGCATCGACCGACAGCTGTTCGGCCGCGCCGGTCGACAGGGCGATCCCGGCAGCGCGATTGCCATCATCAGCATCGACGACGAACTGTTTATGCGGTACGCCCCCGCGTGGATGCGCAGCCTCGCCCGCAGCACGCCGACGCTCGCCCACAGCGTGCGACGCATTGCCCAGGGACGCTCCGAACGCATGGCCCGTCGTCAGCGCGCCCAGGTGCTCGTCACCGACGACTGGCTCGACGAAAACCTCTCCTTCGCACGCCCCGAGTAGCGATCGATCGCGCGTCGCGTTCGGCCTCTCAAATCGCAACACAGCGATCGATCCGCTCAAGCCGGGCGACGGGCGTGCCGATGTCATGGGTGCGTTTGCCCCGTGGATCCTCTGCGGAATGCAACGCCAGATCGCCGATTAACCGCCATCTCAGGCGAACCCCCCCTCGCATGATGAGACGATTCGGGACTATTGCCGAGCGCCGCTGACGGCCGATTCGGGAATATTGCCGATTCTTGCGCGGGGATCGGGTGGAGACGTCTTTTGCCTGTGATTCTAAGCGACTCTGATCAAATCAATTACATCACTTGTTGCCAAATTCGATAGGCAATCGAATTGATGGCACCACGCTTGCATTTTGACATACGACGCCGTGAGGAGCGGCAACTGACCCAGACACGAATTGAGGATTCCGATGATCCTTGCCACCGAACAGCTCAACGACGAAATGACCACCGGCCGCAACGACTCCGACGCGGAGCTCAGCGGGGCGTGGGCACGCTACATCAGCGACCGCGACGAGGACGCCCGCGGCGAGATCGCGATGCACTACATGCCGCTGGTCGAGCGGTGTGCCGCAAAGGTCGCCCGCACGCTGCCCCGGCACGTCGATCGCGACGACCTGGTCTCGGCCGGCATGGTCGGGCTGATGGACGCGATCGATGCGTTCGACCCGGACCGTGGCGTGGCGTTCGGCGCGTTCTGCCTGCGTCGTGTCCGCGGCGCGATGATCGACGAGCTGCGTTCGGCTGACTGGCTGCCCCGCACCGCCCGTCGCAAGGCGCGCGAGCTCAGCGACGCTCGCCAGGGCCTCGAGCAACGTTTCGGCCACAGCCCCTCCGATGAGCAGGTCCGCGACGAACTCGGTCTGACCGTCAAGGAGTTCCGTCGTTACCGCAAGGTCGACCGGCGCACCAGCTTCGTGACGCTCAGCGATCTGCAGCGGACGAACACCGACAGCGACCGCGGTATCGCCATCGCCGACCCCGCGTCCGAGCAGGCCGCGGTTGATCGCCGCCTGATGATCGAAGACCTCAAGCGCATCATCGCCGAGGAACTCGAGGCCGATGATCGCCTGATCGTCGTGCTGTATCACTTCGAGGGGATGACGCTCAAGGAAATCGGCTTGACGCTCGGCCTGACCGAGTCTCGCATCTGCCAGCGCCTCCGCTCGATCCACAACCGCCTGCACGATCGCGTGTGCGGCTGACACTGACCGAAACGCATGCACCCTCACAGGGGGGATCGCGTGAATGCTCGCCGATCGTTCGGAAGTTAGGTCGACTAAAGTGGATAGGGCAAAGAACCCCCGTGAGCAAAAGTGGTCTTCGCAGCATTTTGTTGTTGCTGTGTGGAGTGACGAACTGGTATGATGTGCTTATCAAGTTGCAGTATCCGTGGGGGACATTGCAAGGGAAGTTCCTACTGGTCGGTGGGGGGAGTCATTACCGCCGACCAAACAACCGGGAGTGGCACCGTGGGGTTAGAATCTGTGACCACCGTCAAAAAAATACTTATCGTTGACGACGAGCGCATCCTGCGATTGCTGGTGCGTACGACTCTCGAAAGCGATGAGTTTCAAATCATCGAAGCCGAGAACGGCGCGACGGCGCTGGAACTGGTGTCTGAACACCAGCCAGATCTGGTTTTGCTTGATCGGATGATGCCGGGGATCGACGGACTCGAGGTGGCTCGCAAGCTGCGTGACCAGCGGCGCACCGCGGACATCCCCATCATCATGCTCACCGCCAAGGGGCAGGAGCACGATCGCGCCGAGGGCGAGAGCGCCGGTGTCTACGCGTACCTCGTCAAGCCTTTCAGCCCGCTTGAATTGATGCAGAGGGTCGAGGACGCGCTCGGTACGAACCAGCAGGACTGAGTGGGTGGATGGTATGACCGCTCCACTGCCGCAAAAGGCCCGACGCCGCGACGATCGAGACCTGGAGCTCGAGCGGGCCTATGCCCAACTCGTCCGATACGCCGCAGACGTTCGCACGCTGACGAAGCAACTCAAGCAGCTCACCGCGGAACTCCCGCCGAATCCAGGCGAGACGCCATCCTCTCCCGAAATCGAGCACCCCGAACTGCCGCCGGCCACGGTGACCATCGTGGGCCAGTCTCCGTCGATGAAACGCGTGGTGGAGATGTGCCGCAAGGTCGCCAGGGCGCCGACCACCGTGCTTGTGTGCGGCGAGACCGGCACCGGCAAGGAACTGACGGCACGACTCATCCACGATTGGTCGGATCGACGCGACGGACCGTACCACGCGCTGAACTGCGCCGCGCTGACCGAGACGCTGCTCGAGAGTGAGTTGTTCGGCCACGAGAAGGGCGCGTTCACCGGCGCGACGCACCGCAAGGCGGGCATGTTCGAGCTGGCCAGCGGCGGCACGCTGTTCCTCGACGAAGTCGGCGAGATGTCGCTCACGCTGCAGGCCAAGCTGCTGCGTGTGCTGGAGGATCGCACGTATCGACGCGTCGGCGGCGAAGAAACGCTCAAGACGAACGTCCGTATCGTCACGGCGACCAATCGCGACCTCGAGAAGGAGGTCGACGCGGGGAATTTCCGTCAGGACCTGTATTACCGGCTGAACATCTTCGTGATCCGCATGCCGTCGCTCAGCAGCCGCGTCGACGACATCCCCGCGCTGGTGCAGCACTTCCTGCGTCAGCACGCCAAGGCGATCGGTGTCGGCACGCCGCCGACGATGAGCCAGGCGGCGTTGGGCCGGCTCGCGACGCACGGCTGGCCGGGCAACATCCGCGAGCTGCGGAACGTGATCGAACGCTCGATGCTGATGGCCGAGGGCGGGGTGATCGAGGTCGCCCACCTTCCCGACGACATCCGCGGCGCCGCGGGCGAGCACGACGAAGGCGATGGCGAAGACCGCGAATCGAAGCTCGAGCAGACCGAGCGTGGCATGATCCTCAAGGCGCTCGAAGACAGCGCCTGGAACAAGGCCGCGGCGGCCCGCGAGCTGGGCATCAGCTGGGACAACCTGCGGTATCGCATCAAGAAGTACGGCCTGACGCGGCCGAAGACCTGAATAAAACACGGCACGGGGCTACAGCCGCCCGGAGATGTGCCGATAGCAGTGGCGAGGACGACATCGTGGAGCCTCAAGAGACGGACGCCGACATGATTTCAGCGCAAGGACATACCGCCGACACGCAGGAAGAGTCCCGCGTGTCGAAGGAACTGGAACTCGCCTACAAGGAGTTGATCCAGTACGCCCGCGATCTGCGTGAAACCGTGCAGCGTGAGCAGCAGAAGACACGCGAACTCGAGGGCGCGTACTTCGACACGGTGATGCGGCTGACGCGCGCCTGTGAACTGCGTGACAACGAGACCGGCGCCCACATCAACCGCCTCGGCGAGTACACGTTTCTCGTCGCTCGGTGCCTGGGGATGCCGGTCGACCAGCAGAAGCTGCTGTCCGCGGCGGCGCCGTTGCACGACATCGGCAAGATCGGCGTGCCCGACTCCGTGTTGCTCAAGGCCGGCGGCTACACGACCGAAGAGTTCAACATGATGAAGCAGCACACGGTGATCGGCGCGAACATCCTCGCGGGGTCGGTGTCGCCGCTCCTCGAGGCCGCGCGCGAGATCGCGCTGACCCACCATGAACGTTTCGACGGCACCGGCTACCCGCAGGGGCTGTCCGGCGAGCAGATCCCGCTGTCCGGGCGGATCGTCATGCTCGCGGATGTTTACGACGCGTTGCGGTCGCAGCGGCCGTACAAGCCTCCGTACGAGCACGACGCGGCGTGCAACATCATCCTCAACGGCGACGGGCGAACGCTGCCCGAGCACTTCGATCCGACGATCCTCGATGTGTTCCGTTCGGAGCACAAATGGTTCGACGAGATCTTCCGCAACACACGCGGCAAGTAAGCAACAATACACCTGATTGCGGGAAGCGAAATATGCGCGGCGTAAGCCGTGATGTTGTAGGCATTAGCGTATAAACCCGACATCTAAAAACGTTTGTAGCGCACGGGAGGGGTTGCGGGATCAGGTTTATTCACTATTGTTACGCTTCTGCTACGAGACGCCTGTGGACGCTTAGGATCCAATAATCCACGATTCCGTCGGTGTTCTGTTTGCTCTGAAACTGTGCGAACAGCATCCGCAAGAACGTTGATATGCAGAATTCGTCTGCCATGCCGCCCACTGATCCCAACGCATGTTTGCACGCGGTTTTCGCTGTGATGCGAGGCTCGAGCGATGGGTATTGCGCGATCGACGACGAAATGCGGGTGCTGGCGATCAACCCCGTGTTGCGACGATACCTGTCGCTGTCCGCCGAGGATGGCGACGGCTCGCCGTCCCTGTTTGCGTTGGCGAATGGTCGTCTGGACGTTTCGGAGATGCGTGCGTTCCTCGCCGGAGCCATGGCGCATCCGCTCGATCTGAACCTGGCCGGTGAGCCGCGTTTTGTCGCACGCGTGTCGGCGCAGCGAACGAACGTCGTGGACAGGGTCACATTCCGTCAGTTCCGGTTCCAGACCGACCACTCACGGCACCTGGCCCGTAAACGCAATGAGATCCGCGAGCTGGCCTGCGAGATCCGCACGCCGCTGACCAGCGTGTATGGATTCTCCGAACTGCTGTTGAGTCGTGAGTTTCCGGCGGAGAAGCAGCGCGAGTTCATCGAACTGATCTACGAAGAGGCCGGTCGCCTGGCGCGGCATGTCGAGCAACTGCTGCATCTGGAACTGGACGTTGTCGACGGGGATGGCGACGGCGAGGCGAGCTGAGGCGGTCGAGGCGCGGTCACATCACGATTCTGAAGGCTAAGGGATTTCGCGTGGAACTTGTCCTGAGCGGACTTGCGGGCTAACGTCCGCAAGAACGAATGTTCGTTCTATGGAGCTTAGCTTAAGGAGCTTAGAGGTATGTCGGACATGATCCCTTCACGTAGACAGTTTTTGGGAACCACGTCGGCGCTGGCTGCGGCCGCGGCGTTGTCTTCGCGGACCTACGCGGCGGACTCGAACACGATCCGTATCGGCCTGGTGGGCTGCGGCGGTCGTGGCAGCGGCGCGATCGGCAACGCGCTGGACGCCGATCCCCATCTCCAGGTCGTCGCCGTCGGCGACGTGTTCGAGCACAAGGTCGCCGCCGCGGCGGATCGCTTCACCAAGATGGATCCCAAGCGGGTGGACCTGCCGCTCGACAAGCGCTTCGTCGGCCTCGACGCGTACAAGAACGTGATCGATAACGTCGACGTGGTGCTGTTGGCCACGCCGCCCGGCTTCCGCCCGCTGCACATCGAGTACGCCGTCAAGCAGGGCAAGCACGTGTTCGCCGAGAAGCCCGTAGCGACCGACCCGGTCGGCGTGCGGCGGGTGCTCGCGGCCTGCAAGGAAGCCGAGAAGAAGAATCTGACCGTCGTGTCGGGTCTGTGCTACCGCTACGACGCAGGCAAGCAGGACACGATCAAGCGTCTGCACGACGGCGCGATCGGCGACATCCGCGTCGTCAGCAGCAAGTACTGGTCGGGTACGCCGTGGTTCCGCGATGCGCAGCCGGGGTGGTCGGGCATGCAGAAGCAGCTCAACAACTGGTACTTTTACGTCTGGCTCTGCGGCGATCAGATCGCCGAGCAGGCCGTGCACTCGATCGACAAGTGCGCGTGGCTGATGAAGGACGAATCGCCCGAGCGCGTCGTGGCGTCCGGCGGTCGCGCCGTGCGTACCGACGAGAAGTTCGCCCAGATCTGGGACAACATGTCCGTGACCTACGAGTACGCAGACGGTCGTCTGGTCCACCTGGGCTGTCGCCAGTGGGACGGCAACGGCATCTACCACACGGTCGAGGACCGCGTGATCGGCGCCAAGGGCTGGGCCAACGCGCAGTCGCACGATATCTACCCGGATGGCGCCGAGAAGTGGTCGTGGCGCCGCGACAAGGACGATCCCCGCGCCCGCAACATGTACGTCGAAGAGCACGTGCAGATGTACAAGGCGATCCGCAGCAACACCACGATCAACAACGGCAGCTACATGTGCAATTCCACGCTCATGGGCATCGCCGGGCGGATGTCCGCGTACGCGGGCAAGGCGTTGAAGTGGGAGGACGTGGTCAACTCGAAGCACGACCTGACGCCCGCCGACATGAGCATCGACGGGCCGGGCTCGACGATGGGCGTGCCCGTCCCGGGCAAGTATGACATCGGCTGATTGTTCGCGCCGCAGAGGAAACGACGAAACCCCGGTCGCGAGGCCGGGGTTTCTTTTTTTGGTCACTCGCCGATGCGGTACCGGCTGCGATACTGTCCGGGCGTGACGCCGACCTTGCGCTTGAACAGCGAGTTGAGGTACTCGGCGTGCTTGAACCCCGCGAGTTCCGCGATCCGCGCGAGCTTGAAGTCGGTCTCGCTGAGCAGTAGTTTCGCCTTGTCGATCTGGACGCGAAGGATCTCGGCCTTGGGTGACCGGCCGATCAACTCGTTGAATCGCCGCTCGAGCGTGCTGCGCGACAATGTCAGGTGCGACAGCACCTGCTCGACCGTCAGTCCATCGCAGGCGTGCTCGCGTATGTAGCGCACGGCCTGTGCGATCTCGGGGTCGGCGATCGCCAGCACGTCGGTCGACTGACGTGTCACGGCCGCGATGGGATCGATGAGCGTGACGGCCTCTTCGGGCGCCTCGCCGCGCATCAGCCGGTCGAGCGTCGCGGCGGCGGTGTAGCCGATGCGTTCGGTGTCGAGTTCGATGCTCGACAGCGGCGGATCGCAGAGCTGACAGAGTTCCAGATCGTTGTCGACGCCGATGACCGCGATCTCGTCGGGGATCGCCACGCCCATGTCGCGACAGACCTCGAGGATCTGCTGGGCGCGCACGTCGTTGCACGCCATCACGCCCACCGGGCGCGGCAGGCTCTTGAGCCAGTCCGCGATCGCCTTCCACTGGCGCTCGCCGGGCGCCTCGAACGTCGGCGTCATCGCGTCTTCGGTGAACGAGCGCCCGTGAAACACGTGCACGTCGTGCCCGCTGGCCTTGAGCCGCTGCACGAAGCAGTCGCGTCGCCGGTCGGAGTACTTCACGCCGTTGAATCCACAGAACGCGAAGTGTTCGAAGCCGCGCTCGCGGAGGTGATTCGCCGCAAGGTCGGACACCGCCTTCTCGTTGACGTCGACGATGGGGATGTTCTCGATCTCGTGCATACCGCGGACGTCGACGATCGGGACGTCGAGTTTCCGCAGCGAGCGGATGAGTTTCGGCGACTCAAGGCGGGCGATGATCCCGTCGCCGTCCCAGCCCCGCATCCAACGCGGGGCGTCGTCGGCGAGCATGCGTTCCTGATGGTAGATCGACCACGCGTCGTGCGTGCGGACGTACGCACCGATGCCGCGTAGCACGCCGCGCCCGTACCCGCGGGAAGACTCGACCAGCAACGCGATCTTGGGTCTCTTGGCCATGTGCACCTTTGGCGGAAGAGGTCTGTGAATTGACGCAAACATTCAGGCAGCCCAACGGCACGCCGCAGACATTATTGCACAGATTCGAGAAAATGTCTGTGTTTTGCCGTCTGCCAGAGGCGAGAGCTATGACGGAAACACTCATTGTCATTCCGCTATTGCACAATGATATCCGCCCGGCAGCGCAGGATAATGCAACGGTGCGATTCACATCCGCCACGGAGCTTAGCGTCATGCCAACGTCCGACCGACACAATCAACATCGCCGTCACGCGGGGTTCACCATCGTTGAACTGATGGTGGTTGTGTCCATCATCGCACTGCTGATCGCGATCATGTTTCCCACCATGGACCGAGCCTTCGAGGCGTCCCGCCGCGTGGTCTGCTGCAGCAATCTGCGCCAGATCGATTTCGGCATGCTCGGCTACACCGAAGACTACGGCCGCGTGTTCCCGCCGCACCGTGGCGTGAACATGAACACCGAACCCAACTGGCCGCAGCTCGTCGCGAAGTACGCGCCCGGCGAGCAACTCGCACGCTGCCCGAACCTCAAGGGCATGCAGAAGGACTTCGGCGTCGAGTGGGAGTGGAAGTACGACTTCAATAACATCGGCTACGGCTACAACGGCTTCTTCCTCGGGCACTGGTACCACGGCCACGGCGACCCGGACACGGGCAACTGGTCCGAGGGCACCTATATCAACGCCAAGCCGTGGGAGAAGCTGTCGCGCGTCAAGCAGCCGGCAAAGTGTATCTCGTTCGGCGACTCGAGCCCCAAGACGTCGGGCGGAGTGAACTACGGCGTGTCGCTGACGCTGTGGTGGCCCTACATCAACAAGTACCAGGAAGAGGTCAACGGCACGCGTCACAAGAACGCGGGCGTTGTCAGCTTCGTCGACGGTCACGCGGAGGTGATCCTGGACCCCGACGCGACCATCAACCCCAAGGCCGACAACACCGATGAGTTCATCGAGTATTGGGACCCACAGGTCCGACTCAAACCGTAATCTTCACCGCGACGCGCGTGACGGGTCGCGGTAACATGACATGAAGGCACACATGTCCACACGCCCCAAATCCCGTGGATTCACGCTGATAGAGATGCTGATCGCGGTCGCCATTATCGCGATGCTGATCGGGATTCTGCTTGTGTCGCTGTCCAAGGCGAAGGATCGCGCCGAGGACCTGGTCGGCTCGTACCCGACGAAGGGGATGTGGGCGTTCTGGGGCATGGAGGAGGGCAGCGGGCCGCGCGTCGGTCGCACGCTGCCGGGCAACATCGAGGGACCGGGCGCGGTGACCGGCCACGGCGTCAAGTGGGTGATGGACAAGGACCGCGGCTCGGTGCTGTCGTTCCCCGGCGGAGACGAGTGTGTCGTGTCGGGCACGCGTGTGCTCGGCGGGTCGTTCTCAATCGGATGCTGGGTCAAGCCGCGAAACGTCGGCACCAACTGGGCGGGGTTCCTGTCGAAGAGCGCGAAGATCGGCGGCAGCCGCGTGTTCTGGTTCGGTCAGCACGCCACCGACGGCATGATCCGCTTCGGCGTCTACCTCAACAACACCAACGAAACGCCGCTCGACGCCAACGTCGGACTTAAGAACGGCGAGTGGCAGCACGTCGCCGCTTCGTACGACGGGCACTTCCAGAAGATCTACTACAACGGTCAGCTCATCGCCACGAGCCCCGACCGCAACACGCCACTGCTCGACGGCGACTCGCAGTTCTGGATCGGCAAGTCCACCGCCACCGGATTCGACGGGCTGATCGACGACGCCTTCGTCTACGAGCGTGCGTTGACCGACGAAGAGGTCAAGACGATCTACGAGGCGCGCTCGGCGGGCATGGCGGAGTACAACCAGAAGCTGCGCCCCGCGTTTGATGAACTGCCATACGACTCGCGCTAGCCGCCAGGAGAGTCATGACGAAGCTGAATCGCTGTTTGCCGACGCGTTGGGTGGGGATATTGATCGCACTGTGCGCGGCCTGCGTAATCGCGCCCGAACGTTCGGCGCATGGCGCCAGCGATCGCCCGCCGAACTTCGTGCTCATCTTCGCCGACGATCTGGGCTACGGCGATCTGGGTTGCTACGGCAGCGAGCTGATCCGCACGCCGCGCATCGATCGGATGGCGAAGGAGGGCATGCGGTTCACGAATTTCTACGCCCAGCCGATCTGCGGACCCAGCCGCACGGCGATCATGACCGGCTGCTACCCGCTGCGTGTCGCCGAGCGGCACAACATCAAGCAGATCCACCCGATCGTACACTCGAAGGAGATCACGATCGCCGAGGTGCTCAAGCAGAAGAACTACGCCACCGCGTGCTTCGGCAAGTGGGACCTGGCCAAGCACTCGCAGACCGATTTCTACCCCGAGCTGATGCCCAACCACCAGGGCTTCGATTACTTCTACGGCACGCCGACCAGCAACGACGCCTTCGCGAACCTCTATCGCAATGAGGAGTTGATCGAGCCGAAGACAAATCTGTCGACCATCACTAAACGCTACACCGACGAGGCGATCGGTTTCATCGAGAAGCATCGCGACGAGCCGTTCTTCGTGTACCTGCCGCACTCGATGCCGCACGTGCGCCTCGCCGCGTCGGACGACTTCCGCGGCAAGTCGAAGCGCGGGTTGTACGGCGACGTCGTCGAAGAGCTCGATTTCAACGTCGGACGTCTGCTCGACGCGCTGGAACGCATGAAGCTCGTCGACAACACCTACGTGATCTTCACGTCGGACAACGGGCCGTGGCTGATCAAGAACAAGGACCATCGCGACGGGATCGAGGACATCGACCACGGCGGGTCGGCCGGGCCGCTGCGCAGCGGCAAGGTGTCGACGTGGGACGGCGGCGAGCGTGTGCCGTGCATCGTGTGGGCGCCGGGCCGCGTGCCCGCGGGAACGACGTGCGAGAATGTCGCGGCAACGATCGACATGCTGCCGACGTTCGCCGCGATGGCCGGCGCGTCGCCGCCGACGGATCGCGTGATCGACGGCGTGGACATCCGGCCGCTGTTTGCCGGCGAGTTCGACAAGGCCGACCCCGAACGCGTGTTCTACTTCTATATGCTCAACCACCTGCGCGGCGTGCGCGTGGGGCAATGGAAGCTGCACGCGGCGATGCCGGAGCACCCCAAGTGGCTCGGGCCGTTCGCCGTCAACAAGCACATCGCGCCGGAGGACGACATCGGCTTCGCCAAGCCGGCGCTGTTCGACCTCGCGTCGGACATCGGTGAGACGCGTGATGTGGCGGCGGAGCACCCAGACGTCGTGAAGAAGCTTTCGGCGCTGCTGGACGCGGCGCGCGAGGATATCGGCGACTACGACCGCGTCGGCAAGAACGCGCGGTTCTTCGATCCGTACGACGAGCGGCCGAAGGTGTTCGACACGGCGTACGCGGGTGGATCGCGCAGGCCGAAGGATTGACAGGACGCAAGGTGCGTCGCGGGTCACGGTAGAGGACGACACGATGAGTTTGCACGCGACATGGACGGCTGTGGTGTTGGCGGGGGTCGTCGCGTGCGCGGTACACGTGTCGGCGGCCGCGGCGGACAGACCGAACGTGATCGTCGTGCTTGCCGACGACCTGGGCTACGGCGACCTGGGCTGCTACGGCTCGCCGCGCCGCAACACGCCGCGGATCGACCGCATGGCGGCGGAGGGCGTGCGATTCACCGATTTTCTCGCGGGATCGAACGTCTGCAGCCCGTCACGCGCCTCGCTGTTGACCGGTCGCTACCCGCAGCGTTGCGGCGTGCCGCTCGCGGTCAACATCGACCAGAAGCACTACGAATACGGCCTGAACCCCGACGAGATCACCCTCGCCGATCTGCTGCACGACAACGGATACACCACCGCGTGTTTCGGCAAGTGGCACCTGGGCTACCGCGAGCGGCACCATCCCATCCACCAGGGCTTCGATCACTACTTCGGGATCATCTCGAACTACCACGTGACCCATAAGCTCCAGGTCGAAGAGAAGGTCGTCGAACCGAACGCGGACATCCACCTGATGACCAAGCGGCTGACCGACGAGGCGATCGCGTTCATCGAAAAGAACCGCGATCGGCCGTTCTTCATCTATCTCGCGCATTACGCGATGCACAACCCGATCTCGCCGCATCCGGACTTCTCGCCGAAGGGCAGCAAGGACATCTACGGCGACTGGCTGGGCGAGTTGGACCACCGCGTGGGTGAACTGCTCGACGCGATCACGCGGCTCGGTCTCGACGAACGCACGCTCGTGGTGTTCACGTCGGACAACGGCCCGGTGCCACAGAGCAGTTCCGGCCCGCTCAGCGGCACGAAGTACACGACGCTGGAGGGCGGACATCGCGTGCCGTGCATCATGCGGATGCCGGGCCGGATCGCGCCGGGCGTGGTCGACGGCGCGACGACGTTGAATATGGACATCTTCCCGACTGCGGCGGGTGTCGCGGGCGTGGAGATGCCGACCGACCGTGTTTACGACGGCGTCGACCTGATGCCGCGGATCGGGGTCGGCGCCAAGCCGGAGCCCGCGGGTGACCGCGTGGTCTACTATTACAGCGGCATCAATCTCCAGGCGGTACGGCAGGGCCAGTGGAAGCTGCATCTGCCCCGCACGAAGGATGACCAGCCGTTCTGGGGCACGACGCGCGGCTTGGTCGAACTCGCCGAGCCGCGGCTGTTCAACCTCGGCACGGACATCGGCGAAAAGCAGGACGTGGCCGGCGCGAACCCCAAGATCGTCGCGGCGTTAGAAGCGGTCGCGGATCAGGCACGCGAGGAACTGGGCGACGTGAACACGCCGGGTCGCGATGCACGCTCAACCGGCGTGGATGACCCGCAGCACCTGTCGAGTTTCGGCAAGCCGAAGAAGGCGCCTCGGAAGAAGACGGAACCTACAAACTAATTGACACCAGCGGATGACAGTAAGGAAAGCCATGAAAGCCATACTCCGAATCGTAATCTTTGCCGTGATGTTGCTAGCGAGCGGCGGCGTCGCCTCGGCGGCGGACAAGCCGAACATCGTGCTCATCTTCTTTGACGACCTGGGCTACGGTGATCTGAGCTGTTTCGGATCGAACGAGACGCCGACGCCGCGCATGGACCGTATGGCGTCAGAGGGCATGCGGCTGACGAGCTTCTACGCACAGAACGTGTGCGGACCGAGCCGTGCTGCGCTGATGACGGGGTGCTACCCGATCCGCGTCGCCGAGCCGCAGAACCACAAAAACCCGCACACGGTGGTCCATTCGCAGGAGATCACCGTCGCGGAAGTGCTCAAGGGCGCCGGCTATGCGACGGGGATGTTCGGCAAGTGGCACAGCGGCGGCAGCGGGGCGAACAAGCACGGCCAGGGCACCGGTCCGTTCGATCCGGAACTGATGCCCAACGCGCAGGGTTTCGATTACTGGTTCGGCACGCCGCTGCACAACGGCTATACGCGCGAGCCCGGCAAATTCAAGGTTGAACTCCAGCGGAACGGCGAGGTGCTCGAGGAATCGACGGACGTCGACATGCTGACGAAGCGCGAGACCGACGAGGCGCTCGCGTGGATCAAGGCTCACGCGAAGGGCGACAAGCCGTTCTTCGCGTACGTGCCCTACAACATGGTACACGTCGTGCTCGGCGCGTCGGAGCAGTTCCGCGGCACGACGAAGCGCGGCGTGTTCGGCGATGCGATCGCGGAGCTGGATTACAGCGTCGGACGGATCCTCGATACGCTCAAGGAACTCGGCGTCGACGACAACACGCTGGTGGTGCTGACGTCGGACAACGGCCCGTGGGTCGAGGGACACCTGGCGGGCAAGACGCCGGCGGACAATCACTACGGCAGCGCGGGTCCGCTGCGCGGGTCGAAGATGATGACGTGGGAGGGCGGGCTGCGTGTGCCGGCGATCGTGCGCGGGCCGGGCAAGGTGCCGGCGGGCGTGACACGTGACGGGATCGTCACGACGATGGACCTGCTGCCGACGTTCGCGAGCGTCGCGGGCGTTGCGCCGCCGAGCGATCGCAAGCTGGACGGCGTGGACGTCTCGGGCTATCTGCTCGGCAAGTCTGACACGTCGCCGCGTGACACGTTCTACTACTACGGCTGGACATACCTGCAGGCGGTGCGGCAGGGCGATTGGAAGCTGGTGCTGCCGCGGCCGGCGCATCCGAAATGGACGTCGTGGTACGCCCGGATGATCGACGAGGTGCCCGCGCCGCAGTTGTACAACCTCGCGTCGGACATCGGCGAGGAGCACGACGTGGCGTCGGCGAATCCGGAAATCGTGGCACGGCTGACGAAGCTCGTGGAGAGCGTGCGTGACGACCTGGGCGACTACAACCGCGTCGGCAAGGGGGCGCGGTTCTACGACCCCGGCGAACACCGGCCGGAGGTTGAAAAGTGGGCGAACGTGACCGTGCAGGTCAACGCGTCACCCGCGCCAGGTGCGGCGCGGCATGCGGTGACGGCGGCGGCGGTGTCGGTGAGCGACGCCGCCGATGCGGCGAGCGCCGGATCGCTGCGGTTCGACTTCGAGTCGGGCGACATGCAGGGCTGGCGGGTGGTCGATGGCGGGTTTGAGGCGCTGATCAACGATCGTGACAAGTTCCACAACACCGGCAAGCCGTACAACAAGCAGGGCAAGTGGTACCTGTCGACGCTGGAGACGCGGGGCGATCGCGGCAACGACAACCAGACCGGCGTGGTGGATTCGCCGGTGTTCCGCGTCAACGGCGATCACGCGTCGCTGCTGGTCGGCGGCGGGGCGCACGAAGACACCTACGTCGCGATGGTCGACGCGGCGACGAACAACGAGGTCATGACGGCTCGCGGCGACAACACCGAGACCATGAAACGCGTCACGTGGGAGACCGGCACGCTCAAGGGCAAGCTGGTTTACCTGCGCGTCGTCGACCAGAACCACGGCGGCTGGGGACACGTGACGCTCGACGACTTCTCGATCGACGGCACGATTGACGAAGAGGCGACGAAGAAACACTTCGCGGCCGTGAAGGCGACGCCGCCGACGGTCGTGGTGTCGAGGGCGCCCGCGGCGAAGCCGGTCCCGTCGACGCCCGCGGTGCCCGACGCGGCGCCGCCGGTCGAGACCGACATCACGCACGGCTTTTTGGCCACCGGCGGCGAGACGTACATCCTCGACACGCATGGCAAAGAGGTCTGGCGCTACAACGGCGCGACGCGCGACGGCTGGGTCCTTGACAGCGGCAACGTGCTGCTCGCGGTGAATCCCGGCAAGGGCTTCCCCGGCGGCGGTATCGTCGAGGTGACGCGGGAGGGCGAGGTCCTCTGGTCGTGGAAGGGACTGCAGAAGGAGACGCAGGCGGTCGAACCACTGGCGAACGGACACGTGCTGGCGGTCGAGGGCGGCAATAGCCCGCGTCTGGTCGAGCTCGAACGCGACGGTTCCGGCGCGAAGGTGGCGCTGGAGTTCCCGCTGCAGTGCCAGACGGACAACACCCACATGGAGACCCGCATGGCGAGGAAGCTGCCGAACGGCAACTACCTGGTGCCGCACCTGCTCGACTTCGCGGTCAAGGAATACGACCCGAAGGGCAACGTGGTGAAGGTGCTGCGGACGGATCTCAACGGACGCGAGGTGCACGATTGGCCGTTCACCGCGATCCGCCTCGACAACGGCAACACGCTGATCGGCTGCACGCACGGCAACAAGGTCATCGAGCTCGACCCCGACGGACGGCTCGTGTGGCAGGTCACCAACGAAGACCTCGGCGGAAACTACATCAAGGACGCGTGCGGCGTGCAGCGCCTGCCCAACGGCAACACCGTCATCACCGCGTACGCCTCGCACGGTAAGGCGGTGAAGCTGATCGAGGTCACACGCGAGAAGAAGATCGTCTGGACGTGGTCCGACGACAAGGGCCACGGCATACACGACTTCCAGATCCTGGATACGAACGGCAAGAAGCTGACGGACGCCACGATGAAGTAGGGTTTCTGGCGTGACGCATTGTCTCAGTGACAAAGGTAAAAAACTCAGTAACCCGCACGCCCCGGACGCCTAATATTCATATGACCATCATGGCACGCCACACCACGATCTTGAGTGCGATCGCGACCGTAACCCTGTTTTCGGCGGGTGCTTGGGCTACCAAGCCCGACGCCGCGTCGCTGGAGTTCTTCGAGACCAGCGTGCGGCCCATCTTCGCCGACCATTGCTACGAGTGTCACGGGGCGCACAAGCAGAAGTCCGGCCTGCGCCTCGATCACATCAGCCTCATCCTCAAGGGGGGCGACAACGGCCCGGCGATCACGCCCGGTCGCCCCGACGCCAGCCGCATGATCGAGGCGATCAGCTATACGAACGTCGATCTGCAGATGCCGCCGAAGACGGGCAAGATATCCGACGCCGAGATCGCGACGCTGACAAAGTGGGTGGCGATGGGGGCGCCGTGGCCGGACGAGCCGGTGCCGAGCGCGGACAAGTCGGGCAAGACGTTCGACCTCGAGGCTCGGAAGGCGGCGCACTGGTCGTGGCGACAGGTCACCAAGCCCGAGTTGCCGACGGTCAAGCTCGCCGACTGGCCGACGAACGCGATCGACCGGTTCATCCTCGCGAAGCTGGAAGAGAAGGGGCTGACGCCGGCCGCGCCCGCGGAGCGTCGCACGCTGATCCGTCGGCTCTACTTCGACATCACCGGCCTGCCGCCGTCGCCCGACGAGGTCGACGCGTTCGTCGGCGACACGGACCCGAAGGCGTATGAGAAGCTCGTGGACCGCCTGCTGGCGAGCCCCGCTTACGGCGAGCGCTGGGCGCGGCACTGGATGGACCTGGTGCGTTACGCCGAGTCGCGCGGGCACGAGTTCGACTACGACGCGGCCAACGCGTGGCAGTACCGCGACTACCTCATCCGTGCGTTCAACGCCGACGTACCGTACGACCAGTTCGTCACCGAGCACATCGCCGGCGACCTGATGCCGCAGCCGCGCACCAACCCGCAGCAGGGCTTCAACGAGTCGATCCTCGGCACAGGCTTCTGGTACCTCGGCGAGTGGGTTCACAGCCCGGTCGACATCCGCAAGGACGAGACCGACCGCTTCGACAACATGGTCGACGTGATGACCAAGACGTTCACCGGCCTGACGGTGCACTGCGCCCGCTGTCACGATCACAAGTTCGACGCGATCGGCACGGCCGACTACTACGCGTTGTTCGGCTACCTCCAGTCGACCAGCTACCGACAGGCGCGGTTCGACACGCTGGATCACAACCGCGGCGTTGCGCAGCGGCTGGCCGACCTGCACGAGCAGCGCGACGGCGAGCTACGACGGGCGACCGTCGAGGCGATGCGGCCGACACTCGCGAAGCTCGACGCGTATCTCGCAGGGGCGGTGGAGGCCTGGGCGTCGAATCCGGTAGCGGCTGTCGGTGAGACGCCGGACGCGAACAAGCCGCGCGCAGACATCGTCTACGACGACTTCGAACTCGGGTCGCTCGACGAGTCGAAGTGGAGCGCGCATGGCAAGGCGTTCGGGCAGGGCCCGGTCGCCGGCACGCTGCCGAATCAGCAGGCCGTCAGCGGATTCCTCGGCAAGTATCTGATCAACACGTACGTCGGCGGCGATGACAGCACGGGCATCGCGACGTCCAAGCCTTTCACGATCGACCGCCGCTACGTCCGCTTCCTCATCGGCGGCGGAGCGCACAAGGACGAGACGTGCCTGAACCTTGTCGTCGGGCGCAAGGTCGTGCGGACCGCGACCGGCAAAGAGAACGAGCGGCTGGACCCGCAGGCGTGGGACGTGAGCGACCTGATCGGCCAGCAGGCGCAGCTGCAGATCGTCGATCGTCGCAAGGGGCCCTGGGGTCACATCAACGTCGACCACATCGTGTTCAGCGACACGACCGACGCGCCGGTGCAGGCCTCGGACCTGAAGATCACCAAGGCGCCCGACGACGCGACCGTCGTCCAGGTCGCACGTCGACGCAATCTCGACGTCGCGCTGCTCAAGCGGTGGGCGGCGTATCTCGACGATGCGGCCGAGCACCCCGAAGATCCGCTGTACGCGTTCGCCAACGCGGCGCTGCGGCGGGGCGGCAACGTTACGGCGACGGTCGAGCCGCTCGTCAAGAAGTGGCGTGATCTCGATGCGGCCTACGCGCGATCGCTCGAGGCGGCCAACGCCTCGGTCGTCGTCGACTACGGTGAACTGTCGGCCGACCACTGGCTGCAGGACGGCTCGGCGTACGGCACGCGGCCGAAACGCCCCGGCGACGTGCAGATCGGCAACGACCCCACGCGGCCGATCGAACGCGTGTTCGACGCGGGTATGGCGTCGCGCCACCCGGCGTGGTCGAAGCTGAAGTGGGCGCCCGGCACGGAGGGGGAACCCGGCAGGCTCGGGTTCGAGAAGTACGGCCAGATGCTCCGCACGCCGACCTACGACCTGCGATCGGGCCGCGTGTACTACCTCGTGCGTGGCAAGGGCACGGCGTTCGCCGCCGTCGACTCCCACCGCATGGTGCAGGGCCCGCTGCACGGCGAGACGGTCGCGCATTTCGACACAAAGGGCAAGTGGCAGTGGTTCTCCAGGCAACTCGACCGCTACAAGGACCACCGCATCCACACCGAATTCGTTCCCGATGGCGACGAGCCGTTCGAGGTCCGCAAGGTTGTCGTCGCCGACAACAACCCGGACGTCACCGACGACGCGAATGACGTGCTGCTCGGCATGATGACCAGCGGGGCGGCGAAGTCGCTCGACGCGCTCGCCGCGGGCTATCGCGACACGCTGTTGAGCGTCGCGGGTCGGTTCGCCGACGGCCGCCTCGCCGGGACGCGTGACGGCGAGGACGTCGCGGCGCTGGCCGACTGGCTCGTCGGTCACAGCGAGCTGTTCTACAACACCAGCGACGCGGCGGCGCAGGCGCTGGCGGGCATCGCCAAGCCGATCGTCGACGAGCACACCCGCGTGCTGGCGGACTTGAAGCTCGCGTCGCGACTCGCTCCGGCGATGCTCGAGGGCGACGCCGAGGACGAATACACGCTCATCCGCGGCAACTCGAATACGCCCGGTCCGATCACGCCGCGCCGCTTCCTCGAGGGCATCTCCGGCAGCAACCAGCCGATCATTACCTCCGGCTCCGGCCGCCTCGAACTCGTCCAGCGCATGCTCGACGAGAACGATCCCTACATCACGCGCGTGATGGTCAACCGCATCTGGCACCACCTGTTCGGCCGCGGCATCGTGCCCAGCGTCGACAACTTCGGCGTGCTCGGCCAGGCGCCCACGCATCCCGAACTGCTCGACTGGCTCGCGTACACCTTCCGCCACGATGCGCAGTGGTCGGTCAAGCGCATGATCAAGATGATGGTCATGTCGAGCACGTACCGGCAGTCGAGCAAGCCGACGAACGACACGGCCACCGCCGCCGATCCGCCCAACGACCTGCTGCACCGCATGCGCGTCAAGCGGCTCGAAGGCGAGGCGATCCGCGACTCCGTGCTGGCGATCAGCGGCCGGCTCGACTCGACGATGTATGGCGCGCCCGTGCCGGTGCACCTGACGGACTTCATGACCGGCCGCGGCCGCCCCGGTCAGAACGGGCCGCTCGACGGCGCCGGTCGGCGCAGCATCTACACGTCGGTCCGACGCAACTTCCTTTCGCCGATGATGCTCGCGTTCGACACGCCGATCCCGTTCAACACGATCGGCCGCCGCGCCACGTCCAACGTGCCCGCGCAGGCGCTGATCCTCATGAACGACCCGTTCGTCGTGCAGCAGGCCGAGGTGTGGGCGAAGCGCGTGCTCGCGGAGGGCGGCACCGCCGAGCAGCGCGTCGAGCGGATGTACACGCAGGCCTACGCCCGCCGCCCATCGCAGGCCGAGCTCGCCGACGCGCTGGGCTTCGTCGATGCGCAGGCGAAGGCGCTGAACGCCAAGCCGGACGACCCGCGTGTCTGGACCGACCTCTGCCACGTGATGATGAACGTCAAGGAGTTCATCTTCGTGAACTGACCGAGTGAACCGCCGCGACGATCCGCGGCACCCCATTGAGTGTGTGAGACATGAGCAAGCATTCGCCATACCCCTGCAACCGACTCCGCCCCGCGCCGCTGTCGCGTCGTGACCTGCTGCGTCAGTGCGCCGCGGGCTTCGGCACGGCGGCGTTGACCGGCCTGATGTCGAGCAAGGCATTCGGCGGCGCGGTCTCCGCGAGCCTCACCGACGACGAGATCCGCAAGCACGAGCCGTTTGCCCCGCGCCGGCCTCACTTCACGGCCAAGGCGACCAGCGTCATCTTCCTCTACATGGACGGCGGGCCGAGCCAGGTCGACACCTTCGACCCCAAGCCGCGCCTCCAGGCCGACGACGGCAAGCCCTTCGCGATGAAGATGGAGCCCACGCAGTTCAACAACAACGGCAACACGCTCGGATCGCCGTGGAAGTTCAAGAACCACGGCCAGTCCGGCATCCCCGTCAGCTCGCTGTTCCCCAACGTCGCCAAGCACGTCGACGACATGGCGATCATCCGCTCGATGACCTCGCTGTTCAACGAGCACACCAACGCGAACTACTTCCTGCACACCGGCATCGGCGTGCAGGGACGCCCGAGCATGGGCGCGTGGGTGACGTACGGCCTCGGCAGCGCGTGCGAGAACCTGCCCGGTTTCGTCGTGATCAATACCGGCCTCACGCCGCCCGGCGGCCTGGATAACTTCAACAGCGGCTTCCTGCCCGCGACGTATCAGGGCTCGGTGTTCCGCCCGCAGAACCCGCCCGTCGCCAACATCCGCCGCACCGAGGCGACCGAGCAGCAGCAGCTCAACAAACTCGCGCTGATGCGCCAGCTCGACGGCGAGGTGCTCGAACGCATGGGACGCATCGACCCGCTCGAGTCCGCGATCGCCAACTACGAGATGGCCTTCCGCATGCAGGCCGCCGTGCCGGACCTGATGGACTTCTCCGACGAGCCGCAGCACATCAAGGAGATGTACGGCCTGGAAACGAAGACGAAGGGCACGGCGCAGTTCGGCACGGGTTGCCTGATCGCTCGCCGCCTCGTCGAGCGCGGCGTCCGCTTCATCGAGCTGACGTGCCCGTCGATCGGCCACGACCGATGGGACCAGCACGGCGGCCTCAAGGCGGGGCACGCCGACAACGCGATGGCGACCGATCAGCCGATCGCGGCGCTGCTGGCCGACCTCAAGCAGCGCGGCATGCTCGACGAGACGCTGGTGATCTGGTCCGGCGAGTTCGGCCGCACGCCATTCGCGCAGGGCAAGGACGGCCGCGACCACAACCCGTACGGCTTCACGTCGTGGATGGCCGGCGGCGGCGCGAAGGGCGGCACGATCTACGGCGAGACCGACGAGTACGGCTACAAGGCCGTGCGCGACAAGGTCGAGATCTACGACCTGCACGCCACCATGCTGCACCTGCTCGGCGTCGACCACACGCGACAGACCTTCCGCTACTCCGGCCGCGACATGCGCCTCACCGACGTGCACGGCGAACTGATCGACGGCGTCATCGCGTGACGCCGCGGCGTGACGCACCCGCCTGTTCTTGCTAAAAGACATTCCATGACGACATTCGCCCACCTGACCATCGCCACGCGGGACGTCTACGCCACCGCGGAGTTCTTCGAAAAAGCGCTCGGCTGGAAGGACATCGCCGTGCCCAACAACACGCCGCTGCTGGCGCGTTGGCTGGCGATGGGCGACGGGCAGCAGCTGCACATCATCAACGTCGACGGGTTCGAGCCGTCGCCGTTCGAGCAGGAGTTCGGGCGGCACTTCGCGATCTTCCACGCGTCGTACGACTTCGACGATCTTCAGGCGCGTCTGCGTGAGCACGGCGCGGAACTGATCGCCGCGGTGCGCCCCACGCCGTTCCGTCGATTCTTCTTCCGTGATCCCAACGGCTACGTGTTCGAGGTCATCGATCGCGACCAGTACGTGATAGAATGACTCCGTAGCGGCGCGCGCCTAGGGTTCGACGACCGCGGTAGATCCCATCACATACAGACGGATGAGGCACGCCATGACCAGACTGTTGTTGTTGACGACGCTGTTGATCGGGGCGCTGTCCGCCCCGTCGGTTCACGCCGCGGAGCGGATCCTGCTCTGGCCGCAGGGGCAGGCGCCGGGCGAGATCGTCGACGCGGAGGACAGCGAGTCGCGCCCCGCGCGGCCGACGCTCGACCTCTACCCCGTCGACAAGGACAAGGCGAACGGATGCGCCGTGGTCGTGTGCCCCGGCGGCGGGTACGGCGGGCTGGCGATGGATCACGAGGGCAAGCAGGTCGGCGAGTTCTTCAACAGCCACGGCGTGTCGGCCTTCGTGCTGCGGTACCGTCACAGCCCGCAGTACAAGCACCCGGCCCCGATGCTCGACGTCCATCGCGCCCTGCGCTACGTGCGCGCCAACGCCGACAAATACGGCATCGACCCCAAGCGGATCGGCGTCATGGGCTTCAGCGCCGGCGGACACCTGGCGTCGACCGCCGCGACGCACTTTGACGACGGTGACGCCAACGCCGCCGATCCGATCGACCGCGTGTCGTGTCGGCCGGACTTCGCGATCCTCTGCTACCCGGTCATCAGCATCGACACCACCAAGCCCTACACGCACAAGGGATCGAGCTACAACCTCGTCGGCAAAGAGCCCGACCCGGCCCTGATCGAACAGCTGAGCAACGCACGGCAGGTCACGAAGGACACGCCGCCGTGCTTCATCTTCCAGACCGACGCCGACACCGCCGTGCCCGCGGAGAACAGCGTGTACTTCTACCTCGCGCTGCGTGAGCACAAGATCCCCGCGGAGATGCACATCTTCCGCCCGGGGCGTCACGGCCTCGGCCTGGCGCCGAACGACCCGGTGCTGAAGGTCTGGCCGGACCTGCTGATCAACTGGATGAACCTCATGAAGTACCTCGGGGAATGACGCCCGATACGCGAGAAGGAACGAACATGATGCGAGAGACGATGCGTGTGTTGGGCGCCGCGGCGCTGGTCGCGGCGATGACAGCGGTGGGGTGCGGCAAGGGTGATGCGCCGGGTGGTGCGGCGAAGCCGACCTCGCCGAGCGCGCCCGCCGTGACGGAGGCCGCGCCGGATAAGCCCGCCGAGTCGACCACCACCGCCGCCGAGGCGCCGTCGCCCGACGCGCCGCTCGAGCCGACGTACACCGAACTGAAGTCGTCCGTCGAACTGACGACTTCGTGGGACCACGAGGCGATGACGCTCGGCCTGCCCGCAGGTTGGACGGTCGCCAAGGGCGAGAACCGCCTGCGGATCGCGTCGATCGTGCCGGAGAACCCGGAGATGCCGCAGATCGCGGTCTCGAAGCTCGGCATCGATTACGGCGGGCTCGAGGCGAACCTCGCGCTGTGGCGCTCGCAGGTCGGCATCGGCACGAAGGCGTCGCCGGAAGAGATGGCCAAGGAGATCACGGCGGTGAAGGTGTCGGACCGTCCGTCGGCGCTGGTCGACATCGCCGGTCCGCAGGGACGCATGCTGCTGCTCGTGCTGCCCGACGAGACGAACAGCCGCACGTGGTTCTTCAAGATGAGTGGCCACAACGAGCACGTCGCCCAGCTGCACGACGCGTTCATCGCGATCGTCAAGTCGATCAAGCTCAAGTAGAGTCCGTCAAGCCGTCACGCCATCACGCCTTCCGCGACCACGCCGTGCACGTCGGTCAGGCGGTAGTCGCGTCCCTGGAAGCGGAACGTCAGCCGCTCGTGGTCCATGCCCATCAGGTGCATGATCGTGGCGTTGAAGTCGTGCACGTGCATCGCGTCGCGCACGGGCGCGTAGCCGAAGTCGTCGGTCTCGCCGTAGATGTGCCCGCCCTTCACGCCGCCGCCCGCCATCCACACGCTGTACGCTTCCTTGTGGTGGTCGCGACCGACGGACGTCTTCTTGCCCTCGCCGTTGTTGCCCTGCGCCATCGGCGTCCGCCCGAACTCCGCCGACCACACGATCAGCGTGTCGTCGAGCATGCCGCGCTGCTTGAGGTCCTTGATCAGCGCCGCGATCGGCTGGTCGACCTGCGCCGTCTTCTTCGGCAGCGATCCGAACACGCTGCCGTGCATGTCCCAGCCCTGGTCGAACAGCTGCACGAACCGCACGCCGCGCTCCACCATCCGGCGCGCCAGCAGGCAGTTGTTCGCGAAGCTCGTCTTGCCCGGCGCCGTGCCGTACATCTCGTGGATGTGCTTCGGCTCGTGCGAGATGTCCATCAGCTCCGGCACCGACGTCTGCATGCGGTAGGCCATCTCGTACTGCGCGATGCGCGTGGCGATCTCCGGGTCGCCCACGTCCGCGAGCTGCGCCTTGTTGAGCACGTTGACCGAGTCGATGATCCGCCGACGGTCGCCGGAGTCGATGCCGCTGGGGTTCGACAGGAACAGCACCGGGTCGCCCTGGCTGCGGAACTCGATGCCCTGGTACACCGTCGGCAGGAACCCGCTGCCCCACGCGCTGTTGCCCGCGCCGAGCACCTGCCCCGTCACCATCACCACGAAGCCCGGCAGGTTCTGGTTCTCGCTGCCCAGCCCGTACGTCGCCCACGAGCCGATGCTCGGCCGGCCGAACCGGTTGAAGCCCGTCAGCAGGAACATCTGCGCCGGCGCGTGGTTGAACTGGTCCGTGTGCAGCGTCTTGATCACGCACATCTCGTCGGCCACCGTCTGCAGGTGCGGCAGCAGGTTCGACAGCGGGATGCCCGACTCGCCGCACCGGCTGAAGTTGAACTTCTTGTCGGTCGGCGTGCCCAGCAGCGTCGGCTGCTCGCGGATGAACGCCAGCTGCTTGCCCTTGAAGAACTCGTCCGGGCACAGCTCGCCGTTGCGCTGCTGCAGCACCGGCCGGTAGTTGAACAGGTCCAGGTGCGACGGCGCGCCGACGAGATGGATGTAGATCACGCTCTTCGCCCGCGCCGGAAAGTGCGAAGGCTTCGGCGTCATCGGCGACTCATGGACGAAGCGCTTGTGCGCGGGCGCCGCGATCAGGTCCTTCGCCAGCAACGACCCCAACGCCGCGCCGCCGATGCCCATGCCGAGGCGCTGAAACATCTGGCGGCGGGCCATATCGATTGTGGATTTCGGAGTTCGGATTTCGGATTGGTTCATGTCGTTCACCGTTCCTGTTTAGCGACGACCCGCAGGCTGTGTGTCGTCGGATCTTTGTTGTGCCTTATATGGTCGAACCTCGGCGGGATTTCAAATCCGAAATCCGCAATCCGAAATCCGCAATCAAATCACCCCTTGGTGACGGTCTCATCCAGGTTCAGCAGCACGTTCGCCACGCGGAACCACGCCGCGAGTTCGACGTGGTCGAGCTGCTTCGGCGGCGTGTAGCCCTTGACGGTGCGGATCAGCTCTTCGGCTTCCTTCGGCGACTTCTTGAGCTGCGCCAGCTCGCGCTCGTACACGCCGGCCAGGTGCTCGGCCTCGAACGACGTCGGCTCGCGGACCAGCACGCGGCGGAAGGCGTAGGTGACCTTGTCACGCGTGTCGGCGCCGGCGCGGTCCTGCATCACGCGTGCCGCGAGGGCCAGGCCCATCTCCACGTACGCCTCGTCGTTCAGCAGGGTCAGCGCCTGCAGCGGCGTGTTGGTGCGGGCGCGGTTGGGCACGCACGCGGCCCGGTCGGGCGCGTCGAAGTTCACCATGCTCGGGTACGGCGCCGCACGCCGCCAGATCACGTACACGCCGCGGCGGAAACGATCCTCACCCGTTGACGTGTTGAACTTCGGTTCGTTGCGGCCGACCTGTCGCCAGATGCCCGGCGGCTGTGGCGGGTACACAGGCTCGCCGTACATCTTCTCGCTGAGCAGGCCGCTGACCCGCAGCGCCGAGTCACGGATCTGCTCGGCGGACAGGCGGAACCGCGGCCCGCGGGCGTACAGCAGGTTCACCGGGTCGCGCTCGACGAGCTCCGGCGTCACCTTCGACGACTGGCGGTACGCGGCCGACATCGCGATCAGCTTGTGCATGTGCTTCATCGACCAGCCGGACTCGATGAACTCCACCGCCAGCCAGTCGAGCAGCTTCGGGTGCGTCGGCGGCTCGCACTGCGTGCCGAAGTCTTCCTGCGTGGCGACGATGCCGCGGCTCATGAACGCCGCCCACCAGCGGTTGACCGTCACCCGCGCCGTCAGCGGGTTCTCCGGGCTCATCAGCCACTGCGCAAAGCCCAGGCGGTTCTTCGGCAGGTCCGGGTCGAGCGGATGCAGCGTCGCGGGCGTGCCGGGCTCGACCTCCTGGCCCGGGTGCAGGTAGTTGCCGCGCATCATCACGTGCGTCTCGCGCGGCTTGTCCATCTCCACCATCACCAGCGTCGTGGGCGGCTCGATGTTGTCCAGCTCACGCTTCACCGCCTCCATCTCCGAGCGGATCTTGTCGGCGACGGGGTTGGCCTTCGCGTAATAATCGTCGATAACCTTCTGTTCCTTCTTCGACCGCTTGTCGTCCTTCATCAGAAGGGTGGCGACCTCCTTCGGCAATCCCAATGCGTCGCCCGAGCCGGTCAACGCGGACAGACGCAGTCGTCCGATGACCCGGCCGCGGCCGAAGTTCTGGTCGAGCGTGAAGGTGAGCACCGTCTCGCCGCCGTCGGCGTTCAGCGGCTTGTCGGTCTGGAAGGTCGCCCAGTGCGGTTTGTGGAACTGGTCGGCGATCGCCCAGCCGGTCTTGCCGTTGCCGTCGATGAGGCCGCCGACGTCCCAGTTCGGCTGGCTGTAGTCGGCGCGGGGGTCGGTGAGCTTGACGGGCGCCGCCTTGCCGGGCGTCTTCGCCGTCGCCGCGGTGACGGTGAACTCGTTGAGCACGAAGTTGCTCCGCTCCTCGTCGCCGCGCCCGGGCCCCTTGCCGGGCAGGCTGTCGTCGGTGAGGGTCTCGATCTTGAAGCCGGTGATGTTCGTCAGCGAGGTCTGGGCGGTGAAGGTGTAGACGGTGGTGCCCGGCACGGTGCCGCCCAGCAGCACCGATCCGTCGTCGAGCACCTCGTACGTCTCGCCGCCGGTGGTCTCGAACGCCGCGGGTCGGAGCGTCGTCCACTTGGGCGGGTGGCGCAGCGCCTCGGCGGCGTCGCGTTCCCAACGCTTCTGATCGGCCGCGGCCTGCGTCGTCGCCGCGTCGTACTTCGCCTTCAGCGCCGCGTATTTGCCGTGCAGGTCCGCGTACTTGCCGCGCTGCTGCTCGGGCAGCGGCAGGGCCATCTTCGGCCCGACAAAATCGAACGTGACGCCCGCCTTCTGCTTGACCTCCAGCGGCGTGTTGTTGAAGTACGCGAACAGCTGGTAGTACTCGTTCTGCGTGAACGGATCGTACTTGTGGCTGTGGCACTGGCAGCACTCGATCGTCGTGCCGAGCCAGACCGTGCCGGTCGTGTTGACGCGGTCGAACACCTGGTTCGTGCGATTCTCTTCGGGATGCACGCCCGCCTCGACGTTGCACGTCGTGAGCCGGTGGAACCCCGTGGCGACGCGCGTGTCGACCGTCGCGTCCGGCAGCAGATCACCGGCCAACTGATCGATCGTGAACTCGTCGAACGGCATGTCCGCGTTCATCGCCTTGATCACCCAGTCGCGATACGCCCAGTTCTCGCGGATCTGGTCGGCCTGGAACCCGTTCGAGTCCGCGTAACGCGCCAGATCCAGCCACTGCCGCGCCCATTTCTCGCCGTAGCGCGGCGAGGCCAGCAGGCGGTCGACCACCTTCTCGTAAGCTTCGGGCGATTGGTCGGCGAGGAACGCGTCGGCTTCTTCCGGCGTCGGCGGGATGCCGATCAGGTCGAGGTACACGCGCCGAAGCAGCTTCGCGGGGTCTTCCTCGCGGCTGGGCGTCAGCTTCTCGGCGTCGAGCCGCGCCAGCACGAAGCGGTCGATCGGCGTGCGGCACCACGACGCGTCGCTCACCGCCGGCAGCTCCGGCCGCACCGGCTTGATGTACGCCCAGTGCTTGCGATGCGATCCGTCGTCCGGCCACACCGCGCCCTCCTTGATCCAACGACGCAGCAGGTCGACCTCCTCGGCCTTCAGCGGCGCCTTGCTCGGCGGCATACGCTCGTCGTCGTCCTGCAGCGTGAGCCGACGGATCATCTCCGACGCGTCGGGATCGCCCGGCACGATCGGCTTGTGCGCCAGATCGCTCTCGGTCATCGCCGCGGCGCGATACGTCAACAACACGCCGCCCTTACGCTTCTCGCGGCCGTGGCATTTCATGCACTGCGCGTCGAGCAGCGGCTTGATGTCACGCGCGAAGTCGACCGGCTCGACGGCGCGCGCCGTCGGCGTCAGCACGGTCAGCATCGTCAGCGACAGCGTTGTCGCCGACAGCAGCGTCGTGAGCGGGGTGTTACGGAGGCAGCGCATGATCTGAGTCATAAGTAAACCTCAGCGGAGTGGCGATCGCGTAGCGGGCGTCGCGGGGGCGCGGGCGACGTCCCGGTCGTTGACGATGTCGAGCTTCACGTCGTCGATGAGCACCTGACGCATGCCGGGCTTCGCACCGGGCACGGCTTCGATCACGATAAACAGCGTCTGGCCGCGGAACGGCGTGTGCAGCGGCGAGTGGAACGTCATCGTGGCGGTGGACGCGCCGCCCGGCGGGGGCATCACCGGGTCGCGCCAGACCTGCAGCGGCAGCCGCGGCCCCGACTCGAGCGAGCCGGTGTAAAGACCCACCGTGTACAGCGACCCGTGCAACCGATCCGCGTGCGCCAGTCGGCCCACCGTCAGCGACAGCCGATACGTCACGTCCTCCGCGATCTCGCCCACGGCCTGGTGCATCGACGCGTGCGCGAGGCGGCCGTCCTCGAACGTCTTGGCGTTGAGGTACGCCCACTGCTCGCCGTTGGGCGGCGTGGGGGTGGTGCCCGCGACGTCGACCGCCGCACGCTCGGCGCCGATGACACCGGCGTTGACATGCATGCCTACGGCGTTGGCTACCGGGTGCGACATCAGCGTCCAGCCCGACGCCGCCAGTTGGGCGTGGTCCGTGTGCGGGTATTCGAAGCTCGCGTTGGCGATGGTCGGGGCGCGGCTCGACGTTGGCTCACGCAACGCGGCGAACCGCCCGGCGTCGGCGATGATGGCGGTCGTGATGTAACCGTCAGGCGCGATGTCGAGGCCGTCGTCGCGGGTGAGCGTCACGTGCTGGGTGATGCCGACGTAGCGGTCGGCCACGTCGGCCTTGATCTCACCGCGAAACACGCTGGCGCGGAGACGGCCGGTCGCATCAACGTCGACGCCCAACTCCGTGCCCGCATCCGTGAACGTGGCGCCGGGGGCGTCGAGCTTAAACCCGCCGGGCGTGTGGGTCGTGGACAGGACGACCCGGCCGCGGATCAGCTCGGCGTGATGTGCGCCACGAATCGCCAACTCCGTCGGGCCCTGCACACGCAGCGTCGCGCCGTCGTCGAAGGCCACGACCGCCCGCGCGTCGGCCGCCAGCGTCAGCGCCTCGATGCCGATCGGATCGTTGCGGCGAAGGGCGGTCTGGTCCGCGGTGATGATCACGCCGGTCGCCTCACGCAGCGTCGCTACCGCGTCGTCGATGATCCGCGGACCATCGGGCTGCGCGGGTTGCGTTGCCGGGGTGGGCGGCGTGGTCTGCGTGGCTTGCGGCGACGCGTCGGGCCGCGTCGTGCCGGGCGTCGGCGCGCGTGTCTGAGTCGTCGCGACGATCGGTCCGCCGCCGTCACCGGCGTCATCGGGCGACGGCGTGGGAATGCTCGTCACGTTCACCGCGATCAACGCGCCGAACGCGATCATCGCCGCGAGGCCCACCACCCAGGCGAAGCGACCGATCGTCGCGACGGGGCCGTGCGCCGCGTCGTCGCGCGTCACGCCGTCCGGCCCGACGCCCGCCGCACGCAGCTCGCCGATCGCGCGCCGCGTCGCCTCCGACTCGATCGTCCAACGAAGCGTGTTGTGCAGGTCGACACGCCGGAGGTAGTGCGACTGCGCCGTCGTGTCGCCGTCGAGCAGCGTGTCGAGCCGCGCGTAGTCCGCGTGGGTCGCCGCGCCCTCGATGACCGCATCGATCAGCGTGTCGAGCTCGCTCGGGTTGTCGGGGTGTGCGTTTTGCATGATTGCTTGCGTTGCCGCGTCATCGCGGCGTGTCGTTCACTCGCCGGCCACCTGCCGGTCGATGCATTCGCCGAGCAGCCGGCGGATGCGCCGCAGCGAGCGGTACACGCTGGTCGCCTTACGCTCGAGCCGCGACGCGACGTCCAGCACGTTGCCGTCGTCCGCGTAGCACCGCTCGATCAGCTCGCGGTCGTCGTCGGCCAGCTTGCCGAGGCACGTCCGCAGCGCGTCGCGGCGACGCTCCAGCAGCGGCTCCTCGCGTGTCAAAGTCGCGGCCACCTGCTCCATCACCTCCGGGCTCAGCGACGCGAGTCGCCGCCCGAGTCGCCGCCGGTAGTCGAGCGTCTGGAACTGGGCGATGCGGATAGCCCACGACAGGAAGTCGCTGCCGGGCGCGTCGGGGTCGAACTGGTCGAACTTCTTCCAGATCACCACGTTCGTCTCCTGCAGCACCTCGTCGACGTCGGCCGGGCTCGGCAGCATCGCCTGAATGTACAGACGCAACCGCCGCTGGTGCCGCGCGAACAGATCCATCGCACGCTCCAGCCGCTCGGCATCGCCTTGCTCGCCAGACCCTTGGCTCAATACCACCTCCGTCACCCTGAAACTGCACGAAACCGCGACGTGTGAACATCCCCGCTGAAAAAAATTGTACCACGCCCACCTCGCTGCGCCGTCCACGTCGCGAGTCCGTGGGATTGACGCAAAAACTCAACGCCCGGTTTTCGCGCCGCGCCGCAACGGACAATGTCGCTCCGGGGCACGTGATGACAGGGGGTTACGACGCGAACCCGGTCCGCGGCGCGTTGTAAGTGCTTAAACCACGTATCGCGACGGTTCGCGAACGGGGAGTGGATGGTCGTTTTCGGGTCTGATGTTCAACGTCATCAGGCCTCGATGGGGCGCGAAAGGGGCGCCAACGGAGCGCACCGGGACGCGCGCGGCGGACAAAAAAACTCAATGACGCGCCGCGCCGGTGCGCACCGATGTGGTGCTGAGTGAGCGGTCACCCCGCATCACACGGTCGAACGTCGCACGGGATCGCGTTACAATCGCGTGGCGTTCCCCGGGGGTCGGGGACACTTCAGATTCACCGAGTCAACGGGGGCAAACTGTGACGCTTAAGATTTACACAGACGAAGAGATCGCGCGCCAGGAGGAGATGGAGTCGGAGGACGCCGAAGTGGGAGGAAAAAAGGGGTCGGGAGTCATTTTATTGATCACCGTGCGATCGGCTGCTAGGCTGCGGTGATGCCAAGGCGACGTCGAGTAGCGATGGGCGGGCTGGCGTACCACGTGATCAACCGGGGCGTGGGGCGGATGACGCTGTTCGACGACGAGGCCGACTACGACGCGTTCCAGCGCGTGCTGGGCGAGTCCGTCGAGCGCCGGCCGGACGCCCGCCTGCTGGGCTACTGCGTCATGCCCAACCACTGGCACCTTATCCTCTGGCCGCGCCGCGACGACGACCTGTCCGAGTTCATGCGCTGGCTGACCGTCACCCACACCCAACGCTGGCACGCCCACCGGCACTCCGCCGGGACCGGGCCGGTGTATCAGGGACGCTTCA
>WGMA01000058.1 GCA_016125285.1 Phycisphaera sp.
CCACCGAAGCAACAGACTCACCGCGTTCGATCGCTTCGAGCATCTTCTGACGGGTCTGAACCGGAATAGGCATGACGCGACCTCCTTGTCGATGCCGTATCATCGCATGTGCAACACGATCGCGCAAGATGCTCTAGTCGGGGTGTGGCGGCGCGGCGGACGTCAGTTCATGAACTCGGGCCAGTCGGTCCACACGTAGCCGACCTTCGCCTCGCCGTGATCATCGACGAACAGCAGGTGCAACGCGCCGTTGAGGAAGCCGAGCTTGTGCAGAGTGAGGCGGTCGCGGACGCCGTTGACGATGATCCGGTTCGGGATCTCGGAGACGTCGGTGGTGATCAGCGACGCGACGGCGGCGAGGCGTGTGTCGTACGGCACGGTGTCCGGCACGCCTCCCGCGGCGGCCCGCGCCTTGGCGGTCATCACCTCGCGTTCCAGCCGGTTCACCTTGCCCGCCAGGTCCACCATCTTGCCGCGAAGCAGGTTCTTGTCCGTCTCGGCGCTTTCCACCATGCTGTAACGCTTCGGCTTGCCGTACTTCGCCAGCTCGTCTTCACGCTCCTTGACGAACTGATCAAAGGTCGTCTTCGCTTTGAGGTCGCTGGACAGCAGGTAGTACGCGGCGTACCAGTTGCCTCTGACCATCGCCAACGCGTACATGTTGCCCATGCGGCAGTACTTCGCCTCTTCCGGCGAGTCGTAGTCCGTCCTGCTCCCCTTCGGTCCCGGCTCGTTTTTGACGATGACCGCCGGGCCCCGGCTGCCACACCCGCCCAGCGACACCAGCGAAATCACCCCGAACGCCACGCCGACAAAAACCGTAGATCGTCGATACACTTTGAGAACCCCCTATAAAACGAGTCGGTTTTGGTTATTCTACATGTATCCACCGGCGGCGCGTAGGCGCGGCCAATCTGACCTGATCACGCAATCGGGGAAATCGCCCCGTAACCGCCGACCAGGCGCCATGCAATAGTCAGCAGCATCGGACGTTGAACCGATAGCCCTGGAGAGGCCACACCGGCCCGAACACGCCATGTCGTACAGCGCCGACTCACACGACCCGCAGTTGACCACCGAGCCGACAAAGACGCGGCCGACGGTCGTCAAGGTGCTCGTGCCGCTGGCGATGATCGTGGCCTTGGCGGTCGGCATCCACATGACCACCGCACAGGCGGGCAACGGCGCGTCGGAGATGGCGCGGCCGACCGTCGTGTTCTCCCCCGTCGAACTCAACATGCTCTCGAGCCCGAACGACGCCGAGGTCGTGATCCTTACCGGCTCCGAGATCACCGACGCCGACGTCGCCCGACTCGCCAAGCTGCCGAACCTGCAGCTGGTCAATCTCTCGGGCAGCCGCGTGACCGACAACGGCCTGCGCGCCTTGGCGAATCTCAAGCACCTCCGTTACCTGCACCTGGCCGACACCGCCGTGACCGACGCCGGCCTCGCCCATCTGCGGAACCTGCCGAGCCTCGAGCGCATCAACGTCGACGGCACCGCGGTGACGCCCGCCGGCCTCGATCAGCTTCAGCGTGTGCCGCAGGTGATTCACACGTCGAACCCGACGCCCCGCGTCGTGCGCACCGCTTCGGCGTCCTGATCCGCACCGCCGCACCACGCGGCATCCCCCATCACACCACCGACTTCGAAGTCGCCGTCGACCGCGTCGCGCGACCGCATCGTGCGCGACCCACGGCGCTCGCCTATGATGAGGCGCTGGAGTTTGCAGGATGTTGACTCACTACAATCCGTTCCACGCACGCGCCCTGGTCGTGCTGCTCGCCGCGGCGACGCTGGGCGGGTGCGCCGCCAACACGCCCGCGAAGCGCATCGAGAAGGAGCCCGACGTGTTCGCCGCGCTCCCGGCCGACGTGCAGGACAAGGTCCGTCAGGGCATCATCGACATCGGCTTCACACGCGACGCGGTGCGGCTGGCGAAGGGGCGGCCCAACCGCGTGTACTCCCGCACGGATAAGACCGGCGCGAACGACGAGGTCTGGGCGTACACGCGCGAAGACACGCGGACACGCACGGGCGTGACCGTCGGCGTCGGCGGCGGCAGCGACGGCGTGGGCGGCGGCGTCACGATCGGCAACCGCGGCTACGACGACTACGAGTACCTCCGCGTCGTATTCACCGCCGACCGAGTCACCGCCATCGAGCGCGCCCGCTGACGCGACGCCGCGCACCGCCCGTCGATACGAAGGGAGATCACATGAAGACCTACACCCACCACTGGCTCGCCGCCGCGCTGCTCGCCGCGCTGACGATGACCGGCTGCGCCGCGACCGCGAAGGATCGCATCGCCAAGTCGCCCGACGTGTTCAACGGCTTCCCGCCCGACGTGCAGGAGCAGGTGCGCCGTGGCGAGGTGCGCATCGGGTTCACCAAGCCGATGGTGCAGATGGCGCTCGGCGACCCCGACCGCGTGTTCACCCGGCAGGAGGCGTCCGGCATGACGGTCGAGGCGTGGATCTACGAAAAATACGAGCTGAAGCGAGCGTGGGTCGACGACTTCGACGCCTACGTCTACCGACCCTACGCGTGGGACCACCGGCCCTACGGCGGCGTCGACTACTGGCCCGAGCGACCCGACGGCTACGTCCGCGAGTCCTACCCCGCCGTGCGCGTCGACTTCGACAAGGACGGCAAGGCCGCCGCGATCGAAAGGATCCAGCGATGAACGCCGCGGCCGTGTTATCGATTCCGCGGCGTCGCACCACCCCAGCAACAGCAGATCCCCGAGACCCTGTACGGCAATTAGACGACTCGTCCCCGCCGATGCCCGACGTAGCATCAGTTAGAGAGGAGGCGATCATGTTTGCCAAACTCACTCAATCCCTGGCAGGGTCCGTGTGCGGCGCCGCGCTGGCGCTTGCCGCGGTGGGCTGTGAGACGAACAGCCCCGAGACGCGCATCGAGTCAGACCCCGCGACGTACAGCACGCTGGAGCCGCGCGAGAAGCAGCAGGTCACGCACGGTGAGGTCGAGATTGGATTCAGCCAGCCGGCCGTGCGTATCGCGCTCGGCGAGCCGGACCGCGTCAGCGAGATCAAGACCGACGCCGGCGTGACGCGCGTCGTATGGGTGTATCGAGGCTCGTTCGTGCGTGAATCGCCCAGCGAACCGCGCGAGATGCTGGGCTACCCACAGCCGACCGGTGCGCCGCCGACCTATGTCCGTGAGCGCTACGACCGCATACGCGTCGTGTTCGACGGCGACGGGCGCGTCGTCGCGATCGAAAGGAACGATCCACGCTGAGTCACCACGCGACCAGGCCTACACCCAACGCACGCGCGATCGTCCGCCGGACGACCCCGCGCGTGCACCCAGGCGGCGCGGACGATCGCGTACATATCCACGATCAACCCACCGCCGACAGGACGGAGATTCCAGCCATGCGAACGCACACACGCCAACACACCCGCCGATCGATGAGTCCCCTCGTGCGTGGCGTCGCCGCGGCGTTGATCGCCGTAGCGATGACCGCGTGCGCCTCGTCGACCGAGTCGCGCATCGCCGAGCACCAGGCCGCGTTCGACGCCGCGCCGCCCGCCGTGCAGGACAACCTCCGCAACGGCCGCGTCGACATCGGCTACACACGCGAGCAGGTCCGCATCGCGCTCGGCGATCCCGACCGCACGGCCTCCCGACGCGACGCGACCGGCGGCGTCACCGAGACGTGGGTCTACGAGGGCGTCATCCGCCACCAGCCCAACGACGCGACGTACCACTTCGACCGCTACTACACCGACGACGCCGGCCTGAACGCCCGCCGCGACGCCGAAGGCCGCCGACGCGCCGAACGGTTCGACCGCGAAGCAATCTTCAGCCACAACTACCCGCTCGACCAGTACGAGCAGACCTACGAAAAACTCCGCCTCGAGTTCACCGACGGCAAGGTCTCCGCCATCGAACGCAACTCGCGCACGCAGTAGGGTCCGCTATGGCGGACCGCTTCCTACATCACCCGCTTCCGCCACGCCCGCCCCGGCGATTCGGCGCGCCAGCCAGGTCCGCAACAGCGGACCCGACGCCGCGTGCGCCGGTATACTGACCGGTCACCACTCGCACACACTCGGAGGCACACCCCATGACCCGACCGACCGCAACGACGATCGCGTGGACGCTGGCGCTGACCGCGATGATGACCGGCACGCTGCTCGCCCAGCCCAAGGGATACAACTACGACGAGGACAAGGTGCCGCAGTACACGCTGCCGGACGCGCTGACGTGTGAGGACGGCACGAAGGTCACGACGCCGGAGCTGTGGACGGGCAAGCGTCGGCCGGAGCTGGTGAAGCTGTTCGAGGAGAACGTATACGGCGTGATGCCGCCGGCGCCGATCGGCATGACGTGGCGGGTCTACGAGCAGAGCGACCAGGCGCTGGGCGGCAAGGCGACGCGGAAGCAGATCGCGGTGTACTTCACCGGCTACGACGCCGGGCCGCGCATGACCATCCTCGTGTACATCCCCAACAAGCGCACCGGCCCCGCGCCGGCGTTCATCGGGCTCAACTTCCAGGGTAACCACGCCGTGATCAACGACCCGGCGGTGACGCTGAACACCGGCTGGATGCATAATCGAGGCGACACCGTGAAGGACAACCGCGCCACCGAGGCGGCGCGCGGCGTGGCGTCGAGCCGCTGGCCGATCGAGATGATCGTCGACCGCGGCTACGCCATCGCAACGATCTACTACGGCGACATCGATCCGGACTTCGACGACGGGTTCCACAACGGCATCCACGCGAAGTACCCGCAGCTGCAGGGCCGCGACGACAACTTCACGTCGATCGGCGCCTGGTCGTGGGGGCTGAGCCGGGCGCTGGACGTGTTCGAGCAGGACGACGACATCGACGCGAAGCGCGTGGCGGTGATCGGTCACTCACGGCTCGGCAAGACGTCGCTGTGGGCGGGCGCGAGCGACGAGCGGTTCGCGATGGTCGTCAGCAACTGCAGCGGCTGCGGCGGCGCGGCGCTGAGCCGGCGCGCGTTCGGCGAGACCGTCAAGCGGATCAACACGTCGTTCCCGCACTGGTTCTGCGCGAACTTCAAGAAGTACAACGACAACGAGGGCGCGTGCCCGGTGGACCAGCACGAGCTGATCGCGCTGATCGCGCCCAGGCCGGTGTACGTCGCCAGCGCCGAGGGCGACCAGTGGGCCGACCCGCACGGCGAATTCCTGTCGGCGCAGATCGCCAGCCGCGTGTACGACCTGCTCGGCAAGCAGGGCATCGCGGCCGACGCGTCGTGGCCGAAGGTCGACCAGCCGCTGGTCACGCCGTCCGTCGGCTACCACATGCGCACCGGCAAGCACGACCTGACCGAGTACGACTGGAAGCAATACCTGGACTTCGCGGACAAGCGGGTGAAGTGACGCCGGGACGGGGGACCTGCGAGCATGCTGAAGCCGAACGACATCAAACGAATCGGGACAATAGTCAGCTTTAGCGCGTGCATGGGCTTGTTCGGGTTGTGGGCTGTGCACGCCTGGAATGACGCTCGCGGCCCAGAGATTGAGTTCTACGGGCGCGTCATCGATCAGGACGACAATCCCGTCGTTGGGGCGAGAGTCGTCATGCATCGCTACGTCATGCGAGGTACAAACGAAGACCCCAACCCCGAAACGACAACCGATACCGATGGACGCTTCACCTTTACCGGCGCGCGCGGGACCTATCTTTCAGTGACGGCGATCGACCGCGAGGGTTATATTCAGCCGCCGATCAACTCCGTTCCCCGAGAGTTCCAGCATCCGAACCGAGAACCCATCCGATTCACGCCCGATGCACCCGTCGTATTCAGGCTCCACAAGACCACCGGAAAACTCGAACCGCTGCTGCGCGTCGACTACTACGCGGACATCCCTGCGGACGGCACCGTCTACTCGATCGACTTTACGAAGAAGGAGGTTATCAAGGGCGCGACCGATGACGCTGATCTTCAGCTCTCGGTGACGCGCGGCGCCGTCGATGTGACCCAGCGATCATTCACCTGGGTCGCACGCATCGTGGCGAACGGTGGCGGCATTGTTCAAACGGGCGCCGAACCCGATCTGGACGCAATCGCCCGAACGATCCCCGACGATCGATTCGTTGCACAAGCAGAGTGGGGATTCGCGGCGGATGACAAGCCGTGGAGAGACGGTATCGGACAAGAGATGATCTTCGTTAGGTCGCGAGGCGGACAGCACGCTGCTCAATTGATCATCAATTTATGGGCCTACAGCATCAGAGATGAACATCCCGCCAGGTTTCGAGTCGAGGGGATCGTCAATCCTGCCGGGACGACCATCGAGCCGCAGAGCGGACAGATCTACGAGACATACGCCGAGTGGGCCGACGCACACCGACAACTACAATCTCCTCGATGAGCTGGCGGACATTGACCGCCGGAAGTCCGGCTGACGTTACGTCCGTCTGGCGGCCCCGCGTGGCTTTCCGCTATCCTGTTCACCCATGATCAAGCCACACAACAAGCGTGTTTCGGGGCCGTCGCGTCGTTCGGTACTACTGCTGGTGGTCTCGCTGACGGCGGCGGGGATCGGCGGTTGCGGGAGGCGGACGGTGAGTCGAATCGACAAGGTCGCCAACGGGCCGCTGCGCAGCGTGCTGGTGTACGCCGGGGCGGACGCGACGGCCGAGCAGATGAGCGAGTACATCCGCGTGCTCGGCAACGACAACGGCTTCCGCGTGACGGTGACGCAGAGCGGCGGGCTGTTCACGCCGGGCTACCTGTCGCGGTACCAGGTGCTCGTGGTCAACAACGCCGACCACTTCGGCTCGACGCTGACCGACGAGCAGAAGGCGGCGTTGATCGCGTGGTACGACGCCGGCGGCGGTATCGTGGCGCTGCACGCGGCGGCGCAACACGACGGGTCGTGGGACTGGTGGGCGGACCTGATCGGCTGCAACTACGTGTCGAACTCGGACAAGATGACGGCGACGCTGAAGGTCGACCCGGCGGCGATGAAGCACCCGGCGTTGATCGGCACGGGCGTGAAGCTCACCGGCGACACGTTCAGCATGGAGCACACCTGGCCGAACTTCGACCGCGCGGTGACCGGGCAGGACGGCGTGCAGGTGCTGGTGCGTGCGGACGAGTCGTCGTACGAGCCGGTCAACGCGTACCACCTCAAGCGCGACGGCAAGCCGATGGGCGACGATCACCCGATCTCGTGGGTGGTGACACGCGGCAATGGCCGCCTGTTCTACACGGCGCTGGGTTACAACGTGGACACGCTGGACGGTGTGTTCGCCTCGCGGCACATCCTCGCGGGTCTGCGTTGGGCGGCGCGGGCGGAAAACGAGTGACCCTGCGGGGCGCGGCGCGGGTCCGAGAACCTTGTATCGCTTTGACAGTAGGGTGTATATTGGTATTCTCACGGGGTGATTTGGGTAGCCGGTGAGGGTGCCTCGCGACACCGCGGCGACCAGCAGTATTACAGTTCAACGGCACTTGGCCGGGGTAGTATGGGCCGTACGGCTCGTGGGCAAAAGCCTGCCAAGACGACGAGGGTCAGCCATGAAGGTGACGTTCAGTGGTGGCTCGATGGACAGCCAGGAACTCGGGCTGGACGGCGAAGACGTGTTCGATCTGCCGGAAACGGTGCGCGTGCGGACGAACGTCGACCTGCCGGACGGCCGGCGCATCACCGCGCGCATCGAGGAGTACAGCCTCGAGATCGGCCCGCCGGCGGTCTACAGACTCGGCTCGACCCAGAAGCAGCAGTAGCAAGCACGTCGCGGCGACGCGGCGTTAGTCACATACTCCGATGGGGACGCCGGCGAAGAACCTCGCCGGGAGAACGATTTGGCCAAGCAACCGGACAGCCAGCAGATCGCCTTTCTCGAGCAGTTCAAGCTTCAGGATTTTCAGATCAAGAAGCTTCAGGCCGAGAAGGACAAGCTCACGCGCATGGTGCAGGAGCTCAAGCAGCAGGTCGCGAAGCTGACCGCTGACAACGAGAAGCTGCGCCAGGGCGGCGGCGCGCCGGCCGCACCCGCGCCCGCGGCTCCCACGACTCCCGCGCCCGTTGGCGCCGCACCCGCCGCGCCGCCCGCGGCTCCCGCGCCTGCGGCGGTCAACGGCGAGCAGGTCGTCGGCGTCATCGAGGCGTGGATGAACAGCCGCAGCCCGCTCGAGAACCAGCGCGTGATCTGGTTCACCAACGTCGACAAGGAGCTGAGCCTCCCCGCCGGCGCGTCGCGCAGCTATCTCGCCAAGGCCGCGGAAAAGTGCGGCTACAAGGTCCTGCGTCAGTCCGCCGGGACGATCCTGCTCCAGCAGGGCTGACGCCTCTCGCTCACATCTGGATTGACGCGATCAGCCGTGGGAATTCCGCGCGTCGGCGCGGCATGTGTGGGAACGGCGACACACAAAAACCTTCCGTCATGCCCCGCGTCACATATCATGATGACGAGGGAGGCGCACGATGCGCATCTACGCTCTGACATGTTCGACTTGCGGCGCGCCGATCGAGGTGCCGGCCCGGCGCCGCGTGACCGAGTGCCCGTACTGCCGGACGCCGCTGGTGATCGTGCGCGACAACGAAGGCGCGCACACCGAGCCGAGCGGCGCGACCGGCTCCGCCGCCAACCCGCTGCGTGTCGAGCGCGACGACCCCCGCGCCGCCGAGCTGCGTCGTCGTATCGCCGAGCTCGACGAGCAGTGGCAGACCGACCGCATGCGCTTCATCAAGCCGCAGACAGGGGGTCGGCACAGCATCTACACCGGCGCCGACGCGGCGTTCACGCTGGCGTTCGTCGGCGCGTCGGCCGTCGTCGCGCCGCTGATGACCTGGGCGTTCGGCCTGCCGTGGCCCGTCGCGCTGATCGGCGCCGCGCCGCTCGGCTACGCGCTGTGGATCATGGACGCCGACCGCGCCGCCGGCCGCGATTACCGCACGCTCCGACAAACCTACGAGCAGGAACGCAACGTCCTGTTCGAAGCGCTGCACGCGCTGAGCGAATAGACCCGAGCGCGAAGCCTCGCGCCGGTACACACATCGCAACCTCTAGTTCACGACGTTGCGGATCATCTCACCGGTCAGCGCGCGGCGGACGGCCTCCGACGCTTTGACGCGGATCTGCATCAAACCCTCCTCGCAGTAGAACGCGCTGTGCGGGTTGACCAGCACGCGGTGGTGCGCGGGGTGCCGCGGGTCACGCCACGCAGCGATCAGCGGGTCGTCGTCACGCGGCGGCTCGCCCGCCAGCACGTCGATGCCCGCGCCCGCCAGTCGGCCCGACGCGATCGCGTCCGGGATCGCCGACGTGTCCACCACCGCCCCGCGCGACGTGTTGACCAGATACGACCCCGGCTGCATCCGTGCGAGCGCCGCGGCGTCGATCAGATGACGCGTCTCGTCGGTCAGCGGGCAGTGCAGGCTCAGCACGTGCGACTGCGCCAGCAGCTCGTCCATCGTCTCGACACGCCGGACGCCCAGCGATTTGTCATACCCATCGGGCTTGTACGGATCGACGAACGCGACGTCGAAGCCGAGCGCCTTGGCGCGGAGCGCCGTCGACGAGCCGATGCGCCCGAGGCCGACGATGCCGAACGTTCGTCCGCGCAGGCGGGCGATCGGCGCGGCCTGCGTGTACATCCAGTCGCCGAGCCCGGCGCGCAGCCGCGAGTTGAGATACGCGATGCCGCGCGTCAACGCCAGCGTCATGCCGATCGCCGAGTCGGCCACCTCTTCCGTGCCGTAGTCGGGCACGTTGGCGATCGGGACGCCACGGTCGCGCGCGAAGTCGAGCGGCACGTTGTCCACGCCGACGCCGCACCGCACGATCAGCTTGCAGCGTGTCAGCGCGCCGACCGTCCGCTCGGTGAGCCCCATGTTGTGGTACAGCATGATCGCGTCGGCGTCCTCGATCCGCCCCGCCACGTCGTCTTCGCTGTGCCCGTCGAGCGCGACCACGTCGGCGATCTCCCGCAGCGCCGCACGCTCCGGCTCCAGCGCATCGTTGATGAAGTCCGCGATGACGACCTTGAATCGCTCAGCCATGCGAGTCTCCGATTTAGAACCCGGCATTCCGCTTTTCCGTCGCGCGTGCACCGAAAACGCGTTTTGCGCCCGTTCCGGTGCATCATCGGCCCTATCATCATCGTTGTCTATCGGCATCGCTCTCTCTCCCTTCAAGGGAGAGGGTTGGGGTGAGGGTTGAGTCGTCGTGCACGGCGCACGCACGCGAAGGGCTCGGGTCGTCGAAGGTCCATCCCCCTCACCCAACCTCTCCCCACCTGGGCGAGAGGGGTCAAAAGAGGAGTTACGCATGATTTGGAATCGAGCGATCGTGGCGGCGGTGGTCGCCTGCACGTTGAGCATGACCATCGGCCACCACGCCGACGCCGCCGACAAACCCACGCGGCCGAACATCCTGTGGCTCTCCACAGAAGACATCAGCCCGCACATCGGCTGCTACGGCGACCCGCACGCGATCACGCCCATCGTCGATCACCTCGCCACCGAGGGCGTCCGCTACTCACACGCGTTCACCTCCGCGGGCGTCTGCGCGCCGTGCCGAAGCGGCGTGATCACCGGCATGTACCAGACGTCGATCGGCACGCAGCACATGCGCTGCACCGCGACGCTGCCCGACCTGATCCGCCCGTTCCCCGCGTACCTGCGCGAGGCGGGTTACTACTGCACGAACAACTCGAAGCAGGACTACCAGTTCAAGACGCCGAAGGACGCGTGGGACGAATCGTCGAAGAAGGCGCACTGGCGCGGCCGCAAGGACAAGAGCCAGCCCTTCTTCGCCGTGTTCAACTACATGCCCACGCACGAGTCGTACATCGCCAGCGAGAGCCGGTACAAAGACGCCACGAAGAACCTCCGCCCCGACGAGCGGCAGGACCCCAACAAGCTCGACCTGCCGCCCTACTACCCCGACACGCCGATCGTCCGCGAGGACTGGAAGCGCAACTACGAGCTGATCACCGCGATGGACCACTGGGTCGGCGACATGATCCAGCAGCTCAAGGACGACGGGCTCTACGACGACACGATCATCATCTTCTGGTCGGACCACGGCGTGGGCCTGCCGCGCGCCAAGCGGTGGGTGTACGACTCCGGCACGCGCATCCCGATGGTCGTCCGCATCCCCGAGAAGTTCCGCGTCGACGGACAGGGCAAGCCGGGCACGGTCAGCGACGCGCTGGTCAGCTCGATCGACTTCGGCCCGACGGTGCTGCGTCTGGCGGGCGTCGCCCAGCCGGACCACATGCAGGGCCAGCCCTTCCTCGGCGCGAACCTGCCCGCGCCGCGGGACTACGTGTACGGGGCGCGGGACCGCATGGACGAGCGTTACGACATCATCCGCAGCGTGCGCGACAAGCGTTACCTCTACATCCGCAACTACGAGCCGCTCAAGACGTGGTACCAGTACATCAACACCGCCGAGAAGGGCGCGACGATGAGCGAGCTGCGGAAGCTGCACGAGGCGGGCAAGCTGTCGCCCGAGGCCGAGCAGTTCTTCGGGGCGACGAAGCCCGTCGAGGAGCTGTACGACTGCGAGACGGACCCGCACAACGTGCACAACATCGCCGCGGATCCGAAGATGGCCGACGTGCTGAAGCGCATGCGTGCGGCGCACCTCAAGTGGGTGCAGGACACGAAGGACACGGGCCTGATCCCCGAGCCGATTCTCACGGCCCGGGCGAAGCAGTTCGGCAGCGAGTACGCGATCCTGCGTCAGGGTGGCGCGGCGGAAGCCAACGCCTACAACGCGAAGCTCGGCGCGATCGCCGCCGCGGCGTCGGACGGGCCCAGCGCCCTGCCGAAGCTGCTCGAGGCCGCGAAGGACGATGACGACGCGATCCGCTACTGGGCCGCGACAGGCATCGGCAACATCGGCAAGCCCGCCGAGGCGCACGCCGCGTCGCTGATGCGTGCGATGCTCAAGGACGACTCGTCCGCCGTGCGCACCGCCGCGGCGCGGGCGCTGTGCCGGATGGACATGCCCGACGACGCGCTGCCCGTGCTCATCCACGAGATGACGACCGGCACGCAGTGGGAACGCCTGCACGCGGCGATCGTGCTCGACGAGATCGACGAGCAGGCCCGCCCCGTGATCGAGCAGATGAAGGAAGGCCTGAAGTACCAGAAGGGCTTCAACTCCGACGGCAAGTACCGCGTGCGCGTCACCAACCGCGCGCTCAACGAACTCAACGGCACGCACAACGTCGTGAAGTGACGCTGCCCACTCTTCCCCAACTGGGGGAGATGATGAGTGAGGGGAATGGATCATGGACCACCGCGGATGATCGAACCGCGGTGATATATTCGGCCGCTCGACCCTCACCCCAGGCCTCTCCCTGCCAGGGAGAGGGAGTTGACGAAAGGAGCCGCAGATGAACGCGGATGAACGCGGATGGTGTTTGGGCTTCGTGCGCTTCGCCTGTGTGCTGATCGCCACGCTGCTGCCGACGCTCGCGCACGCGCGGCAGCCCAACGTGCTGCTGATCGTGTCCGACGATCAGGGCTACCACGACCTGGGCTGCTACGGCAGCGACGAGGTGAAGACGCCGCAGCTCGACCGACTCGCGCGCGGCGGCGTGAGGCTGACGAACTTCTACGTGACCTGGCCCGCGTGCACACCGAGCCGCGGGTCGCTGCTCACCGGACGCTACCCGCAGCGTAACGGCATCGTCGACATGATCCGCAACGAGGCGCCGGACTACGGGCACCTCTACACACCCGCGGAATACGCGGTCAGCTTCGAACGCATCGGCGGCATGGACCTCAAAGAGGTGCTGATCTCCGACGTGATGTCGCGAGCCGGGTACCGCTGCGGGATCGTCGGCAAGTGGGACCTCGGCTCGCTGCAGCGCTTCCTGCCGACGAGCCGCGGGTTCAACTCGTTCTACGGCTTCGTCAACACCGGCATCGACTACTACACGCACGAACGCTACGGCGTGCCGTCGATGTACCGCGACCTGAAGCTCACCGAAGAGGACAAGGGCACGTACTGCACCGACGTATTCCACCGCGAGGCGGCGAACTTCATCGAGGCGAACCACGACCGCCCGTTCTTCCTGTACGTGCCGTACAACGCGCCGCACTCGGCGTCGAACCTCGACACGCGGATCCGCGGCGCGGCGCAGGGGCCGCCGGAGTTCAAGAAGCTCTACCCCGCCCTGCTGCCGCACGACGAGGAGTACGACAAGCGGATGAACGCGAAGTACGGCCGCGAGACCGAGTGGCCCTCAAAGGAGAACCGCCGCCTTGAGTACGTCTCGGCGGTCAGCGCGATGGACGCGTCGATCGGCAAGCTGCTCGACCTGCTCGACAAGCACGGCATCGCCGACGACACGCTGGTGATCTTCCTGAGCGACAACGGCGGCAGCGGCGGCTCGGACAACTCCCCGCTGCGCGGGCACAAGGGGCAGATGTGGGAAGGCGGCAACCGCGTGCCGTGCATCGTGCGATTCCCCGGCCGGATCAAGCCGGGCCAGACCAGCGACGCGCTGCTCACGTCGCTCGAGGTGATGCCCACGATCCTCAAGGCCGCGGGCGTGAACCTGCAGGGCGTGAAGCTCGACGGGCACGACATGATGCCGACGCTCGCGGAGGGCAAGCCGTCGCCGCGCACGGACATGTACTGGCAGCGACGCGACGAGTGCGCCGCGCGCGTGGGCGACTTCAAGTGGATCAAGACCTCGAAGGGCGAATGGCTCTTCGACCTGTCGAGCGACATCGGCGAGAAGAACGATCTGGCTGCGACGCAGCCGCAGCGGCTGGAGATGATGCGATCGAAGTTCGCGGCGTGGCGCGCCGACATGGACGCCTCCCCGCCACGCGGGCCCTTCCGGAACTACTGACGATGTGTCGCTCCCTCTCCCGGCAAGGGAGAGGGCCGGGGTGAGGGTAACTCGCCGGTGCACGTCACGCATCCCAGACGATGCGCCGCGTCCGACGAATCGACCCCACTCACCCAACCTCTCCCCCACCCGGGGAGAGGAGTTTTGCATCGTTCCGCAATAGCGGATCCTACTTCGCGTCGGGGAAGTCCTTGCGATATCGCGCCAGCAGCGCGTCGAAATCCTTCGGCAGGACGTACAGCTTGCCGTGGATGTGTTTGGTTTCACCGGGCTTCAGTCCGCCGATGCGGAAGTCGCTGTGCAGGCAGCGGATCACGCCCTGAAAAAGCTCCTGGCATGGCTCGAACGCCGCGGCCATGATCCATTGGTCGTCGGCGCTGACGCAGCCGATCAACGCGTTCTCCGCGGGGTTCGGATTCAGCGGGCGCGGGTTGACGTCCGTGCGTGGCACGTCGCGCGGACACCACACCTGCCCCGGCACGTAACGCGCTTCGGTCGCCCATCCCTTCGTCGGCATCAACGCGGGCTTGCCGTCGTGGAAGATGAATGACTTGGGCACGTACGCGTACTTGTCATCGGTCTTATCCGCGCCCGTGCCGGTAAACGCGCCGACGCGGATGCAGGGCTGCGCCCAGTGGGCCTGCGACGCGACGTCCGTGGGGTTGTGCGCGGTGAGTGCGAAGTCGACGTTGTCATCGTGCGCGGTGATGACGTGATCGACGATCACGCCGTCCTTGAGCGTGCAGCGGAGCACGATGCGCTTGTGGTCGTCGGACGCCTCGACGAGTTGCGTCGTGTGACCGATGACGGTGTCGCCCCACTCGGCGGTGGTGGAGCCGGGGCGGCAGTACGCCTCGAGATAGAGGATCGGGATGTCCTTGCCGGGGATGCGCTCGCCGTGGATCGTGAGGATGTTCTTATCCCAGGTGATGGTCATGCCGAAGTCGGCGGCGGCGGACTTCTCGGGTGAATCGGCGGCGCGTGCGTCTTGCGGGACGACCGCGGCGATCGCGGCGGTGACGGACAGAGTGAACAGCGTCGCGGCGATCACGCCCCGCGAGGCCGACGGCGGAGAGGTGTGGCGTGCCATGTCCATCAGAATGGGCGCGCCACACGCTTGAGTCAACGTGTGACGCGCCGCGGGGGTGGTAGTCGGCGTGTTGAACCGCGTGTCGGTCGACGTCAGCCGAGCCAGACGAGCGTGTTCCAGTCGTCACCGAGCGCGGCGTGGCTCACGTTCCGCCGGGCGAGGATGCGACGCATCTGCTCGACCTTCGCCGCGGCGCGGGCGACGAGGCTATCGAACGCCTCGTCCTTGATCAGCGGCGGCTCGTCGGGTGTGTGCGGCGCGCAGGCCTCGGTCAGGATCAGCCGCACGCGGTAGGTGCGCTCCCACGGCTCGAGGTCGTCGCGCTGCTCGGCGAGCGTGATCAGGTCGACCACGCCGCGCGACAGGCCGGGGTGGCACCACCGGTCGTACGCCTGCAGCGCGTGCAGCAGGCGGTCGCGCAGGCGGTCGATGGTGACCACGCGGCGTGAGCGGCCGCGGTGTGGGGCGCGTGCAACGGTACGGGGCTTTCGTCGTTTCATGATCGTCCTCCTTGTCTCATACGGCGGCGCGTCGCATCGGTTCGACACGCGAACGCTCCGACGTGCGCGGCGGCGCGTCACACCCGGCGCGCGGCTCGCGGTACAGGTCCACGTAATACTCCAGCATCTGCCGACCGCCCCGCGTCACGGCCCGGCTGAAGCGCAGGCCCACGCCCGCCATCAGCGCCGACGCGTGCCCCGGGTCCACCGGCGTGTCGAGCACCACCTTCAGCACGTCGTGGTCGCGGCAGTGCCGGGCCGCGGTCTGAATCAGCCGGTCCGGGATCGACGTGCGCCGATACGCGGGGTCGACACGCAGCCAATGAACGCGTGACGTCATCCCGTCGAACCGCCTGGCCGCGATCATCCCCGCCGGGCGACCGTACAACTCGGCGACCCAGACGTGATCCGCCGGGTCGCTGAAGTACGCCGCGCTGATCCCGAGCAGGTCCGTCTCCGCGTCGCCGCTGTCGTCGATCGGGGCGGTGCACAACTGCCCGGTGTAGTGGAGCGTGATCACGCGGGCGTGATCGCCGGGCTGATAGGTCCGCACGACCACTTCGTCAGGGCGGCGCGGTGCGTTGTCTGTGAGCCGAATCATCGTGAACCCTCGTCGTCGTTGCGTGCGTCGATGGCATCGCTACGCGCGTCCGTGCGACAAGTGTTCATCCGTGAATCGCGATGTGTTCTTCCACGACGCCGCGCCCCCCGGGTGCGGCGACACGCATGTGAATGTGACGGCTTCCTCACCCTCGGCGCCCGTCCCGTCACAGGGCGCTACGTCTGTCACGCGCGGTGCGATCGGCGTTAGCCGACCTCCGCGACCGTTCCTCCCTCATCGACTCCCCCAACCGCCCCGCCGCGCATGCCCCTGCGCGTCGCGCGACACGCGTACCGGCTGCAACGCCGGCGCATGCTCACCCAAGCTCCCCCGCCGCCACGCGGCGTATGCAAAAAGCACGACACGGCGACACACCGCCGCCCAGGCGCCGTGCTGTCCCCTCGATTTGTGCTGATCAAACATGATGCGCCCATCCTCCGCCGGACGTGAGTCACACAAATCACTTCGACTGTCTCGGCGATCCAACCGTCTATGAAATGAACCCCAACTGCGGTTCCCGGATACTTCTTCTGCACGGTCGCGTCACGGTCGCCGGGTCAGCGCGGTGTGTGCTTCGCAATCTCCGACCTGTCCCGCGATCCGATTTGCATCAGCTGGGGACGAGCAGTCGCTGCTTAATCCCTGCTTCCCGGCGGCCGTTTCGCTCGACCGTGCAGAATTCAATTTAACGTCCGTGTGGGTTACATGGAAGACTTGGCGATCTGATTTATGACTAGAGCATCTTGCGCGATCGTGTTGCACATGCGATGATACGGCATCGACAAGGAGGTCGCGTCATGCCTATTCCGGTTCAGACCCGTCAGAAGATGCTCGAAGCGATCGAACGCGGTGAGTCTGTTGCTTCGGTGGC